>DATCZG010000016.1:0-3200 GCA_036526035.1 Ilumatobacter sp. | reverse complement strand
ACTCGGTGGCTCGCGAGATCCGTACCGTCGACGATCCCGCCTACAACGCGTATGGCCTGTACTGGGAGGCGCTGGCCTTGCTCGGGCGAGCCGACCTGGACGCTGTTGCCGACGTCGCCGCCGAGCTGATCGAGGAGGGTGCCCGTCGACGGCAGCGGGTGATGAGCTGGAGCGGCTACCAGACCCGAGCCACGCTGCACGCCCTGTTCGGCCGATTCGACGACGCAGTGGCCGACATCGACGCCAGCGCGACGTACGCAGACTCGTTCGGGGACACGGGTCACGGATCGGTCCATTGGGCCAGGATCTCGCTGGCGACGAAGCGCCGTGATGTGGTGATGCTGGCCGAGGCGCTCGCTGCGCTGGAGCAGAACTACCCGTCATTCTCGTACGAGAACGGTCACATCATGATCGGTCAACTCGATCACGGGATCACGCCGGCCGAGCTGGGTGCCGAGGTCACGAGCTGGGTCCGACGCACGCTGCCGCATCTCCCGTTCAGCTTCCGCCCGGGTTCGATCGCACTTCTGGCGCCCTCCCTCCGTCACGCATCCGCCGAGACCGCGTCGCTCGCAGAACGCGAACTCGACGGGTTCGACGACATCTGGATGTCGACCGGCGCTCAGGAAAGCAGCGGTCACTGCCGGTGGACCCGTGGTCTGTTGGCGATCGCGCAGGGCCGGACCGATGAGGCGATCGGCCAGTACGAGGCGGCGCTGGCCTCACATGTCTTGGCCGGCGAGCTGACGCTCCGCGCCAACAACTCGTACCACCTCGTCGAAGCCCTGATCGGTCGCGACGGCCCCGGCGACCGCGACCGGGCACGGATCGTGGCGGCCGAGGCGGCTGCGATCGCCGACCGGGTCGGGATCATCGGTCTCGCCGATCTGGTCACCGCGCTCGTCGAGTGACCGGTGTGCGTGTACGGCCCGGCACGTGCTAATCCATGTCCATGGGGATTCCTGAGACATCGCTGCACGACGTGGGCAACGGGTGCCTGGCCTACCTCCAGGGGGACGGCGGCTGGGGTTGGAGCAACGCCGGCCTGATCGTCGGCGACGGTGCGTCGCTGCTGGTCGACACCTTGTTCGACCTGGTGATCACCCAGCACATGCTCGACACGATGGCCGGCCACACCCGCACGGCTCCGATCGACACGGTGGTCAACACCCACGCCAACGGTGACCACTGCTACGGCAACCAGCTCGTCGGAGATGCCCAGATCGTCGCTTCGTCGGCGACCGCTCACGAGATGACCGAGGTGCCTCCGGCCTTGCTGGCCGCCCTCAACGCCGATCAGGGGGCAACGGGAGAGCTGTTCCGGTCGTTCTTCGGGGAGTTCCAGTTCGACGGCATCGAACCGAGGCTGCCCGACCGCACGTTCGACGGACGGCTGGAACTCGAGGTGGGCGGTCGACTGGTCGAGTTGATCGAGGTCGGTCCGGCTCACACCGCCGGCGACACGATCGTGGTCGTGCCCGACGCCAAGGTCGTCTACACGGGCGACATCCTGTTCATCGGTGGCACCCCGATCGTGTGGGCCGGTCCGTTGTCGAACTGGGTCGCGGCGTGCGACCTGATGCTCGCCATGGACGTCGAGCAGGTCGTGCCCGGCCACGGCCCGATCACCGACAAGGCGGGCGTCGCCGCCGTGCGCGACTACCTCGTGTTCGTCGAGCGCGAGGCGACCGCCCGTCATGCTGCCGGGCTCGACGCCTTCGACGCAGCGCGTGACATCGGTGCTGCGATCGGCGCCTCCGAGAACTTCAAGTCGCTCGGCGAATTCGGCCGGATCGCCGTCAACGTCGAGGCGGTCTACCGCCAGCTCGACCCGACCCATCACACACCCGACGTGGTCGAGCAGTTCCGCCGGATGGCCGAGCTGGAACACGGCTGACGACTCAGGCGGAGGACACCGCCCGGCGGGTGGCGATCGAACGCCGCACCGCCAGCACCCACCCGGCCGCGACGGCGGTGGCGAAGATGAACCACTGCACGGCGTACGACAGGTGGTTGCCCTCGCCCAGCGTGGGGCGCGCCACCGGTTCGGGCGACCCGCCGACCTCGGCCGGTACCGACTCGATCAGATCGACGTACATCGGCGCGACGTCGCCCGGCATCTGAGCGGCGAGCCGGTCGATGTCGACCCGCTGGGCGATCTCGAGCTCGCCGTCGGCAGCATCGGCCAGCTGTCCGA
Organism: Ilumatobacter sp.; assembly: GCA_036526035.1. Lineage (GTDB taxonomy): Bacteria > Actinomycetota > Acidimicrobiia > Acidimicrobiales > Ilumatobacteraceae > Ilumatobacter. The sequence continues at coordinate 1,003 of DATCZG010000016.1, read as the reverse complement.
GCCGTCGCTCCTGCGATGCCCGCAGTCTGGCGACGATCGCGACGTCGGCCGCCGGGACGGCCGGCGCCGTGTCGACGCCGAGTGGCATGAAGCCGCGGTTGACGAGCAGGATCCGCCCATCGGCGAGCCGCATCGGCACCAGCACGTTCTGCCCGGCACGTCCGCCTTGTGAACGGTTGACGATCAGGATCGTGTGATCGGCCAGATAGGTGCCCGCCGCCGTGACCGGACGCCACTCGACGTCAGCGGGATCGGTGTCGGCGGTGAGCAGTTGGTCGAGGGCGAGTGGGGGAGCGTCGTACCGCTCGTCGACGACGGCGTTGAAGGCCTGGCGTTCGTCGAGCCGCCCGAGCTGCCAGAAGCCGAGGTTGACCATGGTCACGATCGCCGCCACCACGAGCAGGTGGAACCCGACCCATTTCGGCCGCAACAAGAACCGGTACATGCGACCGATGACGGTATCGGAGCGATGTGCGGTCGGCGCGTCGCGATGGCGCCGAATCGGGCAGGATGGGTGGATGGAGCTGCCCGACTTCCAGATTCCCCACGCCGAGAAGATCGAGTGGATGATCGAGACCAGCGGGTGGGCACTCGAGCCGGTCGCGCCCGACGCCGAGACGATCCCGCCGACGCCTGCCTACGCCTACACGATCGGGGTCCCGGCACTGGTCGGGTTTCCCGAAGTCGCCGTGTTCGGTCTCACCCCGTCCGCAGCGAACGGCTTGATCGGGCTCGTCGTCGACGCCTGCCGGGGTGGCACCGAGATTCCGCTCGGGGTCGAGTTGGTCGGATTGCTCGACAACGGGCTGCGCTGCATGTTCGCTCTGATCGACCTGGCCGAGCATGCCGGGCGGTTCGGCACGGCGGCCGCCTGGTACCGCGGTGGCGAGTTCGCGATGGTGCAGATGTACTACCCCGACCGCAACGGCTTCATGCCCTACGAGTCGGGCTTCGAGCAGCGCCTGCGGCTCGCCCAACCCCTGATCGGCCAACTGCCCGGTTG
>DATCZG010000015.1:0-4637 GCA_036526035.1 Ilumatobacter sp. | reverse complement strand
CTGTTGGTGCGCGGTCGGATGAGCGACATCGTCAGCGACGAGAGCGTGCGCGAGCTGCGCCAACTCGTGCCCCACGCCGAGGTCGTCGACGTCGCCGGCGCCGGGCACATGGTCGCCGGCGACAAGAACGACATCTTCAACTCGGCCGTGATCGACTTCGTCGATCGCCACGACTGACGGGATCGAACCGGGTCGTCGGGAAGCGGGCGAGCGTGGTGTAGACGGCGCCGTCCTGGCGCAGGTCGCTGGCGACGATCACGATCTCGGCCACCTCGAACTCGGCCCGGAACGGGGAGCCGACGACGGACGCGCCGGCGCCCGACCCGAGGCGGGCGATCGTGAGATGGCCGTGGAACCGGTGTCGGTCGGGTTCGCCGATCGCCCCGGTCGCCGAGCGCACCACCTCCGCCAGGGCGTCGACACCGTCGACCGGCACGACGACCTGACGCTGCCCGAGCTGCTCGATCGTGGGACCCAGCCGTGCCAGCGGACGGGGGAGGGTGACAGCCGCCAAGCGCTCGGTGAGGTCGGCCGCGTCGGCCACATCGGCCTCGCCGACGAAGCGCAGTGTGATGTGCCAGTTCGACGGCGGCACCCACCGCACCCCGTGCTCGGGTGGCCGGGCGATGTCGCTCAGCGCCTCGACGACGTCGGGGGTCGGCCACGCAGCGACGAACAAACGGGTCATGTCGGCAGTCTCGCTCGTCGGCCCGTCGGAGTGCTGGCCGGGCGCCGTCTGGCCGCGGTGGTCGTCACCGTTCTACTGTGGTGGTATGCGGATTGGGATCAACGGATCGGACAAGTTGGTCAGGCCCGAGCTCCAGCAGATCATCGACGACGTCACGGCCAGCGAGGCCGAAGGGTTCTCGAGCTATTGGCTGGCGCAGACGGCGCTGATCGATGCCACGGCGGCGCTCGGCCTGGCCGGTACCCACACCTCCACGATCGAACTGGGCACGGCCGTCGTGCCCACCTGGGAGCGACACCCGCGTGCGCTCGCCGCCCAGGCGCTGACCGCCCAGGCGGCCTGCGGGGGCAGGTTCACGCTCGGGATCGGTCTCTCCCACCGCCCCGTCGTCGAGCGCATGCTGAGGATGGAGTGGGACCGTCCGGTGCGTCACATGTTGGACTACCTCGACGTGCTGCAACCCTTGCTGACCGAGGGCAAGGTCAGTCACCAGGGTGAGATCTGGAGCTTCATGGGGAGCGGTGGGCGGCCCACGCACGACCCGCCCAAGGTGATGTTGGCCGCCCTCGGCGACCAGATGCTGCGGATCGCCGGTCGCCGTACCGACGGCACGATCCTGTGGTGTGTCGGCCCGGTCGCGATCGAACGCAAGATCCTGCCGGTCATTGCGGCCGCCGCCCACGACGCGGGGCGTCCGGCGCCCAGCATCGTGTGCAGCCTGCCGGTGTGGGTCACCGACGATGTGGTGCCGGCCAAGAACTTCGTGGCGACCGCCTTCAAGGACTACGCCGCCCTGCCGTCGTACCGGGCGATGCTCGACATCGACCGCGTGCAGGGGATCGAGTCGATCGCCTTGATCGGCAGCGAGCAACAGGTCGCCGACGGGTTGGCCCGCATCGACGCTTCGGGCGCCACCGACTTCACCGCCCTGGTGATGGGCGCCAACGCCGACGAAGTGGCCCGCGCCCGCGCCGTGCTCGCCGCCGCTGCGAGCTGATCCCCAACCGTCGGGGCCGGTTTCGGGGCCCGGTTCAGGTCGTGGCGACGTACACCGTGCACGCCGATTCGCCGCCCGTGTAGAAGTTCGGGAAGGCGACCACATGGGCGGTCGCGGTGGCGAAGGCGTCGGCCAGCACCGCGGTGAATTCGGTGTCGGGAGGGTCGTCCGACCACAGCGCGAACACGCCTCCCGGTCGTAGCTGATCGCCAACGCGTGCCAGCCCGGCCGGCCGGTAGAAGCTCGCATGGCCCGAATCGAGGAGATGGCTCGGGGTGTGGTCGATGTCGACGAGGATCGCGTCGTACCGATGCGGACCGTCGTCGTCGTGCTCGATCCCATCGGCGACCATCGCGAAGAAGTCGCCTTGGACGAGGGTGCAGCGCTCGTCGGTGGTGAGCTCGCTGCCGAGCGGCACGAGATGGTCGCGGTGCCACCCGATCACCGGCTGCAGGACTTCGATCACCTGCAGGCGCGCCACCCGGTGGTCGTCGAGCGCGGTCTTGGCGGTGTAGCCCAGCCCGAGCCCGCCGACCACGACGTCGAGGTGGTCACCCACGACCGCTGCCAGCCCGAGCCGGGCGACGGCCTCCTCGGTTGCGGTGAACAAGCTCGACATCAGGAACTCGTCGCCGAGCTTCACCTCGTACACGTCGACCTGCAACGTCGGTTCGAGCCGCCGCCGCAGGCTGATCTCGCCGATCGGGGTCGGCTGGTGGTCGATCTCCTCGAAGGCCCTGCTCATCGCTCCCACCCTCTCACGTGGCGAAGCCCGGGTCGCAGACCGTCGAGGTCGTCGGCGAGCCGGAACCGGGTGTGTGGGTCGAAACGCCGATCGGTACGTGGACGGGGTCAGCCTGCGATGGCGGGCGTCGGACACCCGGACCGCCACCCCTGAGCGTCGGCGACGAGTCGGGAGATCAGGCGTGCCGTCTGCAGGGTGGTGCGATCGTGCAGGTACGGGCCCACGATCTGGACACCGATCGGGAGGCCGTCGTCGCCGAGCCCGGCCGGCACCACGGTGGCGGGCAGGTAGCCGGCGCCCGCCGGGCCGGTCCAGCCGAACAGATCCTGGTACGGCCTCAGCACCCCGTCGATCTCGACCGAGCGGCCCCACTGGGGCCGGCTGTGGTCGTGGGCGATCGCCCCGCGCGGCTGGACCGGCATCAGGATCACGTCGTACGACTCGAAGAACTCGCGCCAACGCTCCCTGAGCTGCAGCCGGCGTTCGTTGTGGGCCAGCCATTCGCGATGGCGCATCGCCGATGCCCGCCCGGCGACACCGAGCGGCGAGGGGTCGTCACCGGCGGCCAACTGCTCGATCGTGGGGTACGAGAACTCGCCCGCCAGAGCGGCGAACAGCAGTCGTTTGAAGACGGTGTCGGCTTTCTCCAGGGTGAAGCCGGGGCGAGCCGCCGTGTCGACGGCACCCCCGGCCGACTCGATCGCCTGCACGACCCCTGCCAGCACACGCCGGGTCGAGGCGTCGACAGGGCAGTAGTCGTCGTCGAGCCAGGCTGCGATCCGCAGCCCGGAGACGTCGAGCGCACGTGGGGCGGGCAGCTCGATCCGCCACGCCGGCTGGTTCCAGCGGTCGGGGCCGACCAGCACATCGAGGGCGAGTTCGAGATCGTCGACCGACCGCGCCATCGGCCCGGCGACCGCCAGGTCGGCCTGGGTCAGCGTGCCGGGCATGCCGGGGATCTGGCCGTGCGCCGGCACGATGCCGTAGCTCGGCTTGTGGCCCATCACGCCCGAGTAGTGGGCCGGCACACGGATCGACCCGCCGATGTCGGACCCCAACTCCAACGGTGTGAACCCCATCGCCAGGGCGGCCGACGATCCGCCCGACGATCCGCCCGGAGTGCGACTGAGGTCGTGCGGATTGTTGGTGGTGCCGTACACCTCGTTGAAGCTCTGGATGTCGCCGGCGAAGATCGGGAGGTTGGTCTTGGCGAACGGGATCGCACCGGCCTGGCGCAGTCGGGCCACCGGCCAGGCGTCGTCGGTCGGTACGAATCCGGCGAGGTCGGGTGAGCCGCTGGTGGTGATGCACCCCTCGGTCTGGAACGAATCCTTGATGGTCATCGGCACACCGTGCAGCGGACCCAGTTGGTCGCCGCCGGTGACCGCCTGGTCGGCGGCGCGGGCGTCGGCTCGGGCGCGTTCGAGGTCCCAGTGCACGACGGAGTTGACCGGGCCGTCGAGGGCTCCGATCCGGTCGACGAAGTGCTCGAGCACCTCGGATGACGAGACCGTCCCCGTACGGATCGCTGCCGCAATTTCGGTGGCCGACCACCACTGCAGATCTGACATGTGCCCTCCAGGGTCCGGTCGACACGATCACCGATCTCAGACCGGTTCGTCAAGCGCAGCGGTGCGTTACGCCGATCGCCTGCGCCGCCACGAGTCGACGGTCCACTCGACGAGAGCGATCGCACCGGTGCGGTCGAGCAGTTCCCGGGAGTCGCCGTCGGTGAGCGTCAGGCCCTCCCGGTACGTGCGCGTGCCGTCGTGACGAACCACGTTGACACCGTCGGCCGGGCCGACGGTGATGCTCATCGGAACCGAGCAGAAGGTCAGCGACGCCGCCCCGCCCCGCCCGGTCCCGTCGGTCGAGCCGACGATCTGCTCGACCGGTAGCAGCCCCGGCGACAACGAAACGCGCCCATCGGTCACCCTCACTCCGAGCTCGCCCAGCCGGGTCAGCACCTCTTCTTTGACCTGTCCGGTCATGCCGGGCTGCTGTGCCCCGGCGTGGATCGGGGTGTGCGAATAGCAGTCGGTCGGGATCGCGCCGTAGTCGGCCGGTTGCTTGTGGAACCCGAGCCCCGCCCGGATCCGTGCGTACGCCTCGGCCAGCCGCCCGACGATCTCGTCCGGCGCGCCGTCATCGATCGCCGTCCAATAGGTCTCCTGCACGGCCAGCAGCAGCTTGGCGACCATGTGCCA
>DATCZG010000014.1:0-82171 GCA_036526035.1 Ilumatobacter sp. | reverse complement strand
TCGGTGCTGGCGGCGAACTGTGGGTCACCGCTGGACGTGCCGAGATAGCAGGCGTAGATGGTCCGCGTGCCCTGCGGGCTACCCGGCACGTAAGACTTCGTGGCGACACCCGTGACGTTGTCCACCACCACCGTGTCGATCACGTTGCTGCCGCAACCACTCGACGTCGGGAACTTGACGCTGCCGACGGTCACCGCGGCACTCCCGCTCGTCCGCGTCACGGTCGCCGTGAGCGTGACCGGCTCGTCGGTCGCCGCCGTCGACTTGGAGAGCGTCAACGAGGTCGTCGTCGCGACCTTCGGATTGACCGTGAGCGCAACACCCGAGGAGTTGCTCGGGCTCCAGGTGTTGCTCGATTGAGTGTCTCCGACGTAGCAGGCGTACACCGTGTAGGAGCCGCTGGCGAGCGTGTTCGAGGTGGTGTAGGTCGCCGTGCCGGAGATGGGCTTTACCAATGCGAGCACTCCGCTGCCGCAGCCGCTCACCGTCGCGAACTTCACCTTGTCGTTCCCGTTCGGGACCGTGACGCTCGCCGACACAGTCGCCGTGAACGTGACGGTCGAACCGACATAGATCGTGGCCGCGCTCGATGACAGCGATGTGGTGGTGCTGTAGGTCGCTGCCGATGCGGTTCCACCGGGGAGTGCGGTGGCGACGACCACCACCGCCGTCGCGGCGATCATGGGTCGGAGGGAACCGATCAGCTTGCGAGCGTTGGTGACCATGTTGGGAGTTCCCCTTCCAGGAGAAAAGTCGAATTCGACGGGGTTTCCCCACCTGACGCGCGAAACTACCGCATCTTGTCGCAACCAACAAGTCTCGGTTGTCAACTCTTGCTCAACTTCTGAACAACCTTGCCTGACCGGCTTCTCGGAAAATGGCAGTTCAACAGACATCGACGATCACATGGGCGGGCACTACTCTCATCACGTACGACAATCTACTTCACATCCATGACAACCCTTTTGTCATCTGATGCGCGTTGAAGGTGGCCGTCTGCCCGAAACCGGGGAATCGTGCCCCTTCACGGGCGGCGGTGCTCGCCGTACGGTGCCGGCTGCGGCCGGATGCGGCTGCCCGAACCCGGAGGTGAACCGCATGACCGTGATCCGAGTCGACCCCCACAGCGTGCGGGCCTACGGCCGGGGCGCCCAGGCGGCGTTCGACGCCATGCACGCGTCGCTGGTGCGCCTCGTCGACGACCTCGTCGCGGTGCGCTGGTTCGGGCCCAACGCGGTCGCCTGCAAGGCCCACAGCGGCCGGCTCGCCGCCGAGTTCGCCCACCGGATGCACGTCGACCTGGCGGCGATGGCCGACGCCGTGCGCACGTCCACCTCCAACATCGCCGCCGCGCTCGGCGGCGGGCCGATCCAGCTGCACATCGACCAGCGGCCGATCACGCCCCCGGCGCCGGTCGCCGTCGACCACGTCGACGTCGACACCGCGGCGCTCGAGGCGATGATCCCACTCGTCGCCCAGCGCTTCGACGAGCTGCGCGGGCAACTCGCCGCCCACCTCCGGCTGCTGCAGGCCACCGACTGGGAAGGCGCCGCCAAACGCACCGCGGTCGACGCCGTCGGCGGGTTCACCACCGCCGCCGGCGTGGCATGCGACCAGGCCCAACACCAGCTGATCGGCTTCCTCGACCAGCAGGTCCGCGCCGTCGTCGCCGCCGACCGCTGACCGCGCCGTCAGGGGCCGACGTGCGACTGTTGCTGCGGGTTCGCGGGTCGGCCGGCCGGGTCGACGACGTCGCCGTCACCGTCGACCCGCTCCACACCGTCGACGAGCTCGCCGCCACCCTCGCCCGGCACCTGGGCGAACCGCACCGACCGGACCGGCTCACCGTCGCCCGCACCGGGCGGCCGCTACCCGCCGACGCCGCCGTCGCCACGTGCGACCTGTTGTGGGGCGACGAGGTCACCCTCACCGCCGGCACCGCCACCACCGGCGCTGTGACCGCCACCACCGGCACCGCGCCCCGACCGCCCGCCGACCGGCACCACGACCAGCCCGGCGCACCCGGCACGTCGCTGGTGGCCGACGTCGTCGCCGGGCCCGACACCGGTCGCTCGTTCGCGCTCGGCCCCGGGCGCTGGACGGTCGGCCGGGCCGCCGACGCCACGCTGCGCATCGACGACCCGGCCGTCTCGCGCCACCACCTCGACCTCGAACTCGAACTCGGCGACGGCCCGACGGTGACCGTGCACCCGATGCCCGGCGCCACCAACGCCGTCGTCGTCGACGGCCGCCCGGTCGACACCGCCACCGCGGTCACCGCGCTCCAGGTGATCACCCTCGGCGCCACCGGCATCACCGTGCGCCGGGTCGACGCCCCCCGGCATCGCAGCCGGTTCGGCCAGGTCGACTTCCGCCGCACCCCCTACCGGCCGCCGGTCGTGGCCGAGCGGCGGGCCGAACCGGTCGGCCCGATACCGCAACGCCCGGCGCCGCGCCGACTGCAGGTCGCCTCGGCGGTCGCCCCGCTGGTCGGCGGCGTCGCCCTGTTCGCGTTCACCCGCCAGACCCAGTTCCTCGCCCTCACCCTGCTCTCGCCGGCGATCGTGCTGGCGACCTGGATCGAGGACCGGCGCTCGGGTCGGCGGGCGTTCGCCGACCAGGTCGCCGAGTTCCGGGCCGACCTCGCCGCCCAGCGGGCCCGTCTGGTCGAGCTGCGCGACGCCGAGCGACGCGACCTGGTGCGGCTCGCCCCCGACCTCGCCGACCTGATCCGGCGGGCCGAGCGGCGCACCGCCGACCTGTGGGCGCGTGACCCGGGCGCACCCGACTTCCTGCGGCTCCGTGTCGGGCTCGGCCCGGCCCGGGTGCGGTACGCGCTCGACGTCGCCCCGGGCGGCGACCCCGACCTGCGCGCCGAGGCCCACGCCGCGCTCGACGGCCTCGACCGGCTCGACGACGTTCCGGTCACGGTCGAGCTGGGCGCCACGGCGGTGCTCGGCGTCACCGGCGACCCGTGGGCCGTCGACCGGGTGGCGGCGTCGCTGGTCGTGCAGGCGGCGACGCTGCACAGCCCCGACCACCTGGTGATCGCCGCCGCCGTCCACCGCGACCGACCGTTCGGCTGGCTGGCGTGGCTGCCGCACGTGCACGCCGCGACGTCACCACTGGCGGGCGCCCATCTGGCCGACGAGCGCCCCTCGGCCGACGGCCTCGTGCGCCGACTGGCCGACCTCGCCGAAGCCCGCCCGGCCGGCCGACCCGCCGCGGGCCGGCCGCATCTGCTGGTGCTGCTCGACGCCGAGCTGCACCTCGCCCCCACCGAGGTCGCCCGCCTGCTGGGGGCCGCCCCCGGGCGCGGGGTCAGCGTGATCTGGCTGGCACGCTCGCTCGCCGCCGTGCCCCACTTCGCCCGCCGCACGCTGGCGGTGCACCACGAACCGGGCGCCGGCCTGGTCGGACGGCTCGACGCCACCGACCCGGCGACACCGCAGCAGATGATCGCCCCCGAGCAGCTCCGGCCCGGGTTCGCCGACCGGGCGGCGCGGGCGCTCGCCGCGGTGTGCGACGCGTCGGCGGCGGCGGCGGCGATCGCGACCACCGCCGGTCTGCTCGACGTGATCGGCGCCGACGCGCTCGACCCGGCGGCGGTCGCCCGCCGCTGGTGCGACGGTCGGCACGGCCACCTGAGGTTCCCGATCGGGGTCGGCGCCGGCGGCGTGGTCGAACTCGACCTCGTCGGCGACGGCCCGCACACCCTGATCGGGGGCACCTCCGGGTCGGGCAAGAGCGAGCTGTTGCAGGCGATGGTCGCCGCGCTGGCGGTCCACCACCCGCCGACCCGCCTCAACGTCTTGTTCGTCGACTACAAGGGCGGCGCCGCCACGCAGGCGTTCGCCGCCCTGCCCCACACGGTGGGCGTCGTCACCGACCTGCACGCCGGCCTCGCGACGCGGGCGCTCACCTCGCTGCGGGCCGAGCTGCGCCGTCGCATGGCCCTGCTCGACGGGCGGGCGAAAGACCTCGCCGAGCTGGCGGCCGTCGCCCCGCACGACACCCCGCCGTCGCTCGTGATCGTCGTCGACGAGTTCGCCACCCTGGTGCGCGAGGTGCCCGACTTCGTCGACGGCGTGGTCGACATCGCCCAACGCGGCCGCAGCCTCGGCATCCACCTCGTGCTCGCCACCCAGCGGCCCACCGGATCGGTCAACGACAACATCCTGGCCAACACCAACATCCGTATCGCGCTGCGCATGCTCGACACCGCCGAGTCGACGGCGATCATCGGCTGCGCCGACGCAGCGGCGATCCCGGTGTCGCGCCGCGGGCGGGCACTCGTGCGGATCGGGACCGGCCGGCCGGTCGAGTTCCAGAGCGCCTTCGGCGGCGCCCCCACACCGCCGGCCGCCGGCCGGGCGCCGGTGCTGGTCACCGCGCTCGCCGCCGTCGGGCCCACCGCCGACCTCCAACGCGACCACCTCATCGACGACCACAGCGCATCACGCCCCCCGGCGACTGCGACACAACTCGCCGCCGTGGTCGCCGCGGTGCGCCGGGCCGACCGCCTCGCCGGCCACCCACCGGCCCGGCGGCCCTGGTGCGACCCGCTGCCCGAGCTGGTGACGCTCGACGACCTCGACGCGTTCGGGGCCGGCGACCCCGACGTCGCCGCGGCGCGCGCCCTGCCGGGGCGGTTCGTCGCGGTCGGCCTCGTCGACCTCCCCGACCAGCAGGCCCAGCGGGTCGGCGTGATCGACCTCGAAGCCGGCGGCGGGTTGCTGGTGTTCGGCTGCGGCGGGTCGGGCGCCACCACCGTGCTGCGCACCGTCGCCACCTGGCTCGACCGCACCGCGCCGCCCGGCGCCGTGGCGACCGTCGCGTTCGACTTCGGGGCCCGCGGCCTGGCCGGCCTGCAGGCGCTCGGGTCGGTCGTCGGCGTCGCCGCCGGCGACGACCTCGAAGCCGTCACCCGCCACCTCACGGTGCTCGACGCCGAACTCACCCGCCGCCGGGCCACCGCCCACCCCGCCGACCGACCCGCCGCACCGCGCGACCCGCCGCCCACGACCGGCCGCACCGCGCCGCCGCGCATCGTCGTGCTGATCGACGGGTTCGCCGGCCTCGTCGCCGGTCTGCTCGAACCGGGCGGCCGGCACGACGCGGCCGCCGGCCGCTGGTGCGACCTGATCGTCCGGCTGGTGCTCGAGGGCCGCCAGGTGGGCATCCACACCGTCATCACCGCCGACCGGCGCGCCGCGGTGCCGGCCCGCCTCACCGGGGCGATCGCCAACCGGTTGATCCTGCGCCACGCCGACGACGGCGCCTACGTCGACCACGGCATCGCCTCGACGGTGAGCCGCCACCTCGACCTGCCGCCCGGGCGCGGCCTGCTCGACGCCACGACACCGATCCAGATCGCCACCACCGCGGCGCCACCCGCCGGTCGGGTCGGCGACCGTGCCGGGCACCGCCATCACACCGCGCTCGCCGGCGTCGCGTTGCCCGCCGTGCTCGCCCTCGCCGACGTGCCCCCCGCCGGCGACCCCGGGCCGTGCCGGATCCCGATCGGGGTCGTCGACGTCACCGGCGACGCCGCCGTCGTCGACCTGAGCTGGTCGCACCTCGCAGTGAGCGGGCCGCCCCGCTCGGGTCGCACCACCGCGCTGGCGACGGTCGCGTCGGCGGCCCGCCACACCCTCGACGTGGTGATCGTCGGCCCGGCGACCGGCCCGCTGAGCCGGCTCGGCCTGCCGCGGTCGGCGTTCGTCACCGCCGCCGGCGCGGCGGCGCTCGCCACACGGCTGGCGGCGGGCCGCGCCGGCGCCGACGCGGCCCCGACCCTGGTGATCGTCGACGACCTCGACGACCTCGACGACCCGGTGCTGGCGGCCGCCGTCGACCGGCTCGCCGCGCTCGACCCGGTGCGGCTGGTGGCCGCCGTCCGGACGGGCTCGCTGTGCGGCTACGCCGCCGGCCCGGCGATCGCCCGGCTGCGGCGGGCGCGACGCCACCTGCTGCTGCAGCCCGACGACCCGGGCGACTTCCTGCAGGCCACCGGCGTGCGGCTCGACCTGCGGCCCGGCGTGGCGATGATCGCGGGCCGCGGCGTGCTGCTGTCCGACCGCTCGCCGGCGCTCGTGCAGGTGGCGACGCCGTGACCCGCGGCGGTCAGGCCGTGGCGGCCGGCGCCCCGGCCCGGCTAGTCACCCGGCCCGCCGGTGCTGAGGAAGACGGCGCCGACGTCGTCGCCGAGCACCTCCCAGTCGGTGCTCTCGCGCCGGCGGTTGGCACCGAACGAGTACACGTAGCGGAACTCGCGATCACCCTCGCGCACGCACTTCACCCAATACGGCGAGTTCCACGGGTCGAGGAAGTAGCGGGCCCGGTCGTCGGACAGGCCCTGGGCCACCAGCGCCGCGAAACCCCCGGACAGCAGCGTCGGCTCACCGGTTTCGTCGAAATAGGTGTACACCCGCTGGTCCAGCCGCCGGGCGCTGCGGCACGGGTCGTCGAGCGCGGCGAAGTCGGCGCTCAGGGCCTCGGCCTCGCGGCGGGCCGCCTCGACGAGTTCGGGCTGTTCACCGCGCAGCTGCTCGTTGGTGACCGCCAGCACCTCTCCACCCAAGGCCACCGCCAAGAACGCGACCGCGACCACGGTGCGCTGCCGCCGCGGCGACGGGTCGCGACCGGTGCGCCAGGAGTAGAACGGCGCGAGCGCGGCGAACAGTAACCCGAGGCCCATGACCAGCTCGACCCACTCGCCGGTGAACCGCCACGGATAGTCGACGTAGAGCACGAAGGCGACCAGGAACAGCGGCGCCAACCCGATCGGTGGTGCCACGACCGACCAGCCGGACAGGAACCGGCGCAGCGGACGGTGCAGCGCGACCAGGGGGAACAGCACCCCGAAGCAGAGCAGGAACGCCTTGACCGTCAGCTGCCGCAGGTCGTTGTCGACCACGTTGTGGAAGTTGAGTTCCTGCTGGAAGTTGTTCTCGAGGAAGTAGGTCGGTGGCCGGTAGGCGAAGATCCGCTGAGCCCACGAGATCTCCTCCAACGCCACGAACAGGCAGAACACCGAGAGCCCGGCGAGATACCACGGCACGACCCCGAGCGCCCGCCGCTGGCGCACGGCAGCGACCGCGAACAGCACCGCCGCGGCGGCGAACGCCAGGAAACTCGCCCACTCGAGGCCCTGATCCTCTTGCACGCTGCGGATGTAGAAGTCGTTGTCGACCCGCCACAACACCCAGGCATAGAGCACCACGCCGAACGCCAGCAGGTTCGCGATGACGATCGCGACCCGCTCGAGCGAGAAGTTCAACGTGTCACTGGTTCGGTTCAGCTTGGCCATGGCAAGAAATCCCGAGCCTAGACCGACCGCTCGCCGGCGCTCGTGCAAATGGCGACGCCGTGACCCGCCGGCGGTCAGGCCTCGTCGCGTTCGAGGCGGTCCTGGTCGGCGCGGGGCAGCGCCGGCCGCGGCATGCCGAGCCGCTTCCAGTCGGGCATCGGCGGCTCGTAGCCGGGCGCCGGCACGAACGGCGAGATCGCATCGCCACGATGGATGTAGCGGCCGCAGTTCGGGAACGCCCGACCGACCGTCACCACGATCACCGCCTGGGCGCCGTGATGACGGGCCACGTCGGCCGCCTCGGTCGACACCCGTGCCGTGCCGTGCAGCCGCAGCCGCCACGGGCGGGAGACGTCGACGAACAGCAGCGCCACCCGGCCGGTGTCGGAGATGTTGCCCATCGTGCGCATCATCCCGTTGCCGTCGTAGCTCGGGATGCGCAACTCGGTGGGGTTCACCACCTCGACGAACCCGGCGGCGCCACCCTTGTACGAGACGTCCGGCCAGCCGTCGGCGTCGACCGTCGAGATCCACACCGTCGACTGCGCCCGCACGAGCGCGATGTCGTCGGGGGTCAGCTCGTGGTGCACCGTGCGGCGTTCGAGCAGGTCGGCCAGCCGCCGGGCGTCGAACGCGTCCTGCAGCTCGCGCGCCCCCGCCCCGTAGAGCGGCGAGTCGGCGAACGGCTCGCCCATGGGGCGAGTCTACGCGCCGAGCACCACCCGGAACCGCTCGAGCGCGTCGGAGACGTCGGCCTCGCTGGTCTGCCAGCTGGTGACCAGCCGGATCGTGTCGGCGGTGATCCGGTAGAACAGCAGACCGGCGGCGGCGAGGCGGTCGATCGTGGCGCCGGGCAGCCGCACGAACAGCATGTTGACGTCGGGACGGTTGACGAACTCGACCCCGAGCCCGGCCAGACCGGCGGCGAGTTCGACCATCCGGTCGTTCGAGGTGCGGGCGAGCCGCAGCCACAGGTCGTCGTCGAGGTAGGCCAGCAGCTGGGTCGACTGGAAGCGCATCTTGGAGGTGACGTGCCCCGAGCGCTTGGTGCGGTACACCAGCTCGTCGGCGACGGCGTCGTCGAACACCACGATCGCCTCGGCCGACAGGCCGCCGTTCTTGGTCGCCCCGAGCGACACCGCGTCGACCCCCGCCCGCCAGGTCATCTCGGCCGGGGTGCACCCCAGCGCGACGAGCGCGTTCGCGATGCGGGCACCGTCGAGGTGCACCCGCAGGCCCTGGCCGCGGGCGATCGCCGACAGTTCGGCGAGCTCGGCGACCTGGTAGATCGTGCCGTAGTCGTTCGGCTGGGTGAACGACAACACCGCCGGCTGGCTGTGATGCGGGTCGCCCCACCGCACGCCGGCCAAGGTGGCGAGCAGCGTGTCGGGGTGCATGCGGAAGTCGGCCCCGGGTACCCCCTGCATCACGGCGCCGCCACCGAGCATCGACGTGGCGCCGCCCTCGCTGTTGAGGATGTGGGCGGTGGTGTGGCACAGCACCGCCCCCCACGGCGGGCACAGCGCGGTGAGCGCCAAGGCGTTGGCCGCCGTGCCGCTGGTGACCGGGAACACCCGTGCCGACGGGTGCTCGAACACCTCGCGCACCCGGCGCTGGAGCAGGGCGGTGACCGGGTCGTCGCCGTACGCGACCGCCGAGCCGACGTTGCTGTCGGAGATCGCCCGGAGGATCTCGGGGGCGACCCCGGCGCTGTTGTCGCTGCGGAACTCGATCGATTTCACCCCGGCGTTCTACCAGCGTGGGGCGGCGTGCGCCCACCGGGGCGTGACGCGGCGCCGGCGACCGGCGTCAGAGGCGTTCGCGGACGCTCTGGTCGTGGGCGGCGATCGCCGCCAGCACCGACATCGCGAAGAGCGCGCTGACGCCGATGATCGTCACCCCGTGCAGGTGCATCCCCTCGGCCCCCGGATTGCGGAAGCCGGGGCCGACCGGATGACCGGTGAGCTCGAACAGCGTGCTCGTCGCCAGCCACACGACCGGCACGGCACCGCCGATCGCCAGCCCGAGGCCCCACCGGCGCACCGAGAGGAACCCGATCACCCCGGCGACGAGCAGCATCCCGAGCTGCACCAGCCGACCCGCCACCAGCATCGCCGGCGCCTGGCCGGGCCCCTCGACGAGATACCAGTTGTCGCTGAACACCGCCTGACCCTCGGGCAGCAACGGCCCGGCGACGGCGACCAGGGTGGCGAGACCGCCGAGGGCCGCGATCCACGGGTTGAGGCCGTTGCGCCGATCGTCCCACGAGTCGTCGATGGCGGCGAAGAACAACACGATGCCGATCGCGCCGGCCGCCAACAGCAGCCAATATCCGAGGTCACGGGTGATGGTCAACGTGAACACCGTGTCGTTCGGGATCGCCGCGAACTCGTGGGCGGCGTCGATCGGGACCTGGGCGAGACCGATCGCCAGGGCGGCCAGCCCGGCGACCGCCAGCCCGGCACCGCCGGCCAACCCCGAACCCCATCGCCACCGGAACCCGGCGGCCAGACCCCCGGTCATGATCAGCAGCACGGCGAGCAGGCCGGCGATCGACAAGTTGTCGGCGAGCTCGTCGGCGATCCAGCTGCCGGTGCGGAAGCCTTCCGGCGTCGCGTCGAGGCGCGTGTCGCTGGTGATCGTGGCGATGTCGGTGAACATCGCCAGCAGCGTGACCACCCCGGCCGGGAAGGCGAGCAGGGTGACGGCGGTCGGGCGGAACCGGGCCCGGGCCGCCGGCACCACCGGGACCAGCGGGAACTCGGCGGTCGCCGCCGGCACCTGGCCGGTGTGGGCAGACGGATCGGCCGCCGGCAGGACCGGTGCCGCAGAGGCGAGGGTCGGCATCGCGGCCACCGCCTCGGTCACCGGCAGGCTGCCGGTGTCGACCGCGGCCACCGCCTCGGTCACCGGCAGGCTGCCGGTGTCGACCACCGGCAGGCTGCCCGTCAGCGCCCACACCGGGTCGTCGACGTCCCAGTGGTCGGCGGCCGCCGGGGTCGGGGCGGCAGGGGTCGGTGATGCGGGGATCGGCTCGGTCGGTTCGTCGCGGATCGGCTCGACCGCACCGGGTTCAGGACCGGACCCGGCGGCGGGCGGCAAGGCGGTGCCGCAACCGGTGCAGAAGCGGTCACCGTCCTGGCCCGCTCGTCCGCACCGGTCGCACACCATGGCATCGCATGATAGGAGTCGTGCCCACCCGGCCGCGGTCGGTCGGCGAGTCGACACGTACCCGACACGCACCCGACACGCGACAGCCGTCGGCGTCGCCGGCTGCCGCGCCGGATCGCCGGGGGCGCCCGACGTCGGCCCCAGGATCGACGGTCGCCCGGCCCACCCGCCAGACTGCTGGGATGGCCGGCCGATTCGCGCCCTCGCCGACGGGCGAGCTGCACCTGGGCAACCTGCGCACCGCCATGGTGGCCTGGCTGGCCGCCCGCAGCACCGGCCGCCCGTTCCTGGTGCGGATGGAGGACCTCGACCTCGCCACGTCGTCGGCCGAGCACGCCCGGCGCCAGCTCGACGACCTGACGGCGATCGGGCTCGACTGGGACGGCGAGGTGGTGCGCCAGAGCGAGCGGTTCGACCGGTACCGCGCCGAGATCGACCGGCTGGCCGCCGCCGGGCGCGTGTACCCCTGCTTCTGCACCCGCCGCGAGATCCGGGCCGAGATCGAGGCCGCCGTCCACGCCCCCCACGTGCACCTGCCCGACGGCGCCTACCCGGGCACGTGCCGCGACCTCACGGAAGCCGAGCGGGCCGAACGGCTCGCGGCGGGCCGGCGGCCGGCGCTGCGCCTGCGCACCGACGGTGACGTGATCGAGTTCGACGACCTGGTGCACGGTCCGACGGCCGGCGCCGTCGACGACGTCGTGCTGGCCCGCGCCGACGGGGTTCCGGCCTACAACCTGGCGGTGGTGGTCGACGACGCAGCGCAAGGGGTGACCCAGGTGACGCGCGGCGACGACCTGCTGACGTCGACCCCCCGCCAGATCCTGCTGCAGCGGCTGCTCGGCCTCGACACCCCCGAGTACCTGCACGTGCCCCTGGTGGTCGACGACGACGGGCAACGTCTCGCCAAGCGCGCCGGCGCGGTGACACTGCGCGAGCTGCGGGCGCTCGGCGTCACCACCGGCGAGGTCGTCACCGCGCTCGCTGCGTCGCTCGGCCTCGCCGCCGACGGCGAACGGGTCACCACCGGCGAGCTGCTCGAGCGCTTCGACCCGGCGCGGCTGCCCTCGGCGCCGACCCCGTGGTCGCGCCTGCGGGGCTCGCTGCGCTGAGTTCGCCGGCCCGGCGACGGCCGGCGGGGCGAATGTGAACGAAAAGTGCGAAAACTGTGACCT
This sequence comes from Ilumatobacter sp., assembly GCA_036526035.1. GTDB lineage: Bacteria > Actinomycetota > Acidimicrobiia > Acidimicrobiales > Ilumatobacteraceae > Ilumatobacter. Next base: position 70,513 of record DATCZG010000014.1, on the reverse strand, counting down.
GTTCGCCACCGAAGCGACCCCACACCGGGGAACCCCTTCGATAGGTTGGAAGCGGTATGTGGACGCGGGTGAGTTCGACGGTCGTGGCGGCGCTGGCCCTGTCGGCCTGTGCCAGCACGTCGCTGGCGAGCACCCCGACGGTCTCGACGGTCGAACCGCTCACGGCGGTGACGGTGCCGGCCCCCACCACCACCGCGGCGGCCGTCGAAGCGACCACCACGACCGAGACGACGGTGGTCACCACCACCGAGCCCGAGCCGACGACGACCACCACCACCAACCCGCTCGCCGTGCCCGCCACCGACCCGCCGGTCGTCGCGGTCGGCACCAGCGACGGCGACGACACGCGGCGGGCCCAGGAACGGCTGCTCGAACTGGGCTTCTGGCTGCAGGCCGTCGACGGCGACTACGGGCTCACCACCGCCCAGGCGGTGATGGCGTTCCAGAAGTACCACGACCTCGACACCAGCGGCGTGCTCGACGAGGCGACCGCGGCGACGCTCACCACGGCCACCGAACGGGCCCAGGGCCGTGCCGACGCCGGCACCCTCGTCGAGGTCGACAAGGGCCTGCAGCTGCTGTTCTTCGTCATCGACGGCCGCACCGAGTGGGTGCTCAACACGTCGACGGGCACCGAGATCCCCTACGACGAACCCGACCGCAACACGCCCGGCCTGCGTCAGATCGGCGACTCGGTCACCCGCAACGGCCTGCACAAGGTGTACCGCGAACGTCCCGAAGGCTGGTGGGAGGGCGATCTCGGCGAGATCTACCGGCCCAAGTACTTCAGCGGCGGCCTGGCAGTGCACGGGTCCAACCACGTGCCCGACTACCCGGCGTCGCACGGCTGCGTGCGCGTCAGCGTGCCGGCGATGGACTGGATCTGGGAGAACGACCTGATGCCGCTCGACACCCCGGTGTGGGTGCACGAGGGCGCATACACCGCAACCGACTGAGCGCGACCGCACTCAGTCGGCGGCGAGGTCGTCGCGGTAGCTCGTCTCGAGCGCGGCGCGCACCTCGGTTTCGTCGCCACCCCAGTCGGCGGCGTACATCGCCGCCAGGTCGGGCGTCGCATCCGTACCCCACGAGTCGGTCTGCCAGACCCGGCCCCGCCGGAACGCCTTGGCGCAATGGCCGAAGATCTCGGCGGTCTCGATCACCAGCGCCAGTACGGGCCGCCGCAACTCGCTCGTGAACCCGTCCAGCAGTTGCGGATCGTCCGACAGTGTCGCCGGCCCGCTGATGCGCAGCGTCTCGTCGTTGCCGGGGGCGATCATCAGCACCCCGGCGTAGGGGTGCCCGATCACGTTGCGGTAGCTGTCGAGCCGGTTGTTGCCGTTGAGATCGGGGATCGCGATGTGCCGGTCGTCGAGCCGGCGGACGAAACCGGGCGGGCCGCCGCGCGGTGACGCGTCGACCGACCCGGCACCGTCGGTCGTCGCCAGCACCAGGAACGGGCAGCGGTCGATGAAGTCGGCCATCGCGCCGTCGATCGACGAGCGCTGCTTGCGGACCGCGCCGCCGCCCGGCGGCCGGTACATCGAGGCGAGTTGGTCGAGGCTGCGGATGCGGCCGGGCAGGTCCATGACCGGATCATGGCCGCTCGCCGCGGCCGCGGTCGGGTCGGCGCTGCCGCCCGACCCCTCCGGCCGCCACCGGGCGGGCGTCACGACCGCTCGAGCAGGCGGGCGAGCGCGGCGAGTTCACGGCGCGCCGCCCGCCGGGCGTGGCGCGCCAGAACCGGTGTCACCGGCCGCCACCAACGCGTCGGCACGGCCCGGACGCGCATCGTCATGTGCGTCACGCGGGCGCCGACCGGTCGCCAGGTGAGCACCCGGGTGCGCGGGAACACACCGGCGGTCGTGCGCATCGCGATCTGTTCACCGGGGGTGTACTCGGTCAGTTCCCACAACGCCGCGGTGGGGCGCCGGAACCGGTGGCCGCGGATCAGCACCTGCGAGCCGAGCATCGTCGGCGGGTCGGTGCGCCACTCGGCGGACGCCGCGTGCCGCCACCAGCGGGGGGCGTTCAGGGGGTCGCCGGCGAATCCGGCGACGACATCCACGGGCCGTTCGATCACCACCGCCTCGGCGACGTCGAGTGTCATGGCCGCCCGTGCGGGGGCCCGACCGCGGCGGTGATCGAGGGTGCCGACATCACGCCCGGTGTACCACACCGCGCCGGGCGGGCTCGCGCCGGCCGGGTTGCGATGACCGGACGCGGTGCCAGACTGGAACGGCGTACCGCGGTACGGGCGCATCCGGCGGGTGCGGCCGGCGAGATCCGGGAAGGAGTCTTCATGAAGCAACTCTCAGGGCTCGACGCAGCGTTCTTGTACATGGAGACGCCGAACACCTACGGGCACGTCAACGGCCTGGCGATCTACCAGCGGCCGTCGCCCGAGTTCGACCCGTTCGCCGCCGTCCGCCAGCGGTTCGGTTCGCTGATCGGCCATCTCGAGCCGCTGCGGCGGCGGGTGGTCGAGGTGCCCTTCGGTCTCGACCACCCGTACTGGGTCGACGACCCGCACTTCGACCTCGACTTCCACGTCCGCCAGATCGGGCTCGCCCCGCCCGGCGCCGCCGACCAGCTCGCCGAACAGGTCGCCCGCATCATCGGCCGCCCGATGGATCGCAACCGCCCGCTGTGGGAGGTCTACGTGATCGAGGGGCTGGGCGACGGTCGTTGGGCGATGCTCACCAAGACGCACCACGCCACGATCGACGGCGCCGCCGGCGTGATCATGCTGAAGCTGATGACCGACGAGAGCGCCGACGCGCCGTGGCCCTACGAGCCGGTCGCCTGGCAGGGCGAGGCGCTGCCCACCGACGCCGAGTTGCTGCGCCGCACCGTCAACCACCTCGTGGCCAACCCGGTCAAGGCGGCGCGACTGTCGCTGCGGGTCGTGCGCAACCTCGCCGACGCGGCGGGCATGTCGAGCATCGGTCAGGCGGCGACGCGCTCGCGCGAGCTGATCGCCGCGGCCGCCGGGCGCTCGGAGCAGTCCGAGGCGCTGTCCGATCAGCTCAAGCGCATCGCGGTGCCGCTCACCCCGGCACCACCGACGCCGTGGAACAAGAGCGTCGGCCCCGACCGCCGGTTCGCGATGCGTTCGGCCGCGCTGGCCAACATCAAGCGTCTCAAGGACGCCACCGGTGGCACGGTGAACGACGTCGTGATGGCGATCTGCGCGGGCGCCCTACGCGAATACCTGCTGCGTCACGACGCGCTGCCCGACGCCCCGCTGCGGGCGATGGTGCCGGTGTCGATCCGCACCGGCCTCGAAGAAGACCCGTGGACCAACCGCGTGTCGTCGATCATCGCCGAGTTGCCCACCGACTGCGACGACCCGCTCGAGCGGGTGCAGCGCTGCAAGGAGGCGATGCAGGTCGCCAAGCACCAGCTCGACCTGGTTCCCGCCGACGCGATCATGCAGGCCACCGACGCCACGTCACCGGTCGTCGCCACCGCCGCCGTGCGCCTGCTGGCCCGCCTGTCCGACCGGGTCAACCTGCCGATCAACGTCGTGATCTCGAACGTGCCGGGGCCGCGCGAGGCGCTGTACTTCGCCGGCGCCAAGCTCGACCACTACATCCCGGTGAGCACGATCACCAACGGGGTCGGCCTCAACATCACCGTCCACTCCTACGAGCAGCAACTCGACTTCGGCCTGGTCGCCGACCGCGAGCTGGTGCCCGACCTGTGGGAACTCGTCGACCTGCACATCGACGAGATCGCCCGGTTGTTCGAGGCGTCGGGCGCGCAGTGGGCCGTTGCGCCGGCGCCGCCGTCACAGCGGCGCGGCGCGATGCCACCGGTCGAGGCCCGTTCGCCCGCTCCCGCCACCGGTGGCGCCCGGCGGCGACGCGCCGCCGCGGATTCGGCGCCGCAGCAGCCCGGGGCCCGGCAGGGTGCCGGCAAGCGGGCGAAGCGGCCGGCGGCCGGGTAGGCGGCGCCCCGGCGACGAGGGTGCGCTGATCAGTCGCCGGTCGCCACCGGGCGGGCCGGGTCGCTCGACCATTCGCTCCACGAGCCCGGGTAGAGCCGCCCACCGTCGAGGCCGACCAACGACATCGCCAGCAGGTCGTGGCAGGCGGTGACCCCGCTGCCGCAGTAGACGATCGCGTTGGCGCCGACGCCGGCGAACCGTTCGGCGAGCCGGGCGAGCGGCAGCATGTGCCCGTCGGGCCCGACGTTGGCGCCGTGGAAGCGGTTGACCGCCCCCGGGATGTGGCCGGCTCGCGGGTCGATCGGCTCGTGGTCGCCGCGGAACCGGTCGGGCGACCGGGCGTCGACCACCGTGCCGCCGAACTCGACGCACTCGGCGACGACGTCGGCGTCGACGATGCCCGTCCACCCGTGGGCGGCGTGATAGCTGCCGGCCGCCGGCGGCACCGGGTCGCTCGACACGGCGTGACCGGCGGCGACCCACGCCGGGTAGCCGCCGTCGAGCACCGCCGCCCGGCCGTGGCCGATCGACCGCAGCATCCACCACAGCCGCGACGCGGTCGCGCCGCCGGCGCTGTCGTAACACACCACCTCCGAACCCGGGCCGATGCCGAGCCGGGCCAGCGTGGCGGTGAAGTCGTCGACGGTGGGCAGCGGATGGCGGCCGCCACCCGGGCCGCCCGCCAACTCGGCGTGGAGGTCGACGAACCGTGCCCCGGGGAGGTGGCCGGCGTCGTACTCGCGTCGCCCCTGGCCGTGATCGGCCAGGTAGAAGCGCACGTCGCACACGACCAGAGCGGTGTCGCCGAGGCGTTCGGCCAGTTCGGACACGGTGATCAACGCCATGGCGCGACCGTAGTGCAGGGTGTCCGGGGTCGCGGGCGCGCGACCGGCCGACCGGGCGTGGGCGGGCCGGCGGCACGAGGCGAGGGCGGCGGCATCGACCACCTAGTGTCGGCCGTCGAAGGAGGCACACATGGGAACTCACTGGATCGTCGAAGGCAAAGTCGACCCGCGCTGGCCGGTCAACACGCGCGGCAACATCGGCGAGGTCTTCCCCGAGGTGCTGACACCGTTCACCTACGAACTGGGTGTGCTCGCCGCCGAGCGCGCCTGGCGCGACTCGTACCGCGACCTCGGCGTGCTGCAACCGGGCGATTTCGCGTCCGACGACCCGGTGATCATCGGTTTGTACGGCGGCTACGGCTACCTCAACATGTCGTTCCTGCGGATCCTCGGGGTGCGCGCCCCCGGCTCGTCGGCAGCGGCGATCGACACCTCGCTGTTCGGCGAGTCCAACGCCCCCGCCTACGTGCCCCGCAAAGGCGACCGCAGCATGCGCGCCTCGCTCAAGATCCTCAAGAGCGTGATGGGCGCCCTCAACCAGAAGCAGGCCCCGGCGATCGTCGCCGACAGCTTCGAGGCCGCGGCGGCGTCGATCGCCCGGCGGCCGGCGCTCGACGCCCCCGACGCCGAACTGCTCGAGTACCTGTTGTCGGTGCCGACCCCGTTCCAGCGGGTGTTCAAGAACCACATGACCTCGACGGCGCTGGCGTCGATCGTGTCGGGCGTGCTCGGTGACGCCGCCGCGGCGGCCGGCGAACCGGGGCTGGTGACGCACCTGCTGGGCACCGCCGGCGACGTGCGCTCGGCCCGGTACTCGCGCGAGCTGTACGCCATCGCCAAGCACGTCAGGGCGACCCCGGCGGTCGACGCCGCCTTCGACGGCGGGGTGCACGGCCTGAACGAGCGGCTCGCGTCGCTCGACGAGGCGGGCGAGTTCCGCGGGATGTTCGCGGCGTTCATCGCCGAGCACGGCCATCGCGGCCCCAACGACTGGGAATACTCGGGCCGCACCTGGGACAACACGCCCGAACTGGCCCTGATGGCGATCGACCGCATGCGGGTCGCCGAGGGCGACCTCGATCGGGTCCACGACGCCGCCGCCGAGCAGGCCAGGCGCGAGGCGGCGATCGCCAAGGTGCGACCGCACCTGAAGCTGCTCGATCGGCTCAACTTCGACAAGGCGGTCGTCGCCGCGCCGATCTGGGCCCAGGCCCGCGAAGCGACCCGTGACCGGGCGGTGCGCTTCACGATGCCGGTCAAGCAGGTGTACCGCGAGCTCGTGCGGCGGGCCGCCGAGCGTGGCGGCAACCCCGACCCGGTCGCGGTGGCGTTGCTGTCGCCGACCACCGAGCTGGCCGGCTACCTCGCCGATCCGGCGTCGATGAGCGGCGTGCTGTCCGAACGGCTGGCGCTGCACGCCCGGTTCTCGGCCGTCACCCCGCGGTTCTTCATCGCCTCGCAGGCCGAGGTGCCCTCGATCGAGGAGCTCGAGGCCGAGCAGGCCGCCCGCACCGCGAACGCGGCCGCGGTGCCCGGTGACGTGCTCACCGGCAAGGCGGGCTGCTCGGGCGTCGCCAGGGGCCGGGTCCGCGTCGTGCTCGACCCGATGGAGGCCGGCGAGCTGCGCGAGGGCGAGATCCTGGTCGCCCCGATCACCGACCCGGCGTGGACACCGTTGTTCATGCCGGCGGCCGCCGTGGTCGTCAACGTCGGGGCGTTGATGAGCCACGCCGTGATCGTGTCGCGCGAGCTCGAGATCCCCTGCGTGGTCTCGGTCGACGACGCCACCCACCGTCTCACCGACGGCATGCTGGTCGAGGTCGACGGCACCGCCGGCACGGTGACCGTGCTCGCCGGCTGACCCGTGGGCGAGATGACACCGTTCCAGCAGGCCCGCCAGGCCGTCGCCGCCGGCGAGTCGCCGCGGGCGGCGGCAGCGGCCGTCGTGGCGGCGATGACCCGCGCCGAGCAGCTGTGGTGTCTCGACGGCGACGCCCCGGCGTGGGCCGGCCTCGAGTTCCTCGGCAAGGGCGGCTACCACGAGGCGCCCTTCCACGCGGCGGTCGTCGAGCGGGTCGGCATGCCCGGCATCGCGTTCAGCGACGGCCCGCGCGGCGTCGTGATCGGCAACGCCACCTGTTTCCCGGTGTCGATGGCCCGCGGTGCCACCTGGGACCCCGAGCTCGAGGAGCGGATCGGTGACGCGATCGGTCGCGAGCTGCGGGCGTCGGGCGCCACGCTGTACGGCGGGGTGTGCGTCAACCTGCTGCGCCACCCGGCGTGGGGCCGGGCCCAGGAGACCTACGGCGAGGACCCCCACCACGTCGGCGAGATGGGCGCCGCGCTGACCCGCGGCATCCAGCGCCACGCGATGGCGACCGTCAAGCACTTCGCCGCCAACTCGATGGAGAACGCCCGCTTCTACGTCGACGTCGAGGTCGACGACGAGGCGCTGCACGAGGTGTACCTCCCGCACTTCCGCCGGATCGTCGACGAGGGGGTGGCATGCGTGATGAGCGCGTACAACCACGTCAACGGGGCGTGCTGCGGCGACTCGCGCCCCTTGCTCACCGACGTCCTGCGCGGCGAGTGGGGGTTCGACGGGTTCGTCGTCAGCGACTGGATCTTCGGGCTGCGCGACGCGGCCGCGTCGTTGCACGCCGGGCTCGACATCGAGATGCCGTACCGGATGGTGCGCATGTCGCACCTGGCCGACGCCCTCGCCGCCGAGGCGGCGAGCTGGGACGAGGTCGCGGCGGCGGTCACCAACGTCGTCGCCACGCTGTTGCGCTTCGACGCCGTGCTGTCGCAGCCGGCGCCACCGATGTCGGTGGTCGGGGCCCCCGAGCACGTGGCGCTGGCGCGCGAGGTGGCGGCCCGCTCGGTCGTGCTGCTGCGCAACGAGCCGGTCGACGGCCGCCCGGTGCTGCCGTTCGACCCGGCGACCACCGGCACGATCGCGGTGCTCGGCGAGCTCGCCGACCGCACCAACCTCGGTGACGGCGGGTCGAGCGACGTGTACTCGCTCGACAACGTCACCGCCTTGGCCGGCATCCGCGCCGCGGCACCCGCTGCCGGGGTGAGCCATGACGACGGCGCCGATCTCGGGCGTGCCGCGGCCACCGCGGCGGCCGCCGACGTCGCCGTCGTCGTGGTCGGCTACACCGCCGCCGACGAAGGCGAGTTCATCGGCGACACCGGCGTCGACCTGCGCCACCTGCTGCCGGTGGCCGACGAGCCCGACGTCGTCGCCGCGTTCCGGGCGGCGCTCGATCACACCCTGCCGACCGTGCGACCCGACCACGTCACCGGCCGGCCCGGCCTGGGGTTCACGAAGGGCGGCGACCGGGCGTCGATCCGGCTGCGCCCCCACGACGTCGACCTGATCCGCGCCGTGGCGGCGGTGAACGACCGCACCGTGGTCGCGATCGGGGCCGGCAGCGCCGTGGTGGTGGCCGACTGGGACGCCGCGGTGCCGGCGATCGTCCAGGCCTGGTACGGCGGGCAGCAGGCCGGGCACGGCCTCGCCGACGTACTGTTCGGCACGGCCGACCCGTCGGCCCGCCTGCCGTTCACGGTGCCGACCGACGAGTCGCACCTGCCCCCGTTCGACGCCGCCGCCGAGCACGTCGTCTACGACCGCTGGCACGGCTGGTGGCGCAGCGAACGCGACGGCCACCAGCCGGCGTACCCGTTCGGGTTCGGTCTGTCGTACACCACGTTCGAGTTGGGCGGCTTCGACGCCGCGGTCGACGACGACGAGATCGTGGTGACCGGCTCGCTCGCCAACACCGGCGACCGCGACGGGGCCGACGTCGTGCAGGTCTACGCCACGCTGCCCGACCGCACCCGGCCGCGGCGCCTCGTCGGGTTCGGCCGCGTCAGCGTCGCGGCGGGCGCGGTCGCACCGGTCGAGATCAGAGTTCCCGTGTCGACCCTGGCGACCCGCGACGGCGGGCGCCGGGCGTGGGTGGCGGCTGCCGGACGTCACCACCTGAGGGTCGCCCGGTTCGCGACCGACCCGGCGGGCACCACCCTGGTGGTCGACCTCGGCTGACCGCCGGCACGGGCGCGCTCAGGCGGTGCCGGTGAGATCGACGATCGCCTCGTGCTCGAGCGACGTGATCGGTCGCCCGTCGTGCTCGATCGACACGTCGATCACCGCCCGCAGACCGTGGCGCTCGAACCGTTCGATCACGGTGGCGTGGACATCGACGACGGCGCCCACCGGGCCGGGCGCGTGGTGGCGGACGATGCTGCGGGTGTGGACCCACGACCCGTTGACGAGGTCGGTCGACATGATGCGGTTGGCGATCGCCGGCCACACCGCCGGATGCACGACACCTTCGCGCCGGTAGATGTCGAGGTCGTCACCCGCCCGTCGGCCGTAGTCGACCCCGAACTCGCCGTCGAGCACGAACTGGCGCGACGCCAGCGCCTCGCCGGCTCGCAGCGGCCGCCACGGCCCGGTGTCGCGCACCGCCCGCAACACGACCCGCGGGTTCAGCGGCTGCGACTCGCAGATCGCCTCGACCAGCACCCCGCCGTCGTCGTCGGCGGTGGGAACGCAGGCCACCAGGTCGTCGGCGAACACCGGGGCCCGGAAGCGCACCTCTCCCCCGCCGCGCGTCAACCAGTCGAGCCCCCACGCCGCGACGAGCGGGCGGGTGAGGTAGGCGTAGGTGGTGACACCGGCCACGAGCGCCGCCGGGAACCCGGCAGCCGTCGCACCGGCATCGGTGTGGATCGGGTTCGTGGCGTGCTCGGCGAGGTTGCGCGCCGTCACCACCCAGGTCCGCGGTGCCGCCGCCGACATCTCGCTCACGCCGCCACCTTACGGGCACCTAGCCTGGAGGGCGTCATGCACGATCAGCCGTCGCCGACCGAGCCCGAACCCGCCGCCAGCCACCCGAACGGCCGCAACGTGATCCTGACCGGGTTCATGGGCACCGGCAAGACCACCGTCGGCCGTCTGCTCGCCGACCGGCTCGGGTTCGAGTTCGTCGACACCGACACGTTGATCGAATCCCGCCACGGTCCGATCCCCGGGATCTTCCGCGAGCACGGCGAGGGCGGGTTCCGCCGGCTCGAACGCGAGGTCGCCGACGAGCTCGCCGGACGCGGCCGGCTCGTCATCTCGACCGGTGGTCGGCTGATGGTCGACGACGCCAACGCGGCCCGGCTCGCAGCGACCGGCGAGGTGTTCTGCCTCACCGCCACGGTCGACACGATCCTGGCCCGGGTCGCCGCCGACGGTGGGGCCACCGAGCGCCCGCTGCTCGCCGGCGACGACGTGCGCGACCGCATCACCGGGTTGCTCGCCGAGCGGGCGGCGGCCTACGGGCGGTTCCGGCAGATCGACACCGAGGGCCGGTCGCCCGCCGAGATCGTCGAACAGATCGCCGGCGAGCTCACCCGCCGCGCCTGAGCCGGGCGATCAGCTTGCGGGCCTCGTCGACCCACAGCACCGCCGAGGCGAGACCGAGGGCGATCGACCATTCGGCGACGTCGAGCGGCGCGGTGTCGAAGGCCTGCTGCAGCCACGGCACGTGCACCACGGCGATCTGCAACGCGACGGTGACCCCGACCGAACCCCACAGCACCCGGTTCTCGAACGGCCTGACGAGCGCGCTGACCCGGTCGGACCGGGCGTTGAAGGCGTTGAAGACCTGACCGAACACCAGCGTCGTGAACGCCATCGTGCGCGCCGTGGCGATGTCGCCGCCGTCGCCCACCAGACCACCCGGCAACCGCAGGTCGAGCGCGATCAGCGCGGCGAGCGCGGCGGTGACGCCGATCAGCCCGATCGTGACCAGCATCTCGCGGTCGATCACCCGGTCGGTCAACCGGCGCGGCGGGTGGTCCATCACGTTCTCGACCGCCGGATCGACCCCGAGCGCGATCGCCAGCGCGCCATCGGTGAGCAGGTTGATCCACAGGATCTGGGTGGCGAGCAGCGGGACGGCCTCGTGGCCGCCGAGCGCCTGCAGACCGAGCGTCGACGCGGCGAGCACACCGATCACCATCACCAGCACCTCACCGGTGTTCGAGGCGAGCAGGTACCGCACCACCTTTGCGATGTCGGCGAAGATCTCGCGCCCTTCGCGCACCGCCCGCAGGATCGTGGCGAAGTTGTCGTCGGCCAGGATCATGTCGGCGGCCTCCTTCGACACCTCGGTGCCGGTGAGACCCATCGCGACGCCGATGTCGGCCCGGCGCAGGGCCGGCGCGTCGTTGACGCCGTCGCCGGTCATCGCCACGATCTCGCCGTCGGCCTGCAACGCCTCGACGATCGCCAGCTTGTGCTCGGGCTCGACACGCGCGAACACGTCGCTCGACCTGACGAGCTCACAGAACTCGGCCGGGGCGGCGGCTCGCAGCTCACGGCCCGAGATGCCCCGGGTGGTCGGCGACCGGCCGTGGATCCCGAGCGACTCGCCGATCTTGAGCGCGGTGATCGGGTGGTCACCGGTGATCATCACCACCCGGATCCCCGCCGCCTGCGCTTCGGCGATCGCGTCGGCCACCTCGGGCCGCGGCGGGTCGAGCAGGCCGACGACGCCGAGGTGCACCAGGTCGCGCTCGGCGTACTCGCCCAGCTCCCCGATCGAGCCGGCGGGCCCGGTGGCGGGCACCTCCGGCGAACGGTCGGGCGGACCGAGCTGGTGTTCGTCGAAGGGCCGGTAGGCGACGGCGATCATCCGCAGCGCCTGCGCGGCGTGCTGGTCGACGTCGCGTTCGATCTCGGCCCGGCGGGCGGCGGTGAGCGGCACCACCGAATGGCCCCGCTGCTCGTGGGTGCACCGCTCGAGGATCACGTCGGGCGCGCCCTTCGTGTAGAGCGTCAACCCGTCGCGATCGGCCGCGACGGTCGACGAGGACGCGGCGGGTGCGCTGCGGTGCACCGTGGTCATCCGCCGGCGTTCGGACGAGAACGGGATCTCGGCGACCCGGTGCGGACGCCCGGCGTCGGGTGCGACGCCGAGCTTCTGCTCGGCGACGAGGAACGCCGCCTCGGTCGGGTCGCCCTGCACCTGCCACGATCCGGCCTGGCCCTGGCGCAACGACGCGTCGTTGGCGAGGCTGCCGGCGTTGACGACCGCGATCACCTCGGCCATCAGGTCGTCGCCGGCCTCGGCCGACCCGCGCATCACGAGTTCGCCGATCGGCGCGTAGCCGACGCCGGTCAGTTCGACGGTGCCCGACGCGGTGAGCACCGACACCATGGTCATCTCGTTGCGGGTCAGCGTGCCGGTCTTGTCGGTGCAGATCACCGACGCCGACCCCAGGGTCTCGACCGACGAGAGGCGCTTGACGATCGCCCGTTCGCGCGCCATCCGCTGGACCCCGAGCGCCAGCACCACCGACATGATCGCCGGCAGCCCCTCGGGAACGGCGGCGACGGCCAGCGACACCCCGACCAGCAGCGCGTCCATGGTGGTCTCGAGCGAGCGCGTGTCGGCGGTGAGCACGATCGCGCCGACCAGCAGCGCCGAGACCACGGTGACCGCGATCCCGAGCACCCGGCCGAGCCAGGTGATCTGCTGCTGCAGCGGCGTCTTCGAGTCGCGCTGGTCGAGCATCGCCGCGATCCGGCCGATCTGGCTCTGCATCCCGGTGGCCACCACCACCGCCTCGGCGCGGCCGCGCACCACCGCCGTGCCGCCGAACACCATGTTGGCCCGTTCGGCGAGTGGGGCGTCGGCGGCGACGAGCCGGGGCGCCTTGTCGACCGGAGCGCTCTCACCGGTGAGCGCGGCCTCGGCCACGTGCAGCGCGGATGCCGCGATCAGCCGGCAGTCGGCGCCGACGGCGTCGCCCTCGGCGAGCAGCACGATGTCGCCGACGACCACCTCGGATGTGGGGACGGTGCCGACCCGGCCGTCACGGCGCACCGTGGTGTGCAAGGTGCTGAGCCGCTGCAACGCGGCGACCGCCGCAACCGCCTTCGCCTCCTGCCAGAACCCGATCCCGGCATTGAGCACCACGATCGCCGCGATCACGACCGCCTCGAGCGGCGTCTGATCGGCGCCTTCGCTCCACCAGGCGACGAGCGAGATCGCGATCGCGACCAGCAACAGCACGACCAGCGGATCGGTGAACTGACGACCGAGCCGCTGCCACCACGCCGCCGCAGGGGCGGCCTCCAACTCGTTGGGCCCGTCGCGTTCGAGCCGCCGCGCCGCCTCGGCCGCGGCGAGACCGGCCGTGGGATCGGTCGCCACGCCGATCAGCACGGCCGCGACCGGGGTCGACCACGGGTCGGTCACGGCCGGTGGCATCTCGCCGCGCTTCAGCCGGGCTGGCCGGCGACGCCGGCGACCGGCGGGATCACCAGCACCGGGCAGCGGCTGTGCTCGACGATCTGGTGAGCGGTGCTGCCGAGGCGCAGCTCGGGCCGGTCGCCGGCACCGCGGCGGCCGACGACGATCGTCGACGCCTGTTCGTCGTGAGCGGTGCGCAGGATCGCATCGACCGGCGGGCCGTGCACCAGCCGCACGTCGAAGTCGGCGACCCCCTCGTCGCGCAGCGCCTGGCACCAGACGTCGACCAGGTCGGCGATCTCGGCTTCGTGGTCGTGCGACGGCAGGTGGCGGCCGTCGATCACCTCGGTCAACCCGATGGCGTGCACCACCAGCAACGGAGCCCCGACGGCGCGGGCCTGGGCGGCGGCCATCGACAGCGCCCGTTGGGCGTTCGCCGATCCGTCGATACCGACCACGATCGGTCCGCTGCGCGGCACTTCCATGATGAGTCTCCGTTCTGTTCCGTCGTCCGGTGCGATCGTCCGGTGCGGTGGCGTCGGTTTCCGGCCTCCATCTGAGGCCGTGCCACGTCCAGCATGCCAGAGGAGATGGTCCTGGGGGTCGTGTCGGACCGGGTCGGGATCGGCCGCCCGGGGTGCTCTCGGGCAGACTGGGTGGATGGCAGTGTTCGAGAACGGCCCGGTGTCGCTGCACTACGACGAGGAGGGCGCCGGCTACCCGGTGCTGCTGATCGCACCCGGCGGGATGCGGTCGGCGAACGAGCTGTGGAACCCGGCGCCGTGGAATCCGCGCCGGGCGCTCTCGGCCGACTACCGGGTGATCGGCATGGACCAACGCAACGCCGGCCGCTCGAGCGGCCCGATCGGCGCCGCCGACGGCTGGGCCACGTACACCGCCGACCAGCTGGCGTTGCTCGACCACCTCGGCGTCGAACGCTGCCACGTCGTCGGGATGTGCATCGGCGGGCCGTACATCATGGGCCTGCTCATGGCGGCACCCGAACGGTTCAGCGCCGCGGTGCTGTTGCAGCCGGTCGGCATCGACGACAACCGGGCGGCGATGTACGACATGTTCGACCTGTGGGCCGGCCAGATCGCCGGTGCGCACCCCGCCATGGGCGACGCCGACTGGGCGTCGTTCCGCAGCAACATGTGGGACGGCGAGTTCGTGTTGACGGCCACCCCCGAGCAGGTGGCGACGTGCGCGACCCCGATGCTGGTGGCGATGGGCGACGACCTGTACCACCCGCAGTCGATCTCGCGGCGGCTGGCGGCGACGGCACCCGCCGCCCACCTCGTCGAGCGCTGGAAGGACGGCGATGCGCTCGCCGCGGTCGACGGCACCATCCGCGCCTTCCTGGCCGAGCACACACCGTGAACCGCCGCCCGTGTGGTACACAGCCGACATGATCGACCGCCCGTTCCTGCGGCTCGCGGCGGCGCTGGTCGTGCCGGCCCTCGCCGTCGGCGGCCTCACCGCCTGCCAGGGCGACGCCGACACGACGGCCACCACCACGACGTCGACGACCGTCGCGGTGGCACCCGCGCCCAGCACCGTCCCCGTCGACACGACCAGGGCCTACTTCGACTCGCTGGCCGCCGGTGCCATCGACGTCACGGCGGCCGCCCCGGCCGGCAGCGACGCCGACGTGTTCGCCGTCCACCAGCAGGCGGCGCGGGCGATCCTCGGCCAGACGAGCGAGCGCCGCGTGAACGCGACGGCCGCCGGCTTCGACGTCTGCGACGGGCCGGCGTGCACGTCGTACACGGCGGTCGTCAACGACCCCGCCACCGGTCTGGTGGTCACCTTCTCGATCGACGGGGTGGCGCTCGCCGGCCGGGTCAGCGGGGAGGGACCGATCGCCGACCGCGACGGCATCGTGGTGCACGTCGTGTCGGCCTACCGTTCCAGCGGCGACGAACTGTTCGTCGTGCTCGAGGTCACCGACGACGCCACGGCGACCGTCGAGTTGTTCGACTTCGCGGCGGTGTACGAACCCACCGGTCTCGGCGGTGGGTTCGAGGCGACCGGCGCCTGGGGGGTCACCACGGTCGAGCCGGGCGAGACGGTGCGCCAACTGGTGCGGTTCCCCGGCGCCGACCCGGGTGGACGGCTGCGGCTCACCGGGCTGCGCAGCGACGGGCTCGACGTCGCCTTCGACCTGGTGGTGCCGGCCCCCACCAGCACCCCGTGACCGGCCTCAGTCGAGGACCGGCACCGCGAACTCGTCGGCGGTGATGTCGGCGAGCTGCAACGGCAGCAGCCGCACCTCGAGCCGCTGCGCCCCGTCGACGGCCTCGAGGCCGAGCCGGCGCAGTGTGTCGAGGCCGAGCGGGGTGCCCGCCACACCGAGGTCGACGAACACGTCGGACCCCTCGATCTGACTGGCGATCAGCCGCACGCTCGATCGCGGCCCGATCCACGCCCGGATGACCCGGTCGAGCCGCACGTCGGCGGGTTCGGCGGTGAGCCCGGGGTCGAACGACTGGATCCAGCGCACCCGCAGCACGACCGAGCTACCGATCGCGTCGGCGACCTCGTCGGACAGGCCGGGCGCCGGCGGCGGTGCGGCGGGTCCGCTGACCACGACCTCGAGGTTGCCGTTGTCGAAGGTCACCCCGAGCACCTCGAGCACCACACCGTCGCCGGCGAGCCCGGCGATCCATGCGTCGATCACGCCGCGCGCCACGTCGGCCGGTTCGGCGACCGGCGGGGTGTCGGCACGCGCCACGCCCTGGGCGCGCTGGTCCCAGCGCACCACGGCCTCGGCGTCGTCGCCCAGCAGCGGCACGAGGCGCTGGGCCAACAGGTACGCCCCGGGCGGCTCTTCGAGGCCGGTCAGTTCGATGGTGACCTTGGCGCCGTCGACCTCGACGCCGGTGACGTCGAGTTGGGCGTCACCGAGCCACGCGTCGACCGTGGCCGAGACCTCGCCCTGCTGACGCGACGACGACGCGGCGTCGAGCGAGCGGCTCGTCAGCGGCACCGCGATCGCCGCCGTGGCGATCACGATCGCGAACATCGTGAACGCGATCCGCGAGCTCTGGAAGCACAGCCGGATCGTGGGGATCACGCCGGTGACCAGGAACACGATCAGCGCGCTCAGGATGATCGCCAGCAGGTTGGTGAGGTACAGCAGCGCCGACCCCTCGGCGAGCACCCCTTGCCCGGCGTTGATCAGGATCCCGGTGGCCGACAACGGGGGCACCAGCGCGACCGCGACCGCGACGCCCGGCAGGGCACCCGACATGTCCTCGCGCGCCGTCGCGTAGGCGCCCGCCGCCCCGGCGGCGATCGCGACGACGAGGTCGCGCACGTCGGGACGGGTGCGGGAGAGCACCTCGCTGCCGATCGTCACCGTCGGCAGCAGGCGCGCCAGCACCACGGCGAAGAACACCGACCACAACGAGCCGAAGATCACGAGGAACGCGGCCTGCACGGCCCGCTTGCCGAGGCCGAGCCCGACCGACGCCGAGAAGGACATGATCGGCGTCATCAGCGGAGCGATCAGCATCGCGCCGATCACCACCGCCGCCGAGTTGGCGGCGAGGCCCATCACCGCGATCGTCACCGACAGCGTCAGCATCAGCGAGAACCGCACCACCGACCGCCGATTCTGGGGCGGCAGCAGCAGCGACATGATCCGCAACTGTTCGTCGCGGTCGAGGTGGCCGTCCTCACCGAGCAGGTGGTCGTAGTCGTGGTGAGCGGTACGCGGCCGGCGCAGCTCGCCGGTCAGGTCCCTCAGGCGGCGCAGTGCGCCGGGCTCGCGTTCGCTCATCGGGGTCGATCGTACGCGTTCAGAAGCTGCCCTCTTCGTGGCGGTCGATGTGCTGCAGCACGATCAGGTCCTCGTGCAGCTCCATCCAGATGTCGTGGAACGACTCGCACATCACGCCGGTGAACTTCTTGACGTCGCCGTGGGCGACACGGTCGGCGGCCGCGCCGAGCCGCGTGACGTAGCGCGTCATGCGGGGCACCACCGAACCGAAACCACCGATCACCGCTGCCGCATCGGTGTTCAAGGCGCTGAGGCGGGCGATGCAACCCCGGTCGTACTCGCCGTCGGTGTGATCGTTCGGTTCGCCGTCACGCACCTGCCAGTCGGTGCACAGCTGTTTGAAACGGTCGTTGAGCTGCAGGAACGCCGGGTAGTGCTCGGCGAGACCGGCCCGCTTCAGCTCGTCGGCGAGGTCGCCGACCAGCTCGGCGTGACGTTCCTTGCCGGCCGGCAGCAGCCCGTACATGCGGCGCTGTTCGATGTGGCGCACCAGGCCGGCGTCGATCAACCGGGCGAGTTCGTCGTGGGGGTGATGGCCGAGGCTCTCGAGGAACCCGTCGACCGTGACGAACCCGCGGATCCGCAGGATGTGCAACACGAGGCCTTCGCCGACCTCGTGGGCGGCGGTCTCGGCCGCCGACGCCAGCGCGGCGGCGACGTCGGTGGGGCGCCCGGCCGGCGGGGCGCCCGGATCGTCGACGATCGCCGGTCGATCGGCGGTGACGCGTTCGGGGATGTCGAAGTGGACCTCGTTGACGTGCACCCGTCCGCACGCCAACAGCGCCTGGGCCACACCGAGCCGGGCCGTCGGCACGCGGAACGGCGAACAGCTCACCGAATCGATACCGAGCCGCACGAGGAAGTCGATCGACGCCGGGTGGCCGGCGTGTTCGCCGCACGCCCCGAGCTTGATCCCGGGGTGGGCGGCACGGGCGGCGACCGTGGCGGTCCGCACCAGCTCGCCGACACCGTGCTCGTCGAGTTCCTCGAACGGGTTGGCCGGCAGGATCCCATGTGCCCGGTAGGCCGGCAGCAGACGCGACTCGACGTCGTCGCGGCTGAACCCGTAGGTCATCTGCGTCAGGTCGTTGGTGCCGTACGAGAAGAAGTCGGCGTGGGCGGCGAGGGCGCCGGCGGTGAGCGCGGCCCGCGGCGTCTCGATCATCGCCCCGATCGTGACGGTGTGCGAGGCCAGCTCGGGGCGGCCGATCTCGTCGAGCACGCCGGTGACCCACCGGCGGGCGATCCGCATCTCCTCGGCGTCGACGACGAGCGGGATCATCACCTCGACGTGTGGGGTGAGGCCCCGTTCGAACAGGTTGACCGCCGCCCGGCACAAGGCCCGCACCTGCATCTCGTACAAACCGCTGCGCACCACACCGAGGCGCACGCCCCGGGTGCCGATCATCGGGTTCGTCTCGTGCATCCGGCGAACGGCGACCAGTTCGGCCCTCGCCGCGGCATCGAGTTCGCCGCGCGCCTCGCGGGCGACCAGGTCGAGCAGGTTCGGGAGGAACTCGTGCAGTGGCGGATCGAGCAGCCGGACGGTGACCGGCAGCGCGTCCATCGCGGTGAGCACCGCCTCGAAATCGGTCGTCTGGACGGCCTCGAGCTCGGCGAGTGCCTCGGCCTCCGTCGCCGGGTCGTCGCTCAGGATGAAGCGCCGCATCGTCGCCAGCCGATCGGCGGCGAGAAACATGTGCTCGGTGCGGCACAGCCCGATGCCCTGGGCGCCCAGCTCGCGTCCCAGCGAGGCGTCGCCGAACGAGTCGGCGTTGACGCGCACCTGCACCTGGCCGGCGGCCACCGCATCGGCCCAGGCCAGGAGCGTCGCCAGCTCGGGCGGTGGGGAGGCGCCCGCGGTGGCGAACGCACCGGCGTAGACGCGTCCGGTGCTGCCGTCGATCGTGATCACGTCGCCGGCGGCGACCACCACGTCGCCGACCCGGAACGAGTCGGCGTCGATGTGCACCTCGCCGGCACCGACGACGGCGGGGATCCCCCAGCCGCGGGCGACGACCGCGGCATGGCTGGCCATCCCGCCGCGGGTGGTGAGGATGCCCCGCGCCGCCTGTATGCCGAGCACGTCGTCGGGCGATGTTTCGCGGCGCACCAGGATCACCGGTTCGCCATCGGCCGCGATCGCCTCCTCGGCCGACAGCACGACCCGGCCGCTCGCCGCGCCCGGCGATGCCGGCAGCCCGGTGGTGAGCGGTTCGGCATCGGCGTCGGCGGCCAGGCTGTGGTGGAAGAAACCGGAGAGCGCGCCCGGTTCGACACAGTTGAGGGCCGCCACCACGGCCAGCCCGTTCCTGGCGGCGATCGCCTCGTGCACCGCCGCCGTGATGATGCGAGCGACGTCTGCGGTCATGACCTGACGTTAGCCACCGCGGTGACCGCCCGAGGCCTCGATCGCCGCCCCCCGGAGATCGCGGGCCGGTGATCGGGGAACGCCATCACGGTTCGACGGGGGCGCCGTCGGCGGCGGCCGAGCGGTACATCGCGTCGACCACCCGGTGGGCCTCGACACCGAGGGCGAAGTCGGGCCGGGCGGGCGTGCCGTCGAGCGCCGCCCGCACGAACGCGACGTCGGGATGCGGTCCGTCGTGGGCGAGGCCGGCGGTGGCCGCGACCAGCTCGTCGTCAGCGAGCTCGCCGGTGCCGCCGTCGGCGTCGGTCCAGCGCACCGGCCCGAACCAGTCGCCCTCGATCACGATGTGACGGCGCTCGCAGAACACCTCGACCCGGCGCAGGCTCGGCCGGGCGAGGTTGTCGTGCCAGACCGAGACGAGGGTGCCCAGCGCCCCCGACGCGAACGCGACCGTCGCGGCCACCGAGTCCTCGATGCCGCGGTGCCCGTGGAAGTTCGCCGAACGGGCGCTGACCGATGCGATCGGGCCCGCCAGGCTGCACAGCATGTCGACGTCGTGGATGCTGTGCTCGAGCAGCGTGCCGGCCCCGGCGCGTTCGAGGTCGGCCCGCCACGTCGATGCGTAGTGGCCCTGGATCGGGATGAACTGGTCGTCGCGGAACACGACGTTCATGACCCGCCCGGCCACCGGGTCGGCGATCAGGTCGCGCGCCAGCAGATAGGCGGGTGACCGGCGCAGGATCAGGCCGATCTGGTTGGTCACGCCGTGGCGGGCGACGGCGTCGGCCATCGCCTCGGCGTCGCGCAGGCTGGTGGCGAGCGGCTTCTCGCAGAAGACCGCCCGGCCGCGCTCGGCGGCCCGTTCGACGAGCGGTCGGTGGGCCGAGGTCCACGTGCAGACGTACACCGCGTCACAGCTGTCGAGCACCGCCTCGGCGTCGGCGACGACGCGATGGCCCGAGGCCGCCGCGAACCGCTCGGCACGGCCGACGTCGAGGTCGTACACCCCGGCACGTTCGATCAGGTGCTCGGCGGCGCGCAGCATCTTCGAGTGGAAGGTGGCGATCAGGCCGGTGCCGATGAAGCCGACCCGCAGGCGATCCGCGCTCATGCCGCGACGCTACGACATGCGCCGGCCCGGCGATGAGCGCACCGCGGTCAGCCCACGGCGTTCACGAATGGGGCAGTTCGACCATCTCGACGGTGGCCACCACGTCGGCGTGGTCGGGGTGATCGTGCAGGATGTGGTCCTTCACCTCGGAGTGGTAGCTGAAGATCAGCTCGCAGTAGGGGCAGGCGTGGGTCTCGACGCGAACGGTCATGCGGGGACCTCCTTGCGGTCGGTGCGAGGGGCGGTGCGGCATCCGACGGGCGCGGCCGGTGGCCGGGCACCGGTGAGCGATGCCACGAACGTCGCGAGCGCATCGGCCAGCGTGGGGCTCCCGGCGTCGGCGTAGCGGTACCGGGCGTGACGGACGGGGTGCCCGGGATCGATCAGGCGGCCGAGGTCGATCGGGGTGCCGGTCACCACCACGTCGCAGGGCACGGCCCGGATCGTGGCCGCCAGGTCGGCGAGCTGGCCGGCGCCGTACCCCATCGCCGGGAGCAGTGCCCCGATGTGCGGGTAGCTGGCGAAGGTGCCGACGAGCTGACCGACCGCCCACGGACGCGGGTCGACCAGTTCGGCGGCGCCCGCCGCCCGGGCAGCGACGGCCCCGGCCCCGAACGGCATCCCGCCGTGGGTCACCGTCGGGCCGTCCTCGACCACCAGCACCCGGGCGCCACGTACCTCGGGCCCCGGGTCGAGCGTGACCGGCGACGCCGCGGCGACCACGATCGCGCCCGGGTTGATCGCCGCGATGTTGCCCCGGATCTCGTCGAGGGCGGCGGGCGTCGCCGCATCGACCTTGTTGATCACCACGACGTCGGCGGTGCGCAGGTTCACCTCACCGGGGTGGTACGCCAGCTCGTGGCCCGGGCGCAGGGCATCGACGAGACAGATCGTGAGCGTCGGCCGGAAAAACGCCAGGTCGTTGTTGCCGCCGTCCCAGATCACCACGTCGGCCTCGGCGGACGCCTCGGCGAGGATCGCCGCGTAGTCGACCCCGGCGTAGACCACGAGGCCCTGGCGAACCGGCTCTTCGTACTCTTCGCGCTCCTCGATCGTCGGGTCGGCGGCGTCGATCTCGGCGAGGGTCGAGAAGCGCTGCACCCGCATCGGCTCGAGATCCCCGTACGGCATCGGGTGGCGGACCAGCGCGACCCGCAGCCCGGCGTCGGTCAGCAGACGCCCGAGATGGCGGCTGGTCTGGCTCTTGCCGACCCCGGTCCGCGACGCCACGACGGCCACCACCGGGGTGGCCGACGGCAGCATCGTGCGCGCCGGGCCGAGGAAGCGCACGTCGGCGCCGGTCGCCAGCACCCGCGACACGAGATGCATCACGTCGTCGTGGGCGAGGTCGCTGTAGCTGACGACGACCTCGTCGACGGCCAGTTCGGTCACCAACCGCTCGAGCTCCTCCTGTGGCCGGATCGGGATGCCGTGCGGGTACTGCGGGCCGGCGAGCGAGGCCGGATAGGTGCGGTCGTCGATGTTGGGGATCTGGGCGGCGGTGAAGGCGACCACCTCGACCCCGGGATCGTCGCGGAAGACGACGTTGAAGTCGTGGAAATCGCGCCCGCCCGCACCGAGGATCAAGACGCGTGTGCGTGTCATCGTGTTCGGCCTCCGTCGGCTCGTCTCACCTCCAGCCAACCTCGCCGCCGGGCGTGGTTCCAGGGCCGAAGGTCGGTGCCGGGCAGCTCGGGCCGGCGGCGGTCAGGCGCGGTCGAGCACGGCACGCACCTCGGCGGCGATCTGCTCGGCGGTGGCGCCGGGCGTGAGCACGGCGGCGATGCCGGCGGCGCGCAGGCCGGCGAGGTCGTGGTCGGGCACGATCCCTCCGAGGATCACGGGGATGTCGCTGCCGAGCCGGCGGACCTCGTCGACGACGAGCGGTGCCAGGGTCATGTGCGCCCCCGACAACATCGACAGGCCGATCGCGTCGACGTCCTCGTCGACGGCCGCGGCGGCGACGGTCTGCGGCGTCTGGAACAGGCCGGTGTAGATCACCTCGTAACCGGCGTCGCGCAGGATGCGGGCGACCACCTTGATGCCGCGGTCGTGACCGTCGAGGCCGACCTTGGCGACCAGGATCCGCTCGCCGGCCATCAGATCACCGGTACTTCGACGTGGCGGCCGAACTCGGCCTCCATCGTGCCCATGATCTCGCCGAGCGTGGCGTAGGTGCCGACGGCGTCGATCAACGCCGGCATCAGGTTGACCTCGGGGTCGGCGGCGTCGGCGCGCACCCTGGCGAGGGCGGTGTCGACCGCCCGCTGATCGCGATCCTGACGCACCTGCTCGAGGCGCTTGCGTTGGCGCGACTCGTCCTCGGTGGTGATCTTGAGCAGGTCGATCTGGGCCTCGTCGTTGCCCTCGGTGAAGGCGTTGACGCCGACGGTGATGCGCCGGCCGTCGTTGAGCCGGCGTTCGAGCTCGTAGGCCGAGTCGGCGATCCGGCCCTGGAACCAGTTCTCTTCGATGCCCCTGATCGCCCCTTCGAGCATCGAGCCGTCGCCGAGCTGGTAGAGGTGGGCGAACAGCTCCTCGGCCTGGGCCTCGATCTCGTCGGTGAGCGCCTCGACGAAGTACGAACCGCCGAGCGGATCGGCGACGTGGGCGACGTTGGTCTCGTGGGCGATCACCTGCTGGGTGCGCAGCGCGATGCGCGCCGCCTTCTCGGTCGGCAGCGCCAGCGCCTCGTCCATCGAGTTGGTGTGCAGCGACTGGGCGCCGCCGAGCACCCCGGCGAGCGCCTCGATCGCGGTGCGCACGATGTTGACCTCGGGCTGCTGGGCGGTGAGCGACACCCCGGCCGTCTGGCAGTGGAAGCGCAGCTGCAGCGAGCGTTCGAGCTCGGCGCCGTAGCGCTCGCGCATCCAGCGCGCCCAGATCCGCCGGGCGGCGCGGTACTTGGCGATCTCCTCGAAGAAGTCGATGTGGGCGTTGAAGAAGAAGCTGAGGCGCGGGGCGAAGGCGTCGACGGGGAGCCCGGCCTGCAGGGCGAGCTCGACGTAGGCGAACCCGTTGGCGAGCGTGAACGCCAGCTCTTCGGCGGCGGTCGAGCCGGCTTCGCGGATGTGGTAGCCCGAGATCGACACGCTGTGCCAACGCGGCATCTCGGCGGCGGTGAAGGCGATCGTGTCGCGCACCAACCGCATCGACTGACGGGGCGGGAACACGAACTCTTTCTGGGCCTGGTACTCCTTGAGGATGTCGTTCTGCAGGGTGCCGCCCAGGCGGGCCCGCGGGATGCCGGCCCGCTCGGCCTGGGCGACGAACATCGCCAGGATCACCGCGGCCGGCGAGTTGATCGTCATCGAGGTGGTGATCCCGCCGAGATCGATGCCCCGATAGAGGTCCTCCATGTCGGCGATCGTGTCGATCGCCACCCCGCACCGGCCGACCTCGCCGAGCGCCATCGGGTCGTCGCTGTCGAGGCCGAGCAGGGTGGGCATGTCGAACGCCGTCGACAGCCCGGTGCCGCCGGTCCTGATGATCTCCTTGAAGCGCCAGTTGGTGTCGTCGGCGGTACCGAACCCGGCGAACATGCGCATCGTCCACAGGCGCGACCGGTACATCGATGCGTACGGGCCCCGGGTGTAGGGGAACTGGCCGGGGAACTCGCCGTCGTCGGGACCGTAGACCGGGTCGAGCGGGATGCCCGACATCGTGCCGAAGTCGGCCTCGCGCCGGGTCGAGACCTCGAACGCCTCTTCCCACAGCTCGCGATTGCTGGGCTGATGACTGGCCATGGGTCGCAGATTACTTCGGGGGCGCCGAACGCTCTCACCGGCGCCGGCGGCGCGGCCCCGACCAGCCGCTGCCCGTGGGCGAGCGACCGGCGACCGCCGCACCGTACGAGCCGGAACGGCCGACCTCTCTACGCTGCGGGCATGGCCTTCGACGTCGGCGACGCCCCCGATGTGCCCGACCTGCTGACCGGTTTGGCGACGACGCGGGCGATCCGGCGGATCGCCCCCGACCCGGTGCCCGACGACGACCTGGCGACCATCATGTGGCACGCCACCCGGGCGCCGTCGGGCACCAACCGCCAACCGACCCGGTACGTCGTGCTGCGCGACGGCGAGCGGGCCGCGGCCGCCAAGGCGGTGCTCGCCGTCGGGTTCCGAGTCGGCTGGGCGGCGAAGGTGTCCGACGCCGGCTACGAGTCGGGTTCGGCGCTCGATCCGACGTCGCGCAAGGGCCGCCAGCGGGCCGCGATCGAGCACCTCGTCGAGCACTTCGAGCAGGTCCCGGTGGTGGTGCTGGCCTGCCTGGTGCGCTACCGCGAGCCGACGCCGTTCGAGGGCTCGTCGGTGTACCCGGCGTGTCAGAACCTGTTGCTGGCCGCCCGGGCGTTGGGCTACGGCGGGGTGATCACCGGGTGGCACGCACCGGTCGAGACCGAGCTGCGGGCGGTGACCGGGATCCCCGACGACGTCGCGATCTGCGCCACGATCCCGCTCGGGCGGCCGCTCGGCAACCACGGGCCGGTGCGGCGGCTGCCGCTGCGCGACGTCGTGTTCGACGGCGGCTGGGGCGCCGCCGCCGAGTGGGCCGTCGACCCGCCCGGCACCCGGTTCGCCGGTCCACCCGGGTCGCCCTGAACCGCCGGTGCCCGGGTACGGTCGCCGCATGAGCGAGCGACGTGAGTTCCGCCAGACGCGTTTCAGCCCGGCGGCCGGCGCCTGCGAGATCCTGCTCGTGCGCCACGGCGAGTCGGCCCACCTCGACGAGGGCGATTCGTTCCCGCTGGTCGGCGGACACGCCGACCCGCCGCTGCACCGCGACGGGCACGAGCAGGCCGAACGGGTCGCCGACCGGCTGATCTCGACCGGGGAACGGATCGCCGCGGTCTATGTGACCACGCTCACCCGCACCCACCAGACCGCCGCCCCGCTGCTGGCGCGGACCGGCCTGCAGGCCCGTGTCGAGCCCGACCTGCGCGAGGTGTTCCTCGGCGACTGGGAAGGCGGGGTGCTGCGCCACAAGGTCGCCGATCACGACCCGGTGGCGATCCGGCTGTACACCGAGCAGCGCTGGGACGTGATCCCCAACGCCGAGCCGGCCGCCGAGTTCGCCGGCCGGGTGCGGGCGGGGATCGAGCGCATCGCCGCCGCCCACCCCGACGAACTGGTCGTGGCCGTGGTGCACGGCGGCGTGATCGGTCAGGTCATGAACATCGCGGCGGGCACGTCGGGCTTCTCGTTCCATGGCGCCGACAACGCCTCGATCTCACACATCGTCGTCACCGCCGATCGGTGGATCGTCCGCTGCTTCAACGACACGTCGCACCTCAGCCCACGGTTCAGCACGGCGCCCGAACCGATGACCTGACCCCGGGCGCCGTCAGCGGACGGTGCCGACCTTGAGGTCTTTGAAGGGCACGCCGGTGTCGACCGAGATGTCGCGGGGCAGACCCAACACGCGATCGCCGATGATGTTGCGTTGGATCTCGTCGGTGCCGCCGGCGATGCTGCTGCTGAACGAGCCGACCACCTGGGTCGCCAGCTCGGCGGCACGCGGGTCGGCGGGGTCCCAGGCCTGGCTGCCGGGGCCGGCGATCTCCATCGCGATCTCGCGGAAGCGCCAGGCGATCACCGAGCCGTAGAGCTTGCCGAGCGAACCGCCCGGGCCCGGCGCCTTGCCGGCCTTCATCTCGGCCCGGGTGCGCATCGCGACGAGCGACTTGGTGGTCTCCATCGCATAGATCTCCATCAGCTGATCGCGCACCACCGGGTCGTCGACCCGGCCGGCGGCGCGGGCCGCGGCGAGCAGCACCTCGTACATCGGCTGGCTGATCGACCCCGACCCGGCGGATCCGATCGCGACCCGTTCGTACATCAGCATCGCCGTCGCCTGGCGCCAGCCGTTGTTGTACTCGCCCAGCAGGTTGTCGGCGGGGATGCGCACGTCGGTGAAGAAGATCTCGTTGAAGTGACGCCCGCCGTCGATCTGGTGGATCGGGCGGATCTCGACCCCCGGTGCGCGCATGTCGAGGATGAACATCGAGATGCCGGCGTGCTTGGGCTGCTCGGGGTCGGTGCGGGCGATGATGACGCCGTAGTCGCTCTCGTGGGCGAGGGTGGTCCACACCTTCTGGCCGTTGAGGATCCACTCGGCGCCGTCGCGGTCGGCCTTGGTCTGCAGGCTGGCCACGTCGGAGCCGGCGCCGGGCTCGCTGAACATCTGGCACCACATCGTGCGCGCCGCGATGTTGTCGGGCATGAACCGCCGTTTCTGCTCGTCGGTGCCGAACTCGTTGAGCACCGGCAGGCACATCCCGTGGCTGATCACGAACTCGCCGGTCATCGGCGGGAACTCGCTGGAGACCTGTCGCCAGATCCGCTCGTGCTCGCCGGTGAGGCCCGCACCGCCGTACTCCTTCGGAAAGGTGAGCCCGGCGAGGCCGGCCTCGGCGAGCTTGCCCTGGAACTGCTTGGCGGCGGCGATGTTGCGCCGCTGGCCCGGTCGGGCGTGCTCGGTGAGGAAGGCCCGGCAGCGGGTGGCGAACTCGGCGGCCTCGGCGGCGGACAGCTTGCCGTCGGTGCTCGTGGCGGTCATCGGTGCTCCTGATCGATCGGATCCATGGGTGGCCGTATGGCAACAGACTGTATGCTGTCATACAATCATGGCAGTGACAAATACGGCAGCGACCAGTACGGCAGCGACCAGTACGGCAGCGGGCGCCCCACACGGGGTGCTCGGCCGCCCCGAGCACGAACTCGACGCCCCGCCGTGGCTGCGCGTCGAGAGCACGCTGATGGCCACCGCCCATGCGATCCGCTCGGCGTACGACCACCGGTTGGCGCCGCTCGGCCTCACCCTCAGCCTCGCCAGCCTGCTGGCGTACATCGCCGAGTTCGGGCCGGTCAACCAGACCCGCGCCGCCGAGCACCTCGGCCAGGGCCGGGCCGCCACCGGCACCCAGGTCGACCGCCTCCAGACGCTCGGCCACGTCGAGCGCCGCCCCGACCCCGACGACCGCCGGGTGTGGCTCGTGGCGGTCACCGGCTCGGGGGCCGAACTGGCCGCGGCGATCGCCGAGGTCGACCGCGAGCTGCGGGCCGAGTTGCGATCGGGCATCTCGCGCGCCGAGCGTCAGGCGCTCGCCGCCCTGCTCGTGCGCCTCCAGCACAACCTCCACCGCTCGGCCGCCGACGGAACGCACCCCGACACCCCAACCGACCAACCACCCCTCCAAGGAGCACCATCATGAGCACCAACGCGACCACCACCATGCACAACGCCGTCATCGTCGATGCGGTCCGCACCCCCGGCGGGCGGCGCAACGGCAAGCTCAAGGACTGGCACCCGGCCGACCTCGCCGCCCACGTCCTCAAGGCCCTCGAGCAGCGCAACGGCCTCGACCCGGCGCTCGTCGACGACGTGATCATGGGGTGCGTGATGCAGGTCGGCGAGCAGTCGCTCAACATCGGCCGCAACGCGGTACTCGCCGCCGGCTGGCCCGAGTCGGTGCCGGCCACCACCGTCGACCGGCAGTGCGGCTCGAGCCAGCAGGCCCTGCACTTCGCCGCCCAGGGCGTGATGTCGGGCGCCTACGACATCGCCATCGCAGCCGGCGTCGAGGTGATGACCCGCACCCCGATGGGCGCCTCGATCGTGAAAGACATGGGCTTCCCGTTCCCGGGCTCGATGCTGCAGCGCTACGAGGCCACCGGCCTGCCGCCGCAGGGCATCGGTGCCGAGATGATCGCCGACGAGTTCGGCTTCACCCGCGACGACCTCGACGCGTTCGGCGCCGAGAGCCAGCGCCGCGCCGCCCAGGCCACCGCCGAGGGCCGCTTCGAGCGCGAGATCGTGCCGGTGCCGGTGGTGATCGACGGGGTCACCCAGATGATGACCACCGACGAGGGCATCCGCGAGGGCACCACGCCCGAGACGCTCGCCAACCTCAAGCCGGCCTTCAAGGAGAACGGCAAGATCACCGCCGGCAACTCGTCGCAGATCAGCGACGGCGCCTCGGCGGTGCTCGTGATGAGCGAGCAGAAGGCCCGCCAGCTCGGGCTCACCCCGCGGGCCCGGTTCCACAGCTTCGCCGTGGTCGGCACCGACCCGGTGACGATGCTCAAGGGCCCGATCCCGGCCACCGAGAAGGTGCTCGCCCGTTCCGGCCTGTCGATCGACGACATCGACCTGTTCGAGGTCAACGAGGCGTTCGCCTCGGTCGTGCTCGCCTGGCAGAAGGTGCACGGCGCCGATCTCGCCAAGACCAACGTCAACGGCGGCGCGATCGCCCTCGGCCACCCGCTCGGCTGCTCGGGCGCCAAGCTGATGAGCACGCTGCTCAATGAGCTCGAGCGCACCGGCGGTCGCTACGGTCTGCAGACGATGTGCGAGGGCGGCGGCCTGGCCAACGCCACCATCATCGAGCGCCTCTGACGCCGGTCGCCACCGGCCGGTCGACCTCTCACCCCATCACCCGCCCCCCATCACCCGACACCCCTGCGAAAGGACCACCCCATGCCCAGAATGAACCTCGCCGGTTCCTCCTCGATCGTCACCGGCGGTGCGTCCGGTATCGGCGAGGCCTGCGCCCGCCAGCTCGCTGCGCTCGGCTCGCACGTCGTCATCGCCGACCTCCAGGAAGACCGCGGCCAGGCGGTCGCCACCGAGATCGGCGGGCTGTTCGTGAAGTGCGACGTGTCGAACGAGGCCGACGGCCAGACGGCGGTGGCGGCGGCCTCCGAGATGGGTCCGCTGCGGGTCCTCGTCAACTCGGCCGGGCTCGGGCGCGCCGCCCGCACCGTCGACCGCAACAACGACCCGATGCCGCAGGACCTGTTCGACTTCGTCATCAAGGTCAACCTGCTGGGCACGTTCAACATGTTGCGCCTGGCGGCAGCGGCGATGGCCAAGACCGACCCGGTCGACGCCGACGGCCAGCGTGGCGCGATCGTCAACATGGCGTCGGCGGCGGCGTTCGACGGCCAGATCGGCCAGGCCGCCTACTCGGCGTCGAAGGGCGGCGTGGTCGGCATGACCCTGCCGATCGCCCGCGACCTGTCGGCGGTCGGGATCCGCGTCAACACGGTCGCCCCCGGCCTGATCGACACCCCGATCTACGGCGAGGGCGAGGCGTCCGAGGCGTTCAAGGCACATCTCGGCCAGTCGGTGCTGTTCCCCAAGCGCCTCGGCAGCGCCGAGGAGCTGGCGTTCATGGTGCTCGACCTGATCACCAACCCGTACATGAACGCCGAGGTGGTCCGCGTCGACGGCGGCATCCGCATGCCGCCGAAGTGACCTTGGTACGCGTCCACCACCATCACCCGTCGGGTCGATCGTCGGCCCACCGAACCCCAGGAGCCGACCGCCATGCCTGACGAGATTCCCAGCGACATGCCTGCCGTGCTGACCGAACGGCGCGGCCGCGTGCTGCTGATCACGCTCAACCGCCCCGAGGCGATGAACTCGATCAACGGGGCGCTGTCGGCCGGTCTGGTCGCTGCCGTCGAGCAGCTCGACGGCGACCCCGGGTTGACCGCCGGCGTGCTGACCGGTGCCGGGCGGGGTTTCTGCGCCGGGATGGACCTCAAGGCCTTCGCCCGGGGCGACGACATCGGCCCGATGATGCGGTTCATCCGGCACGGGGCGCGCAAGCCGCTGATCGGGGCGATCGAGGGCTTCGCGCTCGCCGGCGGGCTCGAGTTGGCGCTGGCCTGCGACCTGCTGGTCGCCGCCGAGGGCGCCAAGCTCGGCATCCCCGAAGCCGGCGTCGGGCTGTTCGCGGCCGGTGGCGGCCTGCTCCGCCTGCCCGGTCGTGTCGGCTACGGCAAGGCGATGGAGATGGCGCTCACGGCCGACCCGATCACCGCCGAGGAGGGCCTGCAGTACGGCCTGATCGCCCGCCTCGCGGCGAAAGGTGAGGCGGTCGCCGGTGCGCTCGCGCTCGCCGAGCGGATCGCCCGCAACGCACCGCTCGCCGTCGCCGCCTCGAAGCAGCTGATCCGGGCCACCCAGGGCGCCACCGACGACGAGTTCTACGAGGTGCAGCTGCCGCTGCAGCGCAGCGTGTTCGCTTCGAACGACGCCAAGGAGGGCCCGCGGGCGTTCGCCGAGAAGCGGCCCCCCGACTGGTCCGGCACCTGACCGTCGGGGGCGCGACCGATCGGGCCCCCGTCAGAGGCTGGAGCTGCGGACGGCCCGGCGCTTCTGGTAGAAGTCGCCGACCTGGTTGAGGGCGAGCACCGTGAGCGACAGCGCCAGCGACGGCCACAGCACCTGGCTGGCGTCGACCTTGATGTCGCCGCGGGCCTGGTTGATCATGTTGCCCCACGTCGAGGTGGGCAGCTGCACGCTGAGACCGAGGAACGACAGCGACCCCTCGACCACCACCACGTAGGCCGACGCCACCATGGCGTACGACAACAACGTGGGCATCACGTTGGGGATCACCTCACGGAACAGGATCGTCATCGGTTTCGTGCCGATCGCCCTCGCCGCGGTGACGAACTCGCGGTTCGAGATGGCGAGGCTGTTGGCGCGGGCGACGCGGGTGTAGGAGGGGATCGACAGCACGCCGATCACCATCGAGATCAGGAACAGGTCGCGGACCTTGAAGATCGACACCAGCGCCAGCAGCAGCACCAGCGCCGGGAAGGCCAAGATGACGTCGATCGCCGACATGGCGATCGTCTCGGTGCGGCCGCGGACGAACCCGACCAGCGAACCCAGCAGGCCGCCGACGATCACGCCGAACGCGACCGAGATCACGGCGACGATCACGCTGACCCACGCGCCGTGCACGATGCGGGCGAACGTGTCGCGGGCGATCGCGTCGGTGCCCAGCCAGTGTGCGCCCGAGATGCCCTCGAGTTTCTGGCCGGTGCCGAACTGGCCGGTCTTGGCATTGAAGTTGTTGGTCTGCAGGTTCGGGTTCTGCAGGAACGGCAGGCCGTCGTCGAAGACGGCCATGTCGAACTTGGCGTAGATGGCGCCGAACACGATCACGAACAGCCAGATCGCCGACACCTTCACCAGCACCGGCATGGCGCGGAAGGTCTGGCGGAACGTGGAACGCGCCGGGGCGCCCTTCGTGCCGGCGTCGGCTTGGACGGCGGTCGAGACGCGGCCGAGGCGATCGCTGGGGAAGTCGGGGGTGTGGGGTGCGGCGCCGGTGGTCGACATGGCTCAGCGCCTCCTGATGCGGGGGTCGATGACGGCGTACAGCAGGTCGACGAGCGTGTTGATCACGACGTACACGACGGCGATGAACACGGTGATGCCCTGGATCACCAGGATGTCACGTTGGTTGATCGCGTTGATCAACCGGAAACCGAGGCCCGGCACGGCGAACAGCGTCTCGATGATCACGGTGCCGCCCAACAGCGCCCCGAAGTTGATGCCGATGATCGTCATCAGCGAGAGCGAACTCGGGCGCAGGGCGTGGCGGAACAAGATGTACCGATCGGTCAGGCCTTTCGCCTTGGCGGCGAGGATGTAGTTCTCTTGCAAGGTGGCCAGCATGTCGGCGCGCACCAGGCGGGAGAAGATCGCCATCTGGGTCATCGCCAACGCGCCGGCCGGCAGGATCGCGGTCTTGAGGTTCTCGATCAGGCCACGGTCGGAAATGCGGCTCCAGCTCGACGACGGCAGCCAGTTGAGTTCGACGGCGAAGAGCCAGATGAAGAAGATGCCCGTGATGAAGTTCGGCACCGAGAGCGCGACCTGGACCGCGGCCGAGCTGACCGAGTCCTGCCACTTGCCTTGTCGGTAGGCGCCGATGATCCCGATCGGCACCGCCAGGATCACCGCCATCAGCACCGCCATGAAGGCGAGCTGGGCGGTGACCGGGATCCGCTGCTTGATCGTGTCGATCACGGGCTGGTCGGTGATGTACGACTTGCCGAGGTCGCCGGAGGCGACATCACCGAGCCAGCTCACGTAGCGAACCACGAACGGCCGGTCGAGACCGAGTTCGTCGCGGACTTGTTGGTAGAGCTCGGGGTCCTGGATGTTCTCGACCCCGAGGATCGCGGTCACCGGATCCCCGGGCAGGAACGAGGTCAGACTGAACGTCAGGAACGTCACGGCGAACAGCGTGCCCAAGAGCCGCAGCAGCCTGTTGACGAGAACCTTGCGCATGAGTCGTTCCTCTTCCTACCCGGGGTCGGTGTCAGTTACGGGCCTGGATCAGTCGGCGATGTAGGCCTCGATCCAGCGGGGTTCGGCGCTCGGGAACCCGATGCCGAGGTCGCCGCTGGGGACGTGCCAGCCGTTGAGACCCTTGATGTTGGGCTGGATACCGATCGCGGTGGCGGTGTGACCCGAGTACCAGATCGGCACGTTC
Source organism: Ilumatobacter sp. (assembly GCA_036526035.1). Classification (GTDB taxonomy): domain Bacteria; phylum Actinomycetota; class Acidimicrobiia; order Acidimicrobiales; family Ilumatobacteraceae; genus Ilumatobacter. Next base: position 37,882 of record DATCZG010000014.1, on the reverse strand, counting down.
TCGACGATCCGCATCATGATGAACTCGTACAGCGCGTAGCGGTCCTCGAACACGTCGGTCTTGGTCGCGTCGTTCGCGGCCTGGAACGACTCGGGGTCCCAGTAGTTCGCGAAGTTCAACGGCGAGACGACGCCGGGCAGCCCGGCGGCCTCTGCGTTCTCGGCGCTGTACGGGGCGAGGAACGGGTTGATCGCGACCGAGGGGTCGCCTTCACCGCTCCAGCGCCAGCAGTGCGCACCGTGCGTGCCGATGAAACCGTTGTCGGCTCCGAGGGCGATGTTGATGTGCGTCGCCTGGTCGAAGTTCGTCATCGCGACGTTGACCAGCTCGGTCGCCGTCAGGGTCTGCTCGACCACCTGCATGGCGGCGATCAAGGTCGGGTCGGGCGGGCACGACAGGGCGACGTCGATCTTCGCACCGACGGCCTTGCCGTCGGAGCGAGCAGGATCGTCGATGTACTCCTGGAGCTTCGCCTTGCCGGCCTCGAAGTCGAACTTCGGCCACGCCTCGGCGACCTTGGCCGACCACCACGGGCTGTCGGGGCTGAAGAACTGGGTGCCCGGCAGCGAGATACCGGTGCCGCCGAGCGCCTCGATGACGTTCTCCTGGCTGTTCAGGAGCACGAGGCCCATGCGCACCCGGAGGTCGTCGTACGGGGCGACGGCCATGTTGTAGTGGCCGCCACCGAGGTTGTTGCCCTGGAACTCGAGCAGTTCGATGTCGGCGCCGCCGTCACGTGCCGCGCGGGCGTCACGGATGGTGCCCTGACGCAACGTCTGCATCGCGGTGACCGTGCCCGACAGCAGCGCGTCGAGACGCGAGCCCTCGTCGGGGATCGGGCGGAACGAGATCGAGTCGAGGAACGGCAACTGGTTGCCGTCGGGATCGACGCCCCAGTAGCTGGGGTTGCGCTCGACGACGGTCTCGTTGTCGAGGTCACGGCTCTTGATCGTGAACGGGCCGGTGCCGATCGGCGCGATGCTGTACCCGTCGGGATCGGCGGCAGCGGCCGCCGGATCGAACGGGAACCCGAGCGGGGCCGTCTGAAGCGCCGCCGGGAACGCCGAGTTCTGCTTGTTCAGCGTGTAGGTCACCTCGAGTTCGCCGGTCGCCTCGACGCCGGCGAGGCCTGACGAGCTGATCGCGCCGGCAGCGGCCGAACCGGTCTGCTGGATGGCGAACATGTCGACGATGGTCTGGGCCGTCAACGGGGTGCCGTTGTGGAACGCGACGCCGGGTCGCAGGGTCATCGTCCACACCGTGAAGTCCTCGTTGGGCGAGATCGACTCGGCCAGGAACGGCTGGTACTTGCCCTCGACGTCCTGCTCGATCAGCGGATCGTAGATCGCCCGCATGATCGCGTAGGCGGGCGATGACAACGCATCCTCCCAGGGACGCAGACCCGTCGCCTCGGCCTCGAGGCCGATGGTCACCGAGCCGCCGTACTTGTTCTCGACGACCGTGGTGTCCTCGACGATCGAGGTGTCGACGTCACCCTCGGCCTGGACCGGGGCTTGGGTGGTGTCGGGCGTTTCGGCGGCCGTGGTTTCCGGTGCCGGAGCGCTCGTGGTTTCCGAACTGTCGTCGTCGCCTCCGCAGGCCGCGGCCACCAGGCCGGCGACCGCTAGGACGGCGAGCGACTTGTGCAAACGTCGCATCTTCATGATTGGTGAGAGTTCCCCTCATCTCGTGGGGACGGGCGTCCCCTGTACTGCTGGACCGGGACGGATGTCCCGATCCGTGAAACCTTGCTCGGGCGCCCGGTCACCCGAACGCGGTGGACGACCGGCGACGACCTGCCGACCGGGTGATCAGTTGATGCTCACCTCCACTTCGTCGACTTCGACGAGCGGATGGTGGCACGCGACGTAGTGGTCGTCGTTCACGCGCCGCATCTGCGGCTCCTCGCGTGCGCAGTGCTCGTCGGCGAATGGGCAACGGGTGCGGAAACGGCACCCGGAGGGCGGGGCGATCGGCGACGGGAGCTCGCCCCCGACCACGACCGTGTCATCGATCATCACCCCGGGGTTCGGCTCGGGGTGCGAGTCCATCAGCAGCTTGGTGTAGGGATGCGCCGGGTTGGCGTACAGCTCGTCGCTCTCGGAGAGCTCGCACATCTTGCCGAGGTACATCACCGCCACACGGTCGCTGATGTTCTTGACCACCGCGAGGTCGTGGGCGATGAACACCAGCGTCAACCCGTACTGGGCCTTGAGGTCTTCGAGCAGGTTGAGGATCTGGGCCTGCACGCTGACGTCGAGCGCCGACACCGGCTCGTCGCAGATGATCAGCTCGGGTTCCATCACCAGCGCCCGGGCGATCGAGATGCGCTGGCACTGGCCCCCCGAGAACTCGTGCGGGCGCTTGTAGCGGGCGGCGTCGGGATCGATGCCGACGGCATCGAGCATCTTGGCCACGATCTCCCATTGCTCGTCTTTGTTCTTGGGCCCCCAGACGTGGAGCGGCTCGGCGACGATCTCGCCGATCGTGCGACGCGGGTTGAGCGACGAGATCGGATCCTGGAAGATCATCTGGACGGCGGTGCGCTTCTTGCGCATCTCGCCCACTTCGAGCTTGGTCAGATCGACCCCGCCGAGTGAGACGGTGCCACCCGTCGGCTCGGGGAGCTGCAGGATCGCCTTGCCGGTCGTCGACTTGCCGCAGCCCGACTCGCCGACGAGACCCAGGGTCTCACCCTTGCGGACGTCGAAACTGATGCCGCTCACGGCGTGCACGACGCGGTTGTTGCCGACCGGGAACTCGACGGTGAGGTCCTCGGCCCGCAACAGCACGTCGCCGCCGGATCGCAAATGGGCCTTGCCGGTGCCGGCCATCAGGCGAACCCCTCGGAGTCGACGTCTTCGCGGGCCGCGAGCCTGCCGGCCGCGGTGAGCGTCTGCGGCAACCCGGCGGCCAGATTGCGCTCGAAGGCCTGCTGGTTCTCGGGCGTGCCGACCGGGAAGTGACACGCGAACTCGTGGCGGGCACCGGGCCCGGAGACGAGGACCGGCTCCTCCTCGCGGCAACGAGCCTGCACGTACGGGCAGCGCGGCGCGAATTTGCATCCGGGGGGCGGCTTGATGAGGTCGGGCGGGCGGCCTGCGATGGCGCTGAGCCGGGTGTGCTTGGGCTCGGACGTCTTGGGGATCGCCCACATCAACGACTGGGTGTAGGGGTGGCGCATCTCACGGAACAGCACGTCGGTCGGTGCCTTCTCGACGATCTTGCCGGCGTACATCACGGCGATCTCGGCGGCGCGCGTGGCGACGACCCCGAGGTCGTGGGTCACCAGGATCATCGTCATCTGGCGTTCGCGCTGCTGCTGGGAGAGCAGGTTGAGGATCTGGTGCTGCACCGTGACGTCGAGTGCCGTCGTGGGTTCGTCGGCGAACAGCAGCCTCGGGCTGCAGGCCAAGGCGATCGCGATGCACACCCGCTGGCGCATGCCGCCCGACATGTGGTGCGGATAGTTCTCGAGTCGCTCCTCGGCCTCCGGGATGCGCACCGACTGCAACAGCTCGACGGCGGCCTTGCGAGCATCGGCCTTGCTGGTGCCGAAGTGGAACCGGAGGTGTTCGGTGATCTGCCGACCGACCTTGACGACCGGGTTCAACGAGGTCATCGGGTCCTGGAAGACCATCGCCATCTCGGCACCCCAGAGCGCCTTCATCTCCTTCGAGCGGCGCCCGATCAGCTCCGTGCCGTCGTAACGCACCGAGCCGGTGGTGACCGCGTTCGCGGCCGTGTTGAGGCCCATGATCGACCGGGCCAACACCGTCTTGCCCGAGCCCGACTCGCCGACCACGCCGAGCGTCGTGCCCCGGGCCAGCGAGAACGACACACCGTCGACCGCCTTGACCGCTCCGGCCGGGATGTGGAAATGCGTGCGGAGGTCGTCGACCACCAGCAGGTCATCGGAGGCGACGAGCCCGCCAACCGGCGTGGCGTCCGACACTACGGTCATGTCACGCTCCCCTCATCGTCCTCGTGGAGGGTCTCGACGACCTCCCCCGCCCCAATCACGATCACCCGACTCGGTGGGTCCGGTGTTCAACCGGGTGTGACCTGCGTCTCACCCGACCGCCGGTAAGTTAGCCGCATGACCACTGGGCGGCAAGCCGGCGTCGCCGCCGGCGCCTCACCACCGCAGAGTGGGCCCGGATCGGCCGAGCCACCGGCGCCTCAGCTGGGCCGCCGTCGCGATGTACCGCTCACCGGCATCGGGGCAGCGCCGTGAACGCCGCGGCCTGGCCACCGCTCGCCGAGTTCGAGGCCGACGTGCTGCGCTTCTACCGGTCGGTGCCCGATCTGCTGGCGGGCATCACCGGCACGGTCGCCCGCGGCCGGGCCTACCGGCGGGCGCTGTTCGACGCCGGCCTGGCGGGCGTCTCGCTGCCCACCGAACTGGGTGGCCGCGGAATGCCCGCCGAGTACGACCGGGCACTGCGCCGCGCCAGCCTGCCGGTGCTGCCGCCCGAAGAAGCCGTGTTCGGGATCGGGCTCGCGATGGCGGTGCCGACGATCGTCGACCACGGCGATCCCGGCCTGCAGCGCCGGTTCGTGGCTCCCGCGTTGCGCGGCGACGAGATCTGGTGCCAGCTGTACTCGGAACCAGGGGCCGGCTCCGACCTCGCCGGGCTCACGACCCGTGCCGAGCGCGACGGGGACGAATGGGTCGTCACCGGTCAGAAGGTGTGGACCTCGGGTGCCCACCGTGCCGACCTCGGCATCCTGATCGCCCGCACCGATCCCGATCTCCCCAAGCACCGCGGCATCACGATGTTCGTGATCGACATGCACCAGCCCGGGGTGACGGTGCGGCCGTTGGTGCAGATGACCGGTGTCGCCGAGTTCAACGAGGTGTTCCTCGACGCGGCCCGGGTACCCGCCGACTGGGTGGTCGGCGGCGTCAACGCCGGGTGGCCGCTGGCGGTCGCGCTGCTGGCCCACGAGCGCACGGCGCTCGGCCGCGGCACGACCACCGCTGCCGACGGCCGATCGAAGGCCGGCCGGTCACCGCTGCCGTTCGCCGGGCTGCTCGAGCGGGCGCAGCGGGTGGGCCGGGCCGACGATCCGCTGGTGCGCCAGCAGCTGGCCGCCGTCTACACCGGCGAGCGGTTGATCCCGTGGGGCACGCAACGCGGGCTGCACCCCTCGATCGGCAAGCTGTGGCGCACGATCCAGGGCCGGCGCGCCGCCCAGCTGGCGCACGAGCTCGGCGCTGCGCTCGCCGCCGCCTGGGAGCCCGGCGACACCGACGCCGACTACTGGGCGTACCACGTGCTCAACTGCCGCGGGATGTCGCTCGGCGGCGGCACCGACGAGATCCAGCGCAACACGCTCGGCGAGCGCGTGCTCGGTTTGCCCCGCGACCCGGGGCCCGACCGCGACACCCCGTTTCGCGACCTGCCCCACAACTGACCGCCGGCCCGGCCGATCGCCGCTCAAGGGGTGGCGTCTCGCCAGTACGGCTCGCGCAGCAGCCGCTTCTTCAGCTTGCCGTGGGCCTCGCGCGGCAGCGCGTCGACGACGTCGAACGACGCCGGGATCTTGAACGGAGCCAGCCGCTCGGCGGCGAACACCCGCACCGCTTCGACGTCGACGCCCCGGCCGGTGGAGGCCGGCTCGAGCACCGCTTTGATCTGCTGGCCCCACTCGGGGTCGGGGATGCCGAACACCGCCGCATCGCCGACCGCCGGGTGCTGCACCAACACCGCCTCGATCTCGGCGGGGTACACGTTGGTGCCCCCGACGATGATCAGGTCGACGCGCCGGTCGGCGAGGTAGAGGAACCCTTCGTCGTCGAGCCAGCCGATGTCGCCGACCGTGAACCGCCCGTCGGGCAGGCGGATCGAGGCGGTCTTGTCGGCGTCGCGGTAGTACTCGGGGGCGCCGTCGACGCGCTTGCAGTAGATCGTGCCGACCTCGCCGGCGGGCAGGTCGTTGCCGTCGTCGTCGACGATCGAGTACTCGATGCGCGCCGATGCCCGGCCGACGGTGCCGGGATGGGCGAGCCATTCGTGGCTGTCGCAGATCGCCGGGCCGGCGCCCTCGGAGGCGCCGTACATCTCGTAGATCACCGGCCCGAACCAGTCGATCATCGCCCGCTTCGCCCAGTCGGGGCAGGGCGCCGCGGTGTGCAGGATCCAGCGCACCGACGACACGTCGTAGCGCTCGCGCACGTCGCGGTCGAGCTTGAGCATCCGCACGAACTGGGTCGGCACCATGACGCTCGACGTGATCGCGTGCCGCTCGATCGCCGCCAGCGCCGACTCGGGCGTGAACCGGGGCTCGATGACGACCGGCACGCCGGTGGCGAGCGCCGCCCCGGCACCCGCACCGCCGAGCGCGTGGTACAGCGGGGTGGTGACGAGCATCCTGCCCTGCGGCGGCATGCGCACGAGGCGTCCCCACCCGGCCCACATCCGGCTCCAGTTGCTGGCGGGGCCCGACTGGTCGGATCGCGTGACGCCCTTCGACCGTCCCGTCGTGCCACCCGTGTAGAGCAGCGGGCTGCCGATCGGGCGTTCGGTCGGCGGCGTGTCGGGGGCGTCGTGCAACCACGCCTCGTACTCGTCGCCCAGTTCGATGACCCGCTCGACACCGGCGATCGCGGCCGCCGCAACGGCAGCGGCCCGCAGCGCCGGGTCGACGACCAGCAGCCCGGCGCCGCTGTCGACCAGCAGCTCGGCGAGTTCGCCGGCGGTGAGGTGCCAGTTGAGCGGCACGTAGCGGCTGCCGGCGCGGGCGTTGCCGAGCATGATCTCGGGCCATTCGATGCGGTTGTGCGACAACACCGCCCACACCCCGCCACCGCCGACCCCGGCGGCGTCGAGGGCGTTCGCCACCCGGCACGCACGGCGCTCGAGCTCGTCCCAGGTGAGCGACCCCTGCGCGGCGGTCACCGCCACCTCGCCGGGACGGTCGACCCGGATCAGCCGGTCGACCTGTGGCGCCGATTCGTCCATCGGCCCCGAATCTACGTGCCGTGGCGGCCGGAGGCCGAGTACGGCACGGAGCCGTTCCGACTCGTCGGGGCGTCGCCCCGATCCCATACCCTCGCCACGGGCTGCGAAAGGGGAACGCGATGGCCGACACCGCTCCGGTCGACGACTGGGAGTCCGACTACGACATCTTCGACGTCGGCTACGTCACCGACCCGGTGCCGATCTGGCGTGACGTGCGGGCCGGCGGGTGCCCGATCGCCCACACCGAGCGGTGGGGCGGTTCGTGGCTGCCGACCAGGTACGCCGACGTGCAGGCGATGGCCAAGATGGTGCCCGAGTTGTCGTCGCGCGACGTGCTCGTCGTGCCGCTGCCCGAGGCGGTGCTAAGGGACCCCAACTTCCAGAAGTACGGCGCCAACAGCCCGCCGATCAGCAGCGATCCACCCGAACACTCCTGGACCCGGCGCCTGCTGCTGCCGCACTTCTCCCCCAAGTCGGTCGAGGCCCACCGCGCCTACACCGAAGACCTGTGCAACCGCCTGATCGACGGCTTCATCGCCGACGGCAACGTCGACGCCGCCGGCGAGTACGCCCAGCAGATCCCGCCGCGCGTGATCGCCCACCTGTTGGGGATCGACGAAGACCGCGTCGACGAGTTCACGTACTGGGTGCGCTGCGTGCTCGAGTTCGGCCTCACCAAGCCCGAGCTGCGCGTCCAGTACCGCGAGGTGATCCGCGAGTTCTTCCGCGAGACGGTCGCCGCCCGCGCCGACGACCCGAGCGGTGACGACCTGATCAGCGCGCTGATCAACAGCGTCGGCCCCGACGGCGACCCGGTCGACCACGAGATCGTCGTCGGCATGTGCAACCTCCAGCTGGTCGCCGGGATCGACACGACCTGGAGTTCGATCGGGTCGGCGCTGTGGCACTTCGGCACCCACGCCGACGACCGCCGCCGCCTCGCCGCCGACCCCGAGCTGTTCGCCACCGCGATCGAGGAGTGCCTGCGGTTCTACTCGCCGGTCACGATGGCCCGCGAGGTCACCGAGGTCGTCGAGTACGGGGGCGTCACCCTGCAACCCGGCGACAAGGTGCTGATGAACTTCCCGGGCGCCAACCACGACCCCGAGGTGTTCGATCGGCCCGACGAGTTCGTGATCGACCGCGAACACAACCGCCACATCGCGTTCGGCGCCGGCATCCACCGCTGCGCCGGCTCGAACCTCGCCCGCATGGAGATGGACGTCGCCTTGCGCACCTGGATGCGACGCATCCCCGAGTACGAGGTGTCGGCCCCCGACGAGGTCACGTGGGCCGGTGGGCAGGTGCGCGGCCCGCGCTATCTGCCGGTCAGCTTCGCCCGCTGACCCTCAGCAGGCGCCGACGGCTCTCGAAGTCCTCGTGGTTGAGGTACGCCCCGCACAGGTGGCGATGGCCGGTGTAGGCGGCGCGACCGTGCAGCACCCGCCAGTTGTCGAACAGCATCGCGTTGCCCGGCGGGTTCAGCCGGCGCCACTGCAACGACGCGTCGTTGGCGAGCGACTCGAACGCCCGGAGCGCTTCGTAGAAGGCGTCCATCTCGGTGGGCGGCAGCAGGAACGGTGCCCGGTCGGCGTTGTTGAACGACACCTGCACCAGCGCACCGCTGCGGTCGTGGCGGAACACCGGGCGGGCCGCCATCAGATGGGCGCCGTCGCCGACGTACTGACCGGGCACCTCGACGGTCGACAGCACGCGGTACAGCTCGGGTTCGGCGGCGCGCAGCTCGGCGGCGATGCGGAAACCGTCGACCATCGTCGACTCGCCCCCCTCGCCCTCGAAGCCCAGGCAGTGCAGCAGCTGTAGGCCGGGCGCGTCGTGGCTGTAGGTGCCGTCGGTGTGCGGCAGCAGCTCGAGGGTGGTGTACGCGGTGTCGGCCTTCGACAGGTCGGCCTGGAAATGCCAGAACCCGCCGAAGATCGTCTCGCGCACGTAGCCGACCCGCCGGATCAACGCCTCGGTCGCGGCGAGGGTCGGCGGTGTGCCGACGGCGATGCCGAACCCGTAGACGGCGACCAGCTCGAGCCACCGGGCGACACCGTCGTCGTCGGCCATCACGTCGTCGTAGGCGACCGTCGGCCACCGCGCGGCGATCGTGTCGGCGTCCCACAGCACCCGCTCGGCGGGGACGTCGATCACCGCCCGGCCCGGTTCGCGGAACGCGTGCAGGAACTCGATCGGCAGCCGCGACGCCGGCGTGCCGTCGTGCCAGGTGACCTCGACGTCGCGGCCGTCGACGACCCGGCCGGCGGTGCCGCGCAGATCAGGCCGCACCCCGGCGGTGTGCAGCTGGCGCTGCCGGGTGACCGGGTGCAGCGTCGCCTCGTCGTGGGCGTGGTCGCGGATCCACAGCCACGGATAGCGGCTCGTCACCCCGTCGTCCCAGGTGACGTCGAGCGAGGCGGGGGCGATGTCGAGCGAGGCGATGCGGCGCACGCCGCGATTCAACCATGCGGCACCGCGGCGACGCACCGCCGGTCGCACCGCTGACGCCCGGGGGTGCGCCTCACCGGGGGGTGCGCCTCGCCGGCGGCGCACCGCAGAACCTACGGTGCTGCCCATGGTGGAGCGCATCGGGTACGACGAGTTCGGGCTGTTCCACGAGAACGCCGCCGAGTACGGCCTGCCCTTCGACGCCCCACCGGAGGTGACGCGGGTCGCCACGGCGATGCCCGACGGGCGCACCATCAGCAGCCTGCGGTGGGGCCACGCCGCGCCGGCTGCCGTGCTGATCCACGGCGGCGCCCAGAACGCCCACACCTGGGACACCGTGGCGATGGCGCTCGGCGTGCCGCTGCTGGCGCCCGACCTGCCCGGCCACGGCCACTCCGACAGCCCGGCCCCCGGTGCCGGGGCGGGCGCTGCGCCCAACGCCGCCGACCTGGCGGAGGTGATCGAACGACATGCGCCGGGCGCCCGGGTGATCGTGGGCATGTCGCTGGGCGGTCTGACGGCGATCGTGCTCGCGGCGACCCGACCCGATCTCGTGCGGCGCCTCGTGCTGGTCGACATCACCCCCGGTGTGACCGGCGAGAAGGCCAAGGCGATCCACGACTTCGTGCGCGGGCCGGCGACGTTCCCGAGCTTCGACGAGCTGCTGGCGCGCACGATGCAGTTCAACCCGACCCGCAGCGAGAGCTCGCTGCGGCGCGGCATCTTGCACAACGCGACCCAGCTCGACGACGGCAGCTGGGTGTGGCGCCACCGGCGCGACGACTCGGCCGTGATGACCGGCGACGACGCGCCCCGCGCCGACGTCGCCGCCCTGTGGGACGACCTCGAGGCGTTCGCCGGCCCGATCACCCTGGTGCGCGGCACCCGGGAGCAATCGGTGGTCGACGACGACGACGTCGCCGTGCTGCACCGCCGGCGCCCCGACGCCACCGTCGTCGAGGTCGACGCCGGCCACAGCGTGCAGGGCGACCGCCCGCTCGAGCTCGCCGAGATCATCCGCACCAGCATCACCGAGGAGGCCGGTCGATGAGCATCGACTACGACGCCCTGTACCCGAGCTTCACCTACGACCGGCCGCGCGACGCGGTGCTGCGCATCACACTCGACGCGCCCGGCCTCAACGCCGTCGGGCCCGACGCCCATCGCGAACTCGCCGAGGTCTGGCTGAGCGTCGACCGCGACCCCGACGTGCAGGTGGCGATCCTGCAGGGGGCCGGCAAGGGCTTCTCGGCGGGCGGCAGCTTCGAGTTGATCGACGGCATGATCCACGACTACGCGACGCGCACCAAGGTGATGCGCGAGGCACGCGACCTGGTGTGGAACGTCATCAACTGCTCGAAGCCGATCGTGTCGGCGATCCACGGCCCGGCGGTCGGCGCCGGGCTGGTGGCCGGGCTGCTCGCCGACGTGTCGATCGTCGGGCGCACCGCCCGCATCATCGACGGCCACACCCGGCTCGGGGTGGCGGCCGGCGACCACGCCGCGGTGTGCTGGCCGCTGCTGTGCGGCATGGCCAAGGCGAAGTACTACCTGCTGACGTGTGACACCCTCACCGGTGAGGAGGCCGAACGGATCGGCCTGGTGTCGCTGTGCGTCGACGACGACCGGGTGCACGACGAGGCGCTCGTCGTGGCCGACAAGCTGATGGCGGTGTCGCCGTCGGCGATGCGTTGGACCAAGCACACGCTCAACCACTGGTACCGCGCCAACGGGGCGGCGTTCGACGCCTCGCTGGCGCTCGAGTTCTACGGGTTCGGCGGGCCCGACGTGGCCGAGGGCCTCGCCTCGCACCGCGAGAAGCGGGCCGCCGACTTCCGCGGGCCGACCAGCGAGTGATCGCCGCGCCGGCTCTTGCCGGTCAGGCCGGCTGGTAGTCGTCGACGGGGGCGTCGACCAGCGTGGTGCGCGGCAGCGACCGCAGCCCGCCGTCGCGCAGCTCGTGCATCGCCGGCACCGGGTCGCGGTCGGCGAAGTAGCGCGTGTCGGTGTAGTCGGGCGTGATGCCGGTCGGGTCGTCGGACCACCACGACGCCTCGAGCGCCACCCCGTTGGGGTCGGTGAAGTAGATCGAGCGCATCAGCCCGTGGTCGACGACGTCGGTGACCTCGGTGCCGGCGGCGATCAGCCGGTCGCGCAGCGCCAGCAATGCCTGCTCGTCGGGGAGGTTCATCGAAAGGTGGTCGAAGTGGCCCGCCCGGGCGTCGAACACCCCGGCCGGCTTGGCGATCTGGTCGGCGTGCCGACCGCGGTACTCGAAGAAGGCGACCGAGCTGTGGGGGCCGAAGCCGAAGAAGTAGTGGCGGAAGGTGTCGGTGCCGATCGTGGCGATCAGCGGCGCGTCCATCACGCCGTGCCAGAACCGCACGGTGGCGTCCATGTCGTTGGTGATCAACGCCAGGTGGTTGAGGCCGTCCCAGGGGACATCGGGCAGGTCGGTGAGTTCCATCGGACGAACTTTCTCGCGGGTGCGGTACCGGTAGTTATTTGCGAGCGCAAATACTAGCGGATCGGGGTTGCGATCGCAACCCGCCCCGGCGATCGCCCTAGGGTCGGCACATGGATCTCACCACGATGAGCTACGAGGTGCGCGACCGCGTCGCGCACGTGCGATTCACCCGACCCGAGGGCGCCAACGCGGTGAGCCCGGCGTTCTCGGCCGACCTGCGCGCCGTGATGGTGGCGATCGAGTTCGACCCCGACGTGCGGGCGGTGTCGGTCACCGCCGACGGCAAGGTGTTCTGCGCCGGCGGCGACCTCAAGCTGTTCCACGAGGCCGGCGCCGAGGTGCCGGCGCTGGCGGCCGACATGCTCGTCGACTACCACGGCGCGATCTACAAGATGAACTCGATCCCGAAGCCGTTCGTGGCGGGCGTGCGCGGGGCGGCCGGCGGCGCCGGCCTGTCGCTGATGAGCGCCTTCGATCTCGTGGTGTCGGGCGAGTCGGCGAAGTACACGATGGCCTACACCCGGGCCGGGGTGACCCCCGACGGCACGTCGTCGTACTTCATCGCCCGTCACGTCGGGCTGCGCCGGATGCTCGACCTGACGCTGACCAACCGGGTGCTCACCGCCGCCGAGGCCGAGGACTGGGGCCTCGTCAACCGGGTCGTGCCCGACGACGAGGTCGACCGGGCCACCGCCGACCTCGCCCAGCAACTGGCCGACGGCCCGGCGTGGGCCACCGGCCACGCCAAGACGGTCGTCTACCACGGCTACGAGCACGCCCTTCAGGCGGCGGGGGACTTCGAGGGCGTCATGATCACCGCGGCGATGGCCGGCCACGACGGCCAGGAGGGCATCGCCGCGTTCGCCCAGAAGCGGGCACCCGAGTTCACCGGCGAGTGACCGCCGCCCGACGGCGCGGTCAGAACACGATGACGCTGCGGGCCTCGGTGCCACGCCGCATCGCCGCGTAGCCCTCGTTGACCTGCTCGAGGTCGATCCGGGCGGCGACCAGTTCGTCGAGCTTGAGCCGACCCTGCAGGTAGAGGTTGGCCAGGATCGGGATGTCGCGCCGGAAGTTGTTCGATCCCATGAACAGCCCCTGCAGGCCGCGGCCCTGCAGCAGCATCTGCGTGCCCGGCAACTCGATGGTGGCGCCGACGGCCGGCAACCCCACCAGATAGGCGGTGCGGCCGGGACGCACCATCCGGAACGCCTGTTGGGCGGTGACGGGCAGCCCGATCGCCTCGAACGCGGCGTCGACGCCCCCCTTGGTCAGCTCCTGCACGGCCTGCACCGGGTCGGTCTCGGCGCCGTTGACCACGTCGGTCGCCCCGAACAGTCGGGCGAGCGCCAGCTTCTCGGGGTTGAGGTCGACCGCGATGATGCGCTCTGCCCCGGCGATCACCGCGCCCTGCACGATGTTGAGGCCGACACCGCCGCAACCGATCACCGCCACGGTCGCGCCGGGCCGCAGCCGGGCACCGTTCACCACCGAGCCGACGCCGGTGATGACCGCGCAGCCCAGCAGCGCCCCGAGCTCGAGCGGCAGCTCGTCGGGCACCTTCACGATCGCGTTGCGATGCACCAGCATCTCCTCGGCGAAGGCGCCGAGACCGGTCATCTGGGCGACCGCGACGTCGCCGCGCCACAGCCGGGTCGTGCCGTCACGCCGCTTGCCGAGCGCGCTCCGGCGCTCGCACAGCCAGGTGTTGCCGACCTGACATTCGCGGCACCCGCCGCAGAACATCGACAGGCACGACACGACGCGGTCGCCGGGGGCGAAGTCGGTCACGTCCTCGCCGACGGCCTGCACGATGCCGGCCGCCTCGTGGCCGAGCACCACCGGCACCGGGGTCGGGAGGTGCCCGTCGATCATGTGGAGGTCGCTGTGGCACAGCCCGCAGGCGACGGTCTGGATCAGCACCTCGTCGGGCTCGGGGGCGGTGAGGGTGATCTCGTCGACGACGAGTTCGCCCGGGCAGGTCTCGAGTACGGCGGCGCGCATGGGGTTGCTCCTGGATGTGGTGGGTGGACGGGACGGTTCAGCGGTGGAGGACGACGGGGATGCGGCGCGGGCCGCGCACCTGGCCGTTGGCCCAGGTGGTCGGCTCGGTCGGGTCGAGTTGGTAGTCGGGGAACGCCCGCAGCCACTCCTGCAGGGCGACGGTGAGCTCGAGGCGGGCGAGGTTCGACCCGAGACAGCGGTGGATGCCGAGACCGAACGCGACGTGACGGTTCTTGGCGCGGTCGATCCGGAACTCGTCGGCGTGCTCGAACGCCGCCGGGTCGTGGTTGGCCGCCGGGAACGTGACCAGCAGCTGCTCGCCGGTGCGCACCGGGCACCCGGCGACCTCGGTGTCGGCGATCACCTTGCGGCCCATCGTCACCGGCGCGTAGTAGCGCAGCACCTCTTCGGTGGCGGTCTGCCAGAGCAGGTCGTCGTTCGCCGCGCCGACCAGCGCGGCGCGCTGGTCGGCGTGCTGCGCGAAGTGCCACAGGCCCGAGCCGATCGCACTCCAGGTGGTGTCGATGCCGGCCAGGATCATCAGCCCGACGTAGCCCTTCTTGAGCTCCATCGCGACCGGCTCGCCATCGATCTCGGCGTGGGCGATCAGCGTCAGCAGATCGTCCTGCGGCTCGGCCAGCCGGCGGTTCAACATCGCCTCGTGGTAGGCGTCCATCTCGTGTTGCAGCTGCAACTTGACGGCGTTGTCGCGGGGCGCGAGCTGGAAGTTGCGGAAGATCCAGTCGCGGAACATGTCGGCGTCGCTCTCGGGCACCCCGAGCAACCGGCAGATGCCGTGCACCGGGATGTGCTGGGCGTACTGCTCGGCGGCGTCGGCGCGGGAGGCGCCGGCGAGGTCGGCGATCAGCCCACGGCAGAACTCGCGCAGGTCGGGCTCCATCGGGGCGATCGCCTTCGGGCTGAACGAGGGCAGCAGCAGCCGGCGATGGCCGTGATGGTCGGGCGGGTCGGACGTGATCGGCGGGGCCGGACGGCGCGGCGCATCGGGGCGGGCGACACTGACGAAGATCGACGAGAAGTGCTCGGTGTCGTGGGCGACCTGGCTGACGCCCTCCATCGTGACCGGCATGAAGGCCCGGCCGTACCGCTCGGTGGTGGCGACCGGACAGACTTCGCGCACCTGGTTCCAGATGTCGATCGCGTTCGAACCCCACTGGTCGTCCAGCCAGTCCCAGTCGTGCACCCAGTCGGTCACCGGCGGCAACTCGGATGCACCCGTCTCGTAGCTCATCACCCCTCCCGGTCCGACGCGGCTCGGGCCGAGCGTAGACGCCAGGTGCCGGCGGCATCGGGCCGGGAGCTTCGGCCCGGCAACGCCCGGCGTGTCAGCGACGGCCGGCGGGGTCTTGCTGGTAGAAGTCGGCGAGCCGGGCGTACACGCGCGGGAGCCGGTGGTGCAGCTCGGTCGGGCGGGTGAAGAACAGCTCGCTGGTGACGGCGAAGTACTCGGCCGGGTTCGTCGCACCGTACGCCCGCACCAGCCCGTCGCTGCCCCGGCGGCGCAGGCGGCGGTAGTTGGTGCCGAGCGTCTGGTTCCACGCCTGGCGGGCCTCGCGGGTGGGCAGCGGCGGGATGCCGTCGGCGGCCCCGTCGAGTTGGTCGAGCTTGTGGGCGAACTCGTGGTAGACGACGTTGACACCGAGGTCGGGGGCGGCGACGTTGCGTTGCACGGTGCGCCAGTCGAGCAGCACCGGGCCGCGCCCGTGCCCCGACTGCCCGGCGAGGTACTGCGGTCCGGCCGTCACCGCCCCCGTGGCGGCGACCGGGCGGGTGTCGCGGGTGACGATCGTCCCGCCGTGCAGCACGACCGCCCGCACGTTGCGATACGGGTCGGTGTCGGCCGAGAACCCGGCCGCCAGCAACGCGGCGTGGGCGGCGACGGTGGCGATCATGAGGTCGGTCACCTCCACCTCGCGGGCGCCTTCCCAGCGGGCGCGCTGCACGAGGCGCTCACCATGGGTGAGGAACCGGTCGCGCTCGGCCGGCGACAACCGCCCGAACTCGGCGGGCGCGAGGCGGATCAGTTCGGTGCGCAGCTCGGACCCCACCACCCCAGTGTGCCGCCCCGAAGGTCGGGTACCGGCGCGCGGACGCGCCGGTACCCGCTGCCGATAGACATCGTTCGGGGTGCACGTCGCCGACGTGCGACCCTTGCGCTGTCATGTCGTCTCCGCCACGTCCGTCGTCCGGCAACCGGCCGACCCGGCGCGCCCGCGCCGACCAACCCGCGGCTGATCGGACCGCCCACGCCGACGGGCGCCACGGCGAGGCGCGGCGGGCGGCACTCGAGCGGCTCGTGGCCGCCGGCCCGATCGCCTATCCGGAGTCGCTGCCGATCACCGCCCGCCGCGCCGAGCTGGTGCAGGCGATCCGCGACCACCAGGTGGTGATCGTCGCCGGCGAGACCGGGTCGGGCAAGAGCACCCAGCTGCCCAAGATGTGCCTCGAGGCGGGGCGCGGCATCGACGGGCTGATCGGCCACACCCAGCCGCGGCGGGTGGCGGCCCGCACGGTCGCCGAGCGGATCGCCGAAGAGCTCGGCACCACGATCGGCGAGGGCGTCGGGTACACGGTGCGCTTCAACGACCAGGTCGGCGAGGCGACGCTGGTGCGGCTGATGACCGATGGCATCCTGCTCAACGAGCTGCAACGCGACCGGATGCTGCGGCGCTACGACACGCTGATCATCGACGAGGCCCACGAGCGCAGCCTCAACATCGACTTCACGCTCGGCTACCTCCAGCAGCTGCTGCCGAAGCGGCCCGACCTGCGCGTCATCGTGACCTCGGCGACGATCGACACCGAGCGGTTCGCCGCCCACTTCGCCGGGCCCGACGGCACGCCCGCCCCCGTGTTCCTGGTCGAGGGCCGCACCTACCCGGTCGAGGTGCGGTACCGCCCGTACGGCGACGACCACCCCGACGATCCGGGCGACCGGCGCGACCAGGTGCGGGCGATCATCGACGCGGTCGGCGAACTCGAGCGCGAAGGGCACGGCGACGTGCTGGTGTTCCTGAGCGGCGAGCGCGAGATCCACGACGTCGCCGACGCGTTGCGCCGGGAACAACTGCGCGACACCGAGGTGATGCCGCTCTACGCACGGTTGCCGTCGGCCGAGCAGCACCGCATCTTCCAGCCGCACCGCGGCCGGCGGATCGTGCTGTCGACCAACGTGGCCGAGACCTCGATCACGGTCCCCGGCGTGCGGTACGTGGTCGACGCCGGCACGGCCCGGATCTCGCGCTTCAGCCGCCGCCTGAAGGTGCAGCGGCTGCCGATCGAACCGGTGTCGCGGGCGTCGGCCGACCAGCGCGCCGGGCGCTGCGGTCGGGTCGCGCCGGGCATCTGCGTGCGCCTCTACGGGCAAGACGACTACGAGGCCCGACCCGAGTTCACCGAGCCCGAGATCCTGCGCACCAGCTTGGCGTCGGTGATCCTGCAGATGACGGCGATCGGCCTCGGCGACGTCGAGCGGTTCGGGTTCGTCGAGCCCCCCGAGTCGGCGGCGATCCGTGACGGCTACCTCCTGCTCGACGAGTTGGGCGCCCTGCAACCCGGCCCGATCGGGTCGCCGCGTCGACTCACCGAGGTCGGTCGCCGCCTCGCCCGGTTGCCGGTCGACCCGCGGCTCGGCCGGATGGTGATCGAGGCCGAACGCGAAGGCTGTGTGCGCGAGGTGCTGGTGATCGCGTCGGCGCTGTCGATCCAGGACGTGCGCGAGCGCCCCCGCGAGGCGCCCGAGGCGGCTGCCGAACTGCACCGGCGCTTCGACGTCGAGGGGTCCGACCTGCTGTCGACGGTGGCACTGTGGGACTACCTGCGCGCCCGCCAACGCGAGCTGTCGGGCAACCAGTTCCGCCGGATGTGCCGCGACGAGCACCTCCACTACCTGCGGGTGCGCGAGTGGCGCGACCTCTACAGCCAGCTCCGCCAGGTCGCCGGCCAACTCGGCATCCGCCCGACGGTCGACGAGGCCCACCCCGACCACGTGCACCGGGCCGTGATGGCCGGGCTGCTGTCGCACCTCGGGGTGCGCGACGGCGACGGTCGCGAGTTCCGCGGTGCCCGCGACAGCCGCTTCGTGATCGCGCCGGGTTCGGTGCTCGCCCGCCGACCGCCGCGGTGGGTGATGGCCGCCGAACTCGTCGAGACCGACCAGCTGCGGGCGCGCCGGGTCGCCGGCATCCGGCCCGAATGGGCCGAGCGGCTCGCACCGCACCTCGTCAAGCGTTCGTACGGCGACGCGTGGTGGGATGCCCGCTCGGGCCGGGCGGTCACCTCCGAGACGGTCATGCTGTACGGCTTGCCGATCGTGTCGGCACGCACGATCGGCCTCGACCGGGTCGACCGGCGCCTGGCGCGCGAGCTGTTCATCCGGCACGCACTGGTGCACGGCGAGTGGAGCACCCATCACGAGTTCGTCGCCCACAACCGCCGGTTCGTCGAACGGGTCCGGCTGCTCGAGGCGCGGGTGCGCCGGGTCGACCTGCTCGACGACGAGGCGGTGTTCGGCTTCTACGACGAGCGGATCGGCCACGACGTCACCTCGGGACGGCACTTCGACCGGTGGTGGCGCGACGCCAGGGCCGACGACCCGTCCCGGCTCGACCTCACGCCGGCGGTGCTGTCGAACCGCAGCGGCATCTCGCTCGACGACTACCCCGACACCTGGGTGTCGGGCGACGGCGAGTACCGGCTGAGCTACCGCTACGCCCCCGGCACCCCGCTCGACGGCGCCGCCGTCACCGTGCCGCTGTCGGCCCTCAACCAGATCACGACGGACGGGTTCGACTGGTCGATCCCCGGGTATCGACCCGAGCTGGTGGCCGAGCTGGTGCGGTCGTTGCCCAAGGACGTCCGGCGCGGCCTGATCCCGATGAACGAGACCGCCGCCGCCGCCGCCGCGCGGCTCGGCCCGGTGAGCGGCCGCCTGGCCGACGCCCTCGCCAGGGCGGTCACCGAGGTGTCGGGGCAACCGGTCGACGCCGCCGACTTCGACCCCGGCCGCCTGCCGAGCCACCTGCGCCTGCACATCGTGGTCGTCGACGAGACCGGTGCGGTGATCGACGCCGGCGACGACCTCGACGCGATCCGCGACCGTCAGGCCGGCAAGGTGCGTTCCGCCCTCGCCGAGGCGTCACCGGTCGCCGAACGCCGCGACATCGTGCGGTGGGACGTCGGCCGCCTCGAACCGATCGTCGAGCGGCGCGCCGCCGGCGGCCACGTGGTGCGCGCCTACCCGACGCTGCTCGACCTCGGCGACCGCGTGGCGCTGCGGGTCGTCGACAACGAGGCGCTGCAGCGCCGGGCGATGACCGGCGGCGTGCGCCGCCTGCTGCTGCTGGGCGCGGCCCCGGCGCCGGCCCGGGTCGCCCGCTCCCTCGACCGCCCGGCCGAACTGGCGGTCGCGTCCGCCGGCGTGGTGCTCGACGACCTGGTGGCCGACTGCATCGAGGCCGCCGTCGACGCCGTGATGGCCCGCTACGACCTGCCGTGGGACGACGCCGCCTTCGAGCGGCTCGAACGGGCGGTGGGCGACGCCGCACCCGCGCTCGCCGCCGACGCGCTCGCCGTCGCCGCCGCCGTCGTCGCCGCCGGCGAGCGGGTGCGCAGGCGCACGGCGTCGCTCACCGCCGAGGCCCTGCGACCCACCGTGGCCGACGCCGAGGCGCACCTCGACCGGTTGGTGTCGCCGGGGTTCGTGCGCCGCGGCGGCACCGACCGCCTGCCCGACGTGCACCGCTACGTGCGCGGTATCGAGTACCGCCTCGACCACCTCGCCGGTGAGGTCGCCCGCGACCGGCGCCGGATGGCCGAGGTGCGACCGCTCGAACGCGACTACGCGGCGGCGGTCGCCCGGCTCGATCTGGTCGACGACGGTGTGCGGGCCGTCGCCTGGCTGCTCGAGGAATACCGCATCAGCCTCTTCGCCCAGCCGATCGGCGCCGTCGGCCCGGTCAGCCCGCAACGCATCCGCCGCGAGTTCCGGCGCGCCGCCGGCGTCGCGTTGTCGTGAGCCGGCGCGTCGTCGTGGGCCGACCCGGTCGCCGGATCGCTGCCGGCCGGGCGCGAGGGCGTACGGTGCGCCCATGACCACGCCGGATCACGCCGTCGATTCGAAGCGGGCGTGGCTCACGGTGGTGGCGTCGTTCCTGTCGTCGGCGGTGACCCTCGGCACCGCCTACAGCTTCGGGGCGTTCTTCGAGTCGATGAGCGACGAGTTCGGGTCGGCGAGCGGCGAGACGGCGGTGATCTTCGGCATCACGACGTTCTCGTTCTTCTGGTTGAGCCTGGTGACGGGGCGGCTGATGGACCGCTACGGCCCGCGGCTGGTGTTGCTGCTGGGTGCGGCCGCCCTGTCCGGCGGGCTGCTGCTGACCAGCCGGGTCGATTCGCTCGGCGTCGGCTACCTCACCTACGGCGCCGGCGTCGGTATCGCCGCGGCCTGCGGGTACGTGCCGATGGTCGCGATGGTCGGCGGCTGGTTCCGGCACCACCGGGCGGTCGCGGTCGGCTTGTCGGTCGCCGGCATCGGGGTCGGCACGATGGTGATGTCGCCGCTGTCGGCGGCGCTGATCGACCGCTACGGCTGGCGCGACACCTACGTGATCTTCGGCGTCGGCGGCGCCGCCGTCCTGCTGGTCTGCATCCCGATGGCGGCTCGCCCACCCGGCGACGGGACACGGCCGCCGTCGCGGTTCGGCGACGCCTGGCGCAGCCACGTGTTCCGGCGGGTGCACCTGTCGTCGTTCCTGCTCGGAACGGCATTGTTCGTGCCGTTCGTGTTCGTCGGCCAGTACGCGAAGGCGCGCGACGTCGGATCGGTGCAGGCCGCCGTGCTGGTCGGGGTGCTCGGTGGCGCCAGCGTGCTGTCGCGGATCGGGTTCGGTTCGCTGGTGCGGTCGTTCGGATCGTTCCGGCTGTACCGCACCTGCTTCTTCATCCACGGGGCGAGCTTCCTGATCTGGCTCACCGCCGGGACGTCGTACGCGATGCTGGTGGTGTTCGTGTTCGTGCTCGGCGTCGGCTACGGCGGGTTCGTGGCGCTCGGCCCGATCGTCATCTCGGACCGCATGGGCGTGACGGGGCTGGGGTCGATCCTCGGGCTGCTCTACACCGGGCCCGGGCTCGGCGGCCTGCTCGGTCCGCCGGCTGCCGGATGGCTGATCGACCAGACCGGCACCTACCGGTGGGCGATCGTCGCCTGCCTGGCCTCGTGCATCGGGGCGACGGCACTGCTCTCGGGCCTGCCGACCACCGGCGACGGCCGGCTGCAGCGCGCCGACGACGCGATCGGCTGACCGCCCGGCGCTGGCACCGTTCAGGCCTCGTCGCGGATCACCTGCAGGCCGCTGGGGTCGACGAGCGCGTCGAAGAGCCGCAGGTTGTGGTTGTGGCCGACGTGGTGCAAGCCGAACGCCGACTGGATCGCGGTGTACATCCCCATCGCGTCGAGCGAGTTGTTGACGCTCTGCTTGGCGAGCGTGAGCCCGATCATCGGGCGCCGGGCGATGTGCTCGGCGAGCGCCAGCGTCGCCGATTCGAGTTCGTCGCGCGGCACGACCTGGTTGACCATGCCGCGGCGGTAGGCCTCGTCGGCGGTGATCGGGCGGCCGGTGAACAGCATCTCCTTCGCCAGGCGGGCGCCGGCCTCGTAGGGGTGGGTGAAGTACTCGTGCCCGTTGACGCCGAAGGCCACCACCGGGTCGGCGAACGTGGCGTCGTCCGAGCACACCACGAGGTCCATCGGCCAGACCAGCATCAACCCGCCGGCGATGACCTTGCCCTGCACCTGGGCGATCGTCGGTTTCGGGATGTTGCGCCAGCGCCAGCACAACCCGACGTACATCTCGGCCTCGGTCGCCATGTAGCCCTCGGCGCCCTCGGCGTCGAAACAGCACCAGGTGCCGATCGGATCGATCCCCGACATGTCGGTGCCGGCCCGCAGGTCGTGGCCGGACGAGAAGTGGTTGCCGTCGGCGGCCAGGACGATCACCCGCACCTCGGTGTCGCGGGCGGCGCGGTCGAACGCCTCGTTGAGCTCGCTGAGCATCCGGTAGTTCTGGGCGTTGGCCGCTTCCGCCCTGGCGAGCACGATCCGGGCGACGCGCCCGCTCGGCCGCTCGTAGCGGACGTGTTCCCACTCGCCGGCGTCGTGTCCGGGGTCGTGTCCGGGGTCGTGTCCGGGGTCGTGTTCGCTCGTCATGGCCCGAGTCTGCCAGCCGCGCCGCGTCCCGACCGGACGTTGTGCCCTGTCGCCGCTCGTGTCGGGCTGCGATGCTGAAGGTCGGAGACCTGCCGCCGTGAAGCGATCCGAGCCATCATCCGACGTCGCGATCCGCTGCGAACGCGTGGTCAAGCGGTTCGGCGACGTCGTCGCCCTGAACGGGCTCGACCTGACGGTCGAACGGGGCACGGTCGTCGGTTACCTCGGCCCGAACGGCTCGGGCAAATCGACCACGATCCGGATCCTGCTCGACCTGGCGCGGGCCGACGCCGGCGCGGTCGCGGTGCTCGGCCACGAGCCGCGCGCCGCCGGGCCCGCCCTGCGGTCGCGGATCGGGTACCTGCCCGGCGAGCTGCGCCTCGACGACCGCCTGAGCGTGCGCGAGACGTTGCGGTCGTGGGCGGTGTTGCGCGGCGACGGGGTCGTCCCGGCGTACGTCGACGAGCTGTGCGACCGGCTCGATCTCGACCCGACCCGGGCCAACCGCACCCTGTCGAGCGGCAACCGCCGCAAGGTCGGGCTCGTCGGGGCGTTCATGGCACGCCCCGAGCTGCTGGTGCTCGACGAGCCGACCTCGGGTGTCGATCCGCTGGTGCAGGCCGAGTTCCTCGCCCTGGTCGACGAGGCCCGCCACGACGGGCGCACCGTGTTCCTGTCGTCGCACGTGCTCAGCGAGGTGCAGCGGCTCGCCGACGAGGTGATCGTGATCCGCTCGGGCGAGGTGGTTGCCACCGGCTCGCTCGACGACCTGCGCCAGCAGGCACTGCAACCGTTCGTGGTGTGGTTCGACGGCGATCCGCCGATGGCCGAGCTGCACACCCTGGGGGGCATCAGCGGCCTCGAACGGGTGCACGGCGGCGAGGTGCAGGGCGTGATCGAGGGCGGCCCCGACGACCTGTTGCAGGTGCTCGCCCGCCACCGCGTCGTGCACGTGCTGTTCCCCGAGCCCGACCTCGAGCAGGCCTTCCTCACCTTCTACGGCGAGCCCGACGGCGCCGCCACCGGCGGGGAGCGATCGTGATCACCGTGATCCGCGAGATCGTGGCGAGCGCGATGCGCACCGTGCGGCGATCGACGTGGTGGTGGGGGGTCGGGGTGTCGGGGTTCGTGATCGTCAACCTCGCCTTCTGGCCCAGCCTCGAGGACAGCGAAGCCCTCGAGGCGTTCGGCGAGATGGACGAACTGCTCAAGGCGTTCGGCGCCCAGAACATCGCGACGCCGAGCGGCTACATGGACGGCCAGGTGTTCGCGCTGTTGCTGCCGCTGCTGCTGTCGGCGATGTCGATCACGATGGTCTCGGGCATGACGGCCGGCGACGAGAACGCCGGGCGGCTCGAGTTGCTGCACGCGCTGCCCGTCACCCGTCGCGCGGTGTGGACGGGGCGCTGGGGGGCGGCGATGATCATGGTGACGATCGTGTCGCTGGTCGGTGCCGTCAGCACGTTGGTGTGCATGCCGCTGTTCTCGCTCACCGAGGTGTCGGTCACCCGGGTGCTCGGCGCCGTCGCCGGGTGCGCCCTGCTGGCCGCCTTCCACGGGTCGCTCTCGTACATGATCGCCGGGTGGGGTGGCTCCCGCGGCCTGTCGGCCGGGGTGGGGATCGCCGTGCTCGTGGTCGGCTACCTGGCGGCGTTCGTCCTGCCGATCAACGCCTCGCTGGCGGGCGCCCGGCGCTGGTCGCCGTGGTACTGGGCGATCGGTGAACAGCCGGTGACCAACGGGGTGCAGCCCGGCTGGATGCTGCTGGTCGGGGCGATCACCGCGGCGCTCGTGGTGCTGGGCACCAGGGCGGTCGACCACCGCGACATCCACACCGCCTGAGCGCCGCTCACAGCGCGGCGAGGAATGCGGCGATCGCCGCGTTCACCTCGGCCGGGTGGGTCATGTTGGGGGCATGGCCGGCGCCGACCACCTCGAGGATGCCGCGATGGTCGCGGGCGGCGGCGGCCAGCGCGCGGGCACGCGAGATGTCGATCGCCGGGTCGGCCGTTCCGTGCACCCCCAGGATCGGGCAGGTGATCTCGCCCACCCGGGTGCTGACGTCGTCGCGGGAGAGCAACGCGCCGCCGGCGCGGGTGAGCTGCTCGCGATCGATGAGGATCCACTTCGGGATCCACTCGGCCGCCAGCGCCGCGTCGCCGAGGATCAACCCGGCCACCAACTCGAACACCCCGGCCCGCTCGGCCTCGGTGCCGTGCCGGAACACGTGCAGCATGCCGTGGTACCCCTCGATCGTGGCCGGGTCATCGACATCGGCGGCCGAGTCGATCAGCACCAGCGCCCGCACCCGGGACGGATGGGCGAGCGCCGCCCGCAGCGACAGGAACCCGCCCTGGGACATCCCCACGAACACCGCCCGGTCGATGCCGAGATGGTCGAGCAGGGCGACGGCGTCGTCGGCCGAGTCCCAGTACGAGAACTCACCGGGGGCGTGCGTGTCGCCGAAGCCGCGCTCGTCCCACCGGATGCAGCGGTAGTCGTCGGACAACGCCTCGACCTGGGCGTCGAACATCGTGTGGTCCATCAAGAACCCGTGGCTGAACAGCACCGCCGGCTGGTCACCCCCCGAGTCCTCGAAGCGGATGTCGGTGCCGTTGATGTGTGCCAGTGCCATGCCTGCACGCTAGGCACCCGACGCCGTGCTGTCGACCCTGGCCTCAGTCGAGGGCGATCCAGAAGCTGGCCGCCCGGGCGACGCAGGTGCCGTCCGCGGCGAAGGCCGCCGAGGCGCCGTGTCGCTTGCGACCGTCCCACTCGGCGGGGTGCTGGCCGGCCCACGAGACGAGCGAGTAGGTGGCGTCGGGCTCGATCCGCCCGGTGATCTCGACCGCGTACTGGGCGGTGACGACCAGCCGGGGCCGACCCGAGTTGGCCACGTACCACGCGGCGGCGCAGTCGAGCGCCGCCCACAGCACGCCGGGGTCGACGCTGCCGTCGCCGGCGACCGCCCAGTCGGGCGGCTGCCAGTCGGTGGCGAAGCGGCCGTCGGCGAGCGGCCCGGCCTGCACCCGCATCGAGTCGTGCCGGGTGCCGCACGAGAAGCACGACGGCACCGGGTGCTCGGCGACCAGCTCCGAGAAGCGGCGGCGGGCGGCGGCCGCCTCGGGTACCGGCACCGGCGCCGTGGTGGCGAACACCGGGTCCCACGGGCGGGCGATCATGACCGTGGTGGGCCCGGCCGGGTCGACGAGCCGCCACTCGTCCCCGTCGGGCACGACCGCGAGGTCGGTCTCGAGGGGCACCGGGGCCCGCAGCGCGATCGTCACCGGCGGGTCGATGCCGGCGGTGAAGCGCTGCGCCGTCCAGCCGCCCTGCCCCGACCCCGTGGGCCCCTGGAACCGGTCGCCGATCCGGACCGTGCGCCGCGACGTGTTCATCGAACGCTCCCGAGTACGAGCCGCCGGTGCAGCCCCCGCCCGGTCAGAGGTCGAGGCCCTTGGCGGCGAGGGGGGTCATGGGGATCAGTTCGGGGCGGCCGCCGAGCAGACCGGCGAAGGCGCCCATCGCGGCGCGCATCCGCTCGCCCTTGCCGTGCGCCGCCTTGGCCTCGGCGTCGCGGTAGAGCTCGAAGAAGTAGTACACGCCGGGTGTGTCCAACGCGGCGTGGGCGCTGTAGACCTCGAGGCCGTGCTCCTCGTCGGCGGCGGCGATGACACCCCGCAACGCCTCCTCGAGCTCGGCGCTCTTGCCCTCGGCAGCGGTCAGTTTGGCGATCAACGAGATCTTCGACCCGGGGTGACTGTTCGACATGGCGGTGAACCTAGCGGCCGGCGCGGCGGCCGGAACAGCCCGACAGTGCGCCGCACCGGGTCAGCGCGGCAGGGCCTTCGTGCCGGCGGTGACCACGACGGCGACACCGGCCACGATCAAGGCGCCACCGACCACCTCGGCCGCGCCGAGCACCTCACCGCGGATCAACCAACCGAAGAACACGCCGAACAACGGGATCATGTAGGCCGTCGAAGCAGCCTGGGTGGGTGTCGCCCGCCGCACGACCGTGGCCATCAACGTGAACGTCACGGCGTTGGCGGGGATCCCGGCGTAGACCAGCGGCACGAACAGCCCGAGCGACCAGTCGGTGCTGCCGGCGCCCTCGACGACCAGCGCGGTCGGCAACAGCACGGCCGCCGACATCACGAGTTGCACCCCCACCAGCATGATCGGCGACACGGCGCTGAAGTCCTTCCACTTCATGAAGACCGTGCCGAACGCCCACGCGAACGCCGACACGAACAGCGCCACCACACCCAGCAACCGGGCGTCGCCGTCGAGCGCCGGCGACGCGAGCACCGCGGTGCCGACGAACCCGACCACGAGCCCGATCGCCGCGGCGCGGGTGATCCCGACACCCAGCAGCACCACCGACAAGCAGGCGGTGAACAACGGCATCGTGCTCGACATCAGCGACGCGAACCCGGCCGGTACCCGGCTGACCCCGAACACCAACAGCGCGCTCGACACCGTCGTGATGCTGAAGCTGACGACGAAGATCCGCCCGAGCACCCGCCGGTCGGTCGGCACCTGCTCGCCGCGCAACAACGCCAGGGCGACGAGGAACGAGCCGCCCAGCACGGTCCGCATCGCCGCCAGCAGCAACGGCCCGGTGTGGCCGAGGGCGTACTTGAGGGCGGTGAAGTTGCCGCCGATCAGCATCGCCACCAGCACCACGGTCGCCAGCACGATCGCCGGCGCGAGTGTGGCGCCGTCGTCGCCGCCGGATGGGGCGGTCGGCGCCGACACCGGGCCGCGTCGTGGGACGGGATCGCGTCGTGGCACGGCGGGATGGTCAGACGATGGGCGGCGCGGGCGCCGCTCAGGGGGCCCAGTCGGCGAACGTGTCGATCATGTACCGCACGTCGGGTCCGAGTGGGTACAAGATGGGGCAGGTGCAGCCGTTGGCGATGTACTCCCCCACCTTGGCGCGCACCTCGTCGGGGGTGCCGGCGGCGCAGATCATCTGCACGATGTGATCGGGCACCAGCTTCGACGCCGCCACGACCTGCTCGTGGGTGGCGGGCCACGTGAGCACGTTGCCGACCTCGTCGAGCAGCGACTGGGGCACCCCGCTGGCTTTCATGATGTGCGGCTGCTGGCCGAGGTACTGGGTGACCAGCAGGCGGGCGCCGTCGAGCGCCGCCTGGCGGTCCTCGTCGACCGAGCACACCACCAGCTGCGGCCGGTCGAGGTCGTCGACCGACCGGCCGGCGCGCTCGGCGCCGATCTGCAGGTGCTCCATCGCCTCGTTGTTGTAGCTCGGCGACACCAGGTAGTTCAGCACGACCCCGTCGGCGATCTCGCCGGTCAGCTCCATCATCATCATCCCGGTCGCGCCGACGTAGATCGGCACGTCCTTCGGCCGGCGCTCTTGGTGCACGTAGTCGAGCTCGACGCCGTCGAGGTGCACGAACTCGCCGTGCATGGTGACGGTCTCGTTCGCCAGCAGGGCCCGCACCGCGGCGACCACCTCGCGCATCGCCAGCAGCGGGCGCCGGCGGTCGACGCCGACCTTGCTCGCCAGCGGCTCCCACCACGCCCCGAGGCCGCACAGGATCCGGCCCGGCGCCAGGTCGTCGAGCGTCGAGAACATCGACGCCAAGCGGGCGGGGTTGCGGGTCCAGATGTCGATCACGCCCGACCCGATCTTGATCGACTCGGTCGTCGCCGCGAAGGCCGCCATCGGCACCGCCGCTTCGCGCACCAGCCGGGAGTCGGCCTGCCAGACCGCCTCGAACCCCTTCGATTCGGCGTAACGGGTGTGGGCGATCGCGTCGGGGATCGGGTGGGCGTCCTGCAGGTAGATCGCAAGCCTCGTCATGATGGTTCCTCCTCTGCCGGTGCCGAACGGGACGGCGCGCCGACGTGCTACAGGTGCTCGATCGCGGTGAACAACCGCCCGGCGGCCTCCGACGCCTTGGCGCGGACCTCGGCGGCGTCGACCCGTGTGGGATGCCCATCGTGCCACACGACCTCGCCGTCGATCTCGACGGTGAGCGGGTCGACCCCGGTGGTGAACGCCAGCCGCCACGGGTCGATCGGCTCGTAGGACCAGGTGACACGGTCGCGGTGGGCCTCGGGGAACAGGTCGAGGTTGGTCTGCAACATCGCCCACACCGTCTCGGGCGTCTCGGTGACGTCGTGCTCGCGCAGCCGCACGTAGGCGAGCCGGAACTCGTCGAGCATGTCGGCACCGATGCCGTCGGTGCCCAGGGCGACGCGGTTCGCGAACCGGGTCGGCTCGGCGTAGCCGACGGCGTTGTTCATGTTCGAGCGCGGGTTGTGCACGATCGTCCCCTGCAGGCCGTGGTCGGCGGCGAGATGGACGCCGTGGATCAGCAGCCAGTCGGGTGTGGTGAGGTGTCGGATCCGGTCGGCCGCCCCGGCGTCGCCGGGGCCTTCGGCGACGTGGATGTGCACGCCGACCCCGTGGCGGACGGCCAGCTCGGCGGCCGCCGCGAGCGTGTCGTCGGTGCAGGTGAACGCGGCGTGCACGCCGACCATGCCGCGCCCGCCGGCGGCCAGGAACCGGTCGTTCTCGGCCAGGCCGCGCCGGGCGCCGTCGGGCCCGTGGCGGTCGGTGACCCCGTAGGCACAGCTGACCCGCACCCCGACCTCGCGGCACGCCTGCTCGATCAGCGTCAGCGAGCCCTCGATCGCGTTCGGTGACTCGTGGTGGTCGATGATCGCGGTGCAGCCCCGCTCGAGCGCCTCGAGCGCACCGAGCTTGGCCGACCAGTAGATCGTGTCGGCGTCGAGCGCCCGGTCGAGCCGCCACCACACCAGCTCGAGGATGTCGAGGAAACCGGTCGGTGTCCGCGGCGGTGCCGGCATGCCGCGCGCCAACGCCGAGTAGAGGTGGTGGTGGGCACAGACCATCCCCGGCGTCTGGGCCGGGCCGAGGGCCGCGCCGTCGGTCACGGCGACTCCGGCGGCGATATCGCGCCCTTGCGCTCGGTGATCAGGCCGTACACCTCGGGCCGCCGGTAGCGGGCGAAGTCGAACAGCGTCTCCTTGTACCGCTTGGTCAAGTCGAGGTCGCAGCGGGCGCTGATCAGCACGTCGCCACTGGTGACCGCCTGGGCCACGATCTGGCCCGACGGGGCGATGATCGCACTCTGCGACAGCGACTCGACGCCCTCTTCGATGCCGCCCTTGGCGACACCGACGACCCACGCCCCGTTCTGGTAGGCGCCGGCCTGCATCACGAGATGGTTGTGGAACCCCTGCAACGCGTTCTGGTCGGGGTCGGGGGCGTAGTGCATCGGCGTGTTGTAGCCGATCAGGATCAGCTCGGCGCCCTGCAGGCCCATCACCCGGTAGGTCTCGGGCCAGCGCCGGTCGTTGCACAGCGCCATGCCGACGACCCCGTCGAACGCCCGCCACACCCCGAACCCGTCGTGGGACTCCTGGAAGTACCGCCGCTCGAGATGCTGGAACGGCCGCCACGGCTCGTGGTGCTCGTGGCCGGGGATGTGGGCCTTGCGGTACTTGGCGACGATCGACCCGTCGCGCTCGACGAGCACGTACGTGTTGTACCGCTCGCCGTCGGGGGTCAGCTCGGCGTAGCCGAGGCAGAAACCGACCTGCAGGCGGGCCGCCTCGTCGAACAGCCGCCGGGTGACCGGTCCGGGCATCTCGGTCTCGAAGTAGTGGTCGTGGCCGGCGAGGTCGTCGGTGTACCAGCGCGGGAAGAACGTGGTCAACGCGAGCTCGGGGAACACGATCAGGTCGCAGTGGCGCTCGGCGGCCTGGCGCAACAGGACGATCAAACGGTCGACCACCGAGTCGCGCGGCTCGTCGCGGCCGATCGGGCCGAGCTGGCCGGCGCCGATGGTGACGATCCGGCTCATCGGCCGCGTCGCCGGCAGGTGGGGGCGGGTCGGGGATCGTCAGCGCAGCGGGCCATCGGCGCTCATGTTAGGTCTGCGCCGGGGCTTCCGTCGGCGGCCGGCACGGTCAGGCCGATGCCGCCGCGGTGAGGGCGGCGAGCACCCGGTCGGGGGTGAGCGGGAACGCGTCGAACCACACGCCGGTGGCGTCGTGCAAGGCGGCGACGACCGCCGGGGCGTAGGTCATGAACGGCATCTCGGCCATCCCCTTCACCCCCCACGGCCCGCGCGGGTCGCCGAGCTCCATCACCACGCTCTCGACGCGGGTCGGCACGTCGCCGATGCCCGGGATCAGATAGGTGCTCAGGCGCGGGTTGAGCACCCGCGCCCGCTCGACGTGCAACCGCTCGCTCAACGCGTAGCCGTGGGCCTGGGCGACGGCGCCCTCGATCTGGCCGACGACGAGCGCCGGGTTGATCGCCCGGCCGACGTCGTGGGTGCTCACCACCCGGTCGACCACGATGTGGCCGGTCGCCCGGTCGACGGTGACTTCGACCGCCTGGGCGACGTAGCCGTAACTGAAGTTGGGCTGGCCGACGCCGGTGTCGGGGTCGAGGCTCTCGGTGGGGGGCGGGACGTAGCGGAACCGGCCGACCGCCGGGCGGTCGCCGTTGCGCCAGGCCTTCTCGGCCTCCTCGGCGGCGCCGAGGATCGAGTTGCCGGCCATGAACGTGAGCCGGGACGCCGAGGCCGACCCGGAGTCGCCGCTCGACGCCGTGTCGGAGAACCCGCCGGTCATCCGGTCCGGCGGCAGCCCGGTCGCCTCGGCCGCCATCTGCAGGAACGCCGTGTGGGCACCCTGACCGACGTCGGCGCCGGCGTGGAACAACTCGCCCCGCTCGGGGGTCTCGGCATCGGGTTCGCCGTACAGCACGATGCGCGCCTCGCACCGCTCGGGGAACCCGAACGAGAAGCCGACGTTCTTGAACGAGCAGGCGAACCCGCGGCCGCGCACCAGGTCGCCGGCCGCCGGGGGCAGCGAGGCGAACGGCGAGAACGGGTCGGCCGGGGCGAGCGGCCGGTCGAAGCCGGCCTCGGCGGCGCAACGCTCGACCACCTGGGGGATCGTGACGCCGGGCGGCATCACGGCCTGGGTGATCCCGATACTGCCGTCGCGCAACAGGTTGCGGCGGCGGATCTCGACCGGGCTGATGCCCAGCGCGGCGGCCAGCTTGTTCATCTGCGACTCGGCGGCGAACGCCGCCTGGGGGCCGCCGAACCCGCGGAACGCTCCCCCCGGCACGGCGTTGGTGTACACCGCGTGGCTGTCGATGCGGGCATTCGGCACCTCGTAGGGCCCGGCCTGGCCGAGGTGACAGTTCCCGAGCACCTTGTTGGTCGTGTAGTTGTAGGCACCGGCATCGAGCCAGGCCTCGCTCTGCACGGCGACGATCCGGCCGTCGGCGTCGGCGCCCCACTTGGCGTGGATCCGGCCGCGATGACGCTTGTGGTGGCCGACGATCGACTCTTCGCGCGACCACTGCGTGGCGACCGCCCGATGCTCACCGCGCTCGGCGAGACGCATCGCGGCGACCGCCAGCACGATCTGCAACGACATGTCCTCGCGGCCGCCGAACGCCCCGCCGATCGCCGGGTAGACGACCCGCACCCGGTCGCGCGGCAGGTCGAGGGCGTGGGCGATCTGCTCCTGGTCCTCGTGGGTCCACTGGCCGGCGATCTCGACCGTGACCCGCCCTTCGTCGTCGAGGTACGCGACACCGGCCTCGGGCTGCAGGTAGGCGTGCTCCTGGTAGGGCACCTCGTAGACCGACTCGACGATCACCGCCGCCCGGGCCCAGGCGGCGTCGACGTCGCCCTTGCGGATCCGGTAGGTGTGGTACACGTTGCCGTCGCGGCCGAACTCGGGGTGCACGAGCGGGGCGCCGGGTGCCAGCGCCTCGTCGATGTCGGCGACGACCGGCAGCTGCTCCCAGTCGGCCTCGATCGCCGCCGCACCGGCCTCGGCGGCCTCGATCGTCTCGGCCACGACGAGCGCCAGGTGGTCGGCCTCCCAGCGGCTGACGTCGCTGGCGACCTTCGTGCGGGCGTCCTGCTCGACCCAGACGAACACCGGCTGGTCGAACTCGGTCAGGCCGTACTCGTTGACCGGCACGTCGCACCCGGTGATCACGGCGACGACGCCGGGCACCGCCTCGGCGGCCGACACGTCGAGGCGGGTGAGCCGGGCGTGGGGCTGGTCGGTGAACACCACCTTGGCGACGAGCGCGTCGGCCGGGATGCGGTCGGCGGGATATTGCGCCTCGCCGGTGACCTTGGCGTGGGCGTCGACACGGATCTGCGATGCGCCGAGGCTCATCGTGGCCCCTCGCCGGCGGCCGCCTGCTCGACGGCCCGTTCGATCGCGCCGTACCCGGTGCAGCGGCACAGGTTGCCGGCCAGGCCCTGGTGCACCTGGCGCCGGGTCGGTTCGGGGCACTCGTCGAGCAGCTTGGCGCACGACATCAACAGCCCGGGTGTGCAGAACCCGCACTGCACCGCCGCCTGCTCGACGAACGCCTTCTGGATCGGGGCCAGGCGGCCGTCGGCGGCGAGGCCCTCGACGGTGACCACGTCGCCGCCGGCGGCCCGTCCCGCCGGCACGAGGCAGCTCATCACCGCGGCACCGTCGAGGTGCACGGTGCAGGCGCCGCACTCGCCCTCGGCGCAGCCCTCCTTCACCCCGGTCAGGCCGGCGGCCCGCAACCAGTCGAGCAACGTGGCGCCGGCCGCCCCGGCGGCGCTGAGCGGGCGGCCGTTGACGCGGGCGGCGACCGGTGTCGCGGCGTCGATGTCGACACCGGCGCTGGTGGCCGCCACGGTGCGGCCCGACGGACGCAACAGCGGGGCGTCGGCCGGCCACTGTTCGGCCTGCCGCCCGGCGGCGAGGGCGCCGAGCGCGCGTTCGACCATCGTCGCCACCAGCGCCGCCCGGTACTCGGCGGTCGCCCGCAGGTCGTCGATCGGCGTCGCCGTGCGCCCGGCGGCGGCGACGGCGTCGGCGATCGCGGCCCGGTCGAGGCGGCGGCCGCCGAGCAACCCGGCCAGCCCGGGCACCAGCACCACGGTGGGCGCGACGCTGCCGAGGGCGATCACGGCGTCGGTGACGGTTTCGCCGTCGAACGTGACGATCGCCGTGAGGTGGACGACCGAGATCGCCTGCGCCCGCCGCAGGCCGGCCTTGACGTAGATGCCGCGCTGGGCCGGCCCGAGCGCCGGCACCGAAATGCCGGTGACCAGCTCGTCGGGGGCGAGCACCGTCGAGCGGAACCCGTCGATGAACTCCCCGATCGGCACGGCGCGCCGGCCGGCGACCGATTCGACCTCGATGTCGGCGCCCAAGGCGAGCAGCGCCGAGATCGTGTCGTTGGCGGGGCTGGCGGTGATGACGTTCCCGACGACCGTGGCGCGGTTGCGCAGCTGCGGCGAGCCGACCTCCCAGGCCGCCTGGGCGAGCGGCAGCGCCAGCTCGCGACAGACGGTGCTCTCGACGACCTGGCTGTGGGTGGTCAGCGCCCCGAGCCGCAGCCGGCTGCCGCGAGCGACAGCGGGGTCGGCGACGGCGTCGATCGCGTCGAGACCGGCGATGCGGCTGAGGTCGACGAGCAGCTCGACGTCGGCGTGGGCACCACGGTCGAGCTCGACCAGCAGGTCGGTGCCGCCCGCCACCGGCCGCGCCCGCCGCCCGTGCTCGGCCATCAGCGCCAGCGCGGCATCGAGCGTCACCGGCGAGACGTACCGGGGCACGCGCGTCGGCGACGCCTGCACGTGGTGCGGTCGCATCAGCGGTCACCCGGAGCCGTCACGGGTGCCCGACCGGAGCCGGCGCAGCTGCCACAGGGTTCGGTCACGCTGGAAGTATTGCACCGGCACCCCTCCTGCTCCGTCCCAGGCGGCGAACGATCCTGCCGTGACCCGACCTGCAGCACCCCGCATCGGGCCCCGCCGGGCCTAGTCTTCGCCGGTGCCCTCATCGTCACCGTTCCGCACCGCGGCGTCGGTGTTCGCCGGCGAGACCGAGCTGACCGAGCGGCAAGGGGCCCTGATGGTGGCCGGGGCGGGCGTGATCTTCAGCTTCACGGCGATCGCCTACCGCGCCGTCGACTCGGCGACCGACTGGCAGTTCCTCGCCTATCGCGGCGGCTCGACGACCCTCGCGATGCTGGCGCTGGTGGCGCTCCGCCGCCGCTCGCGGCCGGTGCAACTGCGGGGCACCACACCGCGCACCGTGCTCGCCGGGTTGACCCTCGCGGTCACGTCGATGCTGTACATCCTCGCCCTCGGCCGCACCTCGGCGGCGACCACGCTGTTCCTGCTGGCGGCCGCCCCGATCTTCGCCGCCGTGTTCGGGTGGATCCTGCTGCGCGAGCGGGTCCGCCGCCCGACCGTGATCGCGATCGGCGCCACCATGGTCGGCGTGGCGGCGATGGTCGGCACCGGCCTCGATGCCGGATCGGGCGTCGGCGTGCTGCTGGCCGCGCTCATCCCGGTGACGATCGGGCTCTACAACGTGCTGTTGCGCGCCGAGGGTCATGTCGACCCGGTGGTTCCGGCGCTCATCGCCGGGGCGTTCCTGGCGCTCGGTTCGGCGGTCGTCGCGCTCGGCGGACCGGGCCTGGCGATCAGCTGGCACGACGCCGGGCTCGCCACGATCACCGGCGGGTTCGCGCTCGGCCTCGGCCTGCCGTTGTTCAACCTCGGTCACCGATCGGTCGCTGCCGCCAAGGTGTCGCTGCTGTTGATGACCGAGGTGGTGCTCGCCCCGCTGTGGGTGTGGATCTGGCCCGGCGAGACGCCGCGCGTCGGCACCCTCGTCGGCGGCGCGATCGTGCTGGGTGCGGTGGTGTGGCTGGTGGCGCGCACCGCCGACGACGACGACGCCCTCGACGAGATCCTGTTGGTGTCGTAGACGCCGCGTCGCGGGGCGCCGCTCAGCGGCGGCGGGTACCGATCGCATCGCGCAGCGACGGTCCCCCCGTGTGCCCGCGCGCCGCCCGGCGGCGGCGGCGCACCACCCGCTCGATCGCCTCGCTCAGGATCAACGTGCCGGCGGCCGCGGCGAGCCCCCACACGAAGCCGGCGACGGCCCACACCGAGACGCCGACCACGACGATCACCACCAGCCAGGCGACATTGCGTTTCGACATCGGTCAGCTCCTCGCCGGACGGCAACCCGCCGCCCGCCACGAGTGTGGCCGAATCATCACCGGGACACGGGGACCGTCGCGTCGCGACCGGCTCGGGTGTCGAGCACGGCGACGTTGAGCGGGCCGCGGCGCAGCGTCGCGGTGGCCTCGCGGTACCGGCCGTACAGCTGCACCCGGGCTGCCGGGGCGGCTTCGAGGTTGGCGAACCAGTGCGAGTCGGGGCGCAGGGTGCTCACGACGATGCGGTCGCCCAGTCGCATCGACAGCAGCGGCACCCGGCGGGCGGCACCGCTGCGGCGCCCGGTGGTCTCGACGACGAGAGCGCCGACACCGACCGGCAGCGGGTTGCCGATGCCGAGACCGAGCAGCGGGTCGACGACCCGGTTGAGGGCCCGGAAGCCGAGACGGGTGAGACCGGACGGCAGCAGTTCGTTCACGACCGATGCAACCACCGGGGGCCGGCGACGATTCCGGCTCGGCCCGACAAATGGCGCGGCGGCGGGTTCAGCGGCGCGGCGGGCGCAGGATCAGCACCGGCGTGTCGCGGGTGTAGGCCTGGAACACGGCGTCGTCGCCCCACCGCTTGCGGGCCCTCGCCTCGAGCAGCGGGATGCCGCTCACCCTGGTGAGCAGCACGACGACGAACACCGGCGAGATCAGGGCGGCCCACCGCCAGCCCGACAGGATCGGCACCGCGATCACGGCGATGCCGGTCCAGAGCATGATCTCGCCGAAATAGTTCGGGTGCCGCGACCATGCCCACAGCCCGGAGGTGATGAACCGCCCGGCGTTGGCGGGGTCGCGCCGGAACACCGACTTCTGCCGGTCGGCGGCCACCTCGATCGCGAAGCCGACCACCCACACCGCGATGCCGACGACGCCGACCCACTCGAGCGGCTCGCGGGTGCTGCTCGTGATGACCGCCAGGCCGCACGCCAAGGTGAGCAGCACCCACAGCCCCTGCACCGTCCAGGCCATCAGGAACCGCAACGGGTCGGTCTTGATCTCATCGAAGCGGCCGTCGCGGCCGTCGCGCTTGACCCGCACGAACAGGAACGATCCGAGCCGCAGCGCCCACACCATCACCATCACGGCCACGATCGTCGCCCGGGTGTCGAGGTCGTCGCTGAGCACCAGCGCCAGCACCGTCACCGTCAGATAGGTGATGCTGCCGGTGAGGTCGTAGTAGTGCTCGGTCTGGGCGGCGTTCGACGGCACGTAGACGATCCAGTTGAGGGCGAACGCCACGATGCCGCACCAGGCGAACACGGCGAGCGAGCCGGCTGTCGCGCTGCCGTCGCTGCCGGCGAGCACGACGAGGGTGCCGATCACCAGGCTGGCGACGATGCCGACCAGCGAGATCCGATGCTGTTTGGTCACGCTGGGAACCCTAGGCGCATTGTCGCGGGCGCGCCTCGTCCGGTTGCCGGGCCGTCGGTCACCGCAGGGTGACCGCGACCGCGTCCAGCGCGGCGCGGTCGTCGCCCGCCAGCAAGAACGCCTCGGCGGCCTGCAGTTCGGGTGCCAGCACCCGGTCGGGCCCGGGGCCGGCGACGTGGCCGCGCAGCGCGGCGATCACCGCGCCCGTCGCCGCGGCCGGCTGCAGCGGGGCCCGCAGGTCGACGGCGCGCGCCGCGGTGACGAGTTCGATCGCCAGGATCCGTCGGACGTTGTCGATCACTCGGCGCAGCTTGCGCACCGCACCCCACGCCATCGACACGTGGTCCTCCTGCATCGCCGAGGTCGGCATCGAGTCGACGCTGGCGGGCGCCGCCAGCCGGCGGTTCTCGGCGCACATCGCCGCCGCCGTGTACTGGCCGATCATCATGCCGCTGTCGACCCCGGCCTCGTGGGCGAGGAACGGCGGCAGGCCGTGCGACCGGGTGCGGTCGAGCATCCGGTCGATCCGGCGCTCGGCGATCGCTCCGATCTCGGCGAGGGCGATCGCCAGGAAGTCGGCGGCGAACCCGAGCGGCGCACCGTGGAAGTTGCCGCCCGACTCGACGCGCCCGTCGGGCAGCACCATCGGGTTGTCGATCGCCGCCGCCAGCTCGCGCTGCGCCACCTGGCGGACGTGGTCGAGGGTGTCGCGGGCGGCGCCGTGGACCTGGGGGGTGCAGCGGATCGAGTAGGCGTCCTGCACCCGATCGTCGCCCTCGAGGTGGCTGGCGACGATCGGCGAGCCGGCCAGCAGGTCGCGCAGGTTGGCGGCGCTGGTGGCCTGGCCGGGGTGCGGGCGCAGCGCCATCAGGTCGTCGGCGAACGCCCGGTCGGTGGCGAGCAGGCCCTCGACCGTGAGCGCCGCCGCGACGTCGGCCTGGCCGAGCAGGGTGGCGGTGTCGTGGATCGCCAGGCACAGCATGCCGAGGATGCCGTCGGTGCCGTTGGTGACCGCCAGGCCCTCCTTCTCGCTCAACCGGATCGGGGTGAGCCCGGCGGCGGCGAGCGCGTCGGCGGCGGCGCGGCGGGTGCCGTCGACGAACGCGTCGCCTTCGCCGAGCAGGCAGAGGGCGGCGTGGGCGAGCGGGGCGAGGTCGCCGCTGGCGCCGAGCGAGCCGTACTCGGGAACGACGGGCACGATGCCGGCGTTGACGACATCGAGCATCGCCTGAGCCACCAGCGGTCGGGCCCCGCTGAAGCCGAGCGCCAGCGTGCGGGCCCGCAGGAACATCATCGCCCGCACGACCTCGGTCTCGACCGGGTCGCCCATGCCG
>DATCZG010000013.1:0-8957 GCA_036526035.1 Ilumatobacter sp. | reverse complement strand
CCGAAGTGCCTCAGGGGTCGCCGATCCGGGGCCGCAACCGACACCCAGAACGATCATGGTGGCGACGATCACCCCGGCCTGGCGAATCATGCACCCAACGTAATCCAAACCCACGTTGAGCGAGGACGAAGCACTCCCTCGATGTCGAGCAGGCGATCCGGCACGAACCAGCCGCGCTCCGGGATCACTCGATCCGCAGGCCGGAGATCGCCCGGCTGATCACCAGCTGCTGGATCTGCTCGGTGCCTTCGAAGATGTCGTGGATCTTGGCGTCGCGGTGCCAGCGCTCGACCGGGCACTCGCGGGTGTAGCCGTAGCCACCCACGATCTGGATCGCCCGCTCGGTCACCCAGGTCGCCACCCGCCCCGCCTTCATCTTGGCCATCGACCCCTCGGCATGCTCGAACTTGCGCTGCTTGCCCAGCCACGCCGCCCGCCAGATCAGCATGCGGGTGGCGTCGATCTCGGTCGCCATGTCGGCGAGCATGAAGGCGATCGACTGGTTCATGATGATCGGTCGGCCGAACGCCTCGCGCTGCTTGGCGTAGTCGAGCGAGTACTCGTAGGCGGCCCGGGCGATACCGAGGGCCTGGGCGCCGACCGACGGGCGGGTCGCCTCGAAGGTCTGCATCGCCGCCTGGGCGTTGCCGGGCTTGCCCTCGCGGACGCGGGCGAGACGCTCGTCGAGCTTGTCCTTGCCGCCGAGCAGGCAACGGCCCGGCACCCGCACGTCGTCGAGGATCACCTCGGCGGTGTGGCTGGCGCGGATGCCGTGCTTGAGGTACTTCTGGCCCATGCTGAGGCCGGCCGTGCCGGGCGGCACCACGAAGCTGGCGTGCCCCTTCGACTTCAGCTCGGGGTCGACGACGGCGACCACGACGTGGACGTCGGCGATGCCGCCATTGGTGATCCAGGCCTTGGTGCCGTTGAGCACCCATTCGTCGGTGGCCGCGTCGTACCGGGCGCTGGCGCGGTAGCCGGCGACGTCGGAGCCGGCGTCGGGCTCGCTGGCGGCGAACGCCCCGAGCTGCAGCTTGCGGGTGTCGCCGTAACACTGCGGCACCCACTCCATCACCTGCTCGGGGGTGCCCGACGACGCGATGCCGGCCGCCGCCAGGGCCGACCCCATGATCGCCATGCCGATCCCGGCGTCGCCCCAGAACAGCTCCTCGATGGCGACCGGCAGGGTGAGCCCGGTCGGGTCGTTCATCATCGCCTCGGCCATGAACTCCCAGCCGTACAGGCCGATCTCGGCGGCCTGCTGCACGATCGGGTACGGGAACTCCTCCCGTTCGTCCCACTCGTGCGCGGCGGGGCGGATCACGTCTTCGGCGAAGCCGTGCACCCACTTCTGGAGCTGCTGCTGATCGTCGTTGAGCGCCATCGAGAACTCTGCCATACCTTCAAGTTACCAGCGGGTAACCGGCCTCGCCAATCATCGCCGCCGGTCGTCATCGAGGGCGGCGGCCCGCTACGGGTGGTCGCGATCGGCCACGACGTCGGGCGCCGGATCGACCCGGCCGCCGGGGACACCCTGGCCGAGGCGTTCGAGCGAGCGGCAGCGCACCGTCTCGCCGCTCGACACCAGGCGGGCGGTGGCGTCGGCCAGCAGCTGACGCACCGCCGGATCGAGTTGCCGGTCGAGCGCCTCGATCGACGCCGGCTCGTGCAGCAGCGCCACCGTCCGGCCGACCAGCGCCGCAGCGCGGGCATTGCGCACGACCTGTTCGATCGACGCCGCACCGACCGTCAGATCGGCGGCGAGGACGAGATCGACCGTGCCCGCCGCGGCGGCCTGCGACCCGGTGCGGCCGGCCGCCGACGGCGGGGCGCTCATCAGCAGCCGGGGCACGGCGAACGGGCGCGACGGCGCCCACGGGTCGAACGGGAGCTCGCCCGGGAAGCCGTCGCTGCGGTGCCACGCCGTGAACGCCTCGAGATACTGGCGTCGCGCCCCGTTGAGGTGCCACAGCGAGGCGATCCCGGTCGCCGAGTCGCCGGTCAGCGAGCCCGGCGCCCGCAACGACACCGCCAGCGGCAGGTGGCGGTCGAGGTGGCGCACCGGCCCGAACCGGGCCTCGAGCCGCTTGAGCAGCTCGAAGTCGGCGGCGCCGCGGGCCATCTCGTCCCAGCGGCCGATCACGCCGAACAGCTCACGTCGCACCATCAGCGAGGCGGTGCTCTTGCCGACGAGCTTGTAGGGGTGGCGATCGGCCGGCCGGAACACCAGGTCGCGGTCGACACGCACCCAGTAGGTGGCGTTGGCCGGCGCACCCGGATGGCGCTCGAGATCGGCGACCTGGCGGGCGATGCGCTCGGGGTGCACCCAGTCGTCGGCGTCGTGCACCGTCACGAACCGCCCCCTGGCCCGCTCGAGCGCCATGTTGCGGCAGGCGTAGGCCCCGCGGTTGCGGTCGGCGCGAACCAGCTCGATCCGCTCGTCGCCGGTCGCCAGCCGGCGGACCACCTCGACGGTGCCGTCGGTGCTGGCGTCGTCGACGACGATGATCTGCAGGTCGCGGTGGGTCTGCGCCTGCACCGACGCGAGCGCCAGCGCGATCGTCGCCGCGGCGTCGAACGCCGGCACGATCACGCTCACCAGCGCCCCGCTGCCCGACCCTGCGGACGACCCGGCGGCCGGCGGCGAGCCGGGCGGGGCACACGTCAGCTGCAGCGTGCCGTCGCCCCACGACGAGATCGGCATCGCTCCCCCGGCGGTGAGCACCGCGTTGAACTGGGCGATCCGGTGCTCGTGGGCGTCGGGCGCAGCGGCGAACTGATTGGCGAGGTGCAGCCGCAGGTGCGGATCGCCGGGCCGCCGGGTGGCCCAGTCGGTCAGCCGCACCCGCGCCGCGTCGTGGCGGCCGAGCCCACCGTCGATGCAGGCCGCCACCACGGCGTGCTCGACCACCGCCGGGTCGAGTCGCCCGTACCACTCGTCGGCGAGGGCCAACTCGCCGCGCTGCAGGTGCCACACCGCCAGCTCGTGGGCGGCGGCGCTGCGCACCGCCGGCCCGCCCGACGGGTCGTTCGCCAGCGCCACCAGTTCGGGACGGGCGTGCGCCGCGAGCCCGGCCCACAGGGCGTCGCCGAGCCGCGCAACGGTGTCGTTGCGGGCGCTCCCCCGGGAGGGCACCGAGCCGGCAGCGGCCGACCGGGACGCCCGGCGGTACACGGCCCGCAGCTGGCGTCGCGCTCGACGCGCGACGCGTCGCAACAGATCCGGAGGCGTCACGGGCGTCACGCTACACGGCACCCCGTTCCGTATGCTCGGGCCGTGGACGTCGTGATCGCGTGTGACCTTCGGTTCCCCGGCGGCACGTCGACCAGCGTCGTCGAAGAGATCCGGGCCGGCGCCGCCGCCGGCTACCGCATCGGGGTCGCCCACCTCGACTCGTCGACCCTCAAGACCGACCGCCCGATCCATCCGCTGATCCTGGCCGAGTTCGAAGCCGGGCGGGCCAGGCTGCTGTTGCCCGGCCAGACGGCCCACGCCCGGCTGCTGGTGGTGAAGCACCCGACCGTGTTCACACGGCCGCTCGGTGGCCGGCTGCCGATCACGGCCGACGAGGTCGTGCTGGTCGTCGGCCAGGTGCCGCTCGACAACGACGGCACACTGCACTACGAGCCGGCGGCGGTCGACGCCCACCTCGTGGCCGCCGTCGGCCGCCGCGCCACGTGGGCACCGGTCAGCCCGGTGGTGCGCAGCCGCTTGCAGCACGCCGCCGACGCCGCCCAGATCCTGCTCGCCCCGGACGACTGGGTCGAGATCATCGACCCCGCCCCGTGGCGGGTCGAGCGCACCTCGCCGGTCGACCCCGAGCGTATGGTGCTCGGCCGCCACAGCCGGCCGAGCCGCCTGAAATGGCCCGCCGACCCGGCCGAACTGCTCGCCGCCTACCCCGACGACGCCAGCGTGCGGGTGCGCGTGATGGGCGGCATCGACGGCGTCGCCGACGTGCTCGGGCGCGAACCGCAGCACTGGGAGGTGCTGCCGTTCGGGGCGATGCCGGCGCGCGAGTTCCTGAGCGGCATCGACGTGTTCGTGTACTTCCATCACCCCGCCCTGGTCGAGGCGTTCGGGCGCACGATCCTCGAGGCGCTCGCCGCCGGGGCGGTCGTCGTGCTGCCACCCCACTTCGAGGCGATCTTCGGGCCGGCCGCCCGCTACGCCGAACCGGCCGGCGTCCCCGCCCTCGTCGACGAACTCCACCGCGATGCCGAGGCCCGCACCCGGCAGATCCGGCTCGGTCTCGACGAGCTCGAACGGCGGTTCTCGCACCGCGCCCATGCCGCCCGCCTCGCCGAGCTGATCGGCCCGCCCGACCCCGCTGCGCCCGCCCCGCTGCCACCGCCCGATGCGCAGTTGATCCCGCCCCACCAGCGCGACCAGCTCCCCACCGTGATGGTCGTCGCCTTCGGCGTCTCGCACCGCCGGCTGCGCAGGGCGATCAAGGCGCTCGCCGCCCAGCGGGCGCGCACCGGCGGCTTCGTGCCGGTGGTGGTCACGACGAGTCGCCCGCCCAGGATGGCACACGCGTTGGGCGTGCAGGTCGAGACGATCCAGAACCGGTGGGACTGGGACGGCGCACCCGACCAATGGCCCGAGTACGCGGCCCGCCGGTTGCGGGTGATCGCCCGGCGCCATCGGGCGACGACCGTGACCCCGCTCGACCTCGAGCACCCCGACGCCTGGATCGCCCTGCGCGCCCGGCCGCCCGGGCCGCCGGCTTGATGACGGCACCCTGGCCGCACCCGGCCCGGGTAGCCGGGCGTCGTCAGCGGCGGACGCTCGTGCCGTCTTTGGTCGTCTCGACCGACCAGCCCTGGGCCTGTAATTCGGCGCGGATCGCGTCGGCGGCGGCGTAGTTCTTGGCGGCCCGCTCCCGGTCGAGGTCGGCCGCCATCGCGGCGACCTCGGCGGGTACGTCGCCACCGCCGAGCAGCTCGAGGCCGAACGTGGCGGCGATCTCGTTGGCGGCCGCCACCAGTGCCCCCGCCCCGGCGTCGTCGGCGTCGAGCGCGGCGTTGGCCCGCCGCACGGTGTCGAACAGCAGCGCGGTCGCCTTCGGCGTGTCGAGGTCGTCGTCCATCGCCGCCCGGAACGCCTCGAGCACCGCCGGGTCGGACGGGGCGGCCGGCACCGCTGCGGTGCGGGCGGCGAACGAGTCGAGCCCGGCGAGCGCCTTGGTGGCAGCATCGATCGTGTCGGCGCTGACGGTGATCGGGCTGCGGTAGTGCGACTGCAACAGCACCATCCGATAGGCCCGCGGGTCGTAGACCTCGACGAAATCGAGCAGGTTGTTGACGTTGCCGAGGCTCTTCGACATCTTCTCGCCCTCGGCGTCGACGATGAACCCGTGGTGCATCCAGTGGTTGGCGAACCGCTTGCCCAGCGCCACCGCCTGGGCGCGTTCGTTCTCGTGGTGCGGGAACCGCAGGTCCTGTCCGCCGCAGTGGAGGTCGAACCCCTCGCCGAGCAGGCCGAGGCTCATCACGACGCACTCGCTGTGCCAGCCGGGCCGCCCGTCGCCCCACGGCGACGGCCACGCCGGCTCACCGGGCTTCGACAGCTTCCACAGCGCGAAGTCGGCGGGATGCCGCTTCTGGTCGGCGCCGAACACCTCGCGCTCGCCGCCCCCGGCCAACATGTCGTCGAGCGACTGGTGGGCCAAGAGGCCGTAGTCGGGCACCGACTCGACCGACAGGTAGACCCCGTCGTCGGTCACGTAGGCCGAGCCGTTGGCGATCAGGTCGCCGATCAGTGCCACCATCTCGTCGACGTACTCGGTGGCGTGCGGCGTGTCGGTCGGGCGCTTGAAGTTGACGGCGTCCATCGCCTGCCACCAGATCGCTTCGCAGGCGGTGGTGATGTCCTGCCACGGCCGCTGCTCGCGGTTGGCGCGGTTGATGATGTGGTCGTCGATGTCGGTGACGTTCGACACCAGCCGCACGTCGAGGCCCGTCCACTCGAGATAGCGGCGCAGGATGTCGTAGGCCAGCGTGGCCCGGCCGTGACCGATGTGCGGCGGCCCGTACACGGTGGGGCCGCACAGGTAGATGCCGACCTTGCCGGGGTCGCGCAGGGCGAGCTCGCGGACCTCTCGCGTGGCGGTGTCGTACAGGCGCAGCACGCCGACCAGCCTACCTACGGCACCCGCGCGGCACCGGATTGCGGTGCCGGGCACCGCCGCCGTGCCACGCCGTCGGGGTCCGGGTTCTACGCTGGGGGGATGCCGATCCATCTCCGCGCCGACGCCTCCGACTACGCCCCCCACGTGCTGTGCCCCGGCGACCCGCGGCGCGCCGCCTACATCGCCGAGACGTTCTTCGACCCCGGCTACCGGTGCGTCAACGAGGAGCGCGGCATGCTCGGGTTCACCGGCACGTTCGAAGGGGCGCCGATCAGCGTGCAGACCACCGGCATGGGCTGCCCGTCGTCGGGGATCGTGTTCGAGGAGCTGGTGCAGCTCGGGGCGCGTCGCCTCATCCGGGTCGGCACGTGTGGTGGCCTCAAGGACGACATGCGCATGGGCGACACCGTGATCGGCCTGAGCGCCACCGCCGACGACGCCACCCCGCTGCGGATCGTCCAGATGCCGTCGTACGCCCCGTGCGCCACGTTCGAGCTGGCCGAGGCGGCGGTGCGCCTCAGCCGCGAGCAGGGCGCCCGGGTGCACGTCGGCCCGATCGTGACCAGCGGCGTGTTCTACGACCCCGACCCCGAGGCGTTCGCCCGCTGGAAGCGCGCCGGCCACATCGGCGTCGAGATGGAGGCGGCGATGATGTACACCGTCGCCGCCATCCACGGCCTCGAGGCGCTGGCGATGATGACCGTGTCGGACCTGCTCGCCGAATCGGGCGACACCACCCGGATCAGCGACGACGAACTCAAGCGCGGCGTCGACGCGATGATGCGACTGGCGTGCCGGGTCGCCGTCGGCTGACGGCGACCCGGACGTCGTCGATCAGCTGTCGCCGCCGCTCGCCTCGGCGACCTTCTGCTTGCCGGCGCTGATCCACGGCATCATCGCCCGCAGCTGGGCGCCGACGATCTC
Organism: Ilumatobacter sp.; assembly: GCA_036526035.1. Lineage (GTDB taxonomy): Bacteria > Actinomycetota > Acidimicrobiia > Acidimicrobiales > Ilumatobacteraceae > Ilumatobacter. Next base: position 1,899 of record DATCZG010000013.1, on the reverse strand, counting down.
GATCGGATGACGCTTGCCCTCGTCCTGCAGACGGTGGTAGTTGGCGCGGCCCGACTCGCTCTCGGCGACCCACTCGTCGGCGAACTGACCCGACTGGATCTCGCCGAGAATCTCCTTCATCGTCTGCTTGGTCTGCGGCGTGATCACCCGCGGCCCGCGCGTCAGATCGCCGTACTCGGCGGTGTCGGAGATCGAGTACCGCATCCCGGCGATGCCCTCCTCGTACATCAGGTCGACGATCAGCTTCACCTCGTGGAGGCACTCGAAGTACGCCATCTCGGGCGCGTACCCGGCCTCGGTGAGCGTCTCGAACCCGTACTGCACCAGCTTGGTGAGGCCGCCGCACAGCACCACCTGCTCGCCGAACAGGTCGGTCTCGGTCTCTTCGGGGAACGTGGTCTCGATCACGCCGGCGCGCGCCCCGCCGATCGCCTCGGCGTACGACAGGGCGAGCTCCTTGGCGTGGCCGGTCGCGTCCTGCTCGACGGCGATCAACGCCGGGACGCCACCGCCCTCGGTGTAGGTGCGCCGCACCAGATGGCCGGGGCCCTTGGGGGCGATCATGATGCAGTCGACGCCCGCCGGGGCGGCGATCCGGCCGAAGCGCACGTTGAAGCCGTGGGCGAACGCGATCGCGTCGCCGGGCTGCAGGTGCGACGCGATGTGCTCGTCGAAGATGCGCTTCTGCTCGGTGTCGGGGGCGAGGATCATGATCACGTCGGCCCACTCGGCGGCGTCGTCGATCGACATCACCCGCAGCCCGGCGTTCTCGGCCTTGGCCTTCGACGACGACCCGTCGCGCAGCCCGACGCACACCTCGACGCCCGACTCCTTCAGGTTGAGCGCGTGGGCGTGCCCCTGCGAGCCGTACCCGATGACCGCGACCTTGCGGCCGCGGATGATCGAGGGGTCGGCATCGGCTTCGTAGTACACGTTGGCGGCCATGTCAGCCCACCTTTCCTTTCATGTTGCCCCGTGGGCTGGTGTGTGCGGCGCGCAGGTGAGCGCCGCGGTCGAGTCTGGGAAGCGCCACCCGGCCGGTGCGCTGGAGCTCCACGATGCCACAGTCGGCCAGGAGTTCCTCGAAATCGTCGAGCTTGTCGGGGTGCCCCTCGAGGCTGATCGTGAGCGCGTCGGTGCCGACGGCGAGGATCTTGGCCTCGAAGATGGTGGCGAGCTCGACGATCTGGCTGCGCGTGTCGGCCTGGGCGCGCACCGTGGCGAGCAGTAGCTCGCGTTCGACCGAGCGGCGCGGGTCGAGCTCGCTGATCTTGACGACGTCGATCAGTTTGAACAGCTGCTTGACGATCTGCTCGAGGGGTGCCGAGTCGACGTCGACCACGATGGTGATCCGGCTCATGCCCTCGTCCTCGGCCGGGGCGACCGCCAACGAGAAGATGTTGTAGCCGCGGCGGGCGAACAGGCTGGCGACGCGGGCCAGCACGCCGGGCCGGTTCTGCACGAGCACGGACAAGATGTGGTGGTTCAGCGAGGAACCGAAGGGGTTGATGGCGGTCATCGTGAGCTCTCTCAGGCCAGGCGATCGCGGATCGCTTGTTGGGACGGGTGCACCAGCAGATCGTCGTTCGACTGTCCGGCGGGCACCATCGGGAACACCTTCTCGTCGCTGTCGGTGCGGAACTCGACCACGACCGAGCGGTCGTTGATCGAGTTGGCCTTCTCGATCGCCGGGGCCACCTCCTCGGGCGACTCGACCCGGATGCCGACGCACCCCATCGCCTCGGCCCACTTCACGTAGTCGGGGCACTCGGTCGACAGGTAGACCTCGCTGTAGCGCTCGCCGTAGAACATCTCCTGCCACTGGCGAACCATCCCGAGGTAGCTGTTGTTCAACAACGCCACCTTGATCGGGATCCGCTCGACGGTGGCGGTGACCAG
>DATCZG010000012.1:0-50928 GCA_036526035.1 Ilumatobacter sp. | reverse complement strand
GTTCGGCCCGGTCTGGGTCGGCGACGTCATCGCACACAGCGCCTCGTTGCTGGGCGACCAGACATCGCGAACCGCGACCCCGTGCTCGTTCACCCCACCGTTCGTGATCGGCGCAGGCACACCTCGGTAGTGCGAATAGCTCACCCGCAGATGGCGGGCTGTCTCCGCCGCCTGGGGGATCTGCGTCAGCACACCGGGCATGTTGGCGGCCGGCGACATGCCGACCGTGATCCGGTCGTCGGGGCCGTGTTCCCGACGCGGCACGAGTTCGAGCCAGTGGCTGGAGGGTTCGTCGCCGTACCCGGCGAGGTAGGCGCAGCCGTCTGCCGTGAGCTGCTTGCCGATCCAGATGCAGTAGCTCACCGGGGCCGGTCGCCCTTCACGGTGATGCGGCGCATGCGCCGGGCGTGCCCGGCGTAGTCGTGCAGGGCGTAGTGCTGCACGCTGCGGTTGTCCCACATCGTCAACGTGCCGGGCTCCCAGCGCACCCGGCACGTGAAGCGTTCCTGTACGGCGTGCTGGAACAGGAATTCGAGCAACGCCTTCGACTCGTCGCGGTGCAGGCCGACGATGCCGATCGTGAACGCCCGGTTGACGTACAGGCCCTTGCGCCCGGTTTCCGGGTGGGTGCGCACCAGCGGGTGCTCGACCCGTCGACCGGCCAGGTCGGCGTTCTTGGTCTTCATCGCCGTCGATTTGGTCGACTGCCCGCCTTCGGCGTACTGCGGGCCGGCCGAGTGGATCGCGACCAACCCGTCGAGCAACCCGCGCATCGTCGGGCTGAGCGCCTCGTAGGCGGCGTGCTGGTCGGCGAACAGCGTGTCGCCGCCGAACGGGGGCAGTTCGACGGCGTACAGGATCGACCCGAGGTCGGGTTCGTCGAGGAACGTGACATCGGTGTGCCAGCCGCCGCCGAAGTTCACCCGGTCGTCGGGCAGGGTGACGATGTCGAGCACCTCGGGGTGCTCGGGCGTGCCGACCACGAACGGGTGGGTGTCGAGTTCACCGAACCGCCGCCCGAACGCGATCTGCTGGTCGGCGTCGAGCGACTGACCGCGGAACGCCAGCACGTGGTGCTCGAGGAACGCCGAACGGATGTCGGCGAACGTGGCCTCGTCGAGCGGCCCGGCGAGGTCGACGCCGTGGACCTCGGCGCCGAGCACCCCCGACAGCGGGCGCACGTCGAGCGTCTCGTGACGGCTGGTCGTGGCGTCCATCGGGCGCCACCGTAGAACACCGCCGGGGCCGGGCGGCCACCCGGCGTCAGCCGACCGAGCGGCCGTGTTCGGCCCAGTACGGGGCGCGCAGTTCGCGCTTGAGCACCTTGAGGGCGCCCGACAACGGCAGCGGCTCGGCGCGGAACTCGACCGACTTGGGCACCTTGTAGCCGGCGATCCGTTCGCGGCAGGCTTCCTGCAGCTCTTCGGCGGTCACCGTCGCGCCGGCGCGCAGCACCACGATCGCGTGCACCTGCTCGCCCCACGTCTCGTGCGGGATGCCGATCACCGCGACCTGCTCGACGGCCGGGTGCTTGGAGATCGCGCTCTCGACCTCGGCCGAGTAGACGTTCTCGCCACCGGTCACGATCATGTCCTTGACGCGGTCGACGAGGAACAGGTAGCCCTCCTCGTCGAGGAAACCGGCATCGCCGGTGTGGTACCAGCCGCCGTCGAACACCTCGGCCGTGGCCTCGGGCTTGTTCCAGTACTCGCGCATGAAGTTGCCGGCGCGGGCCCAGACCTCGCCGGTTTCGCGCGGGCCGAGGGCGGCGCCCGACTCGTCGCGGATCGACAGCGTGACGCCCGTGACGGCGCGCCCGGCCGACTGCAGGCGCGGGCCACCGGCGCGGTGTGCGTCGTTGTCGAGCCAGGTCAGCAGCGACGAGCTCTCGGTCATGCCGTACCCCTGGGTGATGTCGAGGTCGGGGTACGACGCCAGCAGACGGTCGAGCAACGCGGCCGGCATCGGCGACGCGCCGTAGGTGAGCCGCTTGAGCGACGCCATGCGCTCGGGGGCGAACTTCTCGTGCCCCATCGTCATGCCGATCATCGTGGGCACCATCATCGTCTGGGTGACCTCGTGCCGCTCGATCAGGTCGAGCACGCCGGCGGGGTCGAAGAACGGGATGAACACCGTCGAACCACCGGCGGCCGGGGTGCCCAGGATGCCGCCCATCGAGGCGGCGTGGAACATCGGTGTCTGGTGGAGGTAGACGCTGTCCTGCTCGAGCTTGACCACGCTGGCGATGTGGTACAGGTTCAACATCTCGGCCCGGTGGTCGAGCGCGACGCCCTTGGGCAGGCCGGTCGTGCCGCCGGTGTACATCAGCACGCAGAGGTCGTCTTCTTCGGGCTCGTCGGGCACCACCGGCTCGGCGGCCGCGATGAGGTCCTCGTACTTGATGTCGTGGGGCACGTCGGCGTCACCGATCAGCACGACGTGGCGGATCGGCGACGGTTCGTCGGACGCCGCCATCGCGTTGGCGAAATGCTGGGCGAAGAACGCGTCGACGAACACCACCTCGGTGCCCGAGTCGCGCACGATGTAGTCGAGTTCCGCGCCGGCGAGGCGCAAGTTGAGCGGGTTGATCACGCCGGCGCCGAGGAACGCCGCGTGGTACAGCTCGAGGAACTGGTGGCTGTTGGTGGCCATCACCGCGAAACGGTCGCCGGGGCCGACCCCGAGTTGGTGGCGCAGCGCGTGGCAGAGCCGGAACGTGCGGTCGCCGTGTTGGGCGAACGTGCCGGTGTAGGCGCCGTCGAAGAACGCGGTCTTGTCGGCGTAGCGGTCGACCGCCGGCAACAGGAGGCGGTGGTAGACGAGTTCTTTCATGGCGAGATCACCTTCCGGGATGCTGGTGCCCCTTCCGGGATGCTGGTGCCAGCGGCGGGCGCCGGCCGATGGGGCGCTCCCAACCTTAGCCGGGCCGGATCCCGGGCATCCTGGCGAGCGTGACCTCTCAGGGGCGATCGGCCCTACCGCCGCCGACGGGGCGGGCCGTACCGTCGAGGGGTGGAGATCACCGAGTTGCACGACCGCGCCGCCGAGATGGTGCGCGACGGCTCGCTCGCCTACGACCAGAAGATCCGTCGCCTGGCGGCGCTCGCCACCGAGGTGCTCGCCTACCCGGCGGTGTCCGCCGCCTGCGCCGAGGCGCTCGACCAGCGGGTGATCTGCGACCTGTTCGAAGGGCATGCGCCGTTCATCGCCCGATACGTCCTGCCCGACTACGAGCTGGCGATGCGGCAGGGGTTGGCCTACCTCGAGATGCCGCCGCCCGGCGACCTCGACGACGCGCTCGCCTTCTTGCAGGTGATGTACGCCCACGTCCCCAGCGTCACCACCTACCCGGTCTACCTCGGCGACCTCGACAAGGTGCTGGCGCCGTTCGTCACCGGCGAGATCAGCGACGAACAACTCGACACGAAACTGCGGCGGTTCTGGATCGGGATCGACCGCATGCAGCCCGACGCCTTCGTGCACGTCGACCTCGGGCCGCACGACAGCCGGATCACCCGGTCGGTGCTGCGCGTCGAGCGCTCGTTGCGCCAGGCCGTGCCGAACATCACCTTGAAGGTCGACCCCGACCTCACACCTGACGACCTGGTCGCCGACGCCGTTCGCACGGTCTTCGAGACCGGCAAACCGCACTTCGTCAACCACCCGATGATGGTCGCCGACCACGGCGAGCGGTACGCCGCGGTGAGCTGCTACAACTCGCTCAAGATCGGCGGCGGTGCGCACACCCTCGTGCGGCTCAACCTGAAGGAGGTCGCGCTGCGACACAGCGGTGGCGCCGAGGTGTTCCTCGCCGAGACGCTGCCCCACTACGTCGAGTTGACCGCCGAGCTGATCGAGGCCCGGGTCCGCTCGCTCGTCGAGCAGCAGCGGTTCTTCGCCGACCACTGGCTGGCCCGCGAGGGCCTGATCGACCTCGATCGCTTCTCGGCGATGTTCGGCATCTTCGGCCTCGCCGAGTGCGTCAACCTGCTGCTCGCCGACGAGGGCCGCGGCGGCGAGGCGCGCTACGGGCACGACGCCGCGGCCGACGCCCTCGCGGTACGGGTGGTCGAACGGGTCGCCGACCTGGTCGCCGCCCGGCCGATGCCGTATTGCGAGGGCGGCGGCGGGCGCTGCTACCTGCACAGCCAAAGTGGCATCGACCTCGACCGTGACGTCACCGCCGGCACCCGCATCCCCGTCGGCGACGAACCCGGCCTGCTCGACCACATCACCACCTGTGCACCGCACCATCGGGTGTTCACCGCCGGTGTCAGCGACGTGTTCCACACCGACGACACCGTGGTGCGCAACCCGGCGGCGATGGTCGACATCATCCGCGGCGCCTTCGTCGCCGGCATGCGCGATTTCACGTTCAACCTCGACAGCAACGAGTTCGTCAGGATCACCGGCTATCTGGTGCGCAAGAGCGACCTCGCGGCGATCGCCGCCCACGGCGTGGCGCGCCACGCCAGCGATCACCTCGCGGCGGGCAGCGAGGCCGCGTTCCACCTCACCGAGCGGGCCGTGAAGCGCATCGGCTGCCATGAGCTCAGCCCGCGGTAGCGGTGCCCCCGCGGCGGCGGGCGGGCTGTCGGAGGTGCGCGGGTTCGTCGCCGACACGATCTCGTTCAGCAGCGTCGACGGGCCCGGCAACCGGTTCGTCGTGTTCCTGCAGGGCTGCAACTTCGACTGCGTCGCGTGCCACAACCCGCAGACGATCCCCGGCCATCGACCGCTCGAGGGTTTCGACCCCCGGCACGTCACGGTCGGCGACGTGCTCGAGCGGATCCGGCGGGCGGCGCCGTTCATCCGTGGGATCACCGTGTCGGGCGGCGAGGCGACGCAGCAGCCGCGTTTCGTGCGGGCCCTCTTCGAGGCGGTCGGCGCCGACCCTGATCTGGCGCACCTGACCCGCCTCGTCGATTCGAACGGGGCAGCCGACCGCTCGGTGTGGGACACGCTGGCGCCGGTGATGGAGGGCGCGATGATCGACCTCAAGTGCCTCGATCCGGTGCTCCACCAGCAGATGACCGGGCACCCGAACGACACGGTGCTCGCCAGCATCGTTCACCTCCGCCAGCTCGGGCTGCTGGTCGAGGTGCGGTTGTTGCTGGTGGCCGGCGTCAACGACGACCCCGACCTGTTGCGCCGCACCGCCGAGTGGCTGGCGGCGGTCGACCCGGCGATGCGGCTGGTGATCATCGGGTTCCGCGGTCACGGCGTGCGGCCCCACGATCCGCCGCTGGTCGAGCCGAGCCGACGAGCGCTGGCGGCGGCCGCCGAGGTGATGTGCCGGGTGGCACCGTTCGACGCGGTGGTCGTGTAGGCGGCCGTCGCCGGCGGATCCGATCCGAAGCGGCGCCCGACGGAGGGCTAGCGTCGACGCTGCCGGACCGCCGGTCGGGCAGGGGAGGAGCGGTGATGCGGGTCCGGATGCACGAGTCGGGAACGTCACGGTGACGATCGACGTCGCGTCGGTCGACGCCGCGCTCACCACCACGCGGGCGGTGCGGCTGCGCCTCGACCTCGAGCGCCCGGTCGACAACGACATCATCTACGACTGCATCGACATCGCCGAGCAGGCTCCGACGGGCGGCAACCAGGGCAGCCGGCGCTGGATCATCGTGCGCGACCCGCAGGTGAAGGCGCGCATCGCCGAGCTCTACATGGCGACCGGTGGCCAGTTCATGCTCGCCGCCCGCGACCGGCTCGCCGGTTCGGGCCTGCCCCAGGAGCGCACGATGCGGTCGGCCGCCCATCTCGCCGAGCATCTCGCCGAGGTGCCGGCGATCGTGATCCCGACGATCATCGGCCGCCACGACGGCAGCGGCCGGCCCGGGCTGTTCGACTCGGTGATCCAGTCGGTGTGGAGTTTCTGCGTCGCCCTGCGGGCCCGCGGGCTGGGCAGCGCCTGGACGACCGCCGTGCTCGCCAAGGACGCCGAGTTGGCCGACCTGTTGGGCGTGCCGCCCGGCAACACCCAGATCGCGATGATCCCGGTCGCCTGGACGGTCGGCACCGACTTCGCTCGCGCGCCGCGCCTGCCCGCCCGCGAGATCAGCTTCATCGACCACTACGCCCACACCTGGGTGTCGGGCCCGAGCGATCCCCCGTGTCTCGCCGACGGGCCGGGCACCGTGGTCGAGGTCGACATCGACGCCAAGCCGGCCGATGTCTGGCCGTTCGTCGTCGACATCGACTTCGGGGCCGCCTACAGCGAGGAGTTCCGCGGGGCGCGGTGGGCCGACGGGGTCGACGGCCCGGCGCTCGGGGCGACGTTCATCGGCAGCAACGTGCACCCGCGGATCGGCGAGTGGGACGTGCCGTGCTTCGTCCACCGCTACGTCGAGGGCGCCGAGTTCGGCTGGGTCACCTCCGATCCCGACAACCCGGGGGCGCAATGGCGTTTCGAGCTCGTGCCGATCGCCGGTGCCACCCGGTTGCGCTACTCGCTCGTGCTCGGGCCCGGCCCGTCGGGCATCAACGCCGCGATCGCGGCGATGCCCGACAAGGAGCCGCGCATCCTCCACCGGCGCGTCGAGGAGCACCGCGCCAACATGCAGCGCGTCGTCGAGGGGATCAAGGCCGCCGTCGAGTCGGCCGGTGGCTGACCGGCCGGCAGCGCCCGGTCAGGTCGCGCCGGGTTTGCCGTAGTCGCAGCTCAACCAGTGCTCGGGGCGCAGGTGGGCGACCACGCCGCGGCCCGTCGGCGGGTTGGCGCGGGCGTATCGGGTGCCGAGCCGCTCGCCGAGGTACCGGATCGCCAACCCGAGCGTGTCGCCGTCGTCGCGGGTGACGGTGACGGGGCCCTCCACCGACACGTACCGGTACGGCGGGGCCTCGTCCTGCACGGTGAGCGTCGCCCGGCCCCGGCGCCGCAGCAGCGTCGCCTTCGTCGAGTCGCCGGTCATCTCGATCGTCACCTCGCCGTCGCGGTAGCGGTACCAGATCGGCACCGCCAGCGGGCCCTTGCCCTCGCGGGCGATCGAGAGGATGCCCACGCGCACGTCGGCGAGGAACGCCTCGCGTTCGTCGATCGTCATGTCGGTGTCAGCCATGGCTGCAGTCTTGCACCTCGTCACCGCCGGCCCGATCCGGGCCGTGCCGCGGCGTCCTGCTAGAAGGGGAGCGATGGGATCGCCGTCGCACGACACGCGTTGGCTCGACGCCACCGCTCAAGCACAGCTGGTCGCCGATGGTGAGGCCACCCCGCTCGAGCTGACCGACGCCGCGATCGAACGGATCGAGCAACTCGACGGGCCGATCAACGCCGTCGTCGTGCGGTGGTTCGAACATGCCCGCGAACTGGCGGCGTCCGGTGATCTGCCCGCCGGACCGTTCCGCGGGGTCCCGTTCCTGCTGAAGGACCTGTGGGCGCCGTACGCCGGGCAGCCGATGACCAACGGCAACGTCGCCCTGCGCGACGCGCTGCCGATCTCGCCCGTCGACAGCACCCTCGTGGCGCGGTTCCGGTCGGCCGGCCTGGTCACGCTGGGCCGCACGAACAGCCCCGAGCTCGGCAGCCTGCCGGTCACCGAGCCGGTCGCCTACGGCCCGACCCGCAACCCGTGGAACAGCGATCACACACCGGGCGGCTCGAGCGGCGGTGCGGCGGCGGCGGTGGCGGCCGGCATGGTGCCGATCGCCCACGCCAGCGACGGTGGGGGTTCGATCCGCATCCCGGCCTCGTGCTGCGGCCTGATCGGGTTGAAGCCGTCGCAGGGGCGCATCACGATGGGCCCGCTGCAGACCGAGTCGGCGCTCAGCGTGCACCTGTGCGTGAGCCGCTCGGTGCGCGACACCGCCCGCCTCCTCGACGCCGTCCGCGGCCCGGGGGTCGGCGACACGGTGATCGCCCCGCCGCCGGCGCGGCCCTATGTCGATGAACTCGGCGCCGACCCCGGCCGCCTGCGGATCGGGCTGCTCGACACCGATCCGCGCGGCTTCCCGTTGCACGCCGACTGCGTCGCCGCGGTGCGGTCGGCGGCGGCGCTGCTCGAATCGCTCGGTCACCATGTCGAGCACGGCCACCCGGCGGCGCTGTCGGACGCCTCGTTCACCGAGCGGTTCATGTCGATCTGGGGCGCCAACATGGCGGTCGGCATCGCCGCGTACGGCCAGTTGCTCGGCCGCGAGTTGGCCGAACACGAGGTCGAGCCGGTCAACTGGGCCCAGGCCCGCTCCGCCGAGCGGGCCTCGTCGGCCGACTACGCCAAGGGCATGGCGGCGACCGCCGAGTACCGGCGGGCCATCCAGCAGTGGTGGGCCGACGGGTGGGACCTGCTGCTCAGCCCGACCTTGAGCGAGCCACCGGTTCGCATCGGCGAACACGACCCGCAGCCCGGCGACCCGCTGGCGGGCATGAAGCGCGCCCGGCGGTTCGTGTCGTTCACCCCGCCGTTCAACGTCAGCGGTCAGCCGGCGGTCAACGTGCCGTTGCACTGGAACGCGGCGGGCCTCCCGGTCGGCGTCCAGCTGGTCGCCGCCTACGGCCGCGAAGATCTCCTGATCCGGGTCGCCGGCCAGCTCGAAACCGCCCGGCCCTGGGCCCACCGCATCCCGGGGTGACGTCCCGGGGTCGGTCGGGGCGTCGGTCGGCCGGTCAGCCCTGCAGCCGGGCGACGGTGGCGGCGAACTCGGTGACGGTGTCGGCGATGATGTCGGCGACCGCGCGCACCGACTCGATCCGTCCTGCCACCTGGCCCGACAGGGCGATCGCCGCCTCCATGTCGCCGCCGAAGTAGAGGGCCTTCGCGTTGCCGAACTCGCCGAACACGTTGTCGGGCGAGTCGAGCAGGCGGGTGGTGCGTTCGGTGCGCAGCGCCCGCAAAGCCGGCGAGTGGCGCTCGTTGAGGAACAACGTGTCGGTCTCCTTGGCGTCGATGATCGCCTGCTTCCAGTTGTCGTGCACGGGCGACTCGGCGGCGGAGACCATCCGGGTGCCCATCTGCACACCCTCCGCGCCGAGCGCGAACGCGGCGGCCATCGTGGCGCCGTCGGTGATGCCACCGGCGGCGATGATCGGCACGTCGACCTTCGAGCGCACGAGCGGCAGCAACACCATCGTCGACACCGGGGTGGGGCTCTTGAACCCGCCGCCCTCGCCGCCTTCCACCACGAGGCCGTCGACGCCGGCGTCGACCGCCTTGAGGGCGGCCGCCAAGGTCGGCACCACGTGGTACACCGTGAGCCCGGCGGCCTTGAGCACCGAGGTGTATTTCGTCGGGGAGCCGGCCGACGTGGTGACGAACTTGACGCCCTGGTCGATGACGAACTCGGCGATCGCCGGATCGCGCACGAACGCCTGGGCGATGTTGACACCGAAGGGACGATCGGTGAGGTCGCGCATCTTGGCGATCTCTGCCTTGACGGCGTCGAGCTCACCCGACGACGTCTCGATGATGCCGCACGCCCCGGCGCGCGAGACCGCGGCGGCCAGCTGGCTGCGGGCGATCCAACCCATCGGGGCCTGCACGATCGGGATCGGCACCCCGAGGTCGCGGCTGACCCGGTTGTCGAACGCTGGGTGGGGAGGTGCGATGGGATCGGTCACCCCACCACCGTAGGCCGCGAGGGCACCGGGCCCCGGGGCCGGCGACCCCACCGGTGACACCGTCGGGGTCGATCGTCCTGCCGTCCGGGACCGTGCTCGGTTCGTTACCGTGGCGGCCATGCCGCTCGCCCCCACCGCCGCCGAACGAGTCGAACGCGTCTGGCACGACATCGTGCCGGTGCTGCACGACTACATCGCGATCCCGAACGTCAGCGAGGCGTTCGACCCCGACTGGCGACGCAACGGGCACATGGACCGCGCCGTCGCGCTGATCCGTGACTGGTGCGCCGCCCGGCCGATCTCGGGTATCACCGTGGAGGTGCACGAGCTGCCCGATCGCTCGCCGGTGGTGCTCGTCGAGGTCGCCGCGTTCAACGGCGGGTCCGACGGCGACACGGTGCTGCTGTACGGGCACCTCGACAAGCAGCCCGAGATGGAGGGATGGCGCGACGGCCTCGGCCCGTGGACCCCGGTCCGCGAGGGCGACCGGCTGTACGGGCGGGGCGGTGCCGACGACGGCTACTCGGCGTTCGCCAGCCTCACCGCGATCGAGGCGGTGCAGGCCGCCGGCGGATCGCACGCCCGTTGCCTGGTGTTGATCGAGGCCAGCGAAGAATCCGGTTCGCCCGATCTCCCCGCCCACGTCGATGCGCTCGCCGACCGGCTGGGCGCCCCGAGCCTGGTGGTGTGTCTCGACTCGGGGTGCATCGACTACGAGCGGATGTGGGTCACCACCTCGCTGCGCGGCATGGTGTCGGCGGTGCTGTCGGTCGACATCGTCAAAGAGGGTCTCCACTCGGGCGACGTGTCGGGGATGGTGCCTTCGACGTTCCGGATCGCTCGCCGCCTGTTGTCGCGGATCGAGGACGAGGACACCGGGCGGGTGCTGCTCGACTCGTGCCAGGTCGAGATCCCGGCCGACCGCGTCGGCGAGGCGGTCGACACCGCTGCCGAGATCGGGCCGATCGCCGCTCACTATCCGTTCGTCCCGGGGGCCGGCCCGACGACGGCCGACGCCGCCGAGCAGCTGCTGGCGCGCACCTGGCGGGCGGCGCTGAGCGTGGTCGGCGCCGACGGCCTGCCACCCACCGGGCGGGCCGGCAACGTGCTGCGGCCGCGCACCGCCCTGCGGCTGTCGCTGCGTCTGCCGCCCACCGCCGACCCGCAGGCGGTGGTCGCCGAGCTGTCCTCCGTGTTGCTCGCCGACGCGCCCTACGGGGCGCGCGTCGAGCTGTCGCAGGTCAACGCCAGCGCCGGATGGAACGCCCCGGCGGTCGCCCCGTGGCTCGCCGCCGCGCTCGAGTCGGCGTCGACGGGTGCCTTCGGTCGCCCGGCCCGGCTGTTCGGCGAGGGGGGCTCGATCCCGTTCATGGGGATGCTGGGCGAACGGTTCCCGGCCGCGCAGTTCGTGATCACCGGTGTGCTCGGACCCGACGCCAACGCCCACGGCCCCAACGAGTACCTCCACCTGCCGACCGCCCAGCGGTTGACCGCCGTGATCGCCGACCTGCTCGACGCCCATGCCCACCGTGCGTGAGGCCCGCCGGTCGCGCTCGGCGGGCGCCCTGGCGACCGTCGCCCTGATCGCCGCCGGGTGTGCCACGGCCTCGTCGGGCGGCCCGCCGGCCGGGCCGAGCGTCGCCACCGCGGCGGCCGAACCGTCGCCGACGACGCCCGCCACGACCGCCCCCGCCACGACCGCCCCCGCCACGACCGCCCCCGCCGACACGACCAGCACGACCCCGGCGACCAGCACGACCAGCACCATCGGCCCGTCCGACACGGCGCCCGGCGCGCTCGGCGCCGCGCCGCGGCCCGAGATCGCGCCGATCGATGCGCTCGGCTTCCCCACCGACACCGAGATCGAGATCGGTCGTTCGGTCGAGGGGCGCCCGATCACGGTGATCCGGCGTGGCGACCCGGCGGGCACACGGGTGATGGTGGTCGGGGTGATCCACGGTGACGAGGACGCCGGCACGGCGATCGTCGACCGGTTGGCCGCCGATCCGGTCGCGCCCGGCATCGAGCTCTGGCTGGTGCGATCGATCAACCCCGACGGCCAGGCCCGGCAGGTGCGCCAGAACAGCCACGACGTCGACCTCAACCGGAACTTCCCCACCAACTGGGACGTGCTCGGCGAACCGGGCGACTGGCAGTACGGCGGGCCCGGACCGGCGAGCGAGCCCGAGACCCGGGCGGCGGTGGCGCTCGGCGAGTCGGTGCGACCCGACGTGATCCTGTGGTACCACCAGGACCTGTTCCGCATCAGTCCCGGTTCGGGGCGCGCCGGCGAGATCCGCACCCGGTACGCGGCGGTCGCCGGCCTCCCGGTCGTCTCGATCACCGGCGGCACCTACACCGGCACCGCCTCGCAGTGGTCGCGGTCGGTGATCGCGGATCAGGGGGTGGGCATCACCGTCGAACTGGGCCCGACGCTGAGCGCCGACGAGGTGGTCGGGCACATCGAGGCCCTGGTGGCGATCGCCACCGAGTTCTTCTGACCACAGCCCGCGCCGTCGCCGGCAACGACCGCTACCGCTGGAACCAGTCGCCCGATGCGATCGGCGTCAACTCGAGGCCCGACCCGTACTGGTAGGCCCAGGCCCGGATGCCGCGTCCGGTGGTGACCTCGACGCGCCGGTAGAGGCCGAGCACCGTGTCCTCCTCCTCGTCGATCACCGCCAGCGCCTCGTCGAGCCGGTCGTCGCGCAGCCGGTAGGTGCGGCCGATCACGGTGCCGGGCACCCCGAACCGGGCGGCGGGGTAGCCGAGACCGGTGTCGTACAGCGCCCCGGCGGCGGTGTCGTCGACCCCCTCGTCGGCGGCGAACGGGGCGAGCAGGCTCCACCGCACGTCGCCGGGGCGCAAGGTGCCGTACACGAACAGGTGGGTGGCCATCGATCACCCGGTGCCGGCGACGAGGTCGAGCTCTTGTTGCACCGCAGGGTCGGCGAGGCCGATCACGGTGCCCTGGGTGGGCACCGGGTCGTTGCGGCACACGAAGCTGAGTTGGCCGTCGAACACCCGCGCCATCGACAAGAACTTGCCGGCCTCCTCGGCACGGGTGATCGCGTCGCCGGCGGCGGCCGACCGCACCCGCCAACCCTGGCGCATCCGTTCGTCGAGCGCGCCGTAGTCGAGCCCCTGGATGCCGATGATCCGTCCCAACAACTCCTGGGGCAGCTCGCCGCGATGCTGCTTCTCACCGGGGGCGAGCTGGAACGTCTCGCGGCGCCCGAAGACCCGCGCGAACCGGGTGGTCGCCAACGCGTTGACCTCGTCGTTCGACGTCAGCGCGAGGATGCGGCCGATGCCGCGCAGGTCGAGCTCGTGGGTGGCCTCCTCGGTCAGCACGCTGAGGCGGCGCGCCGGCAGCCCGAGGGCGACCGAGCGGGTCACGTTGTAGGGGTCGGTGTCGACCAGCATCGTGATGATCGAGAGGTCGTTGAGCGACTTCGCCAGGCCACGGGCGATCGGGTGGGCGCCAACGATCAGCACCCCGTTGGCGCGTGCCTCGGCGAGGCCGAGCCGGCGGGCGAGCGGTCCGGCCAGGAACCCGTAGACGAGGATCGTGCCGATGATCACGAGGAAGATCACCGGCACGATCAGCTCGGCGCCGCGGATGCCTTCCTCCTCGAGTCGGATCGCGAAGATCGCCGACACGGCGGCCGCCACGATGCCGCGCGGCGCCATCGCCATCAGGAACAACCGCTCGCGCCAGGTCAACGAGGTGCGCAACGTCGACACGATCACCGACAGCGGGCGTGCCACGAACACCAGCAGCGCCAGGAACGCCAGCGAGGGCAGCAGGACACCGCGCAAACGGTCGGGTTCGATCCGCGCCGCGAGCAGGATGAACAGCGTCGAGATCAGCAGCGTGCGCAGGCTCTCGTTGAACTCGAGCAACTGGCGCACGGCGGCCGAGTCGCGCCGCGCCAGCCAGATGCCCATCACCGTCACCGTCAGCAGGCCGGCCTCGCTCTGGACCTGGTTGCTGATGACGAAGCCGACGATCACGACCGCGAGCGCGATCGGATTGCCGAGATGGTCGGGGATGAGGAAGGTGCGCAGGGCGTGATCGAGCAGCCATGCCGCCGCGAACCCGATGCCGATGCCGGCGACGAGGGTGAGCCCCACCACCCACAGCACCGTGCTGACGGCCTCGCCGGGCTGTTCGGTGAGGGCGACTTCGAACGCCACCAGGGCGGCGGTGGCACCGATCGGGTCGATCAGGATGCCCTCGGCTCGCAGCATCGGCCCGGTACGGCCGTTCGGGCGCACGAACCGCAGCAGCGGCCCGACGACGGTCGGCCCGGTGACCACCAGCACGGCCGCCAGCACGGTGGCGGCGCCCCGGCTGATGTCGAAGAGCCGTTCGGCGCCCCACAGCGCGACGAGGAACGTGATCACGGCACCGACGCTGATCAGCCGCCGCACGACCGTGCCGGTCGAACGGAGCTCGCGCGGCGGCAGGTCGAGGCCGCCCTCGAACAGGATCAGCGCGACCGACAACGACACGATCGAGAACAGGGTGCCGCCCAGGAAGGCGTCGGGATCGATCACGCTGAACACCGGGCCCAGCATCAAGCCGGCCAGCAGCAGCAGGATGATCGACGGCACCTGGGCCCGCCAGGAGATCCACTGCACCGCCATGCCGACCCCGACCAGGATCGCGAGGGTGGGGCCGATCGTCGATTCGGTGGCGAGGAGGACGGACAGGGTCATGAGCGGCGAAGACGGCAAACCGGGGCTGTGGCCCGGTTCGCCGCTGCCCAGTTTCTAGCCGATCGGCGGGTCGCCCGCGCCGCCGACCGCGGGCTCGGGGGCGGCGACCGTGCCGCCCATCGACAGGTCGGGGATGACCCGGCCGGGCACCATGATGGCGGCGCCGAGCAGCGCCGCGATGAACGAACCCAACAACACGCCGAGCCGGGCGTCGGTGCCGAGCACCTCTTCGCCGAACGCCAGATCGGTGACGAACAGCGACACCGTGAACCCGACGCCGCCGAGGGCGCCGGCACCGAGCACGTACCGCTTGGTGACCCCCGGTGGCAGGCGCCCGACCTTGAGCGCCACCGCCAGCAGGGTGGCGCCGGTGATGCCGACCGTCTTGCCGACGACCAGGCCCAGCACGACCCCCCA
Source organism: Ilumatobacter sp. (assembly GCA_036526035.1). Classification (GTDB taxonomy): domain Bacteria; phylum Actinomycetota; class Acidimicrobiia; order Acidimicrobiales; family Ilumatobacteraceae; genus Ilumatobacter. The sequence continues at coordinate 36,230 of DATCZG010000012.1, read as the reverse complement.
GGTGACCCGGTTGCTGAGCGCGTCGCCGAGTTCGGACGCCGGGATCTTGATGCCGGCGTTGGCGAGGGCGAAGATCGGCACCACCACGAACGCCGACCACGGGTGCAACCGGTGTTCGAGCCACTCGACGATCGAGACGGTCCACTTGGCCTGCCGGGCGATCTCGGCGGCCGTGTTCACGCCGGGCCGCGTGGTGAGTTGGGTGACGTCGATCATCCCGGAGTGACGGCGCGGGGTGACCGGTGCGAGCAGGCCGAACGCCACCCCGGCGAGCGTCGGGTGGACGTGCGCCTCGTGCAGGCCGAGCCAGCAGATCGCCCCGAGCACGAGGTACACGCCGATCCAGGGGACCCAGTTGCGGATCGACGCCGCGACGGCGACGGCCCCGATCGCGATGGAGAGCCAACCGAACGACACGCCCTGCGAGTAGAAGACGGCGATCACGAGGATCGCGCCGATGTCGTCGACGATGGCGAGTGCCAGCAGGAACAGCTTGAGCCAGGCCGGGGCCCGCGACCCGAGCAGCGCCACGACCCCCATCACCACGGCGATGTCGGTGGCCATCGGGATCCCCCAACCCTTCGACCCGGCGCCGCCCGCGTTGAGCAGGGCGAAGATCGCGGCGGGGACGACCATGCCGCCGAACGCGGCGATGATCGGCAGCGACGCCTGGCGCGGGTCGCGGAGCTCGCCCTCGGTGAGCTCGCGTTTGATCTCGAGGCCGGCGACGAAGAAGAACAGCACCATGGCGAGGTCGTTGATCCACTCCCGCAGATTGAGGCTGATCACATGGCGGTTGAACTCGACCGCCGCCTCGTACTCCCACAGCTCGAAGTAGCTCGTCGACCAGGGCGAGTTCGCCCAGAAGAGGGCGACCACGGCGGCTGCCACCAGCAGCAGGCCGGCGCTCGCCTCCCGGTGGAGGAAGTCGCGAAGCGGACGGATGATGTGCCGAGCTGCCCGGTCGGGGAATCGCGCGTACCGGTCTGCAGGGTCGATCGGGTGCTTCGCCACGGTCGTCGAGTATCGCAGCTGAGGGATCGATCGCGACAGTGCAGCTGCACTTCCCGCCGATGACCGCCGGTCCGGGATCGGGCTCGGGTTGGTACGGTCGGGGGATGCCGACGCGCGTCCGCCGAGTGAGCTTCGCCGGCCACGACGGCGCCCGGCTCGCCGCCCGCCTCGACCTCCCCGCCGGGCCCCCGAAGGGTTTCGCCCTCTTCGCGCACTGCTTCACCTGCAGCAAAGACCTCCGCGCCGCGTCGCGGATCGCCGCCGTGTTGACCGACCTCGGCTACGGGTTGCTGCGGTTCGACTTCACCGGCCTCGGGGCGAGCGAGGGCGAGTTCGCCAACACCAACTTCTCGTCGAACGTCGCCGACCTCGTGGCGGCGGCCGACTGGTTGAGGCAGCACCATCGAGCCCCCCAGCTGCTGGTCGGCCACTCGCTCGGGGGTGCTGCGGTGATCTTCGCCGCGGCGTCGTTGCCCGAGGTGCGCGCCGTCGCCACCATCGGCGCCCCGGCCGACGCCGGCCATGTCGCCCGCCTGTTCGACGGAGCGCTCGACCGCATCGCCGAGCACGGCGAGGTCGAAGTCGTGCTGCACGGCCGCCGCTTCACGATCCGCCGGCAGTTCGTCGACGATCTCGGTTCCGGTGTGGTCACCGATGCCGCCGCCTCGCTGCAGGCCGCGCTGTTGGTGCTGCACTCGCCGGTCGACAACACGGTCGGCATCGAACATGCCGCCGAGATCTACCGGGCGGCGCGCCACCCGAAGAGCTTCGTCACGCTCGACGACGCCGACCATCTGCTGACCGAACCGGCCGACGCCGAGTACGCGGCGTCGGTGATCGGGGTGTGGGCCGCCAGGTACCTGGTCGACGAGAGCGGTGCCGCGGCGGTGCCGGCGCCGTCGTCCCAGGTGGTGGTCGCCGAGACGACCCAGGGGCGGTTCCTCAACCATGTCGTCACCGGCCGCCACCGGTTCCTCGCCGACGAACCCGAGTCGGTCGGTGGGTTCGACGCCGGCCCCGGGCCGTACGACCTGTTGGCGGCCGCGCTCGGCGCCTGTACCTCGATGACGCTCCGGATGTACGCCGACCGCAAGGGGCTGCCGCTCGACCGGGTCGTCGTCGAGGTGTCGCACGACAAGGTGCACGCCGCCGACGCGGCCTCCGACGCGGGCGACGGTTCGCCCGTCGGCAGGATCGACCGGTTCACGAGGGTGCTCCATCTGGCCGGGGACCTCGACGACGCCCAGCGGTCGAGCCTGCTGCGGATCGCGGATCGGTGCCCCGTGCACCGCACCCTCGAGCAGTCGTCGCGGATCGTCACCACACTCGGCCGCGACCGGTCCGGTTGACGGCCGAACCGGTTCAGCCGGCGAGCCGCCGGGGGGCTCGATCCCAACGGCGCAACGCGGCGTTGAGTTCGGCTCCGACCAGGCTGATCAGGGCGTGCATGCTCAGCCAGGTGAGCAACGCCAACGTTGCGGCGAACGTGCCGTAGACGTTGGCGGCGTCGTCGAGCGTGCGGGTGACGATGCGGGTGCCGACGAACTGGAGCGCCGTGTAGAGCACGCTGGTGAACACGGCGCCCGGCCACAGCATCGACCAGCCGACCCGCTCGGCGGTGAGGTAGCGGTACATGGTGCTGACGACTGCCACGTTGAGCACCAGCCCGCCGAGCGTGATCGCCAGCGCGCCGACGCGGGGCAGGTCGACCTCGCTCACGATCGCGGCGAGTGCGACGGCGCCGACCTGCCCGATCCCGATCACCACGACCCCGAGCAGCGCCCTCGCCCGTTGCATGGCGGGATGGGCGCGGTCGTCGATCGCCACCTCCCAGACGTCGTCGAGCGCGGATTGCAGGGCGACGAAGGCCTTCAACGACCCCCACAGCGCGACCAGCAACCCGATCACCAGCGCCCACCAGTTGCCGCTGATGGTCGAACCGCTGACCAGGTCGGAGCCGAGCACGGGGATGCTGCTGAGGGCCGAGTCGACGATGTCGGCCTGCAGCGAGGGGTCGTCCTCGAGGACGAACCCCAGGATCGTCGTGGCGGCCATCAACAGCGGGAACAAGGTGAGGAAGCCGTAGTAGGCGAGCACGGCGGCGTTGCGTCCGGTGAGGTGGCGCCGGTAGCCGTCGAGGGTCTCGACGATCACGTCGGCGATCGCGCTGCGCTGCCGCAACCGCACCAGGCGCGGGTGGGTGGTCCACGCCATCGCGGTCACAGGCTCCAGTCGACCGGTTGCTGGCCGTGCGCGACGAGCGCCGCGTTGGTCCTGCTGAACGGCTTGGTGCCGAAGAAGCCGTGGTGGGCCGACAGCGGCGACGGGTGCGGAGACTCGATGACGGTGTGGCGGGAGCGGTCGACCAGCTCGCGCTTGTTGCGGGCGTACGAGCCCCACAGGATGAACACGACGTGGTCGCGCTTGGCGTCGACGGCGCGGATCACCTCGTCGGTGAACGTCTCCCACCCCTTGCCCTGGTGCGACCCGGCCTGGCCGGCGCGCACCGTCAACGTCGCGTTCAACAACAGCACGCCCTGACGGGCCCAGGCCTCGAGGTTGCCGTGGCCGGGTATCGCGACGCCGACGTCGTCGTGCAGTTCGCGGTGGATGTTGGCGAGCGACGGCGGCACCCGCACCCCGTGCTGTACCGAGAAGCACAGCCCGTGCGCCTGCCCGGGGCCGTGGTAGGGGTCCTGGCCGAGGATCATCACCCTGGTCGACTCGTACGACGTGAGGTGCAGCGCCGCGAACACGTGGTCGGCGGGCGGGTAGACGGTGGCCCGCGACCGCTCAGCGGCGACGAACTCCAGCAGCGGCGTCCAGTACGCCTTGGCGAACTCGCCGCGCAGCACCGGGTTCCAGTCGGTGGTCACTCCCGGCGCCCCTGCAGCGATCGACCGGAGGCGGCCCGCAGCGGTGCCGGGCGACCGCTCGACGGGTTGCCGTTGCTGTGCACCGCTCCCACGATACTCAGGGCCACCGCGCCGCCGGTGGGGTGACCTCCGGCGTGCCTATCATGCCCAGCGTGTTCGGTCACCTTCCGCACGCCCGGCTCGCCACCCTGCCGACGCCGCTCGAACGCGGCCCGCAGTTGCCGGGCGGCGCTCGGCTGTGGGTGAAGCGTGACGATCTCACCGGGCTCGGGATGGGCGGCAACAAGGCCCGCAAACTCGAGTTCCTGTGCGGCGCCGCGGTGGCCGAGGGGGCCCGCTCGTTGATCACCGTCGGTGCCTCGCAGTCGAACCACTGCCGGATGACGGCGGCCGCCGGTGCGGTGCTCGGGCTCGAGGTCCACCTCGTGCTGTCGGGCGACCGTCCCGAACGCCCGGCCGGCAACCAGTTGCTGGCGACGTTGTTCGGCGCCCAGCTGCACTTCACCGGCGCCGAGGAGAGCCATTGGGGCGAGCTCGAGATCGCCAGGGAGGCACTCGCCGGCGAGCTGACGGCCACCGGCGCGGCGCCGTATTCGATCCCGATCGGCGGTTCGACGGCGGTCGGTGCGGTCGGGTACGCCGCCGCCTTCGTCGAGCTGATGCACCAGTGCGAGACCCAGGGTGTCCGCCCGGCGGCGATCGTGCACACGTCCTCGAGCGGTGGCACCCACGCCGGCCTGCTGGCGGGGCGCGCCTGGTGGCGGCAGCAGGGCCACGCCGTCCCCGAGGTGTTGGCGATCGGCGTCGCGAAAGGGGTCAACCTCGGGATGCCCGACGTCGCCGCGCTCGCCGCCGCGACGGTCGACCTCGTCGGCGGCGACCCGTCCGGTGTCGAGCGCGGCGACGTCCACCTCGACCCCGGCTGGATGGGCGACGACTACGGGGTGCCGACGCCGGCCGGTGACGCCGCCATCGGCTGGGCGGCGCGACGCGGCGGCTGGGTGCTCGACCGGGTGTACAGCGGCAAGGGCCTCGCCGGGCTGCTCGGCAATGCCGAGGCCGGCCGGTGGCCGCCGGGCAGCGACGTCGTGTTCGTCCACACCGGTGGCATGCCGGCGGTCTTCGCCCCCGGCGGGGTGCCGCCCGAGCGCTGAGGCCGATCCGGTCGAAGACCGGATCGAAGGTTGCGTCGACGTGGGCAGCGCGGCTCGTAGCATCCACGGGATGAGCGAGATCCTCGATGTCGACCTGTTGGTGTTCGAGAACAGCAGCGGTGCCGCGCGACGCGCCGTCGTCGACGGCGTCACCCGCAGCCTGGCGACCGGCTTCGTCTACACGCGCCACGACCTGTCCGAGGATCTGATCGACACGGCCTACGGCATGCTCGCCGAGTTCTTCCACCTCGACCACGAGGTCAAACAACAGTTCAACGTGCCCGGTGCCCACGGTCAGACCGGGTACACCGGCCTGCTCGTCGAGACCGCGGCGTCGAGCGATCTGCCCGACTGGAAGGAGATGCTCAACTGGTCGGCCCCGATCCCGGCCGGTCACCCGCTCAAGCGCCGGTTCTCCACCGCCTACCCCGATCAGGTGCTGCCCGAGTCGGCCGTACCCGGCATCACCGACGTCCTGCAGCGTTTCCACCACGCCGTCGCCGACGTGCAGCGACGGTTCCTGCGGGTGATCGCCGAGGGCATCGGATGCCACGAGACGTTCTTCGACGACATGGTGAAGGACGGCCCCACGCTCACCAGGGCGCTGCGCTACCCGCCGATGGGCGACCTGCCCGAGTCGGGGCATGTGTGGGCCGGCGCGCACGGCGACATCAACCTGATCACGGCGCTGCCGCGCGCGACGGCGCCGGGGCTGCAGGTGCTCGTCGGCGATCAGTGGGTCGACGCGGTGGCGCCCGACGGCCAGGTCATCGTCAACACCGGGATCATGCTCGAGCGGCTCACCAACGGCGCGATCCCGATCGGCTGGCACCGGGTGGTGGCGGCACCCGGCTACGAGGGCGAGCGCTTCAGCGTCGTGCAGTTCTGTCACCCGCGACCGTGGACCGTGCTGGCACCGGTCCCGAGTTGTTGCACCCCCGATCGACCGCAGCGCTTCAGCGCGATCACGGCCGCCGACGCGCTCGACGAGGTGCTCTACGAGATCAACCTGATCGAGGAGGCCCGCCGGGTCTGATCCGGCCGGGCCGGGTCGCCGGGTGCCGCGGTGCCCGGTGGCGGCTCAGCCCCAGCGCAGCAGCGTGGTCGGGTTGAACTCGTCGTTGTGGAGTGTTCCCGCCACCCATGACTTCGCCGAGATCGAGAACGGCTCGCCCCAGCCCTCGGGCGCCGGGCTGCCGGCGGCACCGGGACCGTACGGCACAGACGGCGCCCACGCACAGTCCTCGGGTGGGAGGATCAGCGCCGAGCGGCCCCATGCGGTGACCGTGCCGTCGGCGTGCAGGGTCCAGCCGCCGTTGCCGATCGCCGACACCTCGATGGTGCGGCGGGTCTCGGCGTCGATGCCGGCGAGGCGGGCGTCGACGGGTACCGACCAGGGGCCGACCGCGACGTGGCACGCCTGGCGGGCCTGGGCGCCGGCGACCAGCGCGTCGGCGTCGAGCAGCCTGCCGCCGGGGTCGCGGATCGTGAGTCGCAGATGCGGTGTGACCTCCTCGCCGCTGATGCCGCGGTGCTCGTCGGAGGGCATCGGGTCGGTGTCGCCGAGGTAGCCGAGGATCTGCCCGGCGTAGACCGGCATCCCCAACTGGGCGAGCGCCGTGAAGCGGTACGACTCGTGCGCCCGGCCGTCGCGGGTGCCGGGGGTGTCGTCGTTGAACCCGGCGTAGTGGTAGGTGCGCCCGGCCCGATCGGTGACGGTGAGCGTCACGGCGCCGGTGATCGGGTCGCCGAGCCCGACGTCGGTCACGATCCCGTCGGCGACCGCGAGGACCGGTTGGAGCGTCTGGCCGTACACGATGGCGACCGATCCGTACTGGCAGTCGGCGCCGTCGCACCCCACCGGCGGTGCCACCACGGCGCGCCCCAACACCGGGAACGCGATCTCGGTGAGCGCCGTCGACCATGACGACGACGTCTCGGACGACGACTGCCACGACGACTCGGCGCCGGGCGGGAGGCCGGAGAGGAATCGCTGTTCGGGGGGCAGCGCGGCGTAGCGGTCGAGGACCGGCTGGCCGGTCACGAACGACAGCATGTCGAGCCAGCGCAGCTGGTAGGCGCGCACCGTCAGCCGGTTGCCCAGTTCCGGAAGCGGCACCTGGTCCATCAGCTCGGGCAGCTGGGCGGCCTTGGGGTAGTACCAGATGACCGGCACCATCGACACGTCGCCACCCCACTGCTGCAGGATCGACTGGACGTCGGAGAGTGCCCGCTCGTCTTGGACGTACGACGGCGCGAGGTAGGCGTGGGGATAGCCCAGGTAGTTGTTCCAGGTCGACGGGATGTACTGGTAGGCGCCCGAGGCGTTGCCGAGGTTGGGTCGCACGTCGTATCGCTCGCCCGACTCCATCAGCCGGATCGTGCGCAGGATGTCGATCAGCAACCGTGGCGTCTGGACACCGATCATGGTGGGGCGCGACGCCGTCGTGGCCGTCGACGAGCCGGTTGAGCCGATCGCGCACTGCGTCATCGCCGTGCTCCCGGTGCCGGTGGTCGTGGCGGTGGTCGTGGCGGTGGTCGTGGCGGTGGTCGTGGCGGTGGTCGTGGCGGTGGTCGTGCCGGTGGTCGTGGCGGTGGTCGTGGCCGCCGGGTCGCACGGGTCCAGGGCGTCAGGATCGGTGAGCTCGGTGGTCGTGGTGGCGAGCGCGGTGGTGGACGGGACCGCGGTGGTGGCGGGGGGCGTATAGACGAGCTGGTTGGTGGTCGTCGTGGTGGTGGTCGGCGCCGTCGTGGTCGTCGTGGTCGTGGTGGTGGTCGTGGTCGGCGCCGTGGTGGTGGTCGTGGTGGTGGTCGTGGTGGTGGTCGTCGTGGTGGTCGTCGTGGTGGTCGTCGTGTCGTCGGGCAGCGTGCCGGCGCTACCGGTTCGGGCGGGCACCGACACGACACCGAGGACCAGCGAGAAGGCGCAGAGGAGTAGACGGGTGCAGCGGGACATCGTGCAAAGAGACGTTCGGGTGTCGACCCACCGTAGCCGCGTCCAGCCTGCCGGTTGCAGGGGTAGCGTGCTCCGGCGATGGGTGGGACGACGAGCGCCTCGGGGCCGGCGGCGCCCGACGTGATCCTGGCGATCGACATCGCGGGCCCCGAGTTCTCGGCCGGCCTGGTGACGTTGCGGGGCGAACTGCTCGATGTGGCCCGCGTCGCGATCGAGCACGACGTCGGGCCCCAGTCGCACCTGGCGGCGCTGGTGTCGATCGTGAGCCAGCAACTCGGGCAGGCCGAACGCCATCATCGGGTTCGTGTGCGGGCGATCGGCGTCGGTTGTGCCGGCCCGATCGAACGCAACTGCGAGGCCGTGTCGCCGATCAACGTCCCCTCCTGGCGGGCCTTCCCACTACGCCGGCACCTCGCCGAATTGACCGGGCTGCGGGTCTTCGGTGATCTCGACGCCAAGGCACTGGCGCTCGCCGAGGGTTGGCTCGGTGCCGGCCGCAACGTGTCGAGCTTCTGCGCGATGACGGTGTCGACGGGGATCGGCGGCGGCTTCGTGATCGACGGCGAGTTGCTCGACGGCGCCACCGGCAACGCCGGCCACGTCGGCCACATCATCGTCGAGCCCGGTGGCCGGCGCTGCACGTGCGGCGGCCGTGGCTGCCTCCAGGCCGAGGCGTCGGGCTTGGCGATCGAGTCGATCACCGGGCGCTCGCCGACCGAGCCGACCTACGACATCATGCGCCGCACAGGGCGGCTGGTGGGCCGGGCCGCCGGCATGATCTGCACGTCGATGGACCTCGACCTGGTCGTGGTCGGCGGCGACATCGCGCTCGGGTTCGCGGCCACGTTCTTCAACGCCGCCCAGGAGGAGATCGACGCCGTGGCCCGCATCGGGCAGGGCGCGGCAGCCCGCATCACCCCGGCGCGGCTGGGCGAGCGCGGCGCCCTGATCGGCGCCGGTGCGGTCGGCCTGCGCGGCCTGCGCCGGGCGGGGCGTCCGCCGGCGTCACACCCCGAGCCGACCTGACGGCCACCGGGCGAGCGGTGGCCGTTCACGCCGTGAGCCGCCGGTACAGCAGCTCGGCCGGGCCGCGCCCGTAGCGGCGCTGGTACCAACCCGCCGCGGCGATCGCGGTGACCCAGAACACGCCGGTCATCACCAGCGCGGTGGTGAGACCGCCCGGTTCGACGAGTTCGAGTTCGTCGACCAGCAGGTTGAACACCAGGGCGTGGGCGAGGTAGATCGACAGCGACATCTGCCCGGCGCGTCGCAGCACGTCGATCGGCCGTGTCGCCCGGAACCGCTCGGCGAGCCAGCTGATGCCCGTGAAGGCGAGCAGTGCCGTGCCGAGCGCGCTGGCCGCGTACGCGACGCCCCGATCCCAGGGGTCGTCGCTGAGCACGACGATCCAGCGGTCCGATCGTGCCGAGGCCGCGGCGAGCTGGGCGGCGGTGTACAGCGCGAACCCGGTGCCGGTGGCGGCGGGGCGCCACCAGGAGGTCGTCAACAACCGGCCCAGCACGATGCCGGCACACAGGAAGATCAGCCAGGGCAGCAGCGGGTGGGTGCCGTTGACGAACACGTCGAACAGCAACCCGCGCGGTGACCGTGGGCCGGAGTCGGTCAACCAGTCGGGCGGGTTGCCGTCGAGGGTGTGTTCGTACCGCCACCAGTTGATCAGCCAGCCGGCGAGGGCGGCCCCGACGCCGATCGCGACGACCCAGCGGGTTCGCAGCGTGAAGATGCCGGCGGCGAGCACGAACATCGCGCCGTAGAAGGGCAGGATCGTGCCCTGCCAGACGAAGTCGAACAGCAGGCCGCCCGCGTACAACAGCAGGCCGCGCCGTACGAGCAGCCACCGCATCTCGGTGCGTCGGGTCGCGTCGCCGAGCGAGCTGTTGGTCAGCAGGGTCACGCCGACCCCGGCGGTCAGCACGAACGTCGCTGCGAAGCGGGTCGCCAGCGGGCCGTTCCACGGGTCGAAGAAGTCGTAGACGGCGCCCCCGTCGCGGCGGCCGCCGCGCAGGATCAGGTAGCCGTGGTAGTTGATCAGCAGCACGCCGAGCATCGCCAGCGCCCGCACCACGTCGGGGCCGGGGTGGCGGGCCGACGGTTCCATCGCGGCTCAGACCCAGCGCAGCTCGTCGGCCGCCGTCGTCGTCAGCGGACGCTGCACGTCGACCCAGTCACCGATGCCCGGGCACGGTTCGCCGGCCGGCACGAACGCCATCGAGGTGTGCATGTGGGGGGCCTCGATCAACATCAGCCGGCGTCGTTCGTGGTGGAACGGGCTGCGGCCGTCGGCGAGCGGGGTGACACCGTTGGCGGTGCCGGCGCCGATCATCACGAGCATCCCGTCGCCGGGTACCGCGGTCAGCCGGTAGCCGGCGGTGTCGCCGGCGGCGACGGCACGGATGTCGAGCACGTCGGCCTCGAGGTGCAGTGCCTCGCGGTCGCCGTGCCACAGGTAGCTGCCGAGCCGCAGCTTGTAGCGGTGGCTGGTCGGCAGCGTCTCGTAGGTGCTCGGGGCGAGGTGGCTCACCCACACGTCGAGCGACGGGTCGATCTCGGGCAGGTGGCGCACGACGTCGGCCCGGTGGGCCTCGTCGTCGCCGGCGAGCGGGGGATGGATGGCGACGCCCACCGTGCGCAGCCCGGCCCGTTGCGCCAGTTCGACGAGCTCGATGCCGCCGCCGTAGCGACGCATGCTGCTGGGGAGCTTCACGATCACGCGGCCCGCCCAACCGTGCAGCGCGTCGATGTGGGCCGCGTTGGCGACGGTCAGCACGGGGGTCGTCGACCCGGGCGGTGTGAGCGTGGGGGTGAGCACCACCGGCACGGCCTCGGTGGGCAGGCCGGCCAGCTCGTGCACGGTGCCGACCGCGATCACCGGGCCGAGCTGCATCGCGGCGACGGCGAGGCCCTCGCGGCCGAAGCCGTAGCCGTTGCCCTTGACGACGGGCACGAGGCCTTCCACGGTGGCGGCCACGTCGGTGACGTGGTTCCACCATCGGGCGCGGTTGACGGTGAGCCGGACGGTCACGGAACGGCACGGTATCCGCTGGCGACCGGTGGCGGCGGCCGCCCCGTCCGTCAGCTTCGTGGAGCCGCCACGGTGACCGCCGAACGGCCCGGCCACGAGGTGATCTCGGGGACCAGCGGGGCGATGGTGCGCTCGGCCCACATCCCGCGCCAGACCCCGACCGAATAGGCGACGTCGTCGGCGACGCGCAGCGGGTGCCGGGCACTCACCGCGGCCGCCAGCAGCAGCCGGCGGGCGGCGCGCGATCGCCACGCCGCGACCGCCAGCAGCGGCCACCAGGCCCGGCGGATCGCGGCGGCGATGCCCTCGCCGGCGCGCAGGTTGCCGAGTCCGGCCAGCCGCAGCGCGGCGCGCGGCGGCACGTCGGGCAGTTTGCGCACCAGCGCCGCTGCCGACCCGACACCGACGGCGGTGCCCAGCAGCGGTCGTCCGAGCGCCCCCAGCGTCCACGCCCCGAGGCTCCAGCCGCTCATCCGCAGCGGTGCGAGCGCGCCCGGATGGCGGCGGGCGAGCGCGGCCGCCGACGACCCGTATCCGATCCGTTGCCGGACCCACGCCGCCAGGTCGGCCCGCATCGCGTGGCGGACCTCGCCGGCCGGTTCGTAGCGGCACACCCAGCCGGCGGCGGCGAGCCGCCAGACGAGGTCGACGTCCTCGCCGAACCTGAGCGTCTCGTCGAACCCGCCGACCGATCGGACCGCGGCCGTGCGACACACGATCGTCGCGGCCGGCACGTAGCTCACCCGCGTGCCCGCCAGCACCCGGGCCGGTTCCGGCCCGAGGTCGAGGGGGCCGTTGGCGAGCTCGTACCCGGCGAACCAGGGCCCGGCGGGGGAGCCCGACGGTGGCGGGGCGGCGCGCACGCGCGGCGCCACGAGCGCGACACGCTCGTCGTCGAAGTGGGCGAGCAGAGGGTCGAGCCAGCCGTCGGCGAGTTCGACGTCGGCATCGACGAACGCCACGAAGTCGGTGTCGACGTCGGCCAGGCCGGCGTTGCGGGCGGCGGCCGGGCCACGGTTGCGGTCGAACCGCACCCGGGCGCCGGGCACCGGTGGTGTCGAGCCGTCGTCGACCAGGATCGCGCCGGCGGGAACGTGGCCGGGCGGCCCGAAGGTCGGCACCACGATCGTGACGTCGGTGGCCGTCGCCCGGCCCGGGCGGGCAGCGGCCGGCTCGACGACCGGGTGGACGGCGCCCGCCGCGAGCAGCGTCGTCACCAGCGCCGAGTCGGGCACCGCCGCACCGGCCGCGATCTGTTCGACCAGGGCTGCCCCGGCCTCGGTGAGCCGGAACAGCTTCAGTGGCGAGCCGCCGATCACGACGGTGCCGAAGCGTTGCACCGTGGCGTCGAGCCGGTACCTGCGGGGGCCGGTCATCGCCCGGCCGCCGGCACCCAGTTCGCGACCGCCGCCGCCAGCTGGGCGCACATCTCGGCGAACAACTCGGAGCCGTGCCGGGCGTCGGCGCCGGAGGGGTCGCCGAGCACGCCGTTCGGGCTCAGCGCCTGCACGCCGTCGCGCTCGAGCGTGGCGAGGTCGGGCATCGGACCCGCCTCGGCGGCGGCGAGGCGGACCTCGTCGGGCGCGAGGGCCAGCATCAGCGAGGTCTCGGTGCGGCCGGCGTGCAGGTCGCCGCCGGGCAGCCGCGGCCACCAGAACAGCACCCGGCGCTGCTCGTGCCGGAGGGTCGCGCCGGCGAGCTCCATCGCCGCCCGGTTGCCCCCGTGGCCGTTGACGAACACCACGCCGGCCGCCCAGTCGGCGGACCGCGCGAGTTCGGTCACCACGCCTGCGGTCACCTCGGTACCGATCGACAAGGTGCCCGCGAAACCCTGGTGCTCGCCGCTCGCCGAGACCGCGATCGGTGGCGCCAGCACGCAGTCGTGGCGCCGTTCGACCAGGTCGGCGGCGAGCCGGGTGGCGATCAACGTGTCGGTGTGCAGGGGCAGGTGCGGGCCGTGCTGTTCGCAGCTCCCCACGGGCACCACCACGATCGGGGTGCCGACCGAGGTCCACGTCATGTGCCCGAGGCCCCGGCCGTCGCTCTCCATCCGGCCCGAAACTACCGCGCATCGCCGCTGCGTGCAGTGGGCGCCGACCCGGGAACCAGGGCGCGTCGGGCGGCTGCCACTTATCGGGCGGCTGCCACTTATGATGTCGGCCCGTGAGCGAGATCGATACCGCAACCGACAGCGTGTGGCTGGCGTCCGACACCCTCGAGCAGGTCAGGGCGCAGATGCCGATCGTCTACGTCGAGGCCGTCCCGGTGCGAGTCGATGCGTTGGGGAACGTCACCGAGATCGGCCTGCTGTTGCGGCAGGCCGCCGACGGCACCATCAGTCGACTGATCGTCAGCGGTCGCGTCATGCACGGCGAGCTGGTGCGCGACGCACTCCTGCGGCACTGCGAGAAAGACCTCGGCCCGCTGGCGCTGCCGCGCATTCCGGTCAACCCGGCCCCGTTCACGATCGCCGAGTACTTCCCGCACCGCGAGGTGTCGGGGTTCCACGATCCCCGTCAGCATGCCGTCAGCCTCGTCTACGTCGTGCCCGTCGACGGCGAGTGCGAACCGACGCAACAGGCGCTCGACCTGTCGTGGTTCAGCCCGACCGAGGTGGTCAGCCCCAGCGTGATCGGGCAGATGACCGGCGGTCAGGATCGTCTGTTGCGCCTCGCCCTCGCCCACGTCGGCCGTCTGCCCTGAACCTTCGCCGTACCGCGGCACGCCGGCGGTGAGTATCCGCGCCCCCGCCGGCAGCGGCGCGTAGCATCGCGACGCAATGCCAGTGGGGGACATCGCACGGACGGCGAGCACGATGCGCACGGCCCTGATCGGTCGTCCGATGGTCCGTTTCGATGCCCCCCGGCTGATCGGGCCCGTGCCCCGCGCCGGCCGGATGGTCGAGGTGATCGAGGCCCGCGGCAAGCACATCGAGGTGATGTGGGACGACGGGCTGGTGCTCGACTCCCGCCTCAGATCGAAGAGCGGGTGGCACGTCTACCGCCGCGGGGTGCCCTGGCGACATTCGTGGGACCAGGTGTGCGCCTCGATCCAGACCGACGAGTTCGACGCGGTCTGTTTCAACGCCGAGGTCGAGACCTACCAGCAGCACGACAAGCAGCGCCATCCCGGTCGCGGCCGGCTCGGACCCGACCTGGTGCGCAGCGACGCCGATCTCGCCGAGGTGGTCGAACTGCTGCTGTCGTACCCCGACCCCGAGGCGTGCTTGCGCGACGTGCTGATCGACCAGCACGTCATGCAGGGGGTCGGCAACGTGTACCGGTGCGAGGTGTTGTGGGCCACCGAGCTCAGCCCGTGGGCCCATGTCGCCGACCTCGATCATCACGACGCCGTGATGATCGTCGACACCGCGGCCGACATGGTGCGGTCGAACCAGGGCCGGGTGCACCGCTCCACGACGAACTGCACCCCCGGCGGCCTGGCGGTGTACGGCCGAACCGGCCAGGGTTGCATCCGCTGTCTCGAGACGATCGACGCCCGTCCGGTGGGTCGCCACGGGCGGATGCTCTACTGGTGCCCGGGCTGCCAGGTGCTGCTCGACCGTCGGGTGCCCGTCGAGGCGCCGGTGATGGACCCGCACCCGGCGGCGACGATCTTCCTCAACGACCTGCCCTGGCGCGCTCGCACCGCGAGCTGACGCCCCGCGCGGTGTCAGCCGCGTCCGAGCATGCGGTCGACGTGGATCTCGATCGCCACCCGGTCGGGTCGTTGCGACGGCACCCGGTAGCGGGCGGCGTAGGCGGCGACCGCCAGCGCCACCGACTCGGGATCGGTGACGACCCGCACCGTCCCTTCGAGGGTGAGCCAGCGCCCACCGTCGACCTGCGACACCGCGGCCCGTCCGCCGCGCCGGGCGTTGACGACCTTCTGCGAACCCTCGAACGTGATGATCCGTGCCACGCGCGAGTCGGGGTCGTACCCGAACCCGACCGGTACGACGTGCGGCGACCCGTCGGCGCGCAGCGTGGTGAGCGTCGCGAGGTGGCGCTCGCGCAAGAAGGCGAGTACGTCGTCGCCCGGTCGTTCGAGATCGATGGCCATCGGGTCAGTCTGGCAGCGCCGCCCCGTGACGGCACCGCCGGTCACTCGGTGGCGATCGCTGCCAGCACGTTCATCCGCGACGCCTTGATCGCCGGGTAGGTGGCGGCGACGACGGCGGCGACGACGGCGAACACGAGCACGAAGGCGAGCGTCTGGTACGGGATCGTGATGCCGTTGATGACGTTGTCGGGCACGGCGTACGAGAACGCCAACCCGAACAACATGCCGAGCGCGACACCGATCAGCGCCCCGAACAAGGTGACGATGACCGCCTCGCCGCGCACCGAGCGCCTCAGCGTGCGGCGTCCCATCCCGACCGCCCGCAGCAGGCCGATCTCGTGGGTCCGCTCGAACACCGACAGCGCCAGGGTGATCGCGATACCGAGGAACGAGAACGCGATCGCCACGGTGAGCAGCAGCGTCACCAGGAACAGCAACGTGTCGATCCGTGCCTTCTGCTCGGCGACGAACTCGTTGTTCGACCGCACGCTGGCCTGCGGGAAGTCGGCGACGGCGACGTCGATCGCTTGCCGGGCGGTGGCGGCATCGACGCCGTCGGCGCGCTTGGCGACCACGAACTGGTCGGTGGGGACCTGCGTGGAGATCGACTCGAGCAGGCCGACCGAGATGAACCAGTTGGAACCGAGCGAGTTGTCGTCGAACAGGCCGGCGACGGTGAGTCGGGTCTGCTTGCCGTTCTGCCAGGTGACGTCGACGACGTCGCCGGCGCCGACGCCGAGGTCGTCGGCGGCCGAGCGGTAGATCATGACGCCGTCGGCGGGTGTGACCCGGTCGAAGCCGCCGGCGGTGATGTCGAGGTTGGCGAGCTGCGGGAACGCCACCGGGTCGACGGCCGTCACGGTCGACGTCGAACCCCCGATCTGGGCGCGGATGTTGCGGAACGGCGACACCGCCGACAGCTCCGGCAGTGCCTCGAGCCGGTTGGCGATCTCGGGCGTCAGCGGCTGGAACGACTCGCTGTCGAGCACGATGTAGTCGAACGACGTGCCCTGCTCGAGGATCCGGCCCCAGGTGTCGCGCAGCGAGGCGGTGAACACGGCCGCGCCGGTGATCAGCGTGACCCCGATCATCAGCGCCGACGCGGTGCGCGCCGTGCGGCGCGGCACCCGGGCGGCGTTGTCGCGGGCGAACGTGCCGGCGACGCCGAGCATCCTGGCGATCGGGGCGGCGATGACGCGGCTGACCGGCCGGGCGATGAGCGCCGACAGGCTGGTCACCCCGAACACGATGCCGAGCGCCCCGGCACCGGTGAGCAGGCCCCACTGGCTCCCGCTGCCGGGACGCGCGAACAGGCCGAACAGGAACAGTGCCAGGCCGCCGACCGACAGCACGGTGCCGCGCACGAGGCGTTGGCTCAGGCTGAGCGCGCTGAACCCGACGTCGGGCCGCATCGCCGCCACCGGCGGGATGTGCGATGCCCGCAGCGACGGCAGCAGCACCGACACCACCGAGACGCCGATGCCGACGATCGCGGCGACGACCCCGGTGCGCACCTTGAACAGCAGCGGGGTGTCGGGGAAGCCGCCGCCGGCGGCGTCGAACGCGACGATCAAGGCCTTGGCGACGCCGATCCCGCCGAACATGCCCAGCACCGTGGCGACCACCGACACGGTGAGCGCCTCGGTGAGCACGAGCCGACGGATCTGTGCACCGTTGGCGCCGACGGCCCGCAGCAACGCCAGTTCGCGCAGCCGCTGGCTGATCGAGATGTTGTAGATGTTGTTGATCACGAAGGCCGCCACGAGGGCGGTGACGAGGGCGAAGATCAGCAGCCCGGTGCCGAAGATCGAGACGATCTCGCCGACTTGGTCCTTGGTCTCCTCGGCGATCTGCTCGCCGGTGACGACCTCGGTGCGTTCGGGCAGCATCGCCGCGATCGCGTCCTGCACGGTGGCGACGTCGGCTCCGTCGGCGACCTTGATGTCGATGGTGTCGACGGTGTTCTCGGTGTCGAGCCAGCGCGCCGCCGACACCGGGTCCCACACGACCGTCGTGGCGCCGACGAACCCGTCGGAGTTGCCGAGCCCGACCAGCCCGACGATCGTGAAATCGTGCTGGCCGTCTTTGAGCACGACGCGGATGGTGTCGCCCACCACGTAGCCGACACGGTCGGCGGTCGCCTTGTCGATCGCGACCTCGTCGGTCGCCTGCGGGGCGCGGCCGTCTTTGAGTTCGACGCCCGACAGCCCCGAATCGGGGTTCCACGAGACGCCCAGCGTGGGTGCCCCCTGGGTGGTGACGGGTTTGCCCTTCTTGTCGAGCATCTGGGCGAAGCGGGCGTAGCCGCCCTCGGCGACCTTGACGCCCGGGACGGCGGCGACGTCGGCGACGAGCGTGTCGGGCAGCGGGTCGCGCACGGCGTCGAGATCGTCGACCGTGAGTTCGGTGCGCACCTCGAGGTCGATCTCGCCGGTGAGCCCGTCGATCAGGTTGTCGAAGGTGCTCTTGAGGCTGTCGGCGAGCACGAACGAGCCGGCCACGAACGCGACGCCGGCCATGATCGCGAGGCCGGTGAAGATGCTGCGGCCGAGGCGGGCCCGCAGCGAGCGGCGGGCGAGGGTGAGCATCATGACGTCACCGCCGATCGGTCGGCGGCCGGGCGGGCGGGTGCTCGGGGGGTGCGGGTGTCGGCCATGGCGTCACCTCAGTGCCCGATCCGCTTCATCCGGTCGATGATGCTGTCGGCGGTCGGGTCGGCCATGTCGTGCACGATCTTGCCGTCAGCGAGGAACACCACCCGGTCGGCGTACGCCGCGGCGTACGGGTCGTGGGTGACGATCACGATCGTCTGCCCGTACCGGTCGACCGCCTCGCGCATGAACGTGAGGATCTCGTTGCCGGCGTTCGAGTCGAGGTTGCCGGTCGGCTCGTCGGCGAAGATGATCGTCGGGCGGTTGGCGAGCGCTCGTGCGACGGCGACCCGCTGCTGCTGGCCGCCCGACAGTTCGTCGGGGCGGTGCGACAGCCGGTTGCGCAGACCGACGGTGTCGACGACCTGGTCGATCCATGCCTCGTCGCCGGACTCGCCGCCGAGCATCAGGGGCAACAGGATGTTCTCGCGGGCGGTCAGCGTGGGGATCAGGTTGTAGGCCTGGAACACGAAGCCGACCGAGCGTCGGCGCAGCTCGGTGAGCTGCTTGTCGCTCAGCGACGCGAGGTGGGTGTCGCCGATGAACACGGCACCGTGGGTGAGCGCATCGAGCCCGGCCAGGCAGTGCAGCAGGGTCGATTTGCCCGAACCGGAGGGGCCCATGATGGCGGTGAACTTGGCGGGTTCGAAGCTGATCGTGATGCCGTCGAGGGCGTGGACGGCGGCGTCGCCGACCCCGTACGTCTTGCGGGCGTCGATCGCCCCGGCGGCGGCCGAGGCGGTCATGGGCGCGGGAGCGGGGAGCGGGCTCGTCATACCTTCCTTTCTACGCCCGTTTCGGCTTCCTTTCTATGTTTTCGTGCCCGTAGTCGCCGACGCGCCGCCGGGGAGCCTGGGCGGTGGCCCGCATCGTGGTGGGTGCGGAGGATCTCACGCCCGTCGGCGTCACGGTCGCCGACCCTGACGACCGCGCCGACCCCGACGACTGCGCCGTGTGCGAAGGTGACCTGTTCGCCGAGCCGTGGTTCGGGCTCGAGCGCTCGTGACCGGCGGCGCGTGCGGCGGTCGGTCACTTCCCGAGCCACACTTGACACCGTGGGCACGACACCCGAGCATCGGATCATGAGGACCAGGCCGTGAGCATTCCGGTGCCGATCGACCGGCTGTTCGACGAGGTCGGACGCTGGGGGTTCGGCTATCTCGTCACCGTCTCCGACGACCAGCGGCCGCACCTGCTCGCCCTCGTGCCGTCGGTGCACGACACCGCCGCGGGTCGCTGCCTGCGCTTCGACGCCGGCGGGGGCCGAGCCGGCCGCAACGCGGCGGTGCGCCCGCAGGTGTCGGCGGTGTTCCCGCCGGCCGACCACGCCGACGGCTACAGCTTGGTGGTCGACGGTGTCGCCCATGTCGACGACCGTTTCGTCGATGTCGTGCCGACGTGGGCCGTGCTGCACCGGCCGGCGCCGTGAGCATCGACCGGATCCCGCTACCGCGCACCGCGGGCGCGCTGTGGTTGTGCGGGCGTGCCGATGTCGGCCCCGACCCCGAGGCCGCCCTGGCGTGTGCCGGGGCCGGCACGGTGGTGTGCCTCAACCATGTGCGCGAGCTCGAGACCCGCTTCGCCCCCTACGTCGAGTGGCTGCGCGCCAACATGCCGGGTCGGGCGCTGTGGTTCCCGATCCGCAACTTCGACGCCGAGTCGGCGGCGGCGACGATGCCGGTGCTGCAGATGATCGTCGACCGCCTCGAGGCCGGTGAGGGGGTGGTGATGCACTGTGCGCTCGGCCAGGGCCGGGCGGGGACGATGGCGGTTTGCCTGTTGATGATGCTGGGCGCCACGCGCGACGAGGCGCTGCGCACCGTGGCGGTGAACCGTTTGTACGCCGGCCCGGCGCAGCCCTCGCAGTGGGCGTTGGTCGACGAGGTCGCGGCGGTGGTCGGCGCGTCGTGAGGCCGGTCAGGCGGGCGACCAGGCGGCGCCGCCGTCGACCTTGATGATCGATCCGGTCGTGTAGCTCGACGCCGCGCTGGCGAGGTACAGCGCGGCGCCGACGATCTCGGCGGGTCGACCGCCGCGCTGGAGCGGGATCGTCGCCCGTGCCTGGTGCTCGAACGCCTCGAGGTCCCACGCCTTGGAGATGTCGGTGAGGAACGGGCCCGGCATGATGCCGTTGACCCGCACCGTCGGCCCGAACATGTGGGCGAGGGCGACGGTCAGGGCGTTCAGGCCGGCCTTCGCCGCGCCGTAGGGCACCTCGGCGCGCGACGGTTGGACGGCGGCGGTGCTGCTGACGTTGATGATGCGGCCGCCGCCGTGGGCGGCCATGTGTTCGGCGGCGAGTGCCGACAAGCGGAACGGACCCTTCAGGTTGACCCCGATCACCTTGTCGAAGAGTTCCTCGGACACCGCCCCGAGCGACGGGTACAGCGGCGACATGCCGGCGTTGTTCACCAACACGTCGATCGTGCCGAACCGCTCGAGGGTGGTGCCGATCAACTCGGTGCAGTCGTCCCAGACACCGACGTGGCAGGCCACCGCCAGGGCGTCGGTGCCGTAGGTGTCGCTGAGGTGCTCGGCGAGGTCGACGCAGGCGTCGAACTTGCGGCTGGCGACGACCACCTTGGCGCCCCGGGCGGCGAACGCCAGGCACATCTCGCGCCCGAGCCCCCGGCTGCCCCCGGTGACCACGACGACCTGGCCGGTGAGGTCGAACGGGTCGGCCGGATGATCACCCTGCCGGCTCGCTGGATCGTTCGCTGGATCGTCGTGTCGTTGGCTGGTCATGGTGCCTCCACGCCCGACGTTAGGCGGTCGCCGCGTGGCCGGTACACCCGCCGGGGCGGGCCGGCCGGTGGGGCCGGCCGGTGGGGCTGGTCGGGACGCAGCACCTGCGGTGCCCGTCGGGCTCGGCAGGTGCCCGGTTCGGCTGCCGACGGCCACCCGTCGCAGGAGTTGGGCACCATTCGTCGTCGACGACGGAGTCTGGTACTGTCACCCGCACTGCGGACGAATGTTCGCACAGTGGTCACAGCACGACTTGACGAACTGGGGGTGTCATGCCGGTCGAATCATCCGGTCACAGCGCGGGGAACCCGCGGCTGTACGAGTTGGTCGAACACGCGCCGAAGACGGGCCCGAGCCCGACGGTGTGGGCGTGGCCGCAGTTGATCGACTATCTGAAGATCGCCGGCCAACCGGTGCAGGGCCCCTGGCCCCCGCACCAGGAGGCACGCCCTGACCCCGACGCCGACGCGATGCCGACGGCCGTCCCCGACGACGGCGGGCGCTGAAGGCGCCAGGAGGAGAACGATGTACCCGTCACGGTTCCGCTACGAATCGCCCCGCACGGTCGAGGAGGCCATCGCTCTGCTCGAGGAGGGCAAGGGTGAGGCCAAGATCCTCGCCGGGGGCCAGAGCCTGGTCCCGATGCTGAAGCTGCGCTTCGCCAACCCCGAGATGTTGGTCGACATCAACAACATCTCCGACCTCGACTACCACCGGTTCGACGCCGACGGCACCTTGCGGATCGGGGCGCTCTGCCGGCACGAGCACCTCGAGAAGTCGGCGGTCATCGCCGCCGGTCAGCCGACGATCGCCGCCGCCGCGCCGTTGGTCGCCGACCCGATCGTGCGCACCCGCGGCACGTTCGTCGGTTCGGTCTGTCACGGCGACCCGCAGGGTGACTGGGCTGCGTGCATGATGGCCCTCGACGGCCGCATCGTCGCCCAGGGCCCCGCCGGCCGACGCGAGATCCCGGTGCGCGAGTTCGTCACCGGCCCGTTCCAGAACGTGCTCGCCTACAACGAGTTGGCCGTCGAGGCGGTCATCCCGGCCCCGCGCGGGGTTCCGCACGGCGGCTACCTCAAGCTCGAACGGCGGGTCGGCGACTTCGCCACGGCGGCGGTCGCCGTGGCCCTCGAGATGTCGGGCGGCTCGGTCGTGCGGGCCGGGATCGCCCTGACCGGTGTCGGCGGCTCGACCCTCGACGCCCCCGAGGCGGCCGCCTCGCTCGTGGGCGGTCCGCTCACCGCCGAGGGGATCGCCCAGGCGGGCGACCTCGCCGCGGCGGCTTCCAAGCCGCGCACCGACCATCGTGGCAGCGCCTCCTACAAGCGCCACATCATCAGCACCTTCACGATGCGGATCCTGCACCGCATCGCCGAGTCCGACGAGAGGGCAGCCTGACATGACGAGTCTCTACGAAGAAGTGTCGGTGACGCCGGTGGGCGTCCCGGTGCGCCGGGTGACCCTGACGGTCAACGGCGAGCGGCGGATCGCCGACGTCGAACCGCGGCTGCTGTTGGCCCACCTGCTGCGCCAGGCCTTCAAGCTCACCGGCACCCACATCGGCTGCGACACGACCAACTGCGGTGCCTGCACGGTGCTGTTCGACGGCCGCCCGATCAAGAGCTGCACGATGCTCGCGGTGCAGGCCGACGGCCACGAGGTCGAAACGGTCGAGGGCCTCGCCACCGCCAGCGAGCTCCACCCGGTGCAGGAGGGGTTCAAGGAGGAGCACGGGTTGCAGTGCGGCTACTGCACCCCCGGCATGATGATGTCGGCCAAGGCGCTGCTCGCCGAGAATCCCGATCCGACCGAGGACGAGATCCGCTGGGCGCTGTCGGGCAACCTGTGCCGGTGCACCGGATACCAGAACATCGTCAAGGCCGTCCTGTGGGCGGCCACCAAGATGCGGGCTAGCTGACGGAGGTCGATGAGATGACGCTCGACGAGATCAAGATCGGTGGCATGGGCGCCAGCAGGCGCCGTGTCGAGGACAATCGGTTCATCCGCGGCCGCGGCAACTACGTCGACGACGTGGTGCTGCCGGGCATGCTCCACATGGAGATCCTGCGCAGCCCGCTCGCCCACGCCCGCATCCGCTCGATCGACGTGAGCCGCGCCTGGGAGATCCCCGGGGTCCGGCTCGTGCTGACCGGCGACATGATGGCGACCCGCAACCTGGCCTGGATGCCGACGCTGTCGTACGACACCCAAGCGGTGCTCGCCACCGACAAGGTGCGGTTCCAGGGGCAGGAGGTGGCGGCCGTCATCGCCGACGACCCGTACATCGCGAAAGACGCCTGCGAGGCGATCGTCGTCGACTACGAGCCGTTGGGGGTGGTGGTCAGTCCCGATCAGGCCCGCGCCGCCGGGGCGCCGCTGATCCGCGACGACAAGGCGAACCAGCCCGACAACAAGATCTTCGACTGGGAGGTCGGCGACCGCGCCGCCACCGACCGGGCCTTCGCCGAGGCCGACACGGTGTCGGAGATCGAGCTCCACTACCCGCGTTCGCACCCGTCGCCGATCGAGCCGTGCGGGTCGATCGCCGACTACGACCGCTCGACCGGCAAGCTCACCGTGTACATGACGAGCCAGGCGCCGCACATCATCCGTGCCGCCGTGGCGCTCGTCGCCGAACTGCCCGAGCACATGATCCGGGTCATCTCGCCCGACCTCGGCGGCGGGTTCGGCAACAAGGTGCCGGTGTACCCGGGGTACGTGATCTCGATCCTGGCCTCGATCCTCACCGAGCGCCCCGTCAAGTGGATCGAGGACAAGACCGGCAACCTGATCTCGACCGGGTTCGGCCGTGACGTGTACCTCAAGGGCCAGCTCGCCCTCCGCAAGGACGGCCGGATCCTCGGGGTGCGGATGCACACCATCTCCGACCACGGCGCGTTCTTCTCCGACGCCCAGCCGAGCAAGTTCAAGATCGGCCTGATGCACTCGGCGTTCGCCTGTTACGACATCCCCGCCGCCCACCTCACCGCCGAGGGCTACTACACGAACAAGGCGCCCGGCGGCGTCGCCTACCGGTGCTCGTTCCGGGTGACCGAGGCGATGTTCTTCCAGGAGCGCATGGTGCAGGCCGCCGCCGACGACCTCGGCATGGACCAGGCCGAGTTCCGCCGGGTCAACCTGGTGCGCGACGACGACTTCCCGCACCGCACCCCGTTCGGGTTCCTCACCGACTCGGGCCAGTACGCCAAGTGCCTCGACCTGGGGCTCGAGGCGATCGGCTACGAGCAGTTCCTCAAGGACCAGGCCGAGGCCCGCAAGAACGGTCGCCTGCTCGGGATCGGCATCTCGACGATGACCGAACCGCTCGGCGCCGGCAACAGCCGCGAGTACGACATCTTGGGCATCAAGATGTTCGACTCTGCCGAGTTGCGGGTCCACATGACCGGCAAGGCGATCCTGCGCACCGGCGCCAAGACGCAGGGCCAGGGGCACGAGACCACCTGGGCGCAGATCGTCGCCCACGAGCTGGGCATCCCCGCCGACGACATCGTCGTCGAAGAGGGCGACACCGACACCGCACCGTTCGGCATGGGCACCTACGCGTCGCGCTCCACCCCGGTCGCCGGCGCCGCCGTGGCGATGGTGTCGCGCAAGATCCGCGCCAAGGCCCGCAAGCTCGCCGCCCACCTGCTCGAGGTGTCCGAGGAGGACATCGAGTGGGAGCTCGGCCGGTTCTACGTGCGCAGCGCCCCCGACCGCGGGGTCTCGATCCAGGAATGCGCGATGGCCGCGTACTCCAACATGCCCGACGGCATGGAGCCCGGCCTCGAGAACACCGCCTACTACGACCCGCCCAACCTGACCTGGCCGTTCGCGGCCTACATCGCGACCGTCGAGATCGACCCCGAGACCGGGGTGTGGGACGTGCTGCGGGTGGTGGCGGTCGACGACTGCGGCGTGCGCATCAACCCGATGGTGGTCGAGGGCCAGATCATGGGCGGGCTCACCGAGGCCTACGCGATGGCCAGCATGCAGTTCATCACGTTCGACGCCGACGGCAACTGTGTCGGCTCGAACTACATGGACTATTTGCTGCCGACGGCGTGGGAGACCCCCGGTTTCGAGCTGCACGAGGTGGTCACCCCGTGCCCGCACCACCCGATCGGGGCGAAGGGCATCGGCGAGTGCGCCACCGTGGGCGGCCCGGCCGCCTTCGTCAACGCCGTGCTCAACGCCGTGTCGCACCTCGGGGTGCGCAACATCGACATGCCGATGCTGCCCGACCGGGTCTACGGCGCGGTCACGACCGGTCGCGACATCTCGGGGGCTCCGCCGGTGCGGACGGACGAATCGTGAACGTACCCGTCGACGGCTGGGGCGTGATGGAGCGAGCGCTCGAACTGTCGCGCTCGGGCGTGGCGTTCGCGCTCGCGACCGTCGTGTGGCGCCAGGGTCCGTCGTCGGGGCAGTCGGGTTCGCGGGCGATCGTCACCGCCGACGGCGAGGTGTACGGCTGGGTCGGCGGCGCCTGCGCCGAACCCGTGCTGGTCCGTGAGGCGTTGTCGGTGATCGAGCAGGGCGAGCCCCGTCTGGTCTGGTTGGGCCAGACCGACGAACTCGAGTCGATGCACGTCCCCAAGGGTGTCGTGACCGTGCCGATCGCCTGCCAGAGCGACGGGGCCCTCCAGATCTACATCGAGCCCGCCCAGAACACACCGCACCTGGTCGTCGTCGGCCGTTCGCCGCTGGCGATCACGTTGGCCGAGATGGCGAAGCTGCTCGACTGGCGTGTCGACCTGGTGCACGAGTCCGAGTTCTCGGCGGCGGCGGTCACCGACCGCTCGGTGCTGGTGGTCGCCACGCAGGGCCACGGTGACGAGGACGTGCTGCTCGCCGCCGATGCGGTCGGCCCGGCATACGTCGGTGTGGTCGCGTCGCAGCGCCGCGGCGACGCGTTGCGGGGCTTCCTCGCCGATCACGGTGTGGCTGCCGAGTCGCTCGCCGCGCTGCAGGTGCCCGCCGGTCTCGACCTGGGCCGCACCAGCCACCGCGAGGTGGCGGTGTCGATCCTCGCCGAACTCGTCAGGCGGCGTGCCGCCGGCGAGCTGCCCCACGGCGGGATCGCACCGGTCGTGCGGGCCGCCGAGGCGATCGACCCGGTCTGCGGCATGACGGTCGCTGCCGACGACTCCGGCCGCCCGTACGAACACGAAGGTGTCACCTACTACTTCTGTTGTCCCGGATGCCGTTACTCCTTCCAGGAGGATCCGGCGAAGTTCCTCTCTCAGGAGGCCACATGCTGATCACCAACCAGGTCGATGTCTCCCAGCCGATCGACTCGGTCTGGGCCTTCTTCGGCGACATCCCTCAGGTCGCGGCGTGCCTGCCGGGCACCAGCCTGACCAACCAGGTCGGCGACGACCAGTTCGAGGGCGAGGTCGTCATCAAGGCCGGCCCCGTGAAACTCGAGTTCGCCGGTGCCGCCGAGGTCAAAGATCGCGACAATGCCAAGCGCGTCATCGTGGTCGACGGCTCGGGCGCCGACCGCAAGGGCCGCGGTCAGGCTTCGATGCTGCTCACCGCCGGGCTCGTCTCGCTGGGCGGCGGCACGCGCATCAACGTGTCGCTCGATCTCACCATCTCGGGCGCCGCGGCCCAGTACGGGCGTGGTCTGGTCGGCGACGTCACGGCGGTGCTGCTCGAGGAGTTCGGCACCAACATGCAGAACCGGCTGACCGCCGTCGCACAGGGCCTCGATCCGAACGCGGTCGCCGGCGCCAAGCCGGCGAGCGGCATCTCGATCGCCCTGCGGGCCGCCCGCCTGGCGCTGTTGCGGGTGCTGCGCCGGTTCTTCATGCCATATCAACCACAACCGACGGGTCGCTGAAGGGGGCACTGATGACACTCTGGGGACTGGGAAACATCATCTTGATCGTGGTGGTGGTGCCCGTACTGGTGGCGCTGCTGAGCCGTGTGCTCGGGGCGCTCGAACGGGTACGGGCCGCCTCCGACGACGCATTGGCGGGCGGTGTGGCGCTGATCGGTGAGCTCGACGGGGCCCCCGATCTGCTCGCCACGACCGACCGCACGATCGCCGAAGTGGCCGACGGTGCCGTCAGGTACGCCGGCCCGGTTTCGAAACTGTTGGGCTGAGGAGGAACAACGATGACTGCTGCAGCTGTGGTGACCCTGGTGGTGGCGGGCCTGATCGTGGCGGCTGCCGCGCTGGGCCTGCTCCGGGTGATCCTCCATCTGATCGCCGTGAAACGAACGCTCGTCGCGCTCGAAGGCGGGGTCCGCGTGATCGTCGAGAAGACCTCGACGGTGCCGACGGTCCTGCCCTCGGTCAACGCCAGCCTCAAGCCTGTCCGTGATTTCTGCGAGTCGATCTAGGAGGCCCCGATGTTCGCACTGTTCGCTGAATCCAATACCGGCTGGGTCGTCGGCTACGTCATCGGGATCGCCGTCGTGCTGGTGGTGGTCGCCCTGGTGCTGCCGATCCTGCTGCTCGCCAAGTCGATCGGTGGCGTCGCCAGCCAGATCAACAGCGGCCTCGAGGGTGCCGTCGAGCACACCTCGCACCTGACCGAACTGAACACCACGATCGAGTCCGCCGCGGCGATCACCGATGGTCTGCGGCGTGGTCGCAAGAAGCTGGGAGGTTGAGATGTTCGCGTTGACCGATACCCAAGAGACCCTGTGGTGGGTCGCCGTGGTGCTCGGGTTCGTCGTGGTGCTGGTGGTCGCCGCGCTGCTCACGGTGCTCGTGATGCTGGTGCGCACGATCGATCAGCGGGTGCAGTTGATCCGGGCCACGCTCGAACAGGCCAAGGCCAACACCGATGACACGGCCCTGATCGCCAAGACGGCGGCCGGCGTCGATGCGGTGCTGGCCGAAGGCCTCGAACACCATCTGTTCCTCGGACGAGTCCTCGACAAGGTGCGCTCATGAACACGACCCTCACCGTCCTCACCGTGATCGACATCGCCCTGCTGATCGCCGGGCTCGCGGTCTACCTGTTCATCGTCGGCGGCCAGCTCGACAAGGTCGGCGAACGTCTCGAGGAGTGCGCCGACCTCGTCTGGGACATCAAGAAGAACGCCGAGGCGATCGGCCCCGGTGTCGAGCGGATCAACCGCACCGGCGGCGTGGTTGCCGGTGCACTCCCGCTGCTGTACGGCATGGCCGACGGCATCGTCACCGGAGCCACCTACCAGCCGGCGCCCGCCGACGCCGAGCGTTCGCCCAATCGCCCGGCGATGGGCGTGCGGCGTTCACGGCAGCTCGACGGGGTCGGCTACCGGGGCGGTTCCTGAGCGCCGGCGCGCGGTTCGCGGGGCTCGTTCGGTGACCGCGGGGTGGTGAGCCCCGTGGTGGTCGGCGCCTGGTACGAGCCGATCCACTCGGACTTCCAGGTGCGGTCGTACTGCTCGGGGTTGCACGTCGGCCGGTAGACGGCGATCAGCTCCTGGGCGATCTGTTCGCGGTGCGAGCGCAGGCCGCCGGGCACCTCGTAGAAGCAGATGTGCAGGTTCCACTTGCTGCCTGCCCGCTTGATCCACGCCGGTGCCTGCCGATGCCGGAACGGGAACCGTTCGGCGCTGAGGTCGTCGGCGTGGCCGATGTAGATCACCGAGTACTGGTTGGGGTGGGCCTCGGGGTCGTTGCGGGCCATGATCGCGTACACCCCGGGGCGGGCGGGCGCGGTCCAGCCGGCGAGGGCGCGCGGCCCCTCGAAGGGGTAGCCGGCCAACGACCCGAGCCGGATCACGGGTCGAGCGCCTCGAGCTCGTCGATCTCGCCGATCGTCTCGGCACGCGTCACCGGCCACTCGGGCAACCCGGCGCGGCGTGCCGCGTCGAGGAACAGCGGGATCGCCGCATCGACCGCCAGGTCGGGGTGTTCGGCCTCGACGACGATCTGGGCGCCGTACGACAGCGAACCGGCGCCGCTGGCGATGCCCTGCAGGGTCGCCACGGCGTCGGCCAGTTCGACCACCTCGTCGAGGCGGATTTCGCGGTCGCCCTCGGCGACGATCGACACGCTGTATCGCATCGGTTCCTCCTAGCGCAGTGCGGGCAGCGCCCGCGCGAAGCCTTCGAGACTCTGCAGGCTGTGTCCGGACAGCATCTCGTCGATGTAGGGCTCGGCCACCATCATGCCGAGCGTGTTGGGTTGGTAGTCGCGGTCGTCGCCGCGGTGGGGGTTGAGCCACACGATGCGGTGGCAGCAGCGCGAGAGTTGTTCCATCGCCTTGGCGAGCGTCTCGGGGTCGCCGCGGTCGAGCCCGTCGGAGCAGATCACGACGATGCCGCCCCGCGTGAGGCCGCGCCGGGCCCAGTTGCGCACGAAGTCGGCGAGGCTGTCGCCGATGCGGGTGCCGCCGTCCCAGTCGAACACGGACGAAGCGGCGGCGGCCATCGCCTCGTCGGGGCGCCGCCGGTCGAGCTGACGGGTGATGCGGGTGAGGCGGGTGCCGAAGCAGAACACCTCGACCCTGCCGGCGGCCCGGCGGCTCGAGTAGGCGAACTGCAGCAGGTTGCGCGAATAGTCCGACATCGAACCCGACACGTCGAGCAGCAGGATCATCGGTCGGACACGGCGGCGGCGTTCGGAGCGGATGATCCGCTCGGGGTCGCCGTGGCGGCGCATGGTTTCGCGGACCATCCGGCGGACGTGGATCGTGCGGCCGTCGTCGGCGGGACGATGGCGGCGGGTGCGGCGCCGTGGCGGGGTGAGCCGCATCGTGGCCATGATCCGTCGCACCGCTGCCAGCTCGTCGGGGGTGCAGTCGACGAAGTTCTTGGAACGCCACACCTCGATCGGTGACGACTGGAAGCCGAGGTGCATCTCGTCGTCGTGGTCGCCCGGCTCGTTCGATTCGGTGTCGGGCACCTGCAGCACGCCCTGGGTCTGGTTGGATGCCCGCAGGGTGACCCGCGGGTCGTCGGGCGCGACCCGTTCGTCGAGGAAGAAGCTACGGAACACGTTGTCGTAGACCGGGATGTGGTCGCGGCGGCCGACCAACGTGCAACGACCCGCCCAGTAGGTGTCCATGATGTCGGTCGGGTCGAGCTCGGCGAGCGACGTGCACATCGCCATCACGTCGTCGGTGCCGACCGGCAGGCCGGCCCTGCGCAGCTCGTGGCCGAAGGAGACGAAGAGCTCGGTGAACCCGCCGTCACTCATGGCCGAGGACGTGCGCGAGCGATTCGCCGACCAGCTCGAGGTCGTCGCGGTCCTTGAGCACGGCGCCGAGCGTGTCGGTCACGGCGTCGGCGTCGAGGTCGTCCTGGCCGAGCTCGGTGAGCGCGGTCGCCCAGTCGAGCGTCTCGGCGACGCCTGGCGGCTTGGCGAGTTCCATGTCGCGCAGCCGGTTGACGGCGGCGACGAGTTTGGCGGCCATCGCAGCGGTGATGCCGGGCAGCCGTGTGGTGACGATGTCGACCTCGCGGTCGGGTGCCGGGAAGCCGATCCAGTGGTAGAGGCAGCGCCGCTTGAGGGCGTCGTGGAGCTCGCGGGTGCGGTTCGACGTGAGGATCACGATCGGGCGGCTCGGCGCCGAGACCGTGCCGATCTCGGGGATCGTGATCTGGAAGTCGGAGAGGATCTCGAGCAGGAACGCCTCGAACTCGTCGTCGGCGCGGTCGATCTCGTCGATCAGCAGCACACATCGGTCACCGCCGCGGATCGCCCGCAACAGGGGGCGCTCGACCAGGTAGTCGGGCCCGAAGAGGTGGTCGATGGCGGCGTCGTCGCGGCCGGCCTCACCGCTCATCGCCCTGACCTTGAGCAGTTGGCGGGCGTAGTCCCACTCGTAGAGCGCCTGGTTGGCGTCGATCCCCTCGTAGCACTGGAGGCGCACCAGGTCACGCCCGTAGAGGGCGGCGAGCGTCTTGGCGAGTTCGGTCTTGCCGACACCGACCTCGCCCTCGAGCAGCAGCGGTCGCCCGAGGCGCAGGGCCAGGTAGGTGGAGGTGGCGAGCCCGCGGTCGGCGAGATAGCCGAGTTGCCGCAGGCGGCCGGTGAACTCGGCGACGTCGGTCGGCGGGAAGGGCTCGGAGCTCATCGGCGGGTGTCGTCAGCTGTCGCGGCCGAGCACCAGGTCGCGGATCGTCTCCGCGCCGGGTGTGAGTTTGCCCTCGCGTGCCAGCACCGTCTTCCAGGCGGTCGCGATGTCGGTGCCGGCCTCGGCGAAGCCCTCGAACGTGATGTCGCGCATGTTGCGGCACAGTTTGGTGGGGCTGCAGTCTTCGTCGACCTCGAGCGCGCCGTCGGCTCGGTCGGCCCAGATCGATGTGAGGATCTGCTTGGGGGTCGGGTCGTCGTCGCTCATGATGGCTCCATCGTCTCACATACAGAACGAGATCGGCTTGGGTCTATTCCCGATCGGGGTCGATTGTTGCCCGGTTGCGCACCGCGACCGCCTCGGCGAGCACCGACAGGGCGATCTCGGCAGGGGTGCGTGCGGCGATGTCGAGGCCGGCGGGGCCGTGCACCCTGGTGAGGTCGGTGACGCCGCGGTAGGCGAGCCAGTCGGCGCGCTGCTGCTGCATCTTCAGCGAGCCGAGTGAGCCGATGTAGCCGGCACCGCTGTCGAGCGCGGCCCCGAGCACCCGGCTGGACGATTCGACGTCGTGCCCCATGACGACCGCCGCGTCGGTGCCGGCGAGGCCGGCCATGTGACCGGCGGCGATGTCGGGATCGGTGGATGCGGCGATCTGCCAGCCGAGCAACCGGGCGGCGTCGGCGAGCGCCCCGGCGATCGGTCCGCCGCCGTACACGGCGAGCCGGGGGACCGGGACGAACGCGGTGACGAGGCGGGTGTCGCCGAGGGTGGACGACGTGCGGCCGGTGGCGAGTTGGGCGGCGGCCATCTCGTCGTCGGTGCCGGGCAGGTGCAGGCCGAGGCCGGTCAGCCGTCGGCCGTCGACGGTTGCCGACAGCGCCAGCGGACGGCGTTCGAGCAGCAGCGGCCAGATCTGTTCGGGCAGCGCGGCGCCGGGCACGACGGCGATCGTGGCGTCGCCGCCTTCGGGCACGCCGGCGATCAGGGCGTCGGTGGCGGTCAGTTCGACCTGCACGAGCACGCCGTCGGCGCCGGTGGGCAGATCGGGGAGGTGGGCGTCGAGCAGCCCGCCGGCGAGGCTGCCCATCCGGCCGCCGCCGGGGGTGATCGCGATCGCCTCGGAGGGGTCGATGCCGGGCAGCCCGTGCGAGTCGACCAGCCAGGCGACGTGCACGCCGGTTCCGGCGCGCAGGCAGGAGATCACGCTGATCGCGACGCCGTACATCCCTTCATCGTATTGCCGTGGCGTGCCGGCGCGGCCCGGGGCCGCCACCCGTCCGGTCAGGCGGCGACGTCGACGAACGGTTCGCCGAGCACGTCGAGGTCGAGCGTCAGCCCCAGGCCGGGCAGCGTGCCGTCGGGGCGCAGGAACGAGCCGTCGCGTGCCGACGGCCCGGTCACGTGTCGCAGCGTCACCCAGCTGTCGAAGTCGACCGAGTGCACGCGCCGTTCGGCGGGGGTCGAGGCGTTGACGTGGGCGAACGTCATGTCGGCGAGGTTGCAGCCGCTGGCGTCCTCGACGGTGACGCCGATGCGCAGGTCGACGGCGCAGTCGCGGATCAGGCGCGCCGGCGTGATGCCGCCGACGCGGGTGAGTTTGACGGTGATGCCGTCGGCCACGCCCAACCGGTGGGCCTCGAGCAGCGCCGGCAGCGAGACGATCGTTTCGTCCATGACCATCGGGCCGTGCCACGAGGTGCGCAGCTGGGCGC
The DNA here is from genome assembly GCA_036526035.1 of Ilumatobacter sp. Taxonomy (GTDB): domain Bacteria; phylum Actinomycetota; class Acidimicrobiia; order Acidimicrobiales; family Ilumatobacteraceae; genus Ilumatobacter. Next base: position 3,983 of record DATCZG010000012.1, on the reverse strand, counting down.
ATTCGGCGATCGTGGCGCACGGCTGCTCGAGCACGATGTCGGCGCCGTCGGTGCCGAGCGCCCGCACGAACCGGCGCGCCGCGCCGAGCGAGAACCCGCAGTTGGCGTCGGCGAAGATGACGACGTCGGGCCCGACCGTGTCGCGTACCGCGAGCACCCGCGCCGCGTCGATCTGCGGGTCGTCGCCGACCTTCACCTGGAGGCGTTGGTACCCCTGGGCGAGGCGCTCGGTGGCCTTGGCGCGCACTGCGTCGGGTGTCGGCCCCTGGACGGGGCGGTACAGCGGTGTCGGCTCGGGCCCGTCGCCGCCGAGGCGGCTCCACAGCGGCACACCGTCGAGGCGCGCCGCGAGGTCCCAGGCGGCGATGTCGATCGGCGCCTTGCAGTAGGGGTGACCGGTGAGCGCCGCCGTCATGCGACGGTGCAGCGATTCGGGTCGGCGCGGGTCGGCACCGAGCACCGCGGGTGCAAGGGCGGCGATGCCGGCCTGCTGGCCGGCGGAGTGCTGGGCGTCGAAGGTGACCCCGACCGTGCCCGACTCACCGATGCCCTCGCTGCCGTCGTCGGCGGTGACCCGCACGACCACGGCGTCCATGCCCGACGTGACGCGGTCGCCCGACATCCGGTACGAGCCCTCGACGTAGGGGAGGAACAGCGACCATGCGGTGACGCGGCGGATCTTCATGGTTCGAGAGTCTGCCAGCACCGGGCCCGCACCTGTGTCACGGCGCGACGGTCGACACGCGCCGCCTCACGCGGCGGCCGGCTGGATCCGGCCTTTGCCTTCGCCGAGGCCGGCGCGTCCATCGGTGGGGTTCTGTTGACGGTTTCGCCGAGACGATGCCGTACTGGTCGTTCAGCATGGGCGCGGTGTGCTGGGCACCCTTGCGTCGGCGTGACGCAGTAGGGTCGCCGGCCGTGGACCGAGGGAGCGTCGACGACACCTGCTGGCGCCTCGACCGCTCGTTCGTTCATCTCAACCACGGGTCGTACGGCGCCTGCCCGGTGCCGGTGCTCGACGCGCAAGACGGGTGGCGCGACGACCTCGAGCGCGACCCGACCGGTTTCTTCACCGGCGGGTACTTCGCGGCGCTCGACGCCGCGCGGGAGCGTCTGGCGAGCTTCGTCGGTGCCGATCCGGCGGGTCTCGTGTTCGTGCCGAACGCGACCACCGGGGTGAACGCGGTGTTGCGTTCGTGGGAGCGCCGGCTGACGCGCGGTGACGAGATCCTGGTCACCGACCACACCTACGCCGCGTGTCGTAACGTGGTCGACGCCACGGCTGCTCGTACCGGGGCGCGTGTCGTGGTGGCCCGCCTGCCGTTCCCGGTGGCGTCGGCCGGCGACGTCGTCGAGGCGGTGGTGAGGGCCGCAGGGCCGCGCAGCCGCCTCGCGCTCGTCGACCATGTCACCTCGTCCACTGCCCTGATGGTGCCGGTCGCGGCGATCGTCGACGCGCTCGAACCTGCGGTGGCCGTGCTGGTCGACGGCGCCCACGCGCCCGGCATGGTGCCCCTCGACCTCGACCGCCTCGGCGCCTCGTACGTCGTGGGCAACTGCCACAAGTGGCTGTGCGCCCCGAAAGGAGCGGGGTACCTGTGGGCCCGAACCGATCACCGCGAGGGGCTGGAGCCCGTGGTGATCAGCCACGGTTGGAACGGGCGGTCGCGCGGCAACCCGAACCGGCTCCACGAGCTGTTCGACTGGCCCGGCACCTTCGACCCGAGCGCCTGGCTGGCGGTCCCCGATGCCATCGACACGGTGGGCGGGCTGCGGCTCGGCGGGTGGCCGGAGGTGATGGCGTCGAATCGGGCCCTGGCGCTCGCCGGGCGCGACATCGTCTGCGACGCGCTCGGGATCGATCCGCCGTGCCCGGACGAACTCATCGGGGCGATGGCGGCCGCGCCGATGTCGGCCGGGGCCGGCGGCGCAGCCGAGGATCTGCGGCGATGGCTGCGCGAGGTGCACCGCATCGTGGTCGCCGTGTCACCGTGGCCGGGCCCCGGCGGCCGCCTCGTGCGCTGGTCGGCCCAGCAGTACAACCACCTCGGGGACTACGAGCGCCTCGGTGCGGCGCTCGCCGCCGCGCCGACCCGTACGACCGGGTGAACTGCCGGACCGTCGTAGCATGCCCCCGCTCTCGGCGCACTCGAGAGTTGAAGCGGAGGGGTGTTGTCGCCAAGTTGCCATCTGACGAGGGATGATGCAGCGCACTCCAGAACGGTGTTCCGCGGTTCTTGGAACGCAATCGTGTCCGGGGGAAGCAATCCGACTCCGCTCACACGACGCAACCGCCGGTATCTCGCGCCCGATACTGCTGTGTGCCCAGTACCGGCCTCGTCAGCTGGCTGAGACCGCAAACCCCTTGACCATCGTTGCGTTCGGCGCCACCCATCCACCCCTCGACCCACTCCGGTAGCGTTTCGTCCGGTGGCAAGTTGCTATCCAAGTTGCCATCCGCCGCCCCAGTAGCTCAGTGGAGAGAGCATCGGTTTCCTAAACCGTGAGTCGTAGGTTCGATCCCTACCTGGGGCGCCAATGAAATCAAGGGTTTCCCGGCTCCTGAGGCGGCGGTGAACCCCCGAGAATGCACATTTCGTGCACATGCGGTTCATCACCCGGCCTCCTGGCCTTCAGCGCCACGCAGCTGTGGTGCAGCCAGATAGTCGGACTTTGCCGAAGCGGCGGCGTTGCGGTCCTGCGCGGTTGCCACGGCGTAATGCGCCAACGTCGTCTGGATGGAGGCGTGACGCGGACCCCGGTGGTTGGTTGACGGTTTCGTCTCCCTGATCTGTTTGGGAGGATGGTCGCTCTGATCCCTCGAAGGAGAGGACGTGAGCGAGAAGAAGCAACGCCGGTCGTGGACACCGGACGAGAAGACCGAGATCGTGCTCGCCGGCCTACGCGGCGACCGAAGCGTGCGTGACGTGTGCCGCGAGTACGAGATCACCGAAGCGTCGTACTACCAGTGGCGTGATCGGCTGTTGGAAGGCGGCAAGGACGCACTGCGCCGTCCGAACGAGAAGCGCCCGGAGGACACCGAGCTGCGCGATGCCCGCAAGAAGATCGCGCAGCTCGAGCGGGCGCTCGGTCGCAAGACCTACGAGTTGGAGGTCGCGTGTGAGAGACGCCGCCGAATCTCTCGTGCGGGCTGGGTTCTCCTGCGGCTTGCACTTCGTCACGACCTCTTCCCATCTCTCCGCACCGGTGCTCGTTGTGCCGGTTCACCCGCAGCATCGCCATGCGCGCGTACCCGGGCCAAGTATGGCCTCGCCCGGTACCCGGTGGGCGAAAGCCGCGCCGCGTGGGCGGTTCGATGGTCGGCATCCGGCATGCCCCGCTCGACCTGCACCCCCAGCGATCAGCCGCTCAACCGCTCCTGGCGAGTTCACCGTGACGAGGGTGCGAGCAGCCGTTCGAACTCCGGGGTGAGCCAGGCTGCTGCAGCGACGGAGATGTGCCCGCCGTCGCGATATGTCCAGGTGCCGCCCTGGCGGGTCGAACAGGTGCCGTCGGGGCAGAGCAAGCGGGCCACGTCGAGGGTCCGGATGTTCGTTGCGGCGGCGGCGGCCGACTCGGCGCTCATCTGGCGCGCCCGCGTCTTGTTCGCATCGGCGAGTTGCCATGATGTCCCGCATGTGCCGGGCGCCAGCAGGATCCGGGCGACGGCGCATTGGCGCGGGTCCCACCCGTACGCCTTGGGGATGGGGTGCACGATGACCACCTCGATGCCGTAGGCCTGAAGCTTCGAGATCGTCCTGGTCAACCCGTCCTGCCAGACGGCGGCCTTCGCGGACGCGGAGGTGAATCGGTCGCCGCTGTCGGGTGCTTCCAGCGCCCACCGGTCTGACTCGATATAGGTCTCCGAGCTGGCGAGCACCACCAGACTCGGTCGATACTCCACCAGGGCGTCCAACGTCGCTGTGACGAACCGTTGGCATCCGGAACTGCGCTCATCGTCGCCGTCGACGGGCACGAGGTCG
>DATCZG010000011.1:0-17512 GCA_036526035.1 Ilumatobacter sp. | reverse complement strand
CACGAGCACGTTGACCCGACCGTGATGGGCGATCGAACGGATGTCGAGCAGCGCCGTCGGCGTTTCGATCATCGCCCAGATCGTCATGTCGGCCGGGGCCCCGGCGGCGTCGAGTTGGCGTTCGACCTCGTCGAGGTAGGCATGCGAACCGACCTTCGGGATCACGACGGCCGACGCTCCCGAGGTTGCAGCGGCGGCGATGTCGTCGGCGCCCCACGGCGTGTCGAGCCCGTTGCAGCGGATTGTGATCTCGCGATGGCCGTACTCGCCCGAGCGGGCAGCGGCCACTGCGTTGGCGCGGGCAGCCTGTTTGGCGTCGGGGGCGACGGCATCCTCGAGGTCGAGGATCAGGGCGTCGGCCGGGATCGTCTTGGCCTTCTCGAGTGCACGCTCGTTGGCGGCGGGCATGTACAGCACCGAGCGGCGGGGTCGCAGGGTCGGATCGCTCATGTCACATGCCGTAGGCGGCGGCCAGTTCGGGATCGCGGGCGGCGAGCTGGCGGGCGAGTTGCACCACGACCTGGCACTGCTTGCACGACGCGTCGTCCTCCATCTTGCCGTCGAGCATGATCGCGCCGGTGCCGTCGCCCATCGCCTCGATCACGCGCTGGGCGTGGGCGACGTCTTGGGGCCGTGGCGAGAACACCCGTTTGGCGATGTCGATCTGGCTGGGATGCAGCGACCACGCCCCGACGCAGCCGAGCAGGTAGGCGTTGCGGAACTGGTCTTCGCAGGCGACGGTGTCGGCGATGTCGCCGAACGGCCCGTAGAACGGCAAGATGCCGGCGGTGACGCAGGCGTCGACCATGCGGGCGATCGTGTAGTGCCACAGGTCCTGCTGGTCGGTGCCGCGCGGCGCACCGGGATCGTCGGGGTCGGGGTCGCGGCGCACCACGTAGTCGGGGTGCCCGCCGCCGACCCGGGTGGTCTTCATCCGCCGGTTGGCGGCGAGGTCGGCGGGCCCCAGCGAAAGCCCCTGCATGCGCGGCGATGCGAGGCAGATCTCTTCGACGTTGGCGACACCGCGGGCGGTCTCGAGGATCGCGTGCACCATCAACGGGCGTTGCAGGCCGGCCTTGGCCTCGAGTTGGGCCAGCAGCCGGTCGACGTAGTGGATGTCCTCGGGCCCCTCGACCTTCGGGATCATGATCACGTCGAGCGACTCGCCGGCCTCCAACACGGCAGCGGTGAGGTCGTCGAGCCCCCACGGCGAGTCGAGACTGTTGACGCGGGTCCAGAACTGGGTGTCGCCGAACTCGACGGTGCGGGCGACTTCGACCAGGCCGGCGCGGGCCGCCTCCTTGTCGGTGGCCGGCACACCGTCTTCGAGGTTGGCCAACAGCGCGTCGACCTTGCCCACCATGTCGGGCACCTTGTTGCGCATCTTCTCGTTCGACGACGGGAAGAAGTGGATCATCCGGCTCGGCCGGAACGGGATCTCGCGCCACGGTTGCGGAGCGCCGACCGCCAGCGGCTTGAAGAAATCTTTGGGCGAACGCACGTCCGCGACCATACCGGACGGCGCCGGGGTCGATACTGGGGGGATGGACGGCAGCGGCGACACCGACGGCGCACCCGCACAGGTGCCCGGGGGCGCCAGCGACGTGTCCGGCTCGGCCGACCCGTACGGCGCGGCGACCGCCGAGTTCTACGACCTGCTGGCCACCGCCCACTGGGAGCCGTTCGGTCGCCAGTTGCTCGACCTGCTCGGCGGCGTCGACACCACCGAAGGCCCGATCGTCGACGTCGGTGCCGGCACCGGCATCGGCCTGCCGTTCCTGCGCGCCGCGGTGCCCGGTGCCCGGATCCATGCGATCGAGCCGTCGCGGGCGATGCGGGTCGCGTTGCACACCCGTTTGTTGCTCGACCCCGACCTGTGCGCCGCCACCACGGTCGAGCCCCGCCCGCTCGGTGCGGCCGATCTGCCCGAGCGGGCCTGCGCGCTGGTCGTCTCGGCGGCGCTGGGGCACCTCACCGACGCCGAACGCGAACTCATGTGGCGGTACGTGGCCGACCGGATGCCGCCCGGTGCGCCGGCGGTGATCGAGGTGCTCCCCCCCGAACGGCCGCTGGTGGTGCCCCCGACGTGCTATCGCCGCCTCGCCGTCGGCCGGTACCTCTACGAGGGATGGCAGCAGGGCGAGCCGCTCGACGGCCGCCTCATGACGTGGACGATGACGTACCGCGTGCTCGACGGCGAGCGTGAGGTGGCGAGCTACACGGTGCGCAGCAACTGGCGTTGCAGCAGCGTCGCCGACGTCCGCGCCGAGGTCGCCCCGCACGGCCTCGGGTTGGTCGAACACGGCGACTGCGTCGTGGTCTCGCGGCCCGCCTGACCGCCCCGCCGGCTCAGCCGAGTTCGCGCAACCACCCCGGCAGCCGCATCGGCCGGCCGGCGGGGGTGACGCAACCGTGGGCGGTGACCCCGGTCGCCCGCACCGCGCCGTCGACCGTGAGCAGGTAGCCCATCTGGAACGACGCCCGTTCGACCCGCTCGAGGTGCACGTGCACGTCGACGACGTCGTCGAACACGAGCGGCATCTTGTAGCTCACCCAGGCCTCGAGCACGTTCATCTCGACGCCCTCGTCGCGGATCGACTGATACGGGTGCCCGATGTGACGCAGGAAGGCGACCCGGGCCTCCTCCATCATCGGCAGGTAGCGGCTGTGGTGCACGATGCCCATCGCGTCGGTCTCGGCGAACCGCACCCGCAGCCGGTGCGCGAACTCGTAGTCGGCGGGGTCGGTGGACGGGTCGGTCGCGATGCGCACGCCCCGACTGTAGGCGGCGGGCCCCGGAACCGCCGCCGCCACCGGTCGCCGGGCATACTCGTGGCGTGACGCCGGCGATCATCGAGCTGGAACGCAGCGCGGTCGCGTTCACCGTCCACGAATACGAGCGCGGCGACTCGCTGCACGACTTCGGTCGCGAGGCCGCCGACAAGCTCGGCCTCGATCCCGACCAGGTGTTCAAGACCCTGCTGGTGACCGCCGACGGCGCCCAGGCGGTGGCGATCGTCCCGGTCAGCAGCAAGCTGTCGCTGAAGGCGATGGGCCGGGCGTTGGGCGCCAAACGCGTCGACATGTGCGACCCGGCGCTCGCCGAGCGGATCACCGGCTACGTGCGCGGCGGGATCAGCCCGTTCGGGCAGAAGAAGCGCCTGGCGACCGTGCTCGACGAGATGGCCACCGCGTTCGACACGATCTACGTCAGCGGCGGCCGGCGCGGGCTCGACCTCGGCGTCGGCACGCTCGACCTGATACGGGTGCTCGACGCCACCGTCGCCGACATCGCCGCCGGCTGATCGGGCGGCCACGCCCTCACTTGCGGCTCGGGTGGACCATCATCGCCTCGATCCGTGCCACCCGGGTGCGTGCCGGCGGGTGGGTCGAGGCCAGCCGGGCCCGCCATCCGATCGCCCGCCCGCCGCCGCCCTGGCGGATCACCGCCCGCAGCGCCTCGACGAGTTGTCGGCCGTAGCCCATCCTGACCGCCCGCCGGTCGGCCTCGAACTCGGAGTTGTGCCCGACGACGTTGGCGAGCGCGTCGGAGGCGTGGAGCGCGGCCAGGAACACCCACGAAACGGCCGTCAGCAGACCGGCTGCGACCCGCCCGAGCGCGGTGAGCGCGGCCGAGTGCGTGGCGAACGAGTCGGTGGCCGCCCGGGCGACGTTCTGCAGGTAGAAGCCGATCCGGGCCAGACCGAGCACCGGGAGCGACAACCAGTGCCCGATCGTGAGCGCCGTGGTGTGCAGGCCGAGATGGTGGCTGAGCTCGTGGGCCAGCACGCCTGACAGTTCGCGGGCGGTGAGTTCGTCGAGGGCGAACGACGTGACCACCAGCAGGTATCCGCCGCAGGCGTAGGCGTTGAGGTCGTCGGAGTCGATCACCCGGATCACATAGCGGTACTGCGGCTGGTTGGCCCGCGCCGCGAGCTCGCGCCAGATCGGGGTGATCACACGCAGCTCGTCGTCGGTGGGCCGGCGGGCGCCCAGGAAGGGGCTCAGCACGGCGACCTGGATCGCCGGCACGAACAGCAGCGAACCCAGCAGCAGCCACGCCACCGGCACCGTCCAATACCCCACGCCGACCAGCAGGCGCAACGGCAGCCAGACGATCGCCATCGCGGCGAGCCAGAACGGCACGAGGGCGACGACCGGCACGAGCGCCATCAGCGTGGACCGTTCGACACGCCGCAGCTGCCCCTTGGTTCTCGACTCGCGCCCGGAACCCATTGGGGGAAGGATACGGAGCCCGGCCCGCTCCGTATCCCTTCAAGAACTCTTCAAGGAGCCCCTGCCGGGTGCCGAAGAACAGGCGTGGATTCGAATGTCGTCGCGGCCAGCGAGCCGATGTCGTCTCCTGCGGTGCAGGAGCTGCTCGATCTCGCCGCGCACGCCCAGGACCAGCACCCCGACGAAGCGCGCCGCCACGCATTGCAGGCCCGCGTGCTCGCCCGCGCCGACGGTGACCGGGTCGGTGAGGCCCAGGCGCTGTACCGGCTCGCCAGCCTGGCCCACTTCGGCGGCGACCCCGAGGACGCGTTCGGGCTGGCCATGGAGGCCAGCGAGGTCGCCGACTCGTGCGGTGTTCCGCTCGTCCAGGCCTGGGCGCTGCACCTGCTCGGCATCATCCACTACCAGGCGTCGAACTTCTCCCAGGCGCTCGAGAACTGCCTCAAGGCGCTCGACGCCTACCAGTCGGCCGCCGACGGGGCGGATGCGAACATCCCCAACACGATCGCCGCGATCTACCACTCGATGGGCGACAACGACCGGGCGATCGTCACCTACGAGCAGGCGCTCGCCGCCTCCGAGGTGTCGGGGCGACCCGAGATGATGGCGTTGGTGCTCGGCAACATCGCCCGGATCCGTTCGTCGCGTTCGGAGTTCCTCCTGGCGGTGTCGCTCGGGCGTCGGGCGGTCGAGATCGCCCGCGAGCACAGCCCGTCGATCCTCACCAACCTGTTGGCCGATCTGGCCGAGGCCTACATGGGCCTCGCCGACCATCAGAAGGCGTCCGACTGCTTCACCGAGGCACGCCGGGTGCTCAGCGAGCGGTCCGCCGACGGTTCCGGGCCGCCGTGCTCGGCGCAGCTCGGGGTGATGGTCGCCGAGGGTCGCGTCGCGATCCATCGGGGTGCCTTCGGTGATGCGATCTCGGTGCTGAACGCGGCGCTCGAACTGACCGAGACCAGCGAGTCACAGGAATACGAACTCGAGATCAACGACCTGCTGGCGACGGCGTACAAGCGCAGTGGGCGATTCGAGGAGGCGCTCGCCCGCCGCGAGGCCCACGACGAGAAGTACCGCCAGATGTTCACCCACTCCGCCGACCTGCGCCTGCGCACCCTGCAGGTCGCCCACGAGACCGCGGCGGCGCGCCAGGAGGCAGAGATCTTCCGGCTGCGCAGCATGGAGGGCGGGCCGCAGGCCGTGGCCGGCGCCGACGGCGGCGAGCGTGGTGCCGGACAGGAGAGCTACCACCTCGAGGCGTTCGAACAGCTGGCGGTGCTGACCGAGTTCCGCGACTCCGAGACCGGTGAGCACACCAACCGGGTCGGCGACCTCGCCGCCGAACTGGCGCACGCGCTGGGCAAATCGCCCGAGTGGTGCGAGCAGCTGCGTCTCGCCGCCCGGCTGCACGACATCGGCAAGGTGGCGGTTCCCGATTCGGTGCTGCGCAAGACCGGCCCGTTGACGGTCGAGGAGTACGAGATGATGAAGGCCCACACCAGCATGGGCCACCGGATCCTCGCCGGGAACTCGGCGCCGATGTTCCAGATGGCCGCGGAGATCGCGCAGTCGCACCACGAATGGTGGGACGGCAGCGGCTACCCACTGGGCATCGGCCACTCGTCGATCGCGCTCTCGGGCCGGATCGTCGCGATCGCCGACGTGTACGACGCGTTGTGCAGCAAGCGCCCGTACAAGCGGGCGTGGGGCAAGGAGGAGTCGGCGCGTTTCGTGGTGTCGGGGCGCGGCGGTCAGTTCGACCCCGACATCGTCGACGCCTTCGTCGCGGTGTTGACCGCCCGCCACCCCGATCTCGGCGAGCGGCTGCGCTGACCGTTCAGCGGACGGCGCTGATCACCCAGCCGGCCACGAACTCGGCGAGGTCGTCCGCCGACAGCTCGATCCGGCCACTGCGCCAGGCGTGGCTGAACGACGACACGGCGCCGAGCACACCCAACGCCAGCAGGCGCGGGTCGGCGTCGGGTATCTGGCCCGCCGCCTGTGCGCCCCGAACCAGCCTGGCGACGTCGTCGAGGTAGACGCCGCTGCCGGCGCGCAGGGCGTCGTCGATCGTCGGGTCGGACCGTTCGACGTCGACCAGTGCGAAGTAGTTGGCGTGCTCGGCCATGAAGCGCACGCTGGCCGCCGTGCCCTGGCGGAGCCGCTCGATCGGCGTCGCGACCGGGTCCATCGCATCGGCCTGCGCCCGCCGCAGCCGTTGGCGCATCGACCGCACGAGTTCGGCGAACAGGTCGAGTTTGGTCGGGAAGTACCAGTAGAACAGCCCTTTCGCCACCCCGGCGCGTTCGCAGATGTCGCGGATGCGGGTCGCCGCGTAGCCGCGCTCGGCGAACAACACCATCGCCGCCTCGACGATCTGCTGCTTGCGCTCGAGTCCGTGAGCGGTGAGACGCCGTTCGCCGTCGCGGCCGGTGGTCGCGCTCGTCGCGGTGGTGGTCTCGGTCGCCACGGACCCAGTTCAGCCGTACCTTGACCGGCGGGTCAAGCCGATCACCTGGTAGAACTGCGCGGTGATCGACCGCGCCGCGCCGACCGTGTTGCCTGGCTGCGAGGCGCGCTCGCACGTCGCCGACTCGCCGACCGGGGTGCTCGTGCTGCACGGTTTCACCGGCACACCGCTGTCGGTGGGGGGTGTCGCCGATGCCATGATCTCGGCCGGCTTCCACGTCGAGTTGCCGCGCCTGCCCGGCCACGGCACCACGATCGACGACCTGGTGTCGACCCGTTGGGCCGACTGGTCGGGCGAGGTCGCCGCGGCGCTCGACGCCCTGCGCGGGCGGGCCGAACGGATCGTCGTCGTCGGCCAGAGCATGGGTGGGGCGCTCGCGTTGTGGAGCGCGCTCGAGCACCCCGGGGTCGCCGGGCTCGTCTGCATCAACCCCGTCACCCGCAACCGCCACCCGGATGAACTGGCGATGATCGACGACTTCATCGCCGACGGCATGCTGGTCGTGCCCGGCGAGGGCAGCGACATCGCCGACCCCGACTCGGACGACGTCACCTACCCCGGCACCCCGCTCGAGCCGTTGCGGTCGCTGTTCTGCGACGGTGTCGGCCCGATCGCCGGCCGCTACGGAGAGCTCGACATGCCGTTGCGGCTGTTCACGTCGCGCCAGGACCACGTGGTCGATCCGGCCGACAGTGAGCACCTCGCCGCCACCCACGGCGGGCCGGTCGAGCACTCGTGGCTCGAACGCAGCTATCACGTCGCCACTCGCGACTTCGAGCGCGAGTTCGTGTTCGCCGAGTCGGTGGCGTTCGTCGAGCGGGTGGCGGGCTGATGCGGGTCGCCACCACACTGCCCGACGTACTGCTCGGCTCGTTCCCCGGCCCGCCCGGCAACGGGTTGTCGATCGGGCCGCTCGAACTGCGGGCGTACGGGTTGATGATCGCGCTGGGCGTGATCGCGGCGGTGTGGCTGCTCGGCCGCCGGCTCGAGCAGAAGGGGTTCGGCAACGCCGACGACGCCGGCTCGATCGCGATCTGGGCGGTGTCGGCCGGTGTGATCGGGTCCCGCCTGTACCACGTCGCCACCGACTGGGATCGCTTCGCCGACGACCTCGCGGCGATCCCCAAGCTCTGGGAGGGGGGTCTCGGCATCCCCGGCGGTCTGCTGGCCGGGATCGCCGTCGGTGCCTGGCGGGGGCGCCGGCGCGGCATCCCGATGGGCGTACTGCTCACCTGCGCGGCTCCGGCGATCCCGCTCGCCCAGGCGATCGGACGGTGGGGCAACTGGTTCAACCAGGAGTTGTTCGGCTCGGCGAGCGACCTGCCGTGGGCGCTGCGGGTCGACGCCGAGCACCTCCCGGTCGACCATGTGCCGGGCACGACGTTCCACCCGACGTTCCTCTACGAATCGCTGTGGAACCTCGGTCTCGTCGGGGTGCTGCTCTGGATCGACCGCCGGGTGCGGCTCGGCCCCGGCCGGTTGATGGCGATGTACGTGATCGGCTACGGCGCGGGACGCTTCTGGATCGAGGGGTTGCGGATCGACCCGGCTCACGACGTCGCCGGGCTGCGCTGGAACCAGTGGGTCGCGCTGGCCGCGATCGTCGGTGGGGCGCTGTACCTGCTGGCCACCCGCCACAGCCGTTGGCCCGAGCCGGCGGCGGCCACCGCCGCCGGGCCGGATGCGGCCGCCCCCGACGCCCCCGACGCCCCGGACGCCCCGGACGCCCCGGACGCCCCGGACGCCCCGGCCGCCCCGGACGACGCCCCGGACGCGCCGGACGCGCCGGACGCGCCCGACGACGGCCCGGACGCGCCCGACGACGGCCCGGACGCGCCCGACGATGCGCCGGACGATGCGCCGGCTGCCGGGGCGGCGGGCGACGCCGACCGGCCCTGAGCGTCGGCGACGCCCCGCCGGGTGGCTGCCGACTACCGGCACCATTAGCCTCGATCCTCGTGTCCGACCGTCTCACCAACGACGTCGTGGTCAAGGTCGCCCATCTGGCCCGGCTCGACCTCACCCCCGCAGAGATCGAGCGGGCCACCGAACAGCTCGGTGACATGCTCGACCACTTCGCCGACATCGACGCCCTCGACCTGACCGGCCTGGCGCCGATGAACCAGCCGCTGCCGCTCGTCAACGTGATGCGCGACGACGTCGAGGGGCCGTGCCTCGACCGCGACGAGGTGCTGGCCGTCGCGCCCCAGCACGAGGACGGCCGCTTCTGGGTGCCTCCGATCCTGGGTGCCGACGGATGAACACCGCCAACACGAACACCCCCCGCTCGCCGTTCCCCACCGCCACCGAGATCGCGGCAGGCGTCCGTTCCGGCACCGTCACGGCCACCGCGATCCTCGAGCAGCACCTTGCCGTCGTCGCCGCCCGCGAGCCGCAGATCCACGCCTTCAACCTGCTCACCGCCGACGCCGCTCGCGAGCAGGCTGCCGCGGTCGACGCGCTGGTCGCTGCCGGGCGCGACCCCGGGCCGCTCGCCGGCGTGCCGGTCGCCCTGAAGGACAACATGTGCACCCGTGGGGTGCCCACGACGTGCTCGTCGAAGATCCTCGCCGGATGGAAGCCGCCCTACGACGGCACCGTCGTGTCGCTGTTGCAGCGTGCCGGCGCGGTCGCGATCGGCAAGACCAACCTCGACGAGTTCGCGATGGGCTCGAGCACCGAGAACTCGGCGTTCGGACCGACCCGCAACCCGCTCGACACCGACCGGGTTCCGGGCGGGTCGTCGGGCGGGTCGGCCGCTGCGGTGGCGGCCGGGTTCGCGCCGTTGTCGTTCGGTTCCGACACCGGGGGGTCGATCCGGCAGCCGGCCGCACTGTGCGGCGTCGTCGGGGTCAAGCCGACCTACGGGCGCGTCAGCCGCTACGGCCTGATCGCGTTCGCCAGCAGCCTCGACCAGATCGGGCCGTTCACCCACACGGTCGCCGACGCCGCGCTCGCGCTGCAGGTGGTGTGCGGCCACGATCCGATGGACTCGACGTCGATCCCCGATCCGGTGCCCGACTACTCGGCGTTGCTCGCCCGGGGCGTCGAGGGGCTACGCGTCGGCCGCATCGTCGATCTGCCCGCCGGCGCCGACCCCGACGTCTCCGAGCAACTCGACCGGGCGTTCGAGGTGCTCGCCGCGGCCGGCGCCTCGATCGTCGACGTCGAGGTGCCGGCGTTCACCTACGGGCTCACCGCCTACTACATCATCGCCCCGGCCGAGGCGTCGTCGAACCTGGCCCGCTACGACGGGGTGCGCTACGGGTTGCGGGTGCCCGCACCCGACACCAACGCGATGTACGCCGCCACCCGGGCCGCCGGCTTCGGCGACGAGGTCAAGCGGCGGATCCTGCTCGGCACGTACGCGCTGTCGGCGGGCTACTACGACGCCTACTACGGCAAGGCGCTGCGGATCCGCCGCCTGATGGCCGACGACTTCGCCAGGGCCTACGAGCGCGCCGACGTGCTGCTCACCCCGGCGTCGCCGAGCGTGGCGTTCCCGTTCGGCACCAAGACCGCCGACCCGTTCTCGATGTACCTGTGCGACACCTACACGATCCCGGCGAACCTCACCGGCGACCCCGGCTTGAGCGTGCCGTTCGGTGTCGGGGCCGACGGGTTGCCGGTGGGTGTGCAGGTGCTGGCCCCGGCCCTCGGCGAGCCGGTGATGCTGCAGGTCGCGGCCGAGCTCGAACGGGCCGCCGCGGCGGGGGGTGGGTCATGACCGACACGGCGACGACCTGGACGTTCGACGGCTACGAGATGGTGGTCGGCCTCGAGGTGCACGTCGAGCTCGCCACCCGCACCAAACTGTTCTCGGCGTCGCCCAACCGGTTCGGCGACGAGCCGAACACCAACATCGACCCGGTCACGCTGGGGTTGCCGGGCGCGCTGCCGGTGCTCAACCGGCAGGCGGTCGAGCTGGCGATGCGCATCGGGTTGGCGCTCAACTGCACCGTGCAGCCGTGCACGTTCGCCCGCAAGAACTACTTCTATCCCGACATGCCGACGTCGTACCAGATCAGCCAGTACGAGGATCCGCTCAACGTCGACGGGTGGCTCGACCTGCCCGACGGTTCGCGGGTCGGCATCGAACGGGCCCACCTCGAACAAGACGCCGGCAAGTCGACCCATGTCGGTGGGGGTGAGGGCCGCATGCACGGCGCCGCGCATTCGCTGATCGATCTCAACCGGGCCGGCGTGCCGCTCGTCGAGATCGTCAGCCGCCCCGACATCCGCTCACCCGAGCAGGCCCGCCAGTACGTCGGCGAGCTGCGCGGCATCCTGCTCGCGATCGGCGCCTCCGACGCCAAGATGGAGGAGGGCTCGATGCGCGTCGACGCGAACGTCAGCGTGCGGCGGGCGGGCGCCCCGCTCGGCACCCGCTGCGAGATCAAGAACGTCAACTCGGTGCGGTCGGTCGGCCGGGCGATCGAGTACGAGGCCAAACGCCAGATCCTGATGATCGAGTCGGGCGAGACCGTGCGCCAGCAGACCCGCCACTGGGACGAGGGCGACGGACGCACGCACACGTTGCGCGACAAGGAAGACGCCGACGACTACCGCTACTTCCTCGAGCCCGACCTGGTGCCGCTGGTGCCGTCGGCCGAGTGGATCGAGCGGGTGCGCGCCGGGCTGCCGATGCTGCCGGCGGCGCGCCGGGCCCGTCTCGCCGGCCCGGCCGGGGTGGCAGCGGGCAGCGAGACGATCACGTCGATCGTCGACCGCGGGCAGGACGACTACGCGTTCGCCGTGCAGGCCGCCGGCGGCGACCTCGGGCGGGCCGTGGTGCACCTCAAGGAGGCGTTTGCCGAGCAGGGCCCGCAGCCGGCGCTGCCGGCCGAAGATCTCGCCGCGCTCACCCGGCTCGAGGTCGCCGGCACACTCACCGCGACGCAGGCCAAGGCGGTGCTCGCCGAGCTGATCGAGCGCGGCGGCGGCGACGCGGCGCGGATCGCCGCCGACAAGGGGTTCGAGGCGATGGACACGTCGCAACTCGAGGCGCTGGTCGACGACGCGATCGCCGCCCAGCCCGAGGCGTGGCAGAAGTACCGGGCCGGCGAGGCCAAGGCGCTCGGGGCGCTCGTCGGCCACGTCATGAAGGCCAGCCGCGGTCAGGCCGACGGCAAGCTCGTCACGGCGCTGCTGAACGCCCGCCGGTAGCGGGCGGGTTCACTCGACCGCCAGGAACTCGAACCCGGCCCGCGCGTAGGCGTCGCGTGCGACGTCGAGCCGTTCGGGGCGCCGCACGAGACCGACCACCGAGCCGCCCGATCCGGCCGAGTTGACGGCGGCGCCCACCGCCCGGCCGACGTCGACGAGCGTCCGCTGCACGGCGTCGATCTCGACGATGCCGGCCCGCAGGTCGAACGAGCGGTTCATCGCCTCGCCCAACAACGCGATGTCGCCGTGCTCGATCGCCCGGCGGGCGCGGCCGGCCTGCACGGCGAGTTCGCGCATCGCCGCGACGACCGGCTCGTCACCGGCGTCGAAGCGGCGCCGCAGCGAACGGTGCACGACCGTGCTCGGTTCGGCCCCGTGCGGCGTCCAGGCGACGAACAGCCCCAGGCCGTCGGGCAGCGTCAGTTCGCGGTACCCGACGGGATCGAACGTCATCGCCACCGGCACCCCGACCGCCTGCACGAGCCGGTCCTGCAGCCCGGCCGCGATGCCGAGCCGGTCGACCTCGACCGCCAACGCCAGCTCGGCGAGTTCGACCGGTTGCCAGCGCAGCGACGCCGAGGCGGCCAGCACGCGCAGCGCGGCGATCACCAGGGCGCTCGAGCCGGCCAGCCCGACCGAACGGGGGATCGCGGTCGACGCCGACAGCGTGACCGACGGCAACGCTCCGGTCGCGTCGGCGAACCCGGCCGCCGACGCCTCGAGCAGTGCCCGCAGGTCGGGGTCGCCCGCCCGCACCGTGAACCGTTCGGCCTCCGACGCGGTGGCGACCGCGGTGAGGTCGTGGATCGGCACGGCGACCACCGCGCCGCCGTAGCCGTCGGACGGGTTGCCGGCGAGCGCGGCACGCGCCGCGCACGTGCTCACCTGGGATCGTCCGGTCGGCATCGGGGAATCATTACCACGTACCGTGCCCGCATGGACTTTTCGATCCCCGGGCCGATCCAGGACACGCTCGACGCGCTCGACGCGTTCATCGAGGCCGAGATCCTCCCGCTGCAGCACGAGAACGACAACATGCGCTTCTTCGACCACCGACGCGAGTGGGCGCGCACCGATTTCGAACACGACGGCGTGCCGCGCGTCGAGTGGGAGGACCTGCTGCGCGAGATGCGCCGCCGGGCCGACGCCGCCGGCTGGTTGCGGTGGGCGCTGCCGGCCGAGTTCGGCGGCCATGAGGCGAGCAACCTCGAGATGGCGATCATCCGCGAGCACCTCGCGCACCGCGGCCTCGGCCTGCACAACGACCTGCAGAACGAGTCGTCGATCGTCGGCAACTTCCCGACCGTGCTGATGATGCGCGACTTCGGCACGCCCGAGCAGATCGCCGAGTGGATGCCCGGTTTCCTCGACGGGTCGCGCCGGTTGGCGTTCGGCCTCACCGAACCGAACCACGGCAGCGACGCGACCTACATGGAGACCACCGCGGTGCGCGACGGCGACGAGTGGGTGATCAACGGCGCCAAGCGGTGGAACACCGGGGTGCACACCGCGACGCACGACATCATCTTCGCCCGCACGTCGGGCGACCCGGGCAGCCCGGTCGGCATCACGGCGTTCCTCGTGCCGTGCGCGACGCCCGGTTTCGACGTCGAGTTCTACTGGTGGACGTTCAACATGCCGAGCGACCACGCCGAGGTGAAGCTGACCGACGTGCGCATCCCGGCCGACGCCGTGTTCGGCCGGGTCGACCACGGCCTCGAACTGGCGCAGCACTTCGTGCACGAGAACCGCATCCGTCAGGCGGCATCGTCGCTCGGCGCCGCGCAGTACTGCATCGACGAGGCGGTCGCCTATGCGAACCAGCGGGTGACGTGGGGCAAGAAGCTGTCGGTCAACCAGGGCATCCAGTTCCCGCTCGTCGAGTTGCACACCGAGGCGGCGATGCTGCGCCAACTGGTGCGCGAGACGGCGTGGCGCCTCGACCAGCAGCACCACATGGAGGTCACCCACCAGGTCGCGATGTGCAACTACCGCGCCAACCGGCTGGCGTGCGACGCCGCCGACCGGGCGATGCAGACGTGTGGCGGCGTCGGGTATTCGCGGCACATGCCGTTCGAGCACATCTACCGCCACCACCGCCGCTATCGCATCACCGAGGGTGCCGAAGAGATCCAGATGCGCAAGGTCGCCCAGCACCTGTTCGGCTTCGGCCGCAAGTAGCCGTCCGGTCGCTTCGGGGGTGGCCCGCCCGGGCACTGCGTCGTCGCGGGCGGTCCGGGTCGTCGCATCTCGCCGGTTCGGCCGGCCGCTCGCCCCGGTGTCTTGTGGAACCGGCCGTGGAGCGGTTCAATTGGGGCAGGACCGATGGAGGTGACTCGTGACGACGCGGGGTCGCACGCGGGACGGGGGTCGGCAAGCGGGCGATCGCGCCGGTGACCCGTGTGCCGACGTTCGAGTCGACGTGTTGGGTCCCGTGGCGGTCACCGTCGACGGGGTCGTGCGCCCGCTGCCGGCGCCGCGGCAACGCGCCTTGCTGGCGTGCCTCGCCGTCCACGCCGGTGAAGCCCTGTCGGCGGATCGGCTGCTGGGGGAGGTGTGGGGCGAGCAGCTGCCCGACACAGGCCGCGGGGCGGTCCAGTACCAGATCGCCAGGCTGCGCAGCCTGCTCGAACCGAATCGCATCGGGCAGGGCACGCTGATCGTGTCGTCCCCGGGCGGCTATCGCCTCGCGATCGCCCCGGAACGGGTCGATGCGCTTCGATTCGAACAACTGGTGGCCCGAGGTCGCGAGCTGTTGGCGTCCGATCCGGTGGCCTGTGAGGAACTGATGGTGCAGGCGCTGCAGTTGTGGAAGGGACGCCCGTTCGCCGACCTCGACGGCGAGCCGTTCGTGGAACGATCGACTCGACGTCTCGAACAGCGGCACCTCCTCGCCCAGCGCACGGTCGCCCAGGCGCAGATCGAAACGGGTCGCGCGGTCGAGGCGGTCGACGACCTGGAACGTCTCGCCGACGAGCATCCCCTGGACGAGTCGCTGGTGGGCCTGCTGATGCAAGCGCTGCAGCGGTCGGGCCGGGCGGCCGACGCGCTGGCGGTCTACGGCGAGTTGCGCAGGCGGCTGAGCGGGGAACTCGGCATCGAACCGTCGGGTGAGTTGCAGCGCCTCGAACTCGAACTGCTCGACGGTCGCGGCAGCCTGCCGCCACGGTCGGCAGCCGGGCGACCGCCGGTGCCCTCGGCCGTGTCGTCGTTCGTGGGGCGCGAGGAGGAACTGGCAGGCATCGACCGCTGGCTGTCGGCGACACGTTTGGTGACGATCTGCGGGTTCGGCGGGCTCGGCAAGACGCGCCTCGCCCGGGAACTCGCCCAACGCATCGGTGACCGCTTCGCCGACGGGGTCTGGTACGTCGACCTGGCGGCGGTCCTCGATCCGGCCGAGTTACCGGTCGCGATCCTCACCGCAGGAGGGTCGAAGGTTCCACCGGATGGCGACCCGGTCCGATTCCTGGAGTCGACGCTGGCGGGCTCCCATGCGCTGTTGGTGCTCGACAACTGTGAACATCTCGTCGGCGGTCTCACCGCGTTGATCGACCGCGTCCTGCCCTCGGCGCCCCGACTACGGGTGTTGGCGACGAGTCGCGTCCGTCTCGGACTCGATCACGAGAGCGTGTGGGCGCTGCGCCCGCTCGACGCCCCGTCGGCGCTCGGTCTGTTCCTGGAGCGAGCACGGCTGGCGCGACCCGGGTTCCTCGTCGACGGTTCCGAGCGCCTCGTCGAGCGGCTGGTCGCTCGGTTCGACGGGATCCCGCTGGCGATCGAGATCGCGGCGGCACGCCTGGCGATGATGGGGATCGTCGAACTCGACGAGCACCTCGACGACCGGTTGTTGACCCGCAGCGAACGTGACACGGACCGACGGCAACATTCCGTCGTCGAGGTCGTCGAGTGGAGTTATCAACTGCTCGGTGACGCGGATCGGGTCTTCCTGCAGCGGATGTCGATGTGTGCGGGAGGGTTCGATCTCGATGCCGCGATCGTGATCGGGGGGCTCGATCCGAACACCGACGGGCTCGACCGGCTCGGACGGTTGGTGGAGGCATCGCTGCTGGTCTTCGACTGCGACGAGGACGTGGCGCGCTACCGGATGCTCGAGCCGATCCGTGGTTACGTGGCCGGCAAGCTCGACGAGCGCGAGCGGTACCGGACCGGTCTGATCCATGCCCGCCACTACGAAGCAATCGCCAACCGGGTGTTCGATCTCGCCGGCACACATCGCTCGACCGAGACCAGGATCGGTCGGTTGGAGCTCGGCAACCTGCGGGCCGCGATCGCGTGGGCCTACCGCAACGGCCTTCCCGAGCTCGGGCTCTCGATCGCCGGTCGGGCCCGGTTGTGCTTCTTCGAGCGGCTGCTCGACCGTGAACTGCTCGACTGGTTGGAGGTGGGTCTCGAGCTCGTCGACACCACCGCCGCCGATGTCGACGTCGTCCTCCAGGCTGTCGCGGCGGCCGTGGTCGCGGCATCGAGCGTGTCGGAGGAGGAGGCTCGCGACCGATACGCGAGGTGGGCGTCTCGCGGGTTCGACGGTGTCGTCGACCCCACGCTGCGCGCCGACCTGCTCTCGGCTCGTGCCAACCCGCTGGTGGAAACCGATCCGCGTGCGGCCGAGGCATACACCGACGCGGCGATCGATCTCCGTTCTCCCGCGTCGTGGCGGGCCTCGGCCTACCTGACGAACCGGGTCGACGAGTCGTGGTTCAGCGGTGCGCTCGACGACGGAGAGGTGCTGCTGCAGCGGCTCGCCGAGATCCGGGCGGCGGTGCCCGAGCAGCTCCCCGAATGGTCGAAGATCGAGGCGGGGGTGGCGGCCGGCGAAGGCAGGTGGGACGACGTCGTTCGGATCGCTCGATCAGCACGGGATCTCGATCTGCGGATCGCGGCCGCGGTCGACGTGCTCCACGCCGAAGCGCTCGCTGCGCTCGGTCGGCTCGACGAGGCGACGACGGTGCTCGCCCGGGTCGACCCGAACAGTCAGGAGTTTCGGCAATCGGCCTCCCTCGTCGGCGCCTTGATCGAGCTTCGTCGTGGCGAGCCGGAAGCGGCTGTCGAACAACTCGGGCGGGTCGCCCACGGCCGGGCCGCGCATGGGGACTCCTACGCGACCGGCGTGCAGATCGCATCACTGCTCGCGATCGCTGCTCACGCACTCGGGCAGCACGACGCGGCCGCGACGCTGTTCGGGCACTCCGCTGCCGGGCAGGATCGACTCGACATCCGGCTGCGGCCGTCGTACCGGACGCTCGCCGGCGAGGCGATCGAGTCGTGCCGGGCCGAGCTGGGACCGCAGCGTTTCGATGAACTCGCCGATCGGGGGGCGCGGACTGCTTGGCGCGATCTGCCGGCTGTCGAGATCGGTCGACCGCACGGCCCGGCCCGTCGATGCGGGCCGGGCCGTGGGGCCGGTCAGCTGGCAACCGTGATCAGCACGGCCGATTCGTGAGGCACCAGTCCTCGACCGCGGTGTTGAAGTACTCGCCGTCGATGAACGCCTGCTCCTCGGGGCCGATCAACGGTGGGAAGCCCACCGAGGCCGGGCTCGGGGCGAGGGCGAACGGTGTCTTGGCCTGGATGTATTCGAGCTCGTAGAACTCGATCATCCCGGCGATGCCCTGCGGCCGT
>DATCZG010000010.1:0-67520 GCA_036526035.1 Ilumatobacter sp. | reverse complement strand
ACCCGCGCCACGAGTCGGCTGCCGCCGCGTGGCGTCGGGTCGACGGCACCCGGCCGCTCGTGGTGTTCGAGGCGGTCGGCGTGCCGGGCATGATCGACCAGGCGATGCGGATGTCGCCGCGGGGCGGCCGCATCCTCGTGGTCGGGGTGTGCATGCCGCAGGATCACCTGGTGCCGATGGTGGGGATCACCCGTGAGCTGTCGATCCAGTTCGTGTTCGGGTACACCCCTGAGGAGTTCGCCGCCACCCATCACGTCATCGCCTCGGGGGCATGGGACCTGGCGCCGATGATCACCGGCACGGTCGGGGTCGACGGGGTTCCGGAGGCGTTCGTCGAGCTCGGCGAACCCGACCGGCACGCCAAGATCCTGGTGACGCCGCGCTGAGCAGCGCTCTCCATCGCCAGCCGTCCCAGGCCAGACTGGCACGGTCATGAAACCGCGCGCCCGACCGATCGATCTCGTCGACCTGGTGTCGCTGCCGTTGTTCGTCGGCACGATGCTGTGGGAGGCGCAGGTGTTGCGGGGCCGCCCGCGCCGGGCCGAGGGTGATCTCGACGGGGCCACCCCAGCCGAGCTGAGCGACCCACGGCTGCCCGCCGACCCGCTGGTGCCGGTCGGCTACGAGCGCGACGACACCCGGGCGAGCCTGACGATGCTGGTCGGCAACGTGGCGGTCAACCTGGCGGTCGCCGGCGCGATCGGCGCCGTGCACCGGGCGGTGTTCCGGCGCCGCATCGCGAACCTCGGCGCGACCCGGTGGTCGCTGCCGGCGGCGATGGTGGCCTGGGACTTCCTGTACTACTGGGACCACCGGTGGATGCACGAGGTGCGGCTGTTCTGGGCCAACCACGTCACCCACCACTCGAGCCGGCGGTACAACCTGTCGACCGCGCTGCGCCAGCCGTGGTCGGGTTTCCTCACGTCGTGGGTGTTCCTGCCGATGCCGCTGCTGGGCATCCCGGCCCGGCACGTCGCCAAGGCGGGTCAACTCAACTTGCTGTACCAGTACTGGATCCACACCGAGGCGATCGACCGGCTGCCGGCGCCGGTCGAGGCGGTGTTCAACACGCCGTCGCACCACCGGGTGCACCACGGCGCCAACCCGCAGTACCTCGACAAGAACTACGGCGGCATCCTGATCGTGTGGGACCGGCTGTTCGGCACGTTCGAGCCCGAGCTGCGCCGGGTCAAGTACGGCCTGACGAAGAACATCGAGACGTTCTCGCCGGTGCGGATCGCGTACCACGAGTTCGTCGACATCGCCCGCGACGTGCGCCGGGCGGCATGCTGGCGCGACCGGCTCGGCTACGTGTTCCGGCGTCCCGGCTGGCAGCCCGCCGGCCTCGCCGCGGCGGCCTGAGCCGGGGCCGCGGTCGGGGCCGTAGCCGGGGCCTCAGCCGTCGGTGCGGGTGAGCCCGGCGTCGGGCGGCGCCTCCTGGCCCCGCAGTTGCTCGACCAGTTCGACGAGCGCCGCCATCACGCGATCGGTCGCCGCCCGCACCTGCGCGGCGTCGTCGGGGTCGACGCCCCAGCCGGCGATGTCGATCGGCACCCCGACCGCCGTGGCGACCCGCGGGCGCACGACGACGTTGACCAGCGCCCGGGTGACGAACCCGCTGCGGCCCATCAGCCGGTGGGCGCCGACCATCGCCACCGGCACGATCGGCGCCCCGCTGCGCAGCGCGAGGCGCACCACCCCGGTCTTGGCCCGCTCCGGCCAGTGGTCGGGGTGCCGGGTCAGGCGGCCCTCGGGGAAGATGCCCACCGCCTCGCCGGCCGCGAGGGCGGCGACCGCGGCCTCGATCGCCGTCGCCGCCGTCGCCGCTGAGCGTTCGACGCGGATGAACCCCAGTCGACGCACCAGGCCGCCGATGACCGGCGCCCTGAACACCCCGGCGGTGGCGAGCAGGCGCACCGATCGGCCGAGCCGGCGACACACCAGCGCCAGCAGCACACCGTCGGCGTAGCTGGTGTGGTTGGAGATGATGATGATGCCGCCCGGCGGCAGCGAACCGGCCACCCGACGGCGACCACGCTGGCGGGCGACCTGCAGGCGTCCGAGCACGGTGACCACGCCGCCCAGCAAGGCCGCGGCGAGGGCGTACAGCACGGCACCGAGCCGTCCGGGGTGTCGCCACTGGTCGCTCATGCCCGAGTGCTATCACGCCGACGGGCGCGACGTCGGTCCGAGTCGTATCGTCGGTTTGTGGCAGGCTCCTCGCGGTGGGGGCCGACTTCGATCCGATCCGGGCAGCCGACGCCGTCGACGCCGACTGGCTCACCGCCGTGCTGCACGCCGCGGGGGTCGGCGCCGACAACGCGGTCGTCGCCCACGAGTCGCGTTCGATCGGCACCGGCCAGGTCGGCGACAACGTGCGGTTCCGGTTGGCCTGGCGCGACGCGGATCCCGAACTGCCCCCGACGGTGGTCGGCAAGTTCCCGTCGGCGAGCGAGATCAGCCGGGCGACGGCGGTCGCCGTCGGCACCTACGTCCGCGAGGTCGGCTTCTACCGCGACGTGCAGCACCTCGTGCGGATCCGCACCCCCCACGTCCATCACGTGGGCTGGGACCCGGTCGACCACGACTTCGTGGTGCTGATGGAGGACATCGCTCCGGCCGCGCAGGGCGACCAGTTGGCCGGATGCGACGCCGGCCGGGCCGGGCTGGTGATCGACCAGGCGATCGGTCTGCATGCGCCGACGTGGGGGAGGGTCGACGAGTACGCCGGGTTCGACTGGCTGCAGGCACCCGATCCCGAGCGGTCGGCGACGCTCGCCGCGCTGTACACGATGTGTGCGCCCGGCTTCGTCGACCGGTACCGCGGGCGGCTGGCGCCCGACGACCTGGCGCTCGCCGACGTGCTGGTGGCGCAGGCCCCCGAGATCAGCGCGGCGATCGCCCGATGGGCGGCGGCCAACGGCGGGTTCTGCGTCGTCCACGCCGACTACCGGCTCGACAACATCCTGTTCGGCGAACCGCCCGCCTCGCCGGCGATCACGGTGGTCGACTGGCAGACCGTGGCGATCGGCATCGGGCCGGCCGACATCGCCTACTTCTGCGGCGCCGGGCTGCTGCCGGACGACCGCGCCGTGCACGAGCGCGACCTGGTCGCCCGGTACGCCGCCGGGATGCGCGCCGCCGGTGTCGCCCTCTCCGACGAAGCGGCGTGGGATGGCTATGTGCTCGGGTCGGCGGGCGGCTACCTGATGGCGTTGATCGCCTCGCAGATCGTCGAACGCACCGACCGCGGCGACGAGATGTTCGCGGTGATGGCCGAGCGTCACGCCGCCCAGATCCGCCACGTCGATCTGTTGGGGCGCCTCTGACCGCCCGCACCACCCCAGGAGTCCCACGATGCTGCACCCCTACGACGATTTCCTGCTCCACCAGACACCCCAGCCGTTGAGCCACCCGGGGTCGGAGTCACCGAACGTCTACGACCGCTTCTTCTTCAACGGCTACCGCGCCGACGGGTCGGTGTTCTTCGCGGTGGCGCTCGGCGCCTACCCGAACCGGCGGGTGATGGACGCCGCGTTCAGCGTCATCCGGGGCGGCGTCCAGCACAACGTGCGGGCCTCGCGACTGTGCCCCGACGACCGCACCGACACCGCCGCCGGCCCGCTGCGCGTCGAGATCGTCGAACCGATGCGCCGCCACCGCATCACCGTCGACGACCGGCACGGCATCTCGGCCGACCTGACGATGACCGCGATCACCCCGGCGATCGAAGAACCGCGGTTCGTGCACACGGTCGGGGCGCGGACCTTCTTCGACTACACCCGGCTCACCCAGTTCGGGCGGTGGGACGGCTGGATCGAGGTCGACGGCGAGCGGATCACGATCGACGCGTCGGTGCCCGTCGTGGGCACCCGTGACCGGTCGTGGGGTGTCCGTCCGCTCGGCGAGGCCAGGCCGGGGCCGCGGTCGGCGCCGCAGTTCTTCTGGATGTGGGCCCCGACCGTGTTCGACGACGCCTGCACCCATCTGGCCGTCAACCACGAATCCGACGGCCGGGCCTGGCACGAGAGCGGCGCCGTGGTGCCCCGCCTCGGCCCGGGTGAGCCGACGCTCGATCCCGGCCGGGTGCAACGCGGCACCGGCGCCGGGTTCGACGTGCGGTGGCGGCCCGGCACGCGTTGGGCCGAGCACCTGACCACTCGGCTGGCGATGTGGGGCGGCGACCCCGTCGAGGTGACCTACGAGCCGTTCCTCACGTTCCACATGGTGGGCATCGGTTACCGCCATCCGACCTGGGGGCACGGATGCTGGGTGGGGGTCGACGAGTCGACCCGCGACCAGATCGTGCTGGCCGATGTCGATCCGCTCGACCCGCTGATGCTCCACGTCCAGGCGTTGGCGCACGCCCGATGGGGCGACCGGCGCGGTGTCGGCGTCGTCGAGCAGTTGATCATCGGCCCGCACGAGCCGACCGGTCTCACCGGCGTCATCGACCCGGCGCGCTGAACGTCGGCCCCGGCGGGCCGGGGCGGTTCAGCCGGACATCCGCTCGAGCATCGCCTTCATCTGGGCGTGCACGGCGTTGATCGCCTGCAGGGGCCGCATCATCACCTTGAACTCGACGATCCGGCCGTCGTCGTCGCAGCTGATGATGTCGACGCCGTTGGTGTACTTGCCCTCGACCTCGGTCTCGAATTCGAGCATCGCGTGGTGGCCCTGCAGGATCTGCTTCGTGTACCGGAACTTGCCGCCCGGGTTCACCGCCACCGGCTCGCCCGACGCCGGCACGTCGGCCAGGGTGCTGCCGGCGGCCCGCAGGTAGAGCTTGGTGAGCTCGCGCCCGCGCTGGGGGGTGAACACGATCGGCGACAGGAACACGCAGTCCTCGTGCAGCAGTGCGTCGAGCCCGCCGGGCAGGTCGCCGTGGAGGTGGCGGTGCCACCGCTCGATGCAGCCGTGGATCGGTCCGTCGCTCATCGCCCCAGTCTCGCAAATCGGATCGGCCGGGACCCAGCCGTGACGGGCCCGCCCTGGCGGATTCGGGCGTCGTGGCCGTCAGGCGGCGCGCGACGGGGTGATGTGGTGACGGCCGCCACCGGACCGCTTGGCCGTGTACATCGCCTCGTCGGCCCGGCTGACGAGGCGATCGACGTCGCGGTCGTCGCCGAGGTAGGCGACGCCGACGCTCGCCGAGATGCGCAGGGTGAACGCATCGATCTCGAGCGGCTCGGCGAGCATGTCGACGACGCGGGTCGCGACGCGGCGCACGCTGTCGTGACTCAGCGTGCCCGTGTTGTCGCACAGCACGATCGAGAACTCGTCGCCGTGCATGCGGAACACGAGATCGCCGATGCGGCACGCCCGCCGCAACCGGTCGGCGACGGTGGTCAGCACCAGGTCGCCGATCGGGTGGCCGTGGCGGTCGTTGATGCTCTTGAACTTGTCGACGTCGACGAACAACATCGCACAATCGGCGTCGGTCGACCCGACCGTGCGGAGGTAGCTGACGAGGCCCTGGCGATTCGGCAGACCGGTGAGATCGTCGACGCTCGCCGCCTGCTCGAGCATCCGGTCGTTGTGGGCCTTGAGCAAGGCCACCGACATCAGTTCGCGGGCGCGGCCGACACGCTGCAGCACCCCCATCGGCGGCTCGTGGCGCTCGCGGCTGCAGGCGATCAGGCGCAGCGTCGTCGACACGTCCGGGGCGTGGGCGCCGGCGTGGTAGCAGTCGTTGAAGCCGGCTGCGGCCAACGCCCGACGGGCCGACTCGGGCAGCGCGGCGACGTCGGCACGCGCCGGCTCGGTCGTGAGGCCGGCCCACGGCACGAAATCGGTGCAGCTCATCGGGAACGACTCGAAGGCCGGATGGCTGGCGGCGACGACCCGGTGGGTGCCGTCATCGCGCTGTTCGACGACCGCCGCCTCGAGGCCGAGCGGGGCCAAGGTGACGATCTCGACGACGTAACGCATCAGCGAGTCGACCGACTCGCCCCGCGCCAGACCGCCGAACACCTCGCCGACGAGTTGCTCGAAGCGCGCCGGGCGCACCGTGTACATGAGCCCCTGGATCTCGGGGTCGTGAAGTCCGGCGCCGCCGGTCGCCTCGATCGGGATCACCTGGCCGTCCTTGGCGAGGACCCGGAGGCGCAGCGACGACCACTGGGTCGCGCCGCTCGTTTCGTCGGTCGAGGCGGTCTCGGTCAGGTTGGCGATCGCTTCGAGCACCCACGGCGCATCGTCGGGGTGGAGGTAGTCGACGAGGTTCTCGCCGAGCGTCTCGTCGAGCGTCCAGCCGGTGAGTTCCATGATCGCCGCGTTCCCGTAGGTGATCCTGCCGTCGGGCCGGACGACGATCACCGGTGTCGGCAGCCGATCGAGGACGCGTCGGTGGAAACCGGGCTGCGTGGTCAGGTTCGGATCGTCGGGGATGTCGTTCATGTCGGGTGCGGCGTGGCGTTCGTCACCCTTGTGATCGGGTGATCGACCGCCCGACTTGACCTGAACTTCGCGAACCGTGACGGTCCGCTGCTGCCGGATCCGCACCGGGGGCCGGGGGGTCGCCGCCGCGGGCCGGGCCCCGTCGGTCGGGCGGGCGCTCAGACGAGGTGTTCGTGGAGGAACGCCGTCACCTGGGGCCAGATCTGATCGTAGAGGGCCTGGTTCTGGGTGCCGAGCGCATTGTGGGGCGCCATGAAGGCGTGACCGGCGCCGGCGTGCACGGTGATCGTGACGTCCTTGCCGAGCGCCTGCAGCCGGGCCTCGAGGTCCTTGGCGGCCGGCGGCGGGAAGAAGTCGTCGTGCTCGGCCATGTGGCCCTGGATCGACGCCTCGATGTCGCGGTAGTCGGGCTGGTCGTCGCCCTGGGGGAACCCGTAGAAGGGCACCGCGGCGACGATCCGGTCGGGGCGCAGCGCGGCGAGCACGAACGTCAGCATGCCCCCCATGCAGAACCCCATCACGCCGATGCCGTCGCTCGACACGGCGTCGTGCTCGGCGAGGTAGTCGACGGCGCCGCTCATGTCGCGAGCGGCGCGGTCGAGCGGCAGCGCCGCCATCAGCTCGCCGGCCTTGTCCATCTCGGTGTGGCCGGCCAGCTTGCCGCGGTAGAGGTCGGGGGCGAGTGCCACGAAGCCGGCTGCTGCCAGCCGGTCGGCCATCTCCTTGATACCCGAGTCGAGCCCCCACCACTCCTGCACCACGATGACACCGGGTCCGCGGCGGCCCTCGGGGAGGGCGAGGTAGCCCGAAGCGTGGTCGCCGTTGCTGGTGAAGTCGATCAGTGATCCCATCTGGCGTACGTTACGACGCCGGGGCCGGTTCGGCCAACGACGGCGTCGCCCGGGGAACTGTGCCGGCGCCGACGCGTGCGAGACTGCTCGACGATGACACCGCGAGTTCTCTGGATGCCGCCCGCAGATGCCCGAACGTCGACCCGGCTCGGGCAGTTCCTCGAGTTCTGCGAGGCCCGTTCGGGCCTGGTCTTCGACGACTACGACGCGCTGTGGCAATGGTCGATCGCGGACGGCCTCGAGGCCTGCTGGGAAGCGGTGTGGGAGTTCTTCGACGTACAGGCGTCGCGACCGTACGAGCAGGTGCTCGACCAGCGGGTGATGCCCGGCGCCCGCTGGTTCGGCGGGGCGCGCCTCAACTACGCCGAGCACGCCCTGCGCGGCGGCGAGGGCCGCGGCGGCGAACCGGCGATCACGGCCGTGTCGCAGTCGCGCGCCCGGGTCGCGATCACCTGGGACGAGCTGGCCGACCAGGTGGCGCGGGTGCGCGTCGGGCTGGTGCGGCTCGGGGTGGGCGAAGGCGATCGGGTCGCGGCCTACCTGCCGAACATCCCCGAGACGATCATCGCCTTCTTGGCGACCTCGAGCCTCGGCGCCACCTGGACCTCGTGTGCGCCCGAGTTCGGTGTACAGGCCGTGCTCGACCGGTTCAGCCAGGTCGAGCCGAAGGTGCTGTTGGCGGTCGACGGGTACCGCTACGGCCGCCACGCCGTCAGCCGGGTCGACGAGCTGGCGGCGATCCGCGCCGGGCTGCCGAGCCTCACCCACACCGTCATGGTGCCGTACCTGTCCGACACCGGCCTCGACACCGGCCCCGACACCGGGCCCGGGTCGACCATCGCCTGGTCGATGCTGGCGGCCGAGCACGCGCCGCTCGAGTTCGTCCAGGTCGCGCCCGAGCACCCGCTGTACGTGCTGTACTCGTCGGGCACCACCGGGCTGCCCAAACCGATCCTGCACGGCCATGGCGGCGTGTTGCTCGAGCACCTCAAGGTGATCGGCCTGCACAGCGACATGCGGGCGTCGGACCGCTTCTTCTGGTTCACCACCACCGGCTGGATGATGTGGAACTACCTCGTCTCGGGGCTGCTCGTGGGCGCCCGGTTGGTGCTGTTCGACGGTGACCCGAACCACGACGGCCCCGACACGCTGTGGCGCCTCGCCGCCGACGAGCAGATCACCTGGTTCGGCGGCGGCGCCCCGTTCTTCACCGCCTGCCGGCGGGCCGGCATCGAGCCCGGCGAACGCTACGACCTGTCGGCGCTGCGCGCCGTCGGCTCGACCGGTGCGCCGCTGCCGGCCGAGGCGTTCGTGTGGATCCACGAGTCGGTGTCGCCCGACGCCATGGTGTCGCCGATCTCGGGCGGGACCGATGTGTGTTCGGCGTTCGTCGGCGGCAGCCCACTGACGCCGGTGTGGGAGGGCGAGATCCCGTGCAGCTACCTCGGCGCCGCCGTGCGGGCGTTCGACGAGGAGGGCCGCACGGTGGTCGGCACGCAGGGCGAACTGGTGCTCACCCAACCGATGCCGTCGATGCCGGTCGGCTTCTGGGGCGACACCGACGGTTCGCGCTACCGGGCCGCCTACTTCGAGCACTACCCGGGTGTCTGGCGCCACGGCGACTGGATCACGATCACCGAACGCGGCAGCTGCCTGATCACCGGCCGCTCGGACGCGACGCTCAACCGCGGCGGCGTGCGGGTCGGCACCGCCGAGATCTACCGGGTCACCGAGTCGATCGCCGGGGTGCTCGACAGCCTGGTGGTGCACCTCGAGGCGCCGGCCGCCGACGACCCCGGCACGCTGGTGCTGTTCGTCGTGCTGGCCGAGGGGGTCGAGCTCGACGACGAGACGCGGGCGCGGATCCGGACGGGCATCCGCACGGGGCTGTCGCCCCGCCACGTCCCCGACGAGATCCACCGCGTCGACGCCATCCCCACCACGCTCAGCGGCAAGAAGCTCGAGCTGCCGGTGAAGCGGATCCTGCGCGGCGCCGACCCCGAACAGGTGGCCAGCCGCGGCGCCCTGAAAGACCCGGCGGCGCTCGACGCCGTGATCGGCATCGCCCGCTCGCGTCCCTAGCGGGGGCCGCTGGCGGGGCCGGCGGCAGAACCGGCGAACCGGGCGCACGTCCGCGGCCCGGGCGGTCGTTACGCTGGTGGGGTGAGCCAGATCCATCTCGACCGGTTGGCGAAGGTGCGTGCCGCGATGACCGAGCAGGGCGTCGACGCGCTGCTGTTGTCGGTGGGCCACGACCTGCCGTATCTCACGGGCTATCTCGCGATGCCGCTCGAGCGGCTGACGATGCTCGTCGTCCCCCGTGACGGCGACGCCACGCTCGTGATCCCGCGGCTCGAGGCACCGCGGGTCGTCGAGCAGCCCGGCGTGTTCGAGATGCTGCCGTGGAACGAGACCGACGACCCGACCGCGCTGGTCGCCGGCCTCGCCGCCGGCGCCCGCCAGGTCGCCGTCGGCGATCAGATGTGGGCCCGGTTCCTGGTCGAGCTGCTGCCGCAGCTGCCGGGTGCCCGCTACCGGCGGGCCGTCGACGTCGTCGGCCCGCTGCGGATGGTCAAGGACGCCGCCGAGGTCGACGCGCTCGCCGCAGCGGCCGCCGCCGTCGACCGCATCGCCGCCGAGTTGCAGGCCGGCCACATCCCGCTCGTCGGCCGCACCGAGGCCGCGGTGTCGGCCGAACTGTCGGCGCGGATCGTCGCCGAGGGCCACCAGAAGGTCAACTTCGCGATCGTCGCGGCCGGTGAGAACGCGGCGAGTCCCCACCATCACGCCGGGTCGCGGGTGATCGCCGAGAACGAGATCGTGCTGTGCGACTTCGGCGGCACGATGAACGGGTACTGCTCCGACATCACGCGGTGCGTGGTCACCGGCGAGATCCCCGCCGACGTCGCCGAGGCGTATGCGGTGCTGCACGACGCACAGCGCCGTTCGGTGCAGAGCGCCACGGTGGGCACGGCGTGCGAGGCGGTCGACAGCGCGGCGCGCGACGCGATCTCCGACGCCGGGTACGGCGACTTCTTCGTGCACCGCACCGGTCACGGCATCGGCCTCGAAGAGCACGAAGACCCGTACATCGTGCAGGGCAACCGGGCACCGTTGGCGGCCGGGCACGCGTTCAGCGTCGAGCCGGGCATCTACGTGCCGGGCAAGTGGGGGATGCGGCTCGAGGACATCGTGGTGGCCACGGCGCAGGGGCCGATGGCCCTCAACCGCGCCGACCACGCGCTGGTGTCGGTCGGCTGACCGTCGCTCGGCCCGCCGCTCGACCGGACCGTCGCGCGAGGGCGCTCAGCCGGTGAGGGCCGACTCGGCGACGTCGATCGAGAACGACGTCAGTTCGATGCTCACGTCGGCGCCGAAGTAGCGCGCCAGCGGGCCGTCACCGACGGCGCAGTAGGTGACGACGCCGGTGCCCATCGGTGCGCTGGGCAACACGATGTCGACGCACACCGCCGGGCGGTCGGCGATCACGGCGGTCGACCCGACGCTGGGGCCGATCCGCCGGGCGGCGTCGAGTTCGAGCCGGCGCGTGAACGCCGGGCCCCAGAACAGGTGCGTCACGTTGAGATCGCTCACCCGGGCGTCGTCGAGTGCGTCGGTGCAGACCTGGTCGGGGCCCCGGCAGGTCGAGGCGTCGGTGCCGTCGGTCGTGAACACGACATCGCCGATGGTGACCCGCAGGCGGTCGCCGCGCTTGGCGACCGTCGCCTTGGTGGCGAGGCCCGTCGTCGACGGGACGATGTCGTAGGTGGCGGTGAAATCGGCCGAACGGGCGCGCTCGAGGTGCGACGCCACGGTGTCGGCGGGCGGGTCGGCGAGCGCCGCCACCGGCACCAGCGTGGGCCGCTCACCCGTCGCGCAGGCCGGGCCCACGAGGGCGGCGAGGGCGGCCGGCAGCAGCGTCCAGCGGCGGAATGACGGCATGGAGGCCACAGGCTAGGGCGTTACCCTGCGACCTCGTGATTCGCCTCGACGCCGCCACGGTGCTGCTGCAGTGGGCGGTCGGTGGCATGGCGTTCTGCTGGTTCACCACCCGCCGCCGCGAGGTCAGCCTCGGCTACGGGTGGCTGCTGCGCGGCGTGTACGCCGTGCTCGCCGCCGGGGCGGTCGCCGCCGGCGTGCGTTACGGCACGGTGCCGGCCCGCGAGATCGCCTCGGCCGGGGTCGCGCTGGCGTGCCTGGGGGTGCTGGCGGTGTCGGTCGCCCGGCGGTCGGCCGGGGTCAGCGGGCACCGGAGCGAGCACGACCGGCGCACGGCGCGGGTCGCCGCGATGACCGGCATCGAGCGGTCCCCGGGGCAGCCGCCGGCAGCGGGGGCCGGCGGCGGGCCCGAGTTCCCGCCGGTGCTCGACCTGGTCCCGGTGCTGATCGGGGTGGTCGGCCTGGTCGTCGCCGCGCTCGACGCCGCACCCGACGGTGGTGGCGCCACCGCCGTGTCGCTGCTGCGCACCCTGGCCGGCGCGGCGTTCCTCGGGGCGATCACCGACGCGATGTTGCTCGGGCACTGGTACCTCACGCAGCCCGGCCTGCCGCGCCGGCTCCTCAACGAACTGGTGGGTGCGCTCGGCTGGGTGTGGCCGGTCGAGGTGATCTCGTTGCTGCTGCCGACCGGCATGTTCAGCGTGTGGTCGGGCGCCGTCGACGACGGCTGGGGCGGGGTGCTCGGCTGGTTCTGGGGCGCCTGCGCGGTGGCCACCATCGTGTTGGTGGGTGTCACCCGCGCCGCCCTGCGCGAACGCGAGTACTCGGCGGTGATGGCCGCCACCGGGCTGCTGTACCTGGCGATCCTGACGTCGTTCGGCACCGATCTGGTGGCGCGCGCCGTGCTCGATCACTGACCGGCCGGCGCCGCCGACGGGTGACAGATCGCGCCGGCTCGGGTGTGATGGCTGTCGCCGCCGGCCCGATCGTCGCCACCCGATGCCGCGGTGGCCGACGGGTACAGGGCGCCGAGAACCCGACGGTGCCTCGTCGCCGAACGGCCCGGGGCGCGAAGATCGGTGGATGCAGATGCCCCGCCACGGCCGCGCCGCCGACGATGTGATCGCCGAGCTCGAGGCGATGCGGTCGAACGACGCCCGC
Organism: Ilumatobacter sp.; assembly: GCA_036526035.1. GTDB lineage: Bacteria > Actinomycetota > Acidimicrobiia > Acidimicrobiales > Ilumatobacteraceae > Ilumatobacter. Next base: position 55,170 of record DATCZG010000010.1, on the reverse strand, counting down.
TGGCGGGAGGGACGCACGTTCGGCCTGGTGTACGACGGGGGTCCGGGGGTGCACGAGGTCGCCGAGCGGGCGGCGCTGCTGTACCTGCACGAGAACGCGCTCAACATCAAGGCGTTCCCGTCGCTCGGCCGGATCCAGTCCGAGGTCGTCGGGTTCACCGCCGACCTGCTGCACGGGCCCGACACGGCCGCCGGGTTCCTCACCAGCGGGGGCACCGAATCGATCCAGTGCGCCGTGCTCGCGGCGCGCGAGCGCGGTCGGGCCGAGCGGGGCATCCGGTCGGGCGAGATCGTCGTCGCCGAGTCGGCCCATGCCGCGTTCCACAAGTCGGCCCACATGTACGACATGGTGATCCACACCACAGCGGTGCGCGACGACTGGACGGCGGACGTCGAGGCGATGGCGGCCGCGGTCAACGAGCGCACGGTGCTGGTGGTGGGCTCGGCCCCCCAGTACCCGCAGGGTGTCGTCGACCCGATCCCCGAGATCGCCGCGCTCGCGGCGGCGGTCGGCGCCAACTGCCACGTCGACGCGTGCATGGGCGGGTTCGTGCTGCCCTTCGCCGAGATGCTCGGCCACGACGTGCCGCCGTGGGACTTCCGGGTCGACGGCGTGCACTCGATCTCGGCCGACGTGCACAAGCTCGGCTATGCGCCCAAGGGCGTGTCGGTGATCCTGCACCGCACGAGGGAGCTGCGGCGCTACCAGACCTGGGTGTTCGACGGCTGGCTGGGCGGGCTCTACGGCTCGCCCAACCTGCAGGGCACCCGCAGCGGGTTGCCGATGGCGGCGGCGTGGGCGGTGATGCAGCACCTCGGCACCGACGGCTACCTCGAACTGACCCGCCGGGCGCTCGACAACGCCGAGCGCGTGCGCGCCGGTATCGCCGCGATCGACGGCATCCGGGTGCTCGGTGACGGTCGGTTCCACCTGGTCGCGCTGTCGGCCGACCCGGCGGCCGCCGATCCGATCGACGTGTTCGCGCTCGGCGACGCGCTGGCGGCGCGGGGTTGGCTGCTCGACCGGCAGGGCCCTCCGGACTCGCTGCATGCGACGGTCAGCAACTCGAACACCGAGGTGATCGACGAGTACCTGGCGGCCCTGCGGGCCTGCGTCGACGAGGTGCGGGGCCGGGCGGCCGTCGACCGCTCCACCACCTACTCGACCGTCGAATGACACCGGGCCGGCTCAGCGGCCGGCGGGCAGCGTGACCGACGCGAGGTCGTCGGCGACGATCAGCGTGCCGTCGAAGCCGCCGCCGCGGACGTCGGCGACGAACCGCTGACGGGCCGCCTCGTCGACCGGTTCGGGGATCAGGTGGGTCAGCACGAGCGTGCCGACGCCGAGCGCGGCGGCCTGGGTGCCGATCAGGCGGGTGTCGGCGTGGTAGTCGAGGACGAACCGTCGGTGGGCGGGCAGCTGTTCGATCGGCTCGAAGCGCATCGCCTCGTAGACGAGCACGTCGGCGCCTTCGGCGAGCATCGCGACCTCGTCGCACACCAGCGTGTCGCCGGTGATCGCGATGCGGCCGTGCGGGGTGTCGATCCGGTAGCCGACGGCGGCGGGAACCGGCTCGTGGCGCACCTGCATCGCGCTGACGGTGACGTCGTCGTGCTGCCACACCACCGTGGGCACCGACGGCAGGTCGAAGCCGACGATCTCGGGGTCGGGCCGGGTGCCGCGCCCGGTGTGCTCGTTGCGCACCGCGATGTCGTCGATCCACGGGTCGAGCATCCGTTCGACGAACCTCGTCGCCGGCCCGGTCGGTGCGACGATCGGCAGCGGTCGTCCGTCGCCGCTGCGGTCCATCACCCACCGCGTCAGCACCAGGTCGGCGAGGCCGGTCAGATGGTCGCTGTGGTGGTGGGTGACGAACAGCGCGGTCAGATCGTTGGGCCACAGGCCGCACTGCGCCAGGCGCTGCACGGTCGAGCGTCCGGCGTCGAACTGCAAGGCGACGGGGCCCGAGCGCACCAGCACACCGGGGCCGGCCCGGTCGGGTGACGGCACCGGGCATCCGGTGCCGGTGATCGTGACGATGGTGGATCCGCCGGCGGTCATGACGGGCTTCTGTGGCCTCGGGGTGCCGGCCGGCGGGCGGTCAGTTGACCTGCCGTTCGTAGCCCTCCCAGAACGGCGCCCGGAGTTTGAACTTCTGCAGCTTGCCGGTGGCGGTGCGGGCCAGCTCGTCGCGGAACTCGACCTTCTTGGGGCACTTGTAGCCGGCCAACTTCTGCTTGGTCCAGGCGATCACGTCGGCCTCGCTGAGGGCGGAGCCGGCCGTCTTCACGACGAGCGCGGTGACCAACTCGCCCCACTTGTCGTCGGGGATGCCGATCACCGCCACTTCGGTGACGTCGGGGTGCTGGAAGATCGCGTCCTCGACCTCGATCGAGCTGACGTTCTCGCCGCCGGTGATGATGACGTCCTTCTTGCGGTCGGCGATGGTGACGTAGTTGGCGTCGTCGAGGTAGCCGCCGTCCCCGGTGCGGAAGAAGCCGTCCTGGATCGCATCGGCGGTGGCGTCGGGTTGGGCCCAATAGCCGTCCATGATCATGTTGCCCTGGGCGATCACCTCGCCGTCGGGTCGCACCCCCAGCGTGCAGCCGACCACGGCCCCACCGGCCCGGTTGAGCTTGATGGCGCGTTCGCCGGCGGTGAGGTCGTCCCACTCGGCGCGGGACCGGTTGATCGTCAGCACGGGTGCGGTCTCGGTGAGGCCGTAGATCTGGTTGAACTGCCAGCCGAGCTCGGTCTCGCAACGCTCGATGGTGCGCGTCGGGGGCGCGGCTCCGGCGACGACGCAGCGCACGCGCCCGGCACCCGGGATCGGGCCGTCCCACTGGGCGGCGGCGTCGAGGATGATGTTCAGCACCGCCGGAGCGCCACACCACAAGGTGACCCCGTGCTCGTCGATGCGCCGCAGGATCTCGGCGCCGTCGATCTTGCGCTGGATCACGTGTTTGCCGCCCATGCCGGTGACGGCGTAGAGCATGCCCCAGCCGTTGCAGTGGAACTGGGGCAGCGTGTGGAGGTAGACGTCGCGGTCGCTGACCCCCATGTGCCAGCCGAACACCGAGGCGTTGAGCCACACGTTGCGGTGGGTCAGCTGCACGCCCTTCGGGCGCGCCGTGGTGCCCGAGGTGTAGTTGATCGTGGCGGTGGCGTCCTCGTCGCCGTCCCACGCCGCCGGTTCGGTGTCGAACCGCATCAAGACGGCGTCGCTCTCGGCGCCGATCGTCCACTTCATCTCGCACTCGACGTCGGCCATCGCCGCCTCGAGCTCGGGATCGACGAGCAGCACCCGGGCGCCCGAGTGGGCGACGATGTACTTCACCTCCTCGGCGACCAGCCGGAAGTTGATCGGCACCAGGATCCGGCCCGAGCCCGACACCCCGAACAGAGCGGTCAGCAGGCGGGCCGAGTTGTGCGAGAGCATCGCCACCCGCTCGCCCGGTGCGATGCCGAGGGCGTCGAGCCCGGCGGCCAGCGCCCTGGCCCGGCGAGCCACCTCGGCGTAGGTGATCGAACCCCACGACTCGGCAGGTTGGTCGGGGTCGTCGACGACCGCCACGCGATCGGGGTACAGCAACTCGGCGCGCCGCAAGAAGTCGTTGACGGTCAGGGCAACTCTCATGGCTGCAAGCTAGTGCATACGGTGTGCGACGCTCGATGCGACGACCGGTCAGCGGGCGGCGTGCACCGTGAGTGGCCACGGGCGGTTGCGCTCGACGGTGAGCGCCAGGTCGAGCAGCAGCGGCTCGCTGAAATGGCGGCCGTTGACCTGCAAGCCGATCGGCAGTCCGTCGACGAAGCCGGCCGGGATCGAGATCGCCGGATTGCCGTACATGTTCGCCGGGAATGTGAGCCGGCCGTTGATCCTGGCACCCGCCCGGATGCCGCCGAAGGTGTCGGGCAGCGGCCCGTCGGCGTCGAACGCGACGTCGGGATTGCTGGCGGTGATCACGAAGTCGACGCCGCCCGAGGCGACGTCGAAGACCTGGGCCATCTTCTCGTTCAGTTCGCTGCGCCGGGTCTCGAGCTTGATGCGGGCGTCGGCCCCGTAGTGTCCGGGCCCGCGCTCCATCGAGATCCTGATCTCGGGTGTGAGGTCGTCGGCGCAGTCGGGCCAGTGGGCCTGCAGTTGGTTGATGAGGCCGACCGAGTTGGCGACCGACCAGGCCCGTCCCATGCGCGGCAGGTCGGTGTCGACGTCGTCGACGCGCACCATGGCGGTGTCGGCGATCAGCGCGATCGCCGCCTCCTCGAGCAGTTCCCACATCACCGGCGAGACGACCGCCCCACCCCAGTCGGGTACGACGGCGACCCGCATGCCGCGCAGCTCGTCGAGGTGGCTGCCCAGCCCGCGTTCCCAGCCCTCGACACGCGGCAGGCTGAGCGGTTCACGAGGATCGTGGCCGTTGCAGACGTCGAACCATCGGGCGGTGTCGCGGACCGACCGCGACAGGCAGCCGTGGGTGACGGTCATCGCGCCGAGCCGGGCCCCCGGTGACAGCGGGATCCGCCCGTAGGTGGCCTTGAGGCCGACCATCCCCACGAACCCGGCCGGGATGCGGATCGAGCCGCCGCCGTCGCCGCCGGTGGCGAGCGTGACCAGCCCGCCCGCGACCGCGGCGGCCGAACCGCCCGACGATCCGCCCGGTGTGCGGCCGTGCTGCCACGGGTTGTGGGTGGTGCCGTTGAGCACCGTGCGGGTGACGTTGACGCCGCCGAACTCGCTGGCGGTGGTCTGTCCGGCCAGCACGGCACCGCCGAGATCGCGGATGCGGGCGACGTTGGTGCCGGTGTCGGGGGCGATCTGGTCGCGGTAGACGACGGAGGCGTGGGTGTCGGGCCAGCCGGCGACCCGGTCGAGTTCCTTGACGCCGATCGGCACGCCACCGAACGGCTTGTGCGGGTCGGCCGCCCGGGCCGCCGCCTCGGCCTGCTCGCGGTGCAGGTGGGAGAAGGCGTTCAGGTCGCTCGCCGCGATCGCCGCGTAGGTCGCCGCGAGTTCCTCGAGCGGGCTGCGCTCACCGGCTCGGAATGCGTCGACCAACGAGCAGGCGTCGCCCTGCCAGGGTGTATCGGTCACGCCCGGAACCTACCCGGGCTCGGGCGCCGGCGCCGAACCGGCCGGCCGCGCCCGGTCGGGCCGGACGCCGTCGGCAGGGGAGGTGTCGTGGGCGGCGGGCGAGGTGCCCTTGTCGGGTGGCGTGCCCTCGGCGATGTCGCTGCGGCCGTCGGCTGGCGGTGCGCTTCCGTTCGTCCCGGCGGCGCCGCCTACTGTCGGGCCATGACGTTGCCGATCCGCCCCGGAATGACCATCCCGCTGCCCGGTCCGCTGCACGCCCAGCGCGACCGCGTCGTGGCGCTCGCCGACATGGGCTTCACCGACGTGTGGACCGCCGAGTCAGACGGCGGTGACGGCCTGACACCGTTGGCGTTGGCGTCGGTGTGGGAGCCCCGCCTGCGCCTCGGCACCGCGATCCTGCCCGCCTACACGCGGGCGCCGGCGTGCATGGCTCAGAGCGCGGCGACGTTGGCCGACGCCGCCCCCGGCCGGTTCGTGCTGGGGATCGGCTCGTCGTCGAACGTGATCGTCGAGCGTTGGAACGGGGTGCCGTTCGAGCAGCCGTACCAGAAGGTGCGTGACATGGTGCGATTCCTGCGGGACGCGTTCACCGGCGAGAAGGTGTCGAAGCGGTACGACACGTTCGAGATCCAGGGGTTCCGGCTGGGCATCCGGCCCGAGCAGCCACCGTCGATCGTGGTGGCCGCGCTGCGCGAGGGCATGCTCAAGATGGCCGGGCGCGAATCGGATGGCGCGATCACGAACTGGCTGGCACCGGGTGACGTTCCACGGGTGGCCGCGGCGGTGCGTGAGGGCGCCGGCGGCGACGAACGCGAGCTGGTGGCGCGGATCTTCGTGTGCCCCAGCGACAACGCCGAGGTGGTGCGCGCCGGGGCCCGAAGGGCGATCGCCGCCTACATGAACGTGCCGGTGTACGCCGCCTTCCAGGAATGGCTGGGGCGCGGCGACCAGCTCGCCGGGATGTGGGCGGCGTGGAAGGCGGGCGACCGGGCGCGAGCCCTGGAGGAGATCCCCGACTCGGTGGTGGACGACCTGGTGGTGCACGGCACGCCCGAACGGTGCCGGGCCCGGATCCAGGAATACTTCGACAACGGTGTCACCACCAGTTCGCTGGCGATCCTGCCGTTCGACCCGGCGGTGAGCCACTGGGACGCCGTGTGCTCGCTGGCACCGTCGGCCGGCTGAACCGTCGGCCGAGGGCTACGCGGCGCGTGAACGGATCGGCCGGCGGGGCGCCGGGTCGAGCGCGGCGAGCTTGGCGGCCTGCCGGGCGGCGAGGAGCCGACGGATCTCGTTGACGTGTTGCAGGCCCCGGCGACGGGTGTCCGCGTCGAGGCGGAACTGGGCGGGAACGCCGGAGGGTGGCAACAAGGTGAGTTGCAGGGGGGCCTCGGTGGTGCTCATGTCCTCATCGTGCGCGAGGGGTGTGACACTGCGCACCGGCGCTGGGGTGGTCAGGCGCTGCCGACGGCCATCGTGGCCAACGCGATCGCCAGTACGATCGCCGCCGCCGGTACCGCGTACCCGACCCAGCGTGGCACGTTCCGCTGCCGGGGTGCCATCACGGCGAAGGCACAGACCGCACCGGTCACCGCGCCACCGAGGTGCCCGCCGACCGAGATCTGGTCGCGCAGCATGAAGGTGAGGAACAGGTTCAACATCAACAAGGTGCCGATCGAGGTGTTCAACGGGTTGACACCATGCAGGTAGGAGCCCACGAAGGCCAGCCCCATCAGCCCGAACACCGCCCCGGATGCGCCGGCGGTGAGCCCGTTCGGCTCGAGCAACAAAGCGCCCGCCGAGCCGCCGAGCAGCGAGGCGACGTAGACCAGCAGGAACCGCACCCGGCCGAGGTTGGGTTCGAGCATCTGGCCCAGCATGTAGAGCAGATACATGTTGAAGCCGAGGTGGATGATGCCGTAGTGCAGGAACCCCGACGTGACCAGCCGGTACCACTCGCCACCGAAGTCGATCAGCTGGGCGTTGAGCGCGAGGTCGCGGTGCACGTCGGTGAAGCTGCCGCCGATGCTGCGCGGGTCGCTCACGACGGCGTAGACGAACACCACCAGGTTGACGGCGATCAACGCCCTGGTGACCATCACCGCTTGGCGGGCGCTCCAGAAACGGGCGCGGGTTCCGACGCCGGGCCGCGCCGCCTGGGCGCACTCGAGACAGTGGCTGCCGACCGCCGCCTGCACGAGGCACTCCGTGCACGCCGACCTCCCGCACCGCGTGCAGCGACGGCCGGTGGGGCGCGCCGGGTGGCGGTAGCACACCGCGGCCTCGGCCGGCTGTGGGGGTGGTGGCGGGGGAAGCGACATCGGCACCGAGAGTATTCAGAGTTCGAGGGCGTCCCACCAGCGCCGCAGGTGTTCCCATCCGTAGATGCCGGTGTCGTGGCCGTCCGACCAGCGCAAGGTGATGCCCCAGTTGCCGTGGAGTTCGGCCGACGTGGCCGCGATGCGGTCGCCGGAATACGCGTCGAGGCCCTGCTCGCGGCGGCCTCGGCAGCCGGCGCACGGGCAGTTGCGGCGCAGCGCCGGCAACGCGAAGGTCGCCGTGACCCCGTCGTCGTAGGTGACCCGCAGCTCGGTGTCGCGTTCGAGCTCGACGTCGACCACCTCGCTGCTACCCACCGGGTCAGGGTAGCGGCCGGCCGGTTCAGCCCGCGGCACGGGCGTAGGTGCCCGAGATCCAGGCCTGGTCGATCGCCAGCAGGTTCAGCATCGCCAGGATCTCGACCGGGGACGCCTCGTCGCCGACGGTCAGCGGCCGGTCGAGGGCGTGCACCGTGAACTGGTAGACGTGTTCGTCACCGGCCGGTGGGCACGGCGCGGTCCAGCCGAGCGTCCCCGCCGAGTTGGGGCCCTCGGTGCCCGGCAGGCGCTGGTCGCCAACGCCCAGGCCGGTCGTTGCCGGGTCGATCCCGAACACGATCCAGTGCACGAAGTCGAGGGCATCGAGATCGACCGCGGTGACGGCCAGCTCGACGGCGTCGGCGGGCACCCCCGACCAGTTCAGCGCCGGCGGCAGGCCGGCTCCGTCGCAGGTGTGGCGTACCGCAACGGCGGTGCCGTCCTGCCACGGCGCGACCAGCTCGAACACCGTCGTGGGCACCCGGTCGGCGACCACGTTCGGCAGGGTCGTGGTGGTGGTGGTGATCACGGGCGGCGCGAACACCGGCGCGGCGAGGTCGCGTCCGTCGCCGGTGGCGCACGCCGAGATCACGACCGCTGCGATCATCGGCAGCGTGATGGTGGTGGGGCGGCGCATCGGCGCCGAGCGTACCCAGTCGCGCCCACCGCGGCCCGTCGCCGTCGGGGCCTGCCGGCCGGGTAGCGTTGCACGGGTGATCGCCGATCCACCCACGATCCTCACCGTGCACGCCCATCCCGACGACGAGGCATCCAAGGGCGCCCCGACGCTCGCCAAGTACCACGCCGACGGGGTTCGCACGGTGCTGGTGTGCTGCACGGGCGGCGAGGAGGGCGACCTGCAGAACCCGACGCTGCGCGAGCCCGGCCAGCCGTTCCACGGTCTCACCCCCGAGCAGGAGAAGACGCTCGTGGCATCGCTGCGACCCGCCGAGTTGGCGGCTTCGGCGGCGGTGATCGGGTTCGACGAGGTCGTGATGTTGGGCTACCGCGACTCGGGCATGGCCGACACCGAGCCGAACGCCCACCCCGACTGCTTCCACCAGGCCGACGTCGACGAGGCCACCGGCCGCCTGGTCGCCGTGATCCGGCGCACCAAGCCCCAGGTGGTCATCACCTACAACGACGACCAGGAGGGCTATCCGCACCCCGATCACCTCAAGGTCCACGAGATCTCGGTGCTCGCCTTCGACCGCGCCGGTGACCCCGAGTGGTATCCCGAGTCGGGCGAGCCGTACCAGCCGCTCAAGCTGTACTACACCACGTGGAGCAAACGCCGCCTGGTCGCCGTGCACGAAGGTCTGCTGCGCCACCGCGGTGAATCACCGTTCGATCACAAGTGGCTCGAGCGCCCCGACACCGACCATCGCGTCACGACCCACATCGAGGTCGGCGAGTACCTGTGGGCGCGCACCCGGTCGCTGCTGGCCCATGCCACCCAGGTCGATCCCACCGCGGCGTTCTGGTTCGGTCTGTCCGACGCCGAGTTGGCCGAGATCTACCCCTGGGAGGACTGGATCCTCGCCCGGTCGCTGGTCGGCGACATCCCGGTCGCCGACGACGGCGACCGACTCGAGTGCGATCTGTTCGCCGGCATCCACACTCCGGCCGTCGCGGCCGAGGCCGCGCCGGGCCGATGAGCGTGCAGTACCGGGTCGTGGTCGCCAAGAACGACGAGCGGGTCGACGGCCCCGACGACGCCGAGGTCGTGTTCTCGGTGCCCGCCGACGTCGCCGCCGCTTCCGGCTTCGACGCCACCGTCGAGTTCATGCGCGGCCGTCTCAAGGCCACCGGCCACACGGGGGTGGTGCTCGAGACGTTGAGGTCGGGCGCGGCGACCTCGGCGCTCAGCCGGCTCGCATCGCAGCCCTGAGCTCGCGGTAGCCGATCAGCACCGCGCCCGCCTGGTCGATCAGGGTGCCCAGCGTCGGATCGGCGGTGACGAACTCGTGGTCGTCGACCCACTGGCCGGCGTGCGGGCTGAGGGCGCGCACCTCGGGCGTGTCGATCGCCGGCTGCACGTGCAGTTCGGTGACGCCCGGCTGCAGGTTGCGGACGGCGTCGAGGACCCGTTGACGCGAACCGGCGCGCCAGTCGTGGTCGAAATGGTCGGGGAACACCAGCCCGGCGTCGGCGGCGAGGCGGCGGAACGGGAACCCGACGGCGACCTCCGAGATGGTCGACGGCAAGCGGATCGGCAGCCGGAACTCGGCGGCCAACTCGACGTAGATGTCGAAGAACTCGGGGCGCAGCGTGATCGCCGTCAGGTGCGGCGCCAGGTGGCTGACGTCGATACCCCAGGCGATCGCCCGGCTGATCTGGGCCTTGAGCTCGCGGTGCACCTCGTCGGCGTCGGCGTGATCCCAGAGGTCGTCGATCGTACGGGGGAAGCCTCCTTCGCCCGACAGCAGCGAGGGAGCGTGGGTGAGCGGACCCCAGCGGTACATCGGATGCTCGGCGTTGAGCGTGAGGTGGACGCCGATGTCGTCGCCGGGGGTGTACATCTCGGCGGCGTGGCGCGCCCAGGGTGCCGGCACCATGATCGAGGCGCAGGTGGCGAGACCGTCACGGATCGCCTCGTAGACGCCGATGTTGGCGGCGTGGCACGACCCGAGGTCGTCGCACGAGATGATCAGCAGCCGTGCGTCACCAGGGTGCCCGAGACGTTCGGCGAGCGCGCTCACGGGTGAGACGCTATCCCGGTGACCTCAGAGTCGACGGACGGCATCGACGAGACGGTCGACGTCGTCGTCGGTGAGGTACACCGCGATGCCGGCGCGGACCGCCCCGGCGATGCCGAGCGCGGCCATCGCCTCGACCGCGTAGTAGTTGCCGTCCCACACCGCGATGCGTTCGGCAGCGAGGCGCCGCGCCACGTCGGCCGGGTCGTGACCGGCGACGTTGAACGCCAGCGTGGGGGCCCGGTCGGCAAGGTCGTGCGGCCCGTACACGGTGACCCGCTCGTCGGCCACCAACCCTTCGAGCAGCCTCGCGAACAGCCTTCGTTCGTGGGCGGCGATCGTCGCCATCCCGGTGTCGAGCAGGAAGTTCGCGGCGGCGTCGATCGCCGCCAGGCTCTCGTAGGACGGCGTACCCAGCATCAGCCGGCCCGGCCCGTGATCGTCGGCCGGCCGCACCTTGTAGGCGTGCAGCCGGTCGAGCAGGCCCGGCTCGATCCAGGTCGCGGCGGCGTGCGGGCCGTACCACTTGTACGAGCTGGTCGAGTAGACGTCGCACCCGATCGCCCGCAGGTCGACCGGGGCGTGCGGGGTGAGGTGCACCCCGTCGACCACCACCAGGGCACCGGCCTCGTGGGCCGCGGCGGTGATCGCCGTGACGTCGGGCATCGTGCCGATCGCGTTGCTGGCGCCGGTGACCGCGACCCAGCGGGTGCGTTCGCCGAGCAGCGAGGTCACCGCCTCGACCGGCAGCCGACCGGTCGCCGGGTCGAACTCGGCGAACCGCACGGTCGCCCCGCTGTCGTTTGCGATCAGCAGCCACGGGGCGACGTTCGAGTCGTGATCGAGTCGGGTGCACACGATCTCGTCGCCGGGGCGCAGGTCGTGGCCGATCGCCCGGGTGATCGAGAAGACGTTGGCCGTGGTGGAGGGCCCGAACATCACCCCGGCGGGGTCGGCGCCGACCAGCCGGCCGATCGTCGCCTGGGTGCCCTCGAACAGGGCGTCGCAGGCCTCGGCGGCGGCGAACGACCCGTGGCTGTTGGCGTTGTCGCCGCTGCGCTGCCAGGCGGCAGCGGCCTCGATCGCGGTGTCGAGCACCTGTGTGCCCGCCGGCCCGTCGAAGCGGGCCCACCCCTGATGGCGGCCTTCGGTGATTCCGGGGAAGCGATGTCGCAGGTCGAGCACGGCGGTCACTGTGGCACACGGTGGCCGCGCCCGGCGACCGCGTCGGCCACCGGGCCACCCGGCGGGTCAGCCGGCACAGGCCGACCACAGCCCGACGCCGTCGCGCTCTGCCGCCCGGGCGGCCTGCACGATGAGGTCGGCGAACGTGTCGTTGGGCGGGATCGTGAGGGGCTGGGCGTAGCCCTGGCGGACGATCTCGTAGTTGACGAAGATGCCGTCGGCGGCGCGGTAGACGTATGCCAGCAGCCGGCCGTAGTCGTCGCGGGCCACGATGTCGCGTTCGAGCCGCACCGGCGTGCCCGCCGGCAGCAGGCCGCTGGTGAACCGGGTGGCCTCGTCGCCGAAGCACTCGCCGTCGGTGGCGGGCCGCGACGCGCTCGCCGGCCGGGCCACCTCGGGCGTGTCGATGCCGGTCAGCCGCACCCGGTCGGTGCGCCCGTCGATGACGACGTCGATCGTGTCGCCGTCGACGATGCGCTCGACGATCGCGTCGGCCGGCGTCGGCGCGTCGGCCGGCACCCCGCCACCACCGGCGGGCCCGCCGCCGCCGGTGCGGCACCCGGCCAGCACGAGGCCGACGACCACGAGCGACGCGCAGCGGTTCACACGCCAGTTCTACCCGAACGGTGTGCGGTGGGGCCGGGGAGGGCCGAGTGGCGACCGGCGACGCTCAGAGTCGCTCGATGACGGTGCCGGTGCCGAGGCCGCCACCGCAGCACATCGAGATCAGCCCGTAGCGGCCGCTGGTGCGTTCGAGCTCGTAGAGCGCCTTCGTCAGCAAGAACGCCCCGGTGCCGCCGAGCGGGTGGCCGAGCGCGATCGCGCCGCCGTTCGGGTTGGTCGTGGCGGGATCGGCACCGAGCTCCTTCGCCCACGCCAACACGACCGAGGCGAACGCCTCGTTGATCTCGAACACGTCGATGTCGTCGATCGCCATCCCGGTGCGCCCGAGCAGCCGCCGGGTGGCATCGATCGGGCCGGTCAGCATCAGCACCGGGTCGACACCGACGAGGCACGTGTCGACCACCCGGGCGCGCGGGGCGAAGCCGAGTTCGGCGGCCTTGTCCTCGGTCATCATCAACACCGCCGCTGCGCCGTCGGAGATCTGCGACGAGTTGCCGGCGGTGTGCACGCCGTGCTCGCGGGCCACCGGCTTGAGGGCGGCGAGCTTGTCGAGGCTGGTCTCGCGCAGGCCCTCGTCGCGGGCCACGGTGTGGGTCGTGCCGGTCGGCTGGCCCTCCTCGTCGACGTCGGGCGCCTCGATCTCGATGTATTGCCCGTCGAAGCGGCCCTCGGCCCACGCTCGCGCCGCCCGCTGCTGTGAGTCGAGACCGAACTGGTCGGCGTCGTCGCGGGTGATGCCCCACCGGTCGGCGATCCGCTCGGCGCCCTCGAACTGCGACGTCATCTCGTACCGGCCGAAGTACGACGTCGGGATCGGCGAGCCGAGCCCGAGCTTCCGCGACGAGTTGGACCCGATCGGGATCCGGCTCATCGTCTCGACGCCGCAGGCGACCGCGACGTCGACGACCCCGGACCCGATCAGCGACGCGGCGAGGTTGGTCGCCTGCTGGCTGGAACCGCACTGGGTGTCGACGGTGGTGGCGGCGGTCTCGAGCGGGAGACCGGCCGCCAGCCAGGCGGTACGGGTGATGTTGAAGCTCTGCTCGCCGACCTGGCTGACGCATCCGCCGACCACCTGGCCGACCTCGGCGGGGTCGATGTCCGCCCGCGCGATCAGCGCCGACTGCACCTGCGACAGCACCTCGGCGGGGTGCAGGGTCGAGAGACCTCCGCCGCGCCGCCCGATCGGGGTGCGCAGCGCGTCGACGATGACAACGGAACGGGAGGCAGCGGTCATGCCGTCAGCGTACGAACTGCGGCCGCCGGCGCGTCAGTCGGGGTATTCGCGCACCAGCGTGCCGGTCAGGTGCACCTGGAGTGGCAGACCGACGGCGGCCATGCCGACGCGGTAGGTCAGCGTGTCGCCGTGCACGCGCAGCATGCGCTCGATCGAGGTGACCGTCTTGGCGGTGGCGCTGAGGGCGACGTGGGTGCTGGTGAGGTGCATGATCAGCGCGCCGTCGATCGCCACCTCGATCGTGCCCTCGTCGATCTCGGCGACCCCGGTGGGGTGGCTCAGCACGGCCTCGACGCGTCCGGTCGTCGGGAACCTCCAGTAGCCCGACTCGGCGTGCATCGGTTGGCCGGGACGGCCGCCTGCACCGAGCGACCGGGTGCGCTGCTGGTACGCGAGGAAGGGCTTGCCGACATGCCCGAACGTCACCGACTCGGCGTAGTCGAACGGCTCGATCGTGGGGTAGGTGCCACGGCCGGTGCCGGTCCAGGTGCCCACCAGCGTCGACACGTGGCGCAGGTCGGGGTGCAGTTCGGGCACCGGGTCACCCGAGCATCTGCAGGCGCAGGTCGTTGCGTTGGCCGGCGGTCCAGTCGGCCACGAACGTGAAGCGGTCACCGCGGATCGCCGTGATGCGCCACTCGATGGGTTCGCCGTGGTGGGTGCCCAGCCGCTCGATGCAGAACAACGCCTCGTCGGCGTTGAGTTCGAGCGTGGCCCGCTGCTCCGCGTCGGGGATCCGCGGGTGGATCCGCTCCCAGCCCTCGTTGGGGCGTTTGCCGGTGGTGCGTTCGAGCTCGTTGTAGAGCGAGGTGTGGGTGAAGTCGACGTCGAGCAGGTCGGCGCCGAGGTCGGCGGGCAACCAGATGCGATCGATCGCCAACGGTTCGTCACCGGCGAAACGCAACCGGTCGATCAACACCAGCGCGGTGTCGGGGGCGAGCCCGAGCTGGTGGGCGGCGTCGGCGTCGGTGACCAGCTCGAGCCGGCGCACCCGGCTGTGCTGCACGACACCCGACTCCTCGACCACCTGGAACAGGCTGTACAGCGAACCGAGCGACCGTTCGAAGGTGCGTTGGTCGACCGACGTGCCCACGCCTCGCGACCGTCGCAGGATGCCGTCGGCCCCGATCGCACCCACCGCGTGACGGGCGGTGTGACGGCTGACGCCGTAGATGTCCATCAGCTCGCGGTCGGTGGGGAACCGGGTGGCGAACTCGCCGCGGTCCATGCGCCGCCGCAGCTCGCGCTCGAGCTGCGCCCACAGCGGCAGCTCGCCGTGACGATCGAGCGGCAGCGCCCCGGGAGTGAAGTCGTCGGTCATGGTTCGCCAGTCATGGTCGTCGGGCGTGGGTCCGGCGGCGGTCGTGGGTGGACACGATCGGCCCGACCGTCGACATCGAACACTAGCCAGCGGGGGGAGTGGCCCGATATGCACTCGGCTCGGGCTTGAGCGGCCGGGCGTACCAGAGCGGACGCCGCAGCCCGTTCGGGCCGGGCGCCGGACGGGTCTTGGAGAGCCAGTCGAGGTAGGCCTCGCGCGACTTGGCGGTGTCGACGACCACGTCGCCGTAGGCGTCGCCCGCTTCGGCCGGGGTGACCCGCACCCGCTGGTGCCAGCACTGCATGCCCGAGATCGGGTCGGGCTGCACCGAGAAGGTGAGGTTCTGGTGCACGCCGGTGTCGTTCCACCAGATCCGCTGGGTGTCGGGGTCGCCGTCGGGCCCCGAGTCCCAGGTGCGCATGCCGTGCTCGCGGGTGAGCTTCCAGTTCGTGCCGTCGTGGTCGATCCTGGCCTTTCCCGAGCTGAACGAGCGGGCCTTGTCCTCCTCGATCCGCCAGCGGCCCATGTGGTGCGAGGCGGCCACGACGCCGGGGCGGATGCCCTCGGTGCGCCACGCCGTGATCACGAAGTGACCGATCCGCGTGGTGATCCGCACCAGGCCTTCCTCCTCGATGCCGAGCACCTCGGCGTCGCTGGGATGGATCCACAGCGGATGCCGGTGGCTGATCTCGTTGAGCCACTTCGAGTTGCCCGAGCGGGTGTGGATCAGCGTCGGGATCCGGAACGTCGGCAGCAGGATCCGCTCGTTGCCCGCCATGTCGAGGTCTTCCCAGTGCACGTGCGACGGGATCCACTTCGGGGTCGCGTACTCGGGCCAGCCCCAGTCCTTGAGGGTGGTCGAGAACAGCTCGAGCTTCTTGGACGGGGTCGGGAACCCCTCTTTGATCTCGCCGTCGATCTCGATCGCCGGCGAGCCGTCGCCCAGCTTGGCGAGCGTCAGGCCGTCGAGCGTCTCGTCGCTGCCGTCCCACGTGCCGATCGTGCCGGGCTTGCGGAACACGCCGGTGGCGTCCTTGGTGCAGTCGGCGACCGCCTCGGCGGACACCGACTTCTCGTACGGCTGGTACATGTCGCCGGGCACGGCGTAGGCGCCGCGGTCACGCATGTACTCGAGCGGGGTGACCCCGGCCGCGGCCGCGTCCTGCGCCAGGCCGGGGACGCTGTCGGCGAACATCCGCCCGTAGTACTCGTCGACGCCCATCGGCGTGCCGGGGCGTTCGTCGCTCTCGAAGAAGTGGCGCACACCGAGCGAGCCGTCGGGGTCGATCCGCCACGACAGGTCGATCCAGAACTCGTTCTCCTCCCACACCTCGCCCTTGTTGAACTCGTGGGTGCGGCGCTCGGGGCCGACCTCGTCGCCCTGCAACTCGGCGTAGCGGCGCATGACCGGCTGGCGGAACCCGATCCACCGGCCGGCATGGGTCTCGAAGCTGGCGATGTCGTGACGCTCGGAACCGAGCCCCATCGGCAGCACGTAATCGGCGTACCACGACGTCTCGGACCACGTCGGCGTGAGCGCGACATGGCATTCGACCTTGCTCTCGTCGAGCAGCGCCTCCATCCACGAGAACCCGTCGGGGTTGGTCCAGATCGGGTTGTAGACCCGGCTGAAGTAGGTGTCGAGCTTGCCGCGGCCCTCGTTGAGGAAGTGGGGGAGCAGGATCGACATCTCGTGGTACGCGAGCGGGTACTCCTTGGGCCAGGTCATCTCGTTCCACGAGGTGATCGGCTGGCCGCCCTTGGGCGGCTGTGGGACGAACTTGTTCCAGCCGTTGCCGGCGGTGCCGCCCTTGGTGGCCACCGACCCGGTGAGCACGTTCAGGAAGAACAGGCAGCGAGCCACCTGCCAGCCGCCCAGGTTGCCGGCGCCGGCCGCCCTCCAGTTGTGCGAGGCGAACTTGGTCGGGTGGTCGCCGATGATCTGGGCGATCTCGCGGATCGTCTCGGCCTTGACGCCGCTCACGTGTTCGGCCCGCTCGGGGGTGTAGTCGACGTAGGCGTCGAGCAGGGCCTGCTCGAGCGACTCGAACTCGCAGGGCAGATCGGGCCGCGTCTCGCGCAGGTAGGTCTCCCAGTTCACCCAGCGCCGCACGAAGTCGCGCTGCCAGGTGCCGTTCTCGATCAGCAGCCGGGCGATCGCCAGCAGCATGAACGGCTCGGTGCCCGGCCAGGTGGCCAGCCAGTAGTCGGCCTTGGCGCCGGTGTTCGACAGACGGGGGTCGACGCAGATGACGGTCGCCCCCTTCTCCTTGGCCTCCATGATCCGCTGGGCGTGGGGATTGAAGTAGTGGCCGGCCTCGAGGTGGGCCGAGATCAGGAAGATCACCTCGGCGTTGGCGAAATCGCTCGAGGGGCGGTCGTGGCCCATCCACGACTGGTAGCCGATGCGGGCGTTCGACGAACAGATGTTGGTGTGGCTGTTGTGGCCGTCGACACCCCACGCCTTGAGCACCCGCTCGGTGTAGCCGTCCTCACCGGGCCGTCCGACGTGGTACATGACCTCGTTGTTGCGGCCCTCCTGGAGGGCCTTGCGGATGCGGCCGCCGATCTCGTCGAGCGCCTGATCCCACGTGATGCGCTCCCAGCCGCCGCTGCCGCGCGGGCCGGTGCGCTTCATCGGGTACAGCACGCGCTCGGGGTCGTCGACCTGGTTGAGCGTCGCCGGGCCCTTGGCGCAGTTGCGCCCCCGGCTGGCGGGGTGCTCGGGGTTGCCCTCGAACTTGGCGATCTCGCCGGTCTCGTTGTCGATGAATGCGGTGAGCCCGCATGCCGCCTCGCAGTTGAAGCAGGTGGTCGGCACGATCGTGTAGTTGCGCTCTTTGCGCTGTGGCCACGCCTTGGCGTCGAGCTCGGTCCAGTTGTGCCACTGGTCGTGCGGGGGATGGTTCGCCAGAGTCATGAGGTGGACATGCCTTTCTCGGACGCGAGGGGGTCGAGGGTTCGGTCGCCGCGGTCGACTCGAATGACGGGATCCCGGGTGATCGGGTGGGAGGTGGTCATGACAGCGGCACCGACTGGCCGGCGCGGACGTAGGCGTCCTCGTAGGCGAACATGCCGAACAGTGCGGCGAGGCCGGCGCAGGCGGCCGGCCAGGGGCTGGAGGTGTCGGTTGCCAGCGCGAACACGAGCAGCGCGGCGGGAACGATGATGCCGTTGAGGATGCCTCCGAACCAGAACTGGGCGGCGTAGCGGCCGTGGGTCATCTCGAGGGTCGCCAGTTCGACGTGGCGCGAACCCTTCGACCACAGTTCGGTGGCGATCAGCAGCGCCAACCCGCCGAGCGCGGCGAGGAACGTGATCTGGATCGTGCGCACCTCGGGGACTTCGATGAACAGGTCGATGAACGCGTACGCCGAGGCGCCCGCCACGACCGCCTGGGCGAGCAGGATCGGCAACAGCAGCGGCGTCTGCCAGAGGTCGCGCCCTTCGCACTGGCCGAACAGGAACGCCGTGTAGCCGGCGACGCCGGCGGCGACCAACGCGGTCGGCAGCGCCAGCCAGGGCAGTGCGCCGCCGGCATCGAAGATGCCGAACAGGCCCCACAGGCCGGCGAGCCCGGCGAACGCCCCGAGGATCCAGGCCCCGCGCACCAGCCACGACGACGTGTTCGACTTGGTGAGCAGGTAGAGGAACCGGCGGGGCTGTTTGAGGTCGCCGATCAGCAGGGCGCCGGTGGCAGCGAGGAACACGCCGGCGAGTACGGGGGGCACGACGCCGACCGCGGCCTGCTCGTCGCCGTGGCCCATCACGACCAGCAACGCCGCGATCAGCATCAGGCCGGCGGCGATCGCCTTGGTCACCAGGTAGCCCGACACCATCGACTTCCACGTCATGTGGTGGGTCGTCGTGTAGGCGGTGCGGGCCACGACGCCGGTGCCGGAGTGGGCGGCCATCGTGGGGGTGATCGTCGGGTGGTCGGGGGTGGTGTCGGCCCAGATCATGCCGTCGCCGCTGATCATCGTGCGGGTCGGGTCGAGCGAGGCCTGGTCGACGCCGCGGTAGAACACCTTCGGGTTGGTGCCCTGCTCGGGTGCCCGCACCGCGGTCTTGTCGCGGGCGACGATCTTGGAGACCTCCGAGTTCGGGTCGTCGAGGTCGCCGGTGACGATCGCGTGGGTGGGGCACACCACGACGCAGGCCGGCTCGAGGCCGACTTCGAGCCGGTGGTTGCAGAAGTTGCACTTGTGCGCCGTCTTGGTCTCGGGGTTGATGTAGATCGCGTCGTAGGGGCAGGCGTTCATGCACGCCTTGCACCCGATGCAGCGCGAATCGTCGAAGTCGACCACACCGTTGGGCGTGCGGTGCAGTGCGCTCGTCGGGCAGATCGCCATGCAGGGCGCGTCGTCGCAGTGGTTGCAGCGCATCACCGAGAACGAGCGCCCCGTGTTGGGGAACTCGCCGGTCTCGATGTATTTGAGCCAGGTGCGGTTGACGCCGAGCGGCACGTCGTGCTCGCTCTTGCACGCGACGGTGCAGGCGTGGCACCCGATACAGGAATCGCTCAGCAGGGCGAAGCCGAGTCGGGTCATGTCGTCTCCATCTCGAGAGGTGTTGCGGAACGGTTCAACTCAGGCCTGCCGCGCCGTGGCGATCCAGGCGCCGTAGCCGCCGAGCACATCGCTGACGTCGGCGAAGCCCCGTTGGCGCAGCAGGCTGGCAGCGACCGACGAGCGGTACCCGCCGGCGCAGTAGACGACGGTCGGCCGTGCCGGGTCGAGTTCGTCGAGCCGTGCCGGCAGCTGCCCGACGGGGATCGCGATCGCGTCGGGGATCGCACCGTTGGCGACCTCGCCGGGGTTGCGCACGTCGACGACCTGCAGGTGGGCGACGTCGGCGACGGCCTCGTCGAACGCCTGCGCGGTGAGGCGGGAGGCGACTTCGACCGCGTCGCGGTGCGCCAGCATCGCCTGGTAGGGGTCGGCGAGGTACCCGATCACGCGGTCGAAGCCGATGCGCGCCAAGCGGTTCTTGCCCTCGAGTTCGTAGCCGGGGTCGACGACCAGCACGACGTCGACGTCGTGGGGGAGGATCGACCCGGCGAACTCGGCGTAGCGGCCGCTGAGGCCGACGTTGATCGCGCCGCGCAGGTGCCCGTGGGCGAAGTCGTTGGGGTCGCGCCCGTCGACCAGCATGGCACCGGCCGCGACCGCGGCCTGGACCTGCTCGTAGTCGAGTGGGGTCGGCAGCGCCTGCTCGTCGAGCAACTCGCGGTCGCGGCGGTTGAGGATCGCGTCGTACACGAAATAGCCAGGGGCGGGGACCTGGCCCTCGGTGACGAGGTCGAGGAACGTGGCCTTGTCGGGTGCCAGCAGGGCGTAGTTCGACGTGCGCTGGGCGCCGATCGTCGACGACAGATCGGTCGAGAGGTTCTTGCCGCAGGCCGACCCGGCACCGTGGGCGGGATAGACCCGGGTGGCGTCGGGCAGCGTCAGGAGCTTGCCGTGGAGCGAGTCGTACAGCTGGTCGGCGAGTTCTTCGCGGGTGACGCCGATCGAGGCCAGCAGGTCGGGTCGGCCGACATCGCCGATGAACAGCGTGTCACCGGTGAGTACCCCGTAGGGCACCTCGTCGTCGGCGTGTTCGAAGATCACGATGCTCAACGACTCGGGGGTGTGGCCGGGCGTGTGGCGGAACTCGAGGGTGACGTCGCCGAGCGAGTAGCGCTCGCCGTCGGCGACGCCGACCGACTCGAACTCGGTCTCGGCGACCGAGGAGTAGATGATCGAGGCGCCGGTGGCGGCCGCCAGCTCGAGATGGCCCGAGAGGAAGTCGGCGTGGAAGTGGGTCTCGATCACCGCCTCGATCGTCAGCCCGCTCTCGGCGGCGTCGGACACGTACTCGGCGACGTCGCGTTGCGGGTCGACCACGACGGCTCGCCCGCTCGTCTCGTCGCCGATCAGATACGACGCGTGCGACAGGCACTCCAAGTAGTACTGGTGGAATTTCATCGAATCCCCAATCCTTCCGTTTCTTCCGTCCCGACCCACCCTATTAGTACGGACAATGGCGGTCAACTCCCGTGGCTCGGATCCGGCGGTGCGTCGTCGCCGCGCTCGTCGATGCCTGCCCGGCGCAGCGCGTCAGCACCGCCGGCTCCGGCCGCCGGGTGCGGCCGTCGACCGTCGCGTATCGCCGACACGGCCTGGTGCGGCGTGGCGTGCAGGCGCCCGCTCAGGTGCTGCCACAACCCGGCGCGGCGCAGCACGTCGCGTACCGGGCCCTTGACGTCGCACAGGTGCAGCGCGACCGGCCCGCGGTCGAGATCGGCGATCACCTCGCCGAGGACGTCGGCCCCGGTGGCGTCGATGTCGTTGATGCCCGAGCAGTCGAGCAACAGCACGCGCGGCGCCTCGGCGACCGCCGCCGCCTCGTCGAGCAGCACGCGCTTGACGTGCTGGGCGTTGACGAACGACAGGGCGGCGTCGATCCGCAGGATCCGGATGCCCGGCTCGGTCTCGGCCTCCGGGAAGCGATCCAGGTTGCGGTAGCTCGTCGTGCCGGGAATGCGTCCGAGCACCGCCCGGTGCGGACGCGACATGCGGGCGAAGACCACCAGCATCGAGGCGACCACGGCGAGCAGGATGCCGAGCTCGATGCGCAGCAGCAGGGTGCCGGTGAACGACACCGTGAGGCCGATCAGGTCGGTGCGTTTGACGCCGACGATGTGGCGGATCTCGGCGACGTCGACCAGCTTGACGACGGCCATCACGATGATCGCCGCCAGCGCGGCCTGGGGGAGCGGCGAGAACAGCGGCGTGAAGAACACCACCGTCGCCAGCACGACGAGGGCGGTGATGATCGAGGCCAGCGGCGTGCGGGCGCCCGCCGAGTCGTTGACCGCCGACCTGGCGAGCCCACCGGTCACCGGGAAGCCGCCGAACAACCCGGCGGCGACGTTCGACACGCCGATCGCGACCAGCTCCTGGTTGGTGTCGACGTCGTGGCGGTGGCGGCGGGCGTAGACCTTGACGGCGGCGATCGACTGCATGAAGCCCACCAGCGTGATCGCCAGCGCCGCCGACGACAGGCGGGCGACGTCGCCGGCGCCCAGGTCGGGCAGCGACAACCCGGCGATCGACCCGGGGATCTCGCCCACCGTGGCGACCCCGTGGGCGCGCAGGTCGAAGATCCGCACGATGGCGATCGAGGCCACCACGACGACGAGCGCCGCCGGGGCGGTCGGGGCCAGGCGCTTGAGCGCGTACAGCACCGCCATGCTGCCGGCCGCAAGGGCGACGGTGGCGGCGTTGGTGTCGCCGACCACCCCGGCGAGGTCGCGCACGTTGGTCACCAGCGAGGCGCTGCGGGGGATCGACACCCCCAGCAGGTACTTCGCCTGCGAGGCGGCGATCAGGATCGCCGAGGCGGCGGTGAAGCCGACCAGCACCGAGTTCGACAGGAAGTCGACCACGAAACCCAACCGGCCGAGGCCGAGCACGAGGTGGACGACGCCGACCATGATCGACAACAGTGCGGCGCCGGCGATGTAGGCCGAACTGTCGTCCTCGAACAAGGGGGCCAGGCTGGCGGCGGTCATCAGCGAGACGGTGGCCACCGGGCCGACCGCCAGTTGGCGCGAGGTGCCCAGCAGTGCGTACACCGCCACCGGGATGATCGACGCGTACAGCCCGGTCTCGGGTGGCATGCCGGCGAGCAGGGCGTAGGCCATCGCCTGGGGCACGAGCATCGCGCCGACCGTGAGGCCCGCCGACAGGTCGCCGCGCAGGTCGCGGCGGTCGTAGCGCGGCACCCAGACGCTGGCCGGGACGTAGCGGCGGAGGAGGGCGTTGGCCATGGTGCTCGCGGTTCGGGTCGGGCCGGTTCGGGCGACGCCCCGGCCATAAGTACGGACAATTGCACGGTATTCCACCGGCGCGGCGTTCGCAACCGTTCCGGCGCCGTGTGACCGGCACCCGCCAGCTACTAGCGTTGGCGGGGTGACCAACGCATCTGATCTCGCTGCCCGCTATCGCCGGGTGTTGCCCTCCTTCCTCTCGCCGTACTACGCCGAGCCGCTGGCGATCGACCACGGCTCGGGCAGCTACGTGTGGGACCTCGACGGTGTCCGGTACCTCGACTTCTTCGGTGGCGTCCTCACCACGATGATCGGCCACGACCACCCGGCGGTGACCGCCGCCGTGCAGGCCCAGGCCTCGAAGGTCATGCACACCTCGACGCTGTACCTGAGCGAGCCGATGATCGAGTTCGCCGAGATGGTCGCCGAGGCGTCGGGCATCCCCGATGCCCGGGTGTTCTTCACGCCCTCGGGCACCGAGGCGAACGACACCGCGATCCTGCTCGCCACCTCGTACCGCAAGTCGAACCAGGTGCTGGCGATCCGCAACAGCTACCACGGCCGGTCGTTCACGGCCCAGGCGATCACCTCGCACTCGTCGTGGTCGTCGACGTCGCTGTCGGGCCTGCAGGTGCAGTTCGTGCAGGGCGGCTACCGGTTGCGGTCGCCGTTCCGCGACCTCGACGACGACGCCTACGCCGACGCCTGCGTCAACGACCTGGTGCAGTTGCTCGACATGACCTCTGCCGGCGACGTCGCCTGCATGATCGCCGAGCCGATCCAGGGCGTCGGGGGCTTCGCGACGCCGCCCGACGGCCTGTTCGGCCGGTTCGGCAAAGAGCTGTCGAACCGCGGGATCCTGTTCGTGGCCGACGAGGTGCAGACCGGCTGGGGCCGCACCGGCGAGCATTTCTGGGGTTATCAGGCCCACGGCATCGTGCCCGACATGCTCACCTTCGCCAAGGGGGTCGGCAACGGCATCACCTTGGCCGGCATCGTCGCCCGCGCCGAGATCATGGACTCGATCAAGGTGCTCAACTTCTCGACGTTCGGCGGCAACCCGCTGTCGGCGGCGGCGGGCATCGCCACGTTGCGCACCGTGCAGCAGGAGCACCTGCAGGCCAACGCCAAGACGATGGGCGAACGCTTCGCGGCGGCGATGCAACCGGTCGTCGAGGCGACACCGTGGATCGCCGAGATGCGCGGGCGCGGCCTGATGTGGGCGTTCGAGGTGTGCGAGCCGGGCGGCATCGAGCCCGACAAGGCCCGCACCGCCGAGTTCCACGAGGCCTGCCGGCGCCACGGCCTGCTGGTCGGCAAGGGCGGCCTGTACGGCAACGTGATCCGGCTGGCGCCGATGCTCAACGTGACGGCGGCCGAGCTCGACGAGGGCGTCGACGCCCTGCGCTCGGCGATCGTCGACGTCGGCTGACCGGGCCGGGGCGGTGTGCGGTGGCGGCACCCGTCCGCTATTGTACGGACATTATGCGAACCGATCACACCGTGACGAGCACCGGGACGAGCTTTGGGCGGCGGGTGGTGGCGGTGGCACTGGCCGTGGCCGCGATCGCGGTCGGTGCCGGCTGCGGGGGCGGCGGCAGCGGGGCGGCACCCGAACGGCCGGCGTCGGCCGCCGAGGCGGCGCCCACCGGGTTCGGCCTCGTGTCGCCCGGCGACGCGGTAGAACTCGCCGCCACACCCGGGGTGACGGTGATCGACGTGCGCACCCCCGAGGAGTTCGCCGGTGGCCACCTCGCCGGCGCCGACCTGCTCGACTTCTACGGAGCCACCTTCGCCGCCGACGTGGCCGCCCTCGATCCGGCCGGCACCTATCTCGTCTACTGCCGTTCGGGCAGCCGGTCGGCGCAGGCGGTCGCCCTCATGGGGCAGTTCGGCATCGAACGGGTCTACGACATGGCGGGCGGCATCCTCGCCTACAGCGCCGAGGGCCTGCCGCTCGCACCCTGAACCCGGCGGGCCGAACCCGGTGGGCCGAACCCGATGGGCGGCCCCCGATGGGCCGAACTCGGCGGGCAACCGGCACGGCTGCTACGCATCGGCCATGAGCTTCCGCCCCCTCAACGTACCGCCCGCCGACCACGCCGGCGAGGCCCGCTACGTGCACGTCATCGGGGCCACCGTCTTCATCGACGACCGGCCGGCCGAAGCCGACTGGGCGACCCACTTCATCGGTCTCGTCGACGGCCACGCCTGGTGGGCCGTCGACGTGCCCGGCGGCGACGACCCCAGCTACGGGGCGGCGATCGACCTGCGGGTGTTCCACGCCCGGGCCCCCGAACACCACTGGCTGGCCGCCGGCCGAGCCGTGCAGATCATCGAGTGGGCCCGCACCCACCGCTTCTGCGGCCGGTGCGCCGAAGCGATGGAACCCGCCGTCGGCGAGCGGGCGATGCGCTGCGGGCGGTGCGGCCTGATGTCGTTCCCGCGTCTGTCGCCGGCCATGATCACGCTCGTCACGCGCGGCGCTGCCGGGCCCGACCAGGAGGCGTTGCTGGCACGCGGTGTGCAATGGCAGGTGCCGATGTACTCGTGCCTCGCCGGCTTCGTCGAGCCGGGCGAGTCGCTGGAGGCCGCCGTGATCCGCGAGGTGCACGAGGAGGTCGGGATCACCGTCGGCCACCCCCGCTACTTCGCCAGCCAGCCGTGGCCGTTCCCCAACAGCTTGATGATCGGGTTCCGCGCCGACTACGAGGCCGGCGAGATCGAGTGCGACCCGGCCGAGATCATGGACGCCGGCTGGTTCCGCCGGGACGCGCTGCCGATGGTGCCGCCCGGCATCTCGATCGCCCGCCGCCTGATCGACGCCTGGGTCGCCGAGTGACGCAGCACCCGATCGGGCGGCTCGTCAGGCGGGCGGCTCGTCGGCGGCGGGCGCGGTGGCCGCCAGCCGCTCGGCGAAGTAGTCGAGGATGATCTCGCCGCGCATCCGGCGGTGCACCGGCGAGCCGCTGCGCGAGAGCTCGTGGTTCTCGCCGGGGAACCGGTAGAAGGTGACGTCGCGGCCGAGCAGCCGCAGGATCGTGAAGAGCTCCTCGGCCTGGTTGATCGGGCACCGCCAGTCCTCCTCGGAGTGGATGATCAGCATCGGCACCCGGATGTCGCGGGCGAACGTGATCGGCGACATCCGCAGGTATCCCTCGGGGTCCTCGACCGGGTCGGTGCCGTGTTCGATCCGGAACGAGGTGCCGATGTCGCTCGACCATTCCTCGGTGAGCAGGTTGTTGACCGCCCGTTCCGAGCAGATCGCTGCGAACCGGTCGCCGTGGCGCGCCGCCAGCATCGTCGCCATGTACCCGCCGTAGCTGCCGCCGAGCATCCCGACCCGACCGGCGTCGCAGAACGGGTACGCGGCCAGCGCGTGGTCGAGCACCGCCATGACGTCGTCGACGTCGACCGATCCCCAACCGCGGCCGGGCACGATCGGGTGCTGCGGTCCGAGGATCGCATGCGCCCAGGCGGTGTCGCGGCCGCTGCCACCGCGGGGGTTCGACATCAGCACGACGAACCCGGCGGCGGCCTGCATCTGCGCCTCGTCGAAGAACGTCTCGCCGTACTGCGTGAACGGCCCACCGTGCACGTTCAACAGCACCGGGTAGCGCTGCTGGGGGTCGAACCCGGCGGGGCGCATGATCCAGGCGTCGATCTCGCCGGAACCGTCGGTGCAGGCCACCCCGAAGCGCTCCCAGCCGAGCCGGCTGCGGGTGACGTGGGTGATGCGCTGATCGGAGCCGTCGCGGACGACCGACAGCTCGGCGGGGTGGTCGACCGTGGCGCTGGTGATCGCGCGGGCGCCACCGGCGGCGTCGAACCCGGTGACGGTGATCGCCCCCGAGGTGACCCGTTCGGGAACGGCGCCGTCGACGGTCAGCCGGTACAGGTGGGTCTCGCCGCGGTCCTCGGCGGTGGCGAGCAGGGTGCGGTCGTCGAGCCACCGCGGGGCCTCGGGGCATGCGGTGCAGTCGAACGTGCGGTCGAGACCCTCGCTGACCCAACGCCGGTCGCTGCCGTCGGCGTTCATCACGCCGACCCGGACGTTCTGCGGGTACAGCAATGGGACGTCGGTGCCGCGGAAGGCGATCAGGCGCCCGTCGGGCGATACCGCCGGTGCGCCGTAGATGCCGGTGTGGTGGGTGAGCGCCACGATCTCGCCGGCCAGCGGCACCCGGTAGAGGTCGGTGGCCAGGTCGCGGTCCCACTCGGGGTGACGGGCCGCGGCGGTGATGACCGCCGACGAGTCGGCGTCCCAGGCGACACCGTGGTGCTGGAACTCACCGGGCGTCAGGTTGCGGGGGGTCGCGGTGCCGTCGGCGGCGGCGACGTACACGTGCTGGGGCCGGTCGAACACCCAGTCCTCGTCGTTGAGCCGGGTGAAGAACCGTTCGATCTTGCGCGGTGCCTGCCAGCTGACGTCCTTCGCCAGGTAGCGCTCGTCGCGGGTGCGGCTGGTGAACGCCAGCCAGCGACCGTCGGGCGACCATGCCACGTCGCCGAGCCCGTCGGCCATGGTGCACACCGTGCGGACCTCGCCGGGGCCGTCGATCGGCATCACGTGCAGCGTCGAGTCGCCCTGCTTCTCGCCGCGTCGGCTGGTGAACGCCAGCCAGCGGCCGTCGGGCGACCAGGTCGGTTGGCCGTCGTGCGGGCCGGCGGTGATCGGCGATCCGTCGAGCCAGACGCGGGTGCGCGTCGTGTTCTCGTCGACGTCGATCGTGGCGACGACGCAGGCGACGCGCCGGCCGTCGGGCGAGAGGCGGGGTCGCCCGGCCGCCGAGCGCAAGTGCAGCAGGTCGTGGGCGATGCGGGCATGCGGTGAGAGGACGGCGCTGGCGTCGGGCACCGGGCGAGATTAGCCAGCATCCGGGGGGTCGGGCACGGCGGTGCCAGACTGGGCCGATGTCGACCTTGCGCCCCGTCATCTTGATCACCGGCGGGAGCCGCGGGATCGGTGCCGCCACCGCCGTGATGGCCGCGGCGCGCGGTTACGACGTGGCGTTCAGCTACCTCGTCGCGGCCGACGCCGCCGAGCGCGTGGTGCACGAGTGCGAACGCCTCGGCGGCCGGGCGATCGCCGTGCGGGCCGACATGGCGGTCGAGCACGACGTGATCGCGTTGTTCGACCGCACGGTCCGCGAACTGGGCCCGATCGCGGTGTTCGTCAACAACGCCGGCACGTTGCACCGGGCGGCCCGCCTCGACGAGTTCGATCTCGAGCGCCTCCAGGAGGTCGTGGCGGTCAACGTCGTGGGTGCGATCGTCGCCGCCCGCGAAGCCGTCCGGCGGATGTCGACCCGCCACGGCGGCCAGGGCGGTTCGATCGTCAACGTGTCGTCGGCCGCCTCGTACCTCGGCAGCCCGAACGAGTACGTCGACTACGCGGCCACCAAGGGGGCGATCGACTCGATGACGATCGGCCTCGCCAAGGAGGTCGCCACCGAGGGTCTGCGGGTCAACGCCGTGCGTCCCGGCCTGATCTACACCGACATCCACGAGCGGTCGGGGATCGAGCGCCGCGTCGACCGGCTGGCGCCGAACGTGCCGATGCGGCGCGGCGGGCAGGCCGGCGAGGTCGCCGAGGTGATCCTGTGGTTGGCGAGCGACGCCGCCAGCTACGTCACGGGCACCCTCGTGAACTGCTCGGGCGGCCGGTGAGCGGTTGGCTCAGCCGATCTCGAACAGTTCGAGCTGCTCCCAGGTGACGGCGACGTCGCTGACCGTCTTCCAGACCAGGTGGCCGCGGCTGCCGGGCCGCCGAACCTGGACCGTCTCGGGGCGCAGCGACCGTGCCGCGCCGTCGGGATCGTGCAAGGTGATGCTGCCGTCGGGCTCGACGCGCGCCACCTTGCCGAGCAGCCAGCGGCCCGAGGCGTTGCGGCGGAACCGGATGTGCTCACCGAGGTGCAGCCCGATCGCGTTGAGCGTGCGTTCAGGCACCGGTTCCCCGACGGTGTGCGAACCCTGCGGGCATCCGTCAGACGCTAGCGCCTGACGGATGCCGGCCCGTGGCGCCCCGTCGGCCGGGTCCGGGGCGTGCGGCCCGCCGTCGGGGCGGCGTTGCGTCGCGCCTGCTCGTCGCAGGTTCGCGCGTAACGACCGAATCAGCGATACGGTGATCGGTGATGACCGACCAGCAGACCACGCAGGCGACGATCACCGACACGGCGCTCTTCGAGTCCGACACCGTGCTCACCATCGATCGCGAAGCGATCATTGCCGAAGCGGTGGCGGTGATCGACGGAGCGCTCGCCAACATGTTGCACCGCGACCTGGTCTCGTCGATCGAAGTGGCCGATCTGCTGCTCGACGTGCGTTCGCTGCTCACCGCCAAGCACTGAGCGCGCCTCGCCGGCGGGTCAGCCGAGGCCGACACGCCGGAACACGCGCCGGGCGATGGCGCCCAGCGCCGCCCCGACCACCACCCCGCCGACGACGTCGGACGCGTGATGGATGCGGACGTAGGCCCGGCTGGTGGCCACCAGCGCCGCCAGGCCACCCCACACCGGCAGCGACCGCCTGCCGTCCCACCCGACCAGCGCGACCGCCGCGAACGTGGCGGCCGAGGCGTGGCCGCTCGGGAACGACGACGTGAGGGGGCTGCGGATCGCGAAGCGCTCGTCGCCCGACTCGGTCGGCCGGACCCTGCGGAACAGCCGCTTGAGACCCTGGTTGACGATCAGGCTCTCGGCGCCGATCGCGACCGCGAGCGCCACCACCTGATCGGGCCGTCGGCGGGCCACCCCGCGCACCAGGCTGCAGACGTGCCAGATCGTGCTGAACTCGCCGGCGTGCGTGGCGGCCGTCATCAGGCGGTCGATCGCCGGGGTGCCGCGGAAGCGCTCGAGCAACTCGTCGGCCGCCCGGTCGAACGCCTCGACCGTCGGACCGAACGCGCCGGCGCCGGGGAGGCTCATCGGCCGACCGGTCGGGCCAGCTGGACAGGGGCCTCGATCGCCGCCCGGGCGGGGTCGCCGCCGAACTCGGGGCACCACGGCCGGTAGGCGCAGAAGTTGCACAGCGCGCTCTGGCGGGGCCGGAAGTCGTCACGCATGCAGGCGGTGACGACCGCCTGGTACACCGCTGCCGTGCGGGTGACCAGGAACCGGGTGGACTGCTCGGTGGGCGTGGCGGTGATGGTTTCGCGCGACTTGAGGTACATCAGCCGGATCGCAGCCGGCCGCTTGCCGAAGATCGACTCGCACAAGAACGCGTAGAAGTTGAGGCCGGCCAGGCTCTTGCGCTCGAAGTTGGGGCTGGGGGCGCGACCGGTCTTGTAGTCGGTGACGACCAGCTCGCCGTCGGCGTCGAGCTCGAGCCGGTCGATGATGCCGCGCAGCGTGAGTGCACCGACCGGGGCCTCGAGGCGCAGCTCGAGCCCGATGTCGCGGACCGCGGTGGGGTCTTCCATGGTGAGGTAGCCGGTGGCGAGGTCGCGGCACTCGGCGTCGAACGCGGCGGTCGCCGCGGCGTCGAGGCCGAGCAGGGTGAAGTCGGGATGCTCGCGGTATTCGGCGATCGCCACCTCGACGGCGTGGTCGAGGGCGGTGGCGGTGCGTTCGGCCGGCGGGTTGAGGAACAGCAGCTCGAGGGCGCGGTGGACCAACGAGCCGCGGGTGGTGGCGACCGACGGCGGATCGGGGAGCCGCTCGATGCTGGAGAACCGGAACGCCAGCGGGCACGACAGGAACGACTCGACCCGCGACGGCGACAGGCTGGTGGGCGGGACCCAGGGCGAATCGACGAGCGCCTGGTCGGGGGAGTCGGTCATGATGGGCCCCATCGTACGCGACGGGTGTGACGGTGCCCGCCAGGAGGCCGGGCGACGCTCACACCGGCTCGGCGATCAGCCTGACCAGCTCGTCGGGGTGGCTGAAGGGGCCGAAGTGGGTCTGGTGGTCGAGCAGCACGTACCGGCCCGCCGGCAGTCGGTCGGCGATCGTGCGGCTGGCGGCCGACGGTTGGGCCTCCTCGACGTGGCCGCCGAGCACCACCGTCGGGGTCGTCACCTCGCCGAGCACCTCCCACAGCCCGTTGTCGCGCCCGGTCATGAAGATCCGTGCCTCGAGCTCGGGGTGGCAGCGCAGCTCGACCGCCGGCCGGTCGTCCTCGTCGACGATCGCCCGGAAGCCGTGATCGACATAGTGGCGCAGCACCTCGTCGACCATCAGCGACATCGGCGGCTTCGAACGGAAGTTGTGGTAGGCCTCGTCGAACGACGCGAACCGGGTGCGCCGGCGCAGCGCCCCGGCGATGATCGGGATCCGGCGGAGCTCGTCGTCGGTCAGGCGGACCGGGCTCGGCAGGTGGACGATCGGTTCGAACAGCACCAACCGCTCGAACAGCGCGGGTCGCCGGTGAGCGGCCATCAACAGCGCCGCGCCGCCCATCGAGTGGCCGAACCCGACGAGGCCGCCGCCGGGAGCGATCGCGGTGGCCACCGCCAGCGCGTCGTCGCCGAAATGTGCCCAGTCGACCGTGCGGGCCGGCACGGGCGCCGTCTCGCCGTGACCGCGGAAGTCGAGGCCGACACAGCGGTAACGCGACCCCAGGCCACGGGCGATCGGCGTGTAGCAGTGGGCGTGGAACCCGGTGGCGTGGGCGATCAGCAGCGGCGGCAGCGGGTCGGCGTCGGCGAACTCGTGGACCGCGACGCTGACGCCGTCGCTCGATTCGACATGGAACATCTCGCAGGGTGACTAGCCGGCGTCGTCCCGCTTGCGGCGCCGGGCGCGGCGCCACTGCCACAGGAACAGCCGGTCGATCACGATCCCGGCGGCGACCGAGATGCCGATCACCGTCCACGCCGGCCACTCGCCGTTCATCCAGAGGAAATCGACGTGGGCGTCCTGGCCGTTCTGGATGATGAACAGCACCAGCGCGGCGACGACGACCACCAACGCGATCAGCTTGATCGGCGGGCCGTCGGTGCCGCTGGCGGCGTCGTGCTGGTCGGTGTCGTGCGGTTCGTGTTTCATGGTCAACTCTCCGTCGCCTCGCTGGGTCGAGAGCGCGGCTCGCGCGGTAGGCCGAGCAGTCGCTCTGCGATCAGATTGCGTTGCACCTGGCTGGTGCCCCCGGCGATCCGGCCGCCGGGTGCCGCCAGCATGCCAGACGCGTCGGGCCCGTCCAGCAACGCATCGGCGCCCGTCAGCAGCCCCCGCAGCATCGCGGTGTCGAAGCCCATCTCGGTGATGCCGAGCTTCATCAGCGAGCCGGCGACCGACGCCCCGGCGCCGTGGCGCCTGGCGAGCGCCGCGTAGGCGTGGCCGCGCCCGATCAGCTCGGCCAGCCGCTGCCGATCGAGGGCGTCGAGCTCGGTTCCGTCGCCGAGCGCGGCCATCCGCTCCAGTCGCCGTTCGAGGCCGACGACGGCGGTGCCGATGTGGCCGCGCTCGCTGGTGAGCACCGACATCGCCACACCCCAGCCACCGTGCAGCGGGCCGACCAGCTGATCGGCGGGCACCTCGACGTCGACGAAGAACACCTCGTCGAACTCGGCCCCGCCGGTCATCTGGCGCAGCGGCCTGACCTCGACGCCCGGTGCCGCCATGTCGACGAGCAGGAACGAGATCCCCTCGTGGCGCGGCGCGTCGGGGTCGGTGCGGGCGAGCAGGATGCCCCAGTGGCTGTAGCGACCGCCCGAGGTCCACACCTTCTGCCCGTTCACCACGAAGCGGTCGCCGTCGAGTTCGGCCCGCGTCGTCAGCGCGGCGAGGTCGCTGCCGGCCCCCGGTTCGGAGAAGAGCTGGCACCACAGCCGTTCGGCCCCCACCGTCGGCGCCAGGTGCCGGTGCTGCTGCTCGGGCGTTCCGTAGCGCAACAACGCCCCGCCGGTGAGCACCAGGCCCACCATGTTGAACGCCGCCGGCACCCCGGCCCGGGCCGCCTCGAGCTGCCAGGCGGCGTCGTGGTCCGCCGTGAGGCCGCGCCCGCCGTGGTCGACCGGCCAGTGGATGCCGGCGTATCCGGCCGCGTGCAGCCGCCGGTGCCAGGCGACACCGTGTTCGACGAGCTCGGGCGGGCAGATCGCGCCGTAGTCGGCCGGGGCGTGCCCGGCGTGCCCGGCGAGCCAGGCGGCGGCCTCGGAGCGGAACTGCTCGACGGCGATCACGGACCGATCGTCGCGCGATGCGCCCGGCGCAGTTCGACCGGACCGTCGCTCACCACGCTCAGGAGAGGTACTTGAGGTACATCCCGATCTCGTCGCCCATCTGGGTCGGCACCTGGTAGCCCTCGCGGTCGGTGACGGCGTCCCAGTTGGCGGCGATCGACTCGGGGGACAGGTCGGGGTCGGTGTAGCCGGGGCCCTCTCCGATGAAGATCTCGGCCACCCGGCCACCGGCCACCGAGAACACCCGCCCGGTCGGCTCGCAGCTCTCGTGGCAGAGGTAGGTGACCAGCGGGGCGACGAAGCGCGGTTCGAGCTTGTCGCCGATCGGGCCGAGCAGATCTTCGGTCATGCGGGTCTTGGCGACCGGTGCGATCACGTTGGCCTTGATGTTGTACTTGGCCCCCTCGACCGCCAGCACCCGGCTGAAACCGACCAGCGCCATCTTCGCCGCGCCGTAGTTGGCCTGGCCGAAGTTGCCGAAGATGCCGGCGCCCGACGCCGTCGACACGACGCGGCCGTAGCTCTGCTCGCGCAGGTGCGGCCACGCCGCCGACGTCACGTGGTAGGCGCCGTTGAGGTGCACGTCGACCACCGGGCCCCACAGGTCGGGGGTCATGTTGTGGAACGACTTGTCGCGCAGGATGCCGGCGTTGTTGACGACGATGTCGACGCGGCCGAACGCGTCGAGCGCGGTCTGCACGATCGCCTTGCCACCCTCGACCGTGGCGACCGAGTTGGTGTCGGCGGCCGCCTCGCCACCGGCGGCACGGATCTCGTCGACGACGCGCTCGGCGGCGCCCTTGTCGCTGCCGGTGCCGTCGATCGCCCCGCCGAGGTCGTTGACGACCACGAGTGCACCGCGCGACGCCATCAGCAGGGCGTGTTCGCGGCCGAGGCCACCGCCCGCTCCCGTGATGATCGCCACCTTGCCGTCGAAACCCAGAGCATCGGTCATGCCCGGAACGGTACCGGCCCTCTCGAGGCTGTTCCCAACCCGGGCGCAGCGGTGTCAGGCCGGCTCGGTGGAACCGGTCGGCGGCACGCCGCCGCGTTCGGCGGCCGTCGCCTTCAGCCGCTTGTAGTCGAGCTTGCCGTTGACCGCCCGGCCGATCGTGGCGACGACGTGCACCGACTTGGGCGCCTTGTAGCGGGCGAGGCGGGCCTTGACGTGGTCGATCAGCTCGTCGGGGTCGATCGTGGCACCGGCGGCTGCTTCGACCAGCGCCGTCACCGCCTCGCCGAACCGGTCGTCGGGCAGGCCGACCACCGCCGCGTCGCTCACCGACGGGTGCAGCTTGAGGCATTCTTCGACCTCTTCGGGGTACACCTTCTCGCCACCGGTGTTGATGCACTGGCTGCCGCGGCCCATCAGCTTGACGGTGCCGTCGGCGAGCACCTCGGCCCAGTCGCCGGGGATCGAGTAGCGGCGACCGTCGACCATCCGGAACGTCGCCGCCGACTTGTCGGGGTCCTTGTAGTACCCGATCGGCGTGTTGCCGGCCAGGGCGACCAGGCCGAGCTCGCCCGATCCGGGCACCACGTCGCGGCCCGACTCGGTGATGACCCGCGTATTGGGGCCGAGCTCGAACTTCGCCGTGCCGTCGCCCGACTCGGCGGTGGTGGTGTTGGTGGCCATGCCGATCGCCTCGCTCGAGCCGAGCGCGTCGACCATGATCAGGCGCGGGTTGTGGCGCAGCAGGCCGTCCTTGGTCTCCTTCGACCAGATCACACCCGACGACACGATCACCCGCAGCGACGAGATGTCCCAGCGGCCGGGGTGGGCGTCGAGGGCCCGCAGGATCGGCTTGGCGAAGGCGTCGCCGACGATCGACATCGAGTTGATGGCGTGCCGCTCGATCGTGTCGAGCAACTCGTCGGGGTCGAAGTGCCAGTTCTCCATCGTCGTGATCGACCCGCCCACCATCAGGGTGCTGATCGCGTTGAACAGCCCGGTGCCGTGCATCAGCGGCGCCCCCGGTAGCCCTCTCGGGCCGGCCTTGACGACCCGGTCGCCGATCGCCCCGAGGTCCTGCTCGGGCGGCAGACGGCGCTTGTTGTTGGCGTCGAGCGCCCCGAACATGTCGTCCTGCCGCCACATCACGCCCTTCGGCAGGCCCGTGGTGCCGCCGGTGTAGAGCAGGAACAGGTGGTCGCCGCTGCGTCCCCACGGCCCGTCGGTGCGGCCCGGCGCGGCGGCCGCGGCGCGTTCGTAGCGATGTGCCCAGTCGGGGCATGGGGAGTCGCCGTGATCGACCCACAGCCACAGGCGCACGCCGGGCACCCGGTGGCGGATCTCGTCGATGTCGGCCGTGAAGGCGCCGTGGAACACGACGGCGACCACGTCGGCGTTGTCCCACAGGTACACGAGTTCGTCGGCGGCGTAGCGGTAGTTGGTGTTGACGGTCGCCATCCCGGCCTTGAAGCACGCGAACACCGACTCGAGGTACTCGGGGCAGTTGTAGAGGTACTGGGCGACCTTGTCCTGCTCGACCAGCCCGGCGTCGAGCAGGGCGGCGGCGACGCCGTCGGCCCGGCGGTCGAACTCGGCCCAGGTGAACGTCCGGTCGCCCTGCTGTTGGGCGAGAGCGTCGGGGATCCGGTCGGCGATCTCCTCGAAGACGTCGGCGAGGTTCCAGCCCGAAGCGGTCATCGCCGTGACGGTACCGGATCGGCGCGATCAGCGGCCGGGCGGGCCGTCGCGGAGCCGGTCGAGCACGGCCAGCGCCGGGCGAACCTGACCGACCGCGTCCCACTGGGTCTCGAGCCACCAGGTGGCGCCGGCGTCGGCCCAGGCCGCCGGGGAGTGCTCGGCCAACCGGCCCTCGATGACGACGTCGTAGCCGCCTCCCGGCAGCTGTTCGGCGATCGCCGCCAGCTCGTCGAGGGTGGCCTGGCGGGCGCCGCCGTCGTCGACCACCTGTGGGATCAGGCCGTCCCAGCGCAGGGCGCGCCGCATCGAGCGCTCGCGCCCCAGGGCACCGACGCACCAGATCGGCACCCGCGGGGTCTGCACGGTGTGACCGATCGCCGGGAACTCGCTGGGGTGCACCGTGAAGTGCTCGCCCGTGTACTCGAACGGCTGCCCCTGCCACAGGCCGCACACGACGTCGAGGCACTCGTCCATCAGCGCGGCGCGTTCGCGCCTGCCGCATTCCTCGCCGAAGGCGTCCATCCCGCTGTCGATCGCCCCGAGCCCGACCGACAGCGTGACGCGGCCGGCGCTGAGCCGGTCGACCGTCGCGACCTGCCCCGCCAACTCGGCGGGCCGACGACGCGACGGCACGGTGAGCATCGTGCCGATCCGGATCCGGGAGGTGCGCACGGCGGCGAGTGCCAGGCTGATCCAGGCGTCGACCCCCCAGACCGGTTCCCACACGAAGATGCCGTCCCAGCCGGACTCCTCGGCCACCGCGGCCAGTTCGCCGACCTCGTCGGCGTCGGCCCAGGGGATCACGAACCCGAACTGCACGGTGCCGACCCTAGACCCCACGGCGGCGGCAGCGACCGCGGGTCGGGGCTGCCGGATGCGGGTGGCGCTGCCGTCGCGTCGGACGCCTACGATCGGGCCATGACGCTCGACTCGCCAGGCCCGACCGCGGGGGCCGGCTCGGACCGCGTGGCGCACGCCGCTCAGGTGGCCCGGCTGCACGCCGACCAGGCCGAGCGCGAGCGCCGGCTGCCGGCGGTCACGGTGGCCGCGCTGGCCGATGCCGGGTTGCTCACGCTGTGCCTGCCGGCCGCGTACGGCGGACCCGGCACCGGCCCGGTCGAGCTGGTCGACGCCGTGCTGGCGGTGGCCACCGGCGACGGTGCCGCCGGATGGTGCGCCGGGATCGCCTCGACCACGGCGTCGATGGCGGCGTTCCTGCGCCCC
This sequence comes from Ilumatobacter sp., assembly GCA_036526035.1. Taxonomy (GTDB): domain Bacteria; phylum Actinomycetota; class Acidimicrobiia; order Acidimicrobiales; family Ilumatobacteraceae; genus Ilumatobacter. The sequence goes on along the minus strand of DATCZG010000010.1, from coordinate 18,557 downwards.
GACGTTGCGGCGACCGTGTTCGCCTCGCCCGCCACCGCGACCGGTGGCGTGTTCGCCCCCAACGGCCGGGGCCGGCGCGAGGGCGAGGGCTACCGCGTCACCGGGCGCTGGCAGTGGGGCAGCGGCACGCAGCACTGCGACTGGATCGTCGGCGGCGCGATGTGCGACGACGGCACCCAGCGGGTGTGCTTCTTCCCGGCGGGCGACGTCGAACTGGTCGACACGTGGCACAGCGCCGGGATGCGCGGCACCGGGTCGCTCGACATCGCCGTCGACGACGTGTACGTGCCCGCCGAGTTCACCGTGGCGCCCGGCGTGTCGAAGGTGTACGTCGACGAGCCGCTCGCCCACTTCCCGAACTTCACGCTGCTCGCGCTCGGCATCGCGGCGACCGGTCTGGGCGTCGCCAGACGGGCGCTCGACGAACTCGCAGAACTCGCCGGGGCGAAGACGCCGCAGTTCTCGTCGCGCACGCTGGCCCGCAGCGGGTTCGCCCAGACCGAGTACGCCCGCGCCGAGGTGCGCTGGCGGGCGGCCCGATCGCTGCTGCGCGACGAGGTCGGCGCGGCGTGGGCCTCGGCGGTGCAAGGTGGCCGGGTCGGCGTCGACCAGCGGGTGGCGATGCGCCTGGCGGCGGCCCACGCGGCCGGCGAGTGCGTCGCCGTGGTCGATGCCGCCTGGACGCTGGCGGGCGGCTCGGCGGTGTACGACACGAGCGTCCTCGGGCGGTGCCTGCGCGATGCCCACGTGGTGACCCAGCACATCATGGTCGCCCCGAAGTTGCACGAGACGCTCGGCAAATTCCTGCTGGGGAACGAGTTCGACGCCTCGATGATCTGAGTGTCCCCGGCCCCTGACCACTCGATCTGACCACTCGTTTCCGGACCGCGAAACGCGGCACGATGCAGTGCCGCAACAGGCCCCGAGACCGACCGCGAAACCGGCCGAAAACTTGACGAGGAATTCGATGATTTCGGGTGGTCAGCGGCTGTATATTGCCGCGCATGCGCAACGTCGTTCCCAAGCTCCTCTCGGTGGGGCTACTGCTCGGTTCCGCTGCGTTCGTGTCGTCGGCAGTCGCCGCCGGCCCGGTCGCCGCCGGCGGCCGGGTGACCCCCGGCGTGTCGTTGGATGCGACCGACCAGGTGATCGTGAAGATGCGGCCCGGCTTCTCGGCCGACACGACGGCGCTCAGCGCGGCCGCCGGCAAGTCGCTGCGCTCGTTGCGCACCCTCGCCGACGGCGAGACCGTGCTGCGGCTGCCCACCGACGAGTCCGGGGCGACCCTGCAGGCGACGCTGCGGAAGATCGCCGCCACGCCGGGCGTCGCGTGGGTCGAGCCCGACGTCTGGATGACGGCGTTCACCAACGACACCTACTTCGGCAATCAGTGGGATCTGGGCAGCTCGACGTCCGCCCCGTACGGCATCGACGTCGCCGGCGCCTGGTCGCACCTCACGAACCCGAGCCCGGTCACGGTCGCCGTGCTCGACACCGGCATCGTCGTCCACCGCGACCTGCCGACGCCGCTGGCGGGCTACGACTTCATCAGCGACACCACGGTCGCCAACGACGGCAACGGGCGCGACAACGACCCCAGCGACCCAGGCGACTGGTGCAACTCCGGCAGGAGCTCGTGGCACGGCACCCACGTCAGCGGCACGATCGTCGCCCTCACCGGCAACAGCCAGGGCATCGCCGGCATCAACCCGGGCGCGAGCCTGCTGCCGGTGCGGGTGCTCGGCAAGTGCGGTGGCTACACCAGCGACATCACCGCCGGCCTGCGCTGGGCCGCCGGCCTGCCATCGGGCGTCCCGGCCAACCAGAACCCGGCACGGGTCGTCAACCTCAGCCTCGGCGGCAGCGGTTCGTGCAGCAGCACCTGGCAGTCGGCGGTCAACGCCGCCGTCGAAGCCGGCACGGTGGTCGTGGTGGCGGCCGGCAACTCGAACGCCAACGCCTCCAAGTACTCGCCGGCCAGCTGCGCCGGTGTCGTCACCGTCGCCTCCACCGGCAAGGCCGGCAACCGGGCGTACTACAGCAACTACGGATCGACGATCGAGATCGCTGCCCCCGGTGGCGACTCGCGCGCCGACGGCGGCTCCGGCACGATCCTGTCGACCCTCAACTCGGGCACGACGACGCCGGTGGCGTCGCCCGGTGGCGACATCTATGCCTACTACCAGGGCACCAGCATGGCGACGCCACACGTGGTCGGCGTGGTGTCGTTGATGTTGTCGGCCAACCCGGCGCTGACCCCGTCGCAGGTGTTGTCGATCCTGCAGTCGACGGCGACGCCGTTCCCGTCGGGCAGCACGTGCACCACCAGCAACTGCGGGGCCGGCATCGTCGACGCCGCTGACGCCGTCGCCGAGGCACTCGCCCTCGGCCCGACGACCGCCCCGACGGACCCGTCGACCACCACCACGACCACCACCACGACCACCCCGACGGACCCGTCGACCACCACGTCGACCACCACGTCGACCACCACCACGACCACCACGCCCACGACGACCACCACGCCGACGGTCCAACCCGGGGCGTTCTCGAAGTCGAGCCCGTCCGACGGGGCTCGCAACCTGCGGGGCTCGATCACGTTGCGCTGGAACGCCAGCACCAACGCCACCGGGTACATGGTGTGCATCGAGGCCGACTCGTCCCCCGACGGCACCTGTGCTGCGCAGCTCCAGGGGCCGTTCACCACCACCGCGGTGAGCCTCAGCAACTACTCCCGGGGTACCACGTACGAGTGGCAGGTGATCGCGGTCAACGGTTCGGCTGAACGCGCCGCCGACGGCGGCCTCGCCTGGAGCTTCACGACCCGCTGAGCAGTTCGAGGGTCCGCCGGGCACTCGGCAGGTCGGGCGCCGGCGGCACCAGGCAGATCTCGGCCACGCCGGCCGACGCGTACTCGTCGATCCGCGCCCGCACCGCAGCCTCGCTGCCGACCAGCGCGACCCGCTCGAGCAGGTCGTCGGGGATGCGGGCGAAGACCTGCCGGGCCCCCGGGCGCGACCTGGCGAACTCGACCAGGTCGCCGTAGCCGGCCTCGGTGAACATCTCGCCGTAGCCCGGTGCCGCCAGGTAGCCGACGAACCCGCGCGTCAGCCAGGCCCGCTCGTGCGCGGTCGGGTCGACCGCGGCGCACAACCAGACCGCCGTGGTGGGGTGCCCGGCAGCGAGCCGACGGGCGGTGTCGACGGTGACCATGTTGAGCACCATGCGGTCGGCGTGGGCGGCGACGGCGACGGCGCGCGGCCCGAATGCGGCGACGGTCGTCGTGGGGCGTTCGGGCGGCACCTGCGACAGCCGGAACCCGTTGACGCGGCCGCCGGCGAACAAGGTGCCGAGGTCGCCGAGGGTCGTCGCCAGCCGGTCGGCGGCACCGCGGCGGGAACGGTCGTGCCACCGGGCGACCTGGGCGCTCGAGGTGCCGAGCGCCACGTGCACCCGGCGGCCGGTGGCCGCCACGGTCTGGACGGCGATGCCGATCTGCACCGCCGATCGAACCGTCACCGGCAACGGACCCAGGGTCAGCTCGATCCGCCGGGTGCGGCCGGCGATCCACGTCGCCATCGCCGGGGCGTCGGCCTTGGCCATCTCGGGCACCCACAGTTCGCGGTAGCCCAACTCGTCGGCCAGCACCGCGGTCTCGAGGTCGGCGGCGAGCGGCCGGTCGAGCCACTGGCCGAGCACCACCGAGAGCCGCATCGCGGCGACTGTAGGGCCGCTGCCGACGACCCGGCGAGACGGCCCCGGGCAGCGGCCGGCCGGGGGCCGGTCGAATACGGTGCGGCCATGGATGCGATCGACACGATCATGACGACGCGGGCGATCCGGCGGTTCACCGACCGCCCGGTCAGCGACGCCGACCTCGCGACCTGCCTGCTGGCCGCCCAGCAGGCACCGTCGGGCGGCAACGTCCAGCCCCAGCAGTACCTGGTGCTCACCGACCCCGACCGCAAGGCGATCGCCGCCCACTGGTACCAGCGGTCGTTCGACCGCTACGAGGCGACCCTCGACACGCCCCAGGAGTTCCGCGACGAGGCGGCCCGCCGTTCGTGGGAACGCACCCGCGACGCCAGCCGCCACCTCGCCGACCACCTCGGCGAGGCACCGGCGATCGTGGTGTTCCTGCAGGCCCGCATCCCGTGGGTGCCCAGCGACGAGCAGGGCCCGATGGACATCGGGCGGCTCGATGCGTCGGTGTACCCGGCGGTCCAGAACTTCTGCGTCGCCGCCCGCTCGCTCGGGCTGGGCACCGCGCTGACCACGGTCATCCGCGTCCACGGCGACGAGGCGCTCGACGCCCTCGGCGTGCCGCCCGGGCGGTTCGAGATCGCCGCGTTGGTGCCCGTCGGGTACCCGTCGGGCAACTTCGGCGTGGCGCCCCGCAAGCCCGCCGCCGCCGTCACCCACTGGAACCGGTGGGGCGACAAGCGGCGCTGAGGCCGGCGGCACGGCGGCCGCGTGATCGCCGGCCACCGCCCGGTCACTACGATGCGGCGGCGATGGGCGACACGCTGATCCGTTTCGAGCACGCCGGCTGCTCGTACGGCGGCGCCACGGTGGTCGACGACGTCGACTTCGCGATCGGCGGTGACGACTTCGTCGGCATCGTCGGGCCGTCGGGCAGCGGCAAGACCACCGTGCTGCGGGCGATGGTCGGCCTGCTGGCGCCGGTCTACGGCTCGGTGCACCGGCGGGCCGGGGTCACGATCGGCTACGTCCCGCAGGTCGAAGCGGTCGACTGGACGTTCCCGGTCACCGTCGCCGACGTCGTCACGATGAGCATCGCCCGGCCCCGGTGGCGGCGCACCGACGGCACCGTGGCGCGGCGGGTCGACGCGGTGCTCGACCGGCTCGGTCTCGCCGGGCTCGGCGGCCGCCACATCAGCGAGCTGTCGGGCGGCCAGCAGCAACGGGTGTTCCTGGCGCGGGCGCTCGTCCACGAGCCCGACCTGGTGGTGCTCGACGAACCGGCCGGCAACGTCGACGTCGCCGCCCGCCACGAGATCCTGCACCTGCTCGCCGACCTGCACCACGCCGGGGTCGCCGTCGTGCTCACCACCCACGACCTCAACGGCCTCGCCGCCCATCTGCCTCGCCTCGTCTGTTTCAACCGCACCGTCGTCGCCGACGGGCCCCCCGGCCAGGTGCTGCACCCCTACGTGCTCGAACGCACCTTCGGGGCGCCGATGCACGTCCTGCAGCACGGCGGGATGCCGGTCGTGCTCGAGCACCGCCACGGCCTGCACGACCGCCTGAAGGGTCGCCCGGCGTGACCGTGGCCGGCCTGCTCGAGCCGCTCGGGTACGGCTTCTTCCAGCGCGGGTTGCTCGTCGCCACCCTGGCCGGTGCGCTGTGCGGGCTGGTCGGCGTGTACGTCGTGCTGCGCTCGATGAGCTACGTCGGCCACGGCTTGTCGCACGCCGTGTTCGGTGGCGCCGCCATCTCGGCGGTGATGGGCGTCTCGTACTTCCTCGGTGCCGGCTTGTGGGGCGTCCTCGCGGCGCTGACGATCGGGCGGGTCTCGCGGCGCCGGGCGATCGGCGCCGACGCCGCGATCGGGGTGGTCACCACCGCGTCGTTCGCGATCGGGCTCGCCGTGCAGTCCCGCAGCGGCTCGGTGGCGCGCGCCCTCGACACCGTGCTGTTCGGCAACGTGCTCGGCGTGTTCACCCGCGACGTGGTCGCGATCGTCGTGGTCGGCGCGGCGGTCGTGGCGGTCGTGGTGGCCTTCCGCCGCGAGTTGGCGTTCTCGACGTTCGATGCCGAGGTCGCCGCCGTGTCGGGGATCCGGGTCGAACTCGTCGACGCGCTGTTGATGATCGTGATCTCGGCGACCGTGCTGGTGTCGGTGCGGGTGATCGGGGCGTTGCTGATCTCGGCGATGCTCGTGCTGCCGGCGGGCACCGCCCGGTTGCTGACGAACTCGATCGGCAAGATGGTCGTGGTCGCTCCGCTGCTCGGCGCCTCGTTCGGCCTGGTCGGCATGTACGCCAGCTGGTACGCCGACGTGCCGAGCGGGGCGCTGATCACGATCGTCGGCACGGTCGTGTTCGCCGTCGCCTACCTCGCCGGTGGCGTCGCCGCCCGGCGGGCGGTCAGCGCCCTCGACGACCACCCGGCGATCGCCTGACGGGGCGGCGTCCGCCGGGTTCGTCGGGATCGGCCGATAGCGTGGGTCGGCCATGTCTCAAACCCCCGCCATCACGAAGATCGCCCGCGGACCGGCCCGCCGCGACGACATCCGCAACCTCGCGATCGTCGCCCACGTCGACCACGGCAAGACGACGCTCGTCGATTCGCTGCTCCAGCAGGCCGGTGCGTTCCGGGCCAACGAGGTGCACGCCGAGCGCATCATGGACTCGAACGATCTCGAACGCGAGAAGGGGATCACGATCCTCGCCAAGAACACCTCGGTGCGGTGGGGCGGGGTCACGCTCAACATCGTCGACACCCCCGGCCACGCCGACTTCGGCGGCGAGGTCGAGCGGGCCCTCACGATGGTCGACGGCATCGTGCTGCTGGTCGACGCCGCCGAGGGCCCGCTTCCGCAGACCCGATTCGTGCTGCGCAAGGCGTTGGCCTACGACATGCCGGTGATCCTGGTGATCAACAAGGTCGACCGCCCCGACGCCCGCATCGCCGAGGTGGTCGACGAGGTCTACGAACTGTTCATGGACCTCGACGCCAGCGACCAGCAGCTCGACTTCCCGATCGTGTACTGCTCGGGTCGCGACGGCTGGGCGACGCTGATCGCCGACCTGCCCGTCGAGGAGCGGCCGACCACGCTGGCCCCGTTGTGCGACGTGATCCTCGAGACGATCCCGTGCCCCGCCTACACCCCGGGGGCCCCGTTGCAGGCCTGGGTCACCAACCTCGACGCCAACGCCTACCTCGGCCGGCTCGCCCTGTGCCGCGTGATCGAGGGCACGATCGAGAAGGGCAAGCAGGTCGCCTGGTGCCGTACCGACGGAACGATCGAGCGCACGAAGGTGGTCGAGCTGTTCCTCACCGAGCAACTCACCCGCGTCCCGGTCGACTCGGCCGGCCCCGGCGACCTCGTCGCGGTCGCCGGGATCGACCAGATCACGATCGGTGAGACCCTCGCCGACGCCGAGCACCCGGTCGCGCTGCCGGTGATCACGGTCGACGAGCCGGCGCTGTCGATGACGATCGGGATCAACACGTCACCGCTGGCGGGCCGGGACGGCAAGAAGATGACCGCCCGCCTGGTCAAGAACCGTCTCGACGCCGAGTTGGTCGGCAACGTGAGCATCCGGGTCAACCCGACCGAACGTCCCGACGCGTGGGAGGTGCAGGCCCGTGGCGAGCTCCAGCTGGCGGTGCTCGTCGAGACGATGCGCCGGGAAGGCTTCGAGCTGACCGTCGGCAAGCCCGAGGTCGTGACCAGGCAGATCGACGGCACGCGTCACGAGCCCGTCGAGCGGGTCACGATCGACGTGCCCGACGAGCATCTCGGCGCCGTCACCCAGCTGCTCGCCAACCGCAAGGCCCGCATGGAGAACATGAGCAACCACGGGCTCGGCTGGGTGCGGCTCGAGTACCTGGTGCCCGCACGCGGCCTGATCGGGTTCCGCACCGAGTTCCTCACCGAGACCCGCGGCACCGGGGTGATCAGCCACATCTTCGAGGGCTACGAGCCGTGGTTCGGCGACATCCGGGCCCGCGACCGTGGTTCGATCGTGTCCGACCGTTCGGGCCCCACCACCACCTACGCGATGGTCAACCTGCAGGACCGCTGCACGATGCTGGTCGGGCCGGGCACCGACGTGTACATGGGCATGATCGTCGGCGAGAACTCCCGCGGCGGCGACATGGACGTCAACATCTGCCGCGAGAAGAAGCTCACCAACATGCGGGCCTCGTCGAGCGACGAAACCGTCAAGCTGACCCCCCACCGGGTGCTGTCGCTCGAGCACGCGCTCGAGTTCATCGCGGCCGACGAGTGCGTCGAGGTGACCCCCAAGCACATCCGGCTGCGCAAAGTCCATCTCGACCCCCAAGACCGTCACCGCCACGCCAAGCAGCTGCTCGGTTCGAGCGCCGGCTGACCCGCCGGGGCCGGTCAGGCGAACGCGTCGTCACCAGCGGCGCCTGCCGGGTCGCCGAAGCGCCCGCCGTAGATCGCGGCGAAGTCGGAGAGGATGAGTTCGAGCGGGAGGTCGTCGAAGCTGCCGCGGTCGCGCACGTATTCCATGTGACGGTTGCCGGCCCGGTCGTAGGGGTGCATCAGGGCGTCGGCGCTGCCGTCGAACTCGAGCGTCTCGACCCCGAACCGCTCGCACAGCTCGACGTTGAACGCCGTACTCAATTTGAACCAGCGCTGCCCGTCGGGGGTGCCGTCGGGCAGCAGCAGTTCGGCGTAGCCGTGCCAGGCGAACAGGTCGGTGCCCATCTTGGCGGTCAACTTCTCGCTGGTCAGGTGGTTGCGCACGTCGGCGAAGCCGAGCCGAGCCGGGATGCCCGTCGCCCGGGCCGCGGCGGCGAGCAGCACCGACTTGGGTACACACCAGTTCGCCGGGGCGCCGGTGACGGTGCTGGCGCGGAAGGCCTCGGGGGCGTACGAGATGCCGTAGGGGTCGTACCGGATGCCGTCGCGGACGGCCCGGAACAGAGCGATCGCCCGGGCGACCGGACCGTCGGCGCCCGCCACCCGGCGTTCGGCGAACTCGACGACCGCCGGGGCGTCGCTGTCGACGAACCAGGTCGGCGCCAGCCAGGCGGGGTCGATCGCGATGGGATCCATCGCGCCGACGTTACGGCGTGCCGGCGTTCACGGCCCGATCGTGACGACGTGGTCGGGTTCGCCCGGGTCGGTGATCGAGTTGTCGTGGTGCCGGAAGTCGCCGGCATCCCACGCCAGCAGGCCGATCCGGCAGCGCTCCCAGCGATTGCCGGCGATCGTGCAACCGGTGGCGCCGCGCTGCACGACGCAACCGCTGTCGCCGGCGACGACGGCGTTACCGGTGACCTCGACCAACTGTCCGCCGTCGATGTCGACGGCCCGCATCGTGTGCTCGACGGCGTTGCCGGTCACCTCGGTGCCGTCGGTGTCGACGAGCTGCACACCCCACCACCGGGCCGTGATGCGGTTGCCGCGCACGATCGCCCTGACCGTGCGGTGGAGGCGGACCGCCGCCAGGAGGTCGGAGAACTCGCAGCTCTCGACCAGGTGGCCGGAGCCACCGGTGATGTCGACCGCACCGTCCCACTGCATGCCGCGGAACTGCGACCGGCGGATGTCGACCCGGTCGGCGCCGCTGACGACCACCCCCGATGCGGTGCACGACACGATCCGGGCGTCGTCGGCGGTGACGCCGAGGTGACCGGCGATCTCGCAACCGAGCACGACGGCACCGGCACCGGCCATGCGCATCACGACCCGCGGCAGCCAAGCGATCGGCTCGCCGCCACCGGCCACCGAGCAGTGTTCGAGACGCGCCCCGGCACCGAGCGTGACCGCCTCGCTCTCGAGGCCGTCGAGCCGGGTGCGCGCCTGCCCGAGCCCGCGCAGGGTCACGCCGTCGGGAATCCGCGCCGGGCCGAGGTAGGTGCCCTCGCCGAGCTGCACGATGTCGCCCGAGCGGGCGCCCACCAGCACGTCGGCGAGCACCAGGAGGGGCGGTTCGGCGACCGGGAACAGCGGGATCGGCGCCGGTGGCTCGGGCTCGAGCTCGATCCGGTACACCGTGGGCAGCCGCTGGGGCTTGCGGGGTGGGCGTACGAGGCGCACGCCGTCGCAGAACGGTTCGAACTCGACGGCGGTTCCGTCGGAGGTGGTGACGGCGGCGACCCGCCGGCCGCCGACGCCTTCGAACCGGCCGCGCCCGGCGATGTCGACGGCGTGCAGGACGTCGTCGAGCACCAGGTAGCGGCACGCGGCGTCCCCCCATGTGTGCCAGGGCGTCGAGCGGTCGACGAGGTCGCGGTGGCGGCGGATCCAGCCGCCGGCGGCGCGCAGGCGCTCGGCGTGCAACTCGGGGACCCGCCCCGAGGCATCGGTGCCGACGCTCACCAGCAGGTGCCCGCCCTTGGCCACGACCTCGGTGAGCAGCGCGACGATCCCGGCGGCCGACAAGAGGTGGTCGTCGCCCTCGGCGCGGTTGTAGCCGAAGCTGCCGCCGAGCCCGCGCCGCAGTTCCCACGGTTCCTCGACCACGTCGTCGGGGATGCGGTACTCGAACGTGCGGACCTGCGGGTCCTCCGACCACCAGCGGTCGTTCACGACCAGGTCGGGATCGATCTCACGAGCGGCCGCGATCAGTTCGTCGCTGCGCCAGTGGCTGCCGCCGGCGCCCCAATGACCGTTGCCCCACAGCATCCTGGTCCGGTAGCGGCGAACGAGGTCGATCACCTGCGGATGCACGACCTCGTCGACGTAGTCGCAGCCCGGATAACGTTCGTCGCCCCAGTCGAGCAGCGAGTAGCTGGTGCCGAACACCAGGTCGGCCCGTTCACAGGCCGACGCGAACTCGGCGAGCACGTTGCGGCACGGACCCTCCTGCACCGCCGTCCGACCGGCCCCGGGAGCGTCCCACCAGCACAGGCCGTCGTGGCCCTTGGCGGTCATCACGGCGTAGCCCATCCCGGCGTCGCGGGCGAGGGCGGCCCAGGCATCGGCGTCGAACTCGTCGAAGGAGAGGAACCCGACGAACTCCTGGTAGTCAGCGACATGTCCCCAGCGGTCACGGTGATGGGCGAGCGTCTCGACGAGCGGTGACGGTTGCAACAGAACGTCGGGCACCTCGCCGTCGACGTGGGCCTGGTACCAGTCGGCGTACTGGCCGATCGGCGCCCAGGCCGGAACGCTGGCGAGATCGGCCTGCACGAGCATCCCGAATCGTCGTGTGGTCCACCAGTCGGGCATTCCCATCGCGGCCCCATCCTGCCAGGTGTGAGGTGGCGATGCCCTTGTCGTGGCACACTCGGGCGGTGATCTCGTCCACCTCCGCCGATCTCGACCGCAAGCTCGCGGCGCTCGAGGCCCGTCTACGGGCGCTGGGCAGCGTCGTCGTCGCGTTCTCCGGAGGTGCCGACTCGTCGTTCCTGGCGGCGGTCGCCCATCGTCAGCTGGGTGCCGAACGCTCCCATGCCGTGACCGCCGTGTCGCCGTCGCTCGCCGGGAGCGAGGAAGCCGACTGCCGGGCACTGGCCGACGAATGGGGTCTGCGCTGGTCGGCGGTGGCCACGAACGAGATGGAGCGGGCCGCCTACCGGGCCAACGACGCCGACCGCTGCTACCACTGCAAGGCGGAACTGATGACGGTCATCGCGCCGATCGCGGCCGCCGAGCAGGGCACCGTGGTGCTCGGCGTCAACGTCGACGACCTCGGCGACCACCGCCCCGGTCAGCTGGCTGCCGCCGAGGCCGGGGCCGTGTTCCCGCTCGTCGATGCCGGGTTCACCAAGGACGACGTGCGGGCCGCCTCGCGGGCGCTCGGTCTGCGCACCTGGGACAAGCCGGCCGCCGCCTGCCTGGCGAGCCGGGTTCCGTACGGCACCGCCGTCACGGTGGGCATCTTGAGCCGGGTCGAGCGTGCCGAGGCCGCCCTGCACCAGCTGGGGTTCGGGCAGTGCCGCGTGCGGCATTACGACGACACCGCCCGCATCGAGGTCGACCTCGCCGAGGTCGCCGAGGTGGTCGCCCGGCGCGCCGCGGTGGTCGCCGCGCTGCGCGGTGCCGGGTACCGCTACGTCACCCTCGACCTCGAGGGCTTCCGGTCGGGCAATCTGAACGACGTGCTCGGGTGATCGGGTAGCGTCGTCGCGTGCTCGTCGAGGACCTCCACCACGTGTCGCTCAACGTCAGCGACACCGAGCGGGCGCTGGGCTTCTACCGCGACGTGCTCGGCATGGCGCTGTGCCCCCGCCCCGACTTCGCGTTCGGCGGGGCCTGGCTCGACGCCGGCGGCGGCCGTCAGGTGCACCTGATCGAGGCCCGGGTTCCGGCCGATCTCGGTCAGCACGTCGCGTTCCGGGTCACCGACCTCGACGCCGTCGTCGCCAGGTTGCGCGCCGGCGGGGTCGACGCCCCGGCGCCGGTCGCCGTCGCCGACACCGGCATCCGCCAGACCTTCGTGCTCGACCCCGACGGCAACCGCGTCGAGTTCACGCAGTTGCCGTCATGACCGCCCACCGGTCGGGTCGAAGCCGACTGCGACGCCGGCTGATCAGCATCCCGGCGCTGTTCACGGTCACGATCGCCGTGACGGTGACCGCCCCGCTGGTGCTGGTCGTGGCGGTGCTCGCCGACACGGTGCGCGGGCGCCTGCGCTTGCCGATCGCCCGGCTGATCGCGTTCGGGATCTGCTGGTGCTGGATCGAGACCGGTGGGATCGCCCGCGCCGCCGGGATCTGGCTCACCGGGCACGGCGCCGACGATGCGGCGAACTACCGGTTGATGGCCTGGTGGTCGGGCGCCCTGATCGCGGCGCTGCGCCGCACGATCGGGGTCGACCCGCAGATCGAACACCTCGACGCGGTGCAGGCCGGCAACGCGATCGTGCTCTCGCGCCACGCCAGCCTGGCCGACTCGCTGCTGTCGGGCTGGGTGTTCAGCAACGTCGCCGGTCTGCACCCGCGATACGTGCTCAAGCGCGAACTGCTCGTCGACCCCTGTCTCGACGTGGTCGGCCTGCGGATCCCGAACCACTTCCTCGACCGCGAGGCGCTCGACGGCGGCGTCGAGCTCGAGGCGCTGCGCGAGCTGGGTGCCACCGTGGGGCCCGGATCGGTCGGCGTGATCTTCGCCGAGGGCACCCGGGCCAACGCCCGCAAGCGCGAGCGGGCCCTCGCCAAGATCGCCGAACGGGCGCCCGAGCGCGCGGCGCGGCTGGCGGGTCTGCGTCGGCTGCTGCCGCCCCGCCCGGCGGGCTCGGCGGCGTTCCTCGAGGGCGCACCCGGCGCCGACGTGGTGCTGGCCTGGCACACCGGGTTCGACGGTCTCGACACGTTCGGCGGGATGCTCGCCAAGCTGGCCAAGCCGCTGCCGCCGGTGCGGTTCGTCATGACTCGGATCCCGCGTCGCGACGTGCCGGCCGGCGAGGCCTTCGGCGACTGGCTCGACGAGCGCTGGCTCGAGATCGACCGCGCCGTCGACGAGGCGCTGTCGGCAGCGGTCTGACACGTCGGGCCGGCGGGGCGTCGCCCGGGGGAGCGATCGATGCGGGCGGCGACCGCCGGGTTGCCTAACGTCGACGTCATGCGTCTGTCGATGATGATCAACTACTCGGGCGACTTCCATTCCGACGTCGCCAAGGTGCGGCAACTCGAATCCGCCGGGCTCGACTTGGTGTGGGTGCCCGAGGCGTACAGCTTCGACTCGGTCAGCCTGATGGGGTACCTGGCGGCGAAGACCGACACGATCCAGATCGGGTCGGGCATCCTCAACACCTACTCGCGCACCGCCACCTGTATCGCCCAGACCGCGGCCGGGCTCGACTACGTCAGCGGCGGGCGGTTCGTGCTGGGGCTCGGCGCCTCGGGCCCACAGGTGATCGAGGGCTTCCACGGTGTGCCCTACGACAAGCCGATGGCACGCATCCGCGACTACATCAACGTCTGCCGCATGGTGTGGCGGCGCGAACGCGTCGTCTACGACGGCCCGGCGGTGAAGGTGCCGCTGCCCGATGGCGAGGGCACCGGGCTGGGCAAGCCGCTCAAGCTCATCAACCACCCGGTGCGCAGCGAGATCCCCATCTTCTGGGCGTCGTTGATGGGTATGTCGGTCACCGCCACCGCCCAGCTCGCCGACGGTTGGCTGCCGATCTTCTTCGACCCCGAGAAGTTCCACACCGTGTGGGGCGACGAGCTGAAGAAAGGCACCGCCCGGCGCGATCCGGCGCTCGGGCCGCTGCAGATCTCCGCCGGTGGACTGGTCGCGATCGGTGACGAGTTCGCCGGCGACGCCGGGTCACGGGTGCTCGACATGGCGCGGCCGAACGTCGCCCTCTACGTCGGTGGCATGGGGGCGCGCGACCAGAACTTCTACAACACGATCTGCCAGAAGTACGGCTACGTCGACGAGGCGATCGCGATCCAGGACCTCTACCTGTCGGGCAAGAAGGAGGAGGCGGCCGCCAAGGTGCCCGCCGAGATGCTCGCCAACACCAATCTGGTCGGCCCGGCCGGCCACGTGCGGGAACGGCTCGCCGCCTACCGGGAAGCCGGCGTGACCCACCTCCAGGTGACGCCGGTCGGCAAGGACCCGGTCAGGACCGTCGAACAGTTGCGCCAGCTGATCGACTGAGCGCCCGCTGCCGGCCGGCGCCGCCCCCTACGCTGGTGCGGTGCCCTCGCCACCCGACGTTCCGCCGCGGCCCGACGGCGAGGTGGTCACGGCGCGTGAGGAGCGGCTGGCCGCGATCCGGGTGTCGGCGATCGCCGCCGGTCGCCGCAAGGGCGGGCTGGCCGGCGCCGGGTTGGCCGGTGCGATGCTGGTGGTCGCCGAGATCTACGAGGGCCCGCCCAAGGACGACGCGCCGGTCACCGTCGAGGCGTCGGGCGATCCGACCGACATCGACGCCGACGGCGTCGAGTTCACGGTCGGCGACACCGCGCTCGCCGCCCCGGCGCTCGAGCGCCTCGCCCCGGTCACCGACCAGCGCCGCCGCCCGCCGCAGATCTGACTCTGCCGCCGACGCAGGACCGCCGACGGGTGGCGGTCAGCGCGACGTGTAGGCGCCGGGCTGCGAGAACATGCCGCGGTGCCAGCGGCGGGGCGACACGGCGATCGCCCGCGGCTCGTCCTCGAACATCCAGCGGGCGAAGTTGCGCCGCCCCCAACTGCCGCTCGCCGCCACGACCCGGATCGCGCCGCGGGCGCCGGCCGGGTGGGCCAGTACCGCCCCGAGCCGTTTCGACATGCGGTGGTCGGCGAACAGGTGGCGCCGCACGGCGCGTTCGTAGTGGCGGGCGACCCCGGTGGCGTGCAGGGCGCCTTCGGCGATCACCGCTTCGGCCGCCAGACGGCCGGTCAGCAGCGCCTGGCCGATGCCCTCGCCGGTCATCACGTCGGTCGCCGCGGCAGCGTCGCCGACGAAGAGCACCCGGCCGGCAGTGAGCGGGATCTCGTCGATGCGGGCCGGGATCGGCCACGCCGTGTGGCGGCCCTCCAACTCGGCGTCGGGGCCGAGCGCGGCCGCCACGTGGGGTCTGGTCAGCAGGTCGCGCCAGAGATCGGCCATGTCACGAACCCGGCGGTCGCCGTCGCGCAGCACACCGAATCCGATGTTGACCCGGCTGCCGGGCAGTGGGAACGACCATGCGTAACCGGGCAACAGGTCGGGTTCGAACCACACCGTCAGCCGCTCGGCGGCCGGCCCGGTGACGCCGCCGGCGTACTGGCGGAACGCGTGCCACTCGCCCCGGTAGCCGTCGATGGTGGCGCCGACCGCCTTGCGGACCGGGCTCCACATCCCGTCGGCGGCGATCAGGTGCCGGCAGCGAACGACGCCGAGCCCGTCGACCGTCGCCGCGAGGTGGTCGGTGTCGCCGGTGTCGACGTCGACGAAGCCGTGACCGTCGCGCACATCGACGCCGCGGGCGCGCGCCAGCGCCACCAACTCGGCGTCGAGATCGAGCCGCGGGGCGACGGCCGCATACCGGCCGGTGGCCGGCAGCGGCACCTCGACCTCGCGCCCAGACGGCGAACGCAGCCAGGCCGACCGCACGTCGAACCACCCCTCGACCCGCTCGGGCTCGAGGCCGAGCGCCTCGAGTTCGCGCAGCGCGAGCGTGGTGAGCCCGTCGCCGCAGCACTTGTCGCGGGGGAAGCGGGCCTTGTCGACCACCACCACCGATCGCCCGGCGTCGCGCAAGGTGATGCCGGCGGCGGTGCCCGCAGGGCCGGCTCCGACCACCAGGACATCGCAGCTCACGTCGCTCACGCCGAAGCAGGCTACGGCTGGATCGCCAGGGGCGGCAGGCGAGGCGCGGCGCGCGACCCGGTGACGGCCGCCGGCTGGGCCGGGCGGGTGGCGGTGAATCTACGATGCGGGTGTGGCGGCGACCGTGGTCGCCCGAGAGGAACGGGAGGCCGGATGAACCGACTGTGCGAAGGGCGGGTGGCGGTCGTCACCGGGGCAGGGCGCGGCATCGGTCGCGAGCACGCGCTCAGCCTGGCCCGGCACGGCGCGAAGGTGGTCGTCAACGACCTCGGTGGAGCGGTCGACGGGTCCGGCGGCGATCTGAGCGCCGCCGAGCAGGTGGTCGCGGAGATCAGGGCGATGGGTGGCGAGGCGATCGCCAACGGCGAGAGCGTGTCGGATTTCGCCGGTGCCGAGCGCATGGTGCAGTCGGCGATCGACACGTTCGGCGACCTGCACATCTTGATCAACAACGCCGGGATCCTGCGCGACCGGATGTTGTCGAACATGACCGAGGCCGAATGGGACGCGGTGATCGATGTGCACCTCAAGGGCACGTTCGCTCCCAGCCGGCACGCGATCGGGTACTGGCGCGAGCGCGCCAAGGCCGGCCTGCCGGTGAGCGGCCGGATCATCAACACCACCTCGGTGTCGGGGATCTACGGCAACCCCGGACAGACCAACTACGGCGCCGCCAAGGCCGGCATCGCGGCGTTCACGACGATCGCCGCGCTCGAGGTCGCCCGGTACGGCGTGACCGTCAACGCGATCGCTCCGGTCGCCCTGACCCGCATGACCGAGAACCTCGGCCCGGCGCCCGAGACCGACGAGGAGCGCGAGGCCCGCTCGCCGATGTGGATCGCCCCGATCGCCACCTGGTTGGCGTCCGACGAGGCGGCCCATGTGACCGGCCGGGTGTTCGAGGCCTCGGGCCGGTTCCTGGCGGTCGCCGAGGGCTGGGTCCGCGGGCCCAGCACCGAACCGCTCGACGACCCCACCCGACTCGGCCCGGTGGTCGCCGAACTGCTCGCCGGCGCCCGCCCCAACTCGGGCATGAACGGGGTGCCGGGCGGGCCGCCCCAACCGCAACGACCACCGACCGACCCGTCGTCACGAGGAGGACACTGACATGCCGCTCAACCCGCAAGCCGTCGGCACGAAGGGCGAACCGATCGAGGTCGCCTGGACCAGCAAGGACTGTCTGCTGTACGCGGTCGGGATCGGTGCCGGCACCGCCGACTTGGCGTTCACCACCGAGAACACCAACGGCGTCGACCAGGTCGTGTACCCGACCTTCCCGGTCGTGATCGGCTGGGGCCGCGGTTCCGCGATGGGCGGCATCGGCAGTTTCAACCCGGCTCTGCTGGTGCACGGTCAGCAGTCGGTCACCCTGCACCGGCCGATCCCGATCGCCGGCACGGCGACGCTGCAGAGCGAGATCACCGCCATGTACGACAAGGGCAAGGCGGCGGTGGTCGTGACGGCGACCTCGGCGACGATGGACGGCGAGCCGCTGTACACCAACACCTCGTCGGTGTTCATCCGCGGCGAGGGCGGTTGGGGCGGCGAACGCGGTCCGTCGGGCCCGCAGAACGTGCCGCCCGACCGGGCGCCCGACCATCGGGTGACCTACCAGACGTCACCCGATCAGGCGCTCGTGTACCGCCTGTCGGGCGACCGCAACCCGTTGCACAGCGACCCGTCGTTCGCCGCGATCGGCGGGTTCGACCGGCCGATCCTGCACGGCCTGTGCACCTACGGGTTCACCGGGCGCGGCCTGCTGGCGAGCCTGTGCGGCAACGACCCGAGCCGGTTCGCCCACATGGAGGGCCGGTTCACCTCGCCGGTGTTCCCCGGTGAGGCGTTGACCGTCAGCGTCTGGGATTCCGGCGACGGCGAGGCGCTGTTCACCACGGCGGTCGGTGACCGCATCGTGATCGACCAGGGCCTGGTCGGCTACCGCTGAGCGGACGCGCGAACCTCCGGCGGTGGATCGACGCGCCGGGCCCGGCCCGGTCGCCGAACAGCCGGTGCCGGCTGCTACTGGCTGCCGCCGGCGACTTCGCCGACGAGCAACTCGGGTTGCTGGTTGGTGTAGTTCGGCACGTCGCCCATGATGGTGGCACCGTGCTGGCCGAGCGTGGCGGCGAAGGAGGCCTGGTCGGTGACCATCGCCCAGCCCATCGCGGCGTATTTGCCTTCGGGGAACGAGACGGCCCCCCAGGCCTGGCACGATTCGCCGAGGAACTCGGCGAGCATCGGCATGTGCTTGGACGTGTAGTAGCCCATGTCGAAGGTCGAGCCCTCGGCGCGCGGGTACAGGATCGTTACTGCAATCATGATCTCACCTTCTCACGCGGAGGGCTCGTTGTCGAATCCCGAATGGTTGACTGGGCCCGATGGAGACGACCGCGATGTTGAGACTGTTGCTCGACCGCGACCGGTTGGCGGTCGCCGGCGCCCTCGCCGTGCGGCCGATGTCGAGCGCCGAACTCGCCGCCGCCACCGGGCGCGACCGACGCCTCGTCGTCACCTGCCTCGGCGATCTGCGGGCGTCCGGCCTCGTCGTCGGCACCGGTGAACGCTACGAGCTCGACGAGGCCGCGCTGCGGGCGGCGGCGGTCGCAGCCGCCGAGATCGACATCCCGATGGACCCGG
>DATCZG010000009.1:0-2761 GCA_036526035.1 Ilumatobacter sp. | reverse complement strand
TGTCGGGCACGGTCACGTCAGGCTTGCGCATCGAACCAACGCTACCCGAACGGTTTGGTGTCAGGCACCACACCGTTCGGCACTGAACCGTTCAGTCAGCGGCCGATTGCTGCGGCGAGGGCTTCGGGGTCGGCGACGCTGACCCACAGGGCGGAGTGGTTCTTGAAGCCGATCACGCGGGGCACCTTCTCGATGAACTCGATGCACAGCCCGCGCTGGTGGTTGGTGCCGAACGTGAGGCCGTCGTCGCTGAAACTGAGTCGCGGGCCGACCGCCGTGTACCACCGGTGCGGCCCGCTGACCTGGGTGTGATCGATGTTGTCCAGCGGGGTATCGACCGTGAACCGTCCATACGTGGCGACCAGGCGGCCGTCAGCGGTGATCGTGACCCCGTCGTCGGCCCCGACCCGGAGCACCACGAACATCGCCTTCCACCGGTTGTCGAGCCGATACGGGAAGAACCGGTCGTTCATGTGATCGTTCATGTGGTCGTTCACGTGGTCGCTCCTTCGATGATCTCTCTGAGTTGTGGCCAGGCCGCTGCGAAGCCGGCATGCAGCGGTCGGTGTTCGACCTCATCGGGCGAATCCCACGCGACGGCGTCGGTCTCGAAGTTGATCGATGCCCCGAACTCACCGGGTACCTCGACGACGAACGTGGTGTACGACCAGTCGTGGGCCGGCGCGAACACGGTATGGCCCAACACGACAGCGCCGTCAGGGATCGCACCGATCTCCTCGGATGCCTCTCGGAGCGCACCTTCGAGCGCGGTCTCGCCCTCGTCGAGCGCTCCCCCGGCACACGACCAGGTGCCGCCCTCGTGGGCGAACGCCGAGCGCTTCTGCAACATCACCCGCGGTCCGTCGGGGAAGCGCACCACGAACACGGCGCCGGCGGCGCCGTACACACCCCATCGCACGTGCCCGTCGGAACACCTCATGAAGCCATCGCCGCTGCGCCGCATGGTGACAGCGTACGGGTTCCCCCAGGGGCGCCCCCCGGCAGTCTGTGCCAGGTGTCGCCGATGCGCCAAGATGGGGCATGCCAGATCGAGCAGAGATCGCGTTCGTGACGGGCGCCGGCGGCGGACTCGGACTCCCGATCGTACGACGCCTCGCTTCGGACGGGTTTGCGGTGGTGGCCGCCGACATCGACGGCCCGGCGCTGACCCGGCGGGTCGCCGACATCGACGGCGTGACCGCCCTCCAACTCGACGTCTCCGATGCCGATGCGTGCCGGGCAGCGATCGACCACGCTGCAGTGAGCGGACGGTTGTCGGTACTCGTCAACAACGCCGCCGTGTTCCCGTCCGGACCCTTCATCGAGGTCACCGCCGCCGAGTACGACGCCGCCCACGCCGTCAATCAACGGGCGTACTTCTTCGCCGCCCAGGCGGCCGCCCGCCACATGATCGAACAACGCCACGGCTCGATCGTGAACATCGGGTCGATCACCCAGCACGGCAGCTGGCCCAACATCGTCGCCTACGCGACAGCCAAGGGCGCCGCCGCGGCGTTCACCCGGGCGCTGGCGACCGACCTCGGCCGCTTCGACGTGAGGGTCAACTGCGTCGCCCCGGGGGCATTCCCGACGGCCGCCGAGGACATGCAGCCGGCCGGCTACGAGTCGGCGATCTTCGCCGGGCAGGCGCTCCAACGGCGAGGCCGGCTGGACGAAGTGGCCGCCGCCGTGTCCTTCCTGTGCAGCGACGACGCCGCCTTCATCACCGGCCAGACCCTCAACGTCGACGGCGGCTGGAAGATGACCTAGCCCGCAGCCAGGCCTACAGCTCCCAGAGTTGCCTGGCGGCCGTGACGGTCGGCATCCCGACCTGCCCCGTCGACGCGGTCTCCGGGCGATAGCCACCGCCGACGAGCGCACTCAAGGTCGACCCGACACTGTAGGTCAGCGCCGAGAGGTCGTAGCCGCCTTCCAGCACGACCAGCAGCCTGCGGGCGGCGACCAGCGACTGCAGCCGTGTCGCCAGGTCGGCGTAGTCGCCAGCGGTCAGGTTCAAACCAGCCAGCGGGTCGGCCCGATGCCCGTCGAAGCCTGCCGAGATGATCAGCCAATCGGGCGCGAACCGTTCCACGACCGGGATCACGACCTCGTCAAAGGCTGCTCGATACGTGTCACCGGCGGTGCCGGCCGGGAAGGGCAGGTTGAGGTTGGCGCCCTGCCCTGCTCCCCCACCGGTTTCCCGCAACAGCCCGGTTCCGGGATAGAGCGGCGCCTCGTGGGTCGACACGTACAGCACGTTCGGGTCGTCGTAGAAGATGTCCTGCGTGCCGTTGCCGTGATGGACGTCCCAGTCGATCACCGCCACCTTCTCACCGGCCGCCGCGATCTTGGCCGCTCCGACGGCAGCATTGTTGAACAGACAGAACCCCATCGCCCGGTCGCGAACAGCGTGGTGGCCCGGCGGTCGCCCCCCGGCGAAGGCGACGTCACACTCGCCGGCGCGCAACGCCGAGATGGCGTCCAGCACGGCACCGGCGCTGCGACGGGCGGTCGCCCAGGAACCAGCGGTCGCAACGGTGTCGGGATCGAGGTCGCCGCCGCCGGCGGCGCAGAACCGCTCGACCTCCAGCACGTACTCACGATCGTGCACCAGCTCGAGGTCCTCGATCGAAACCTGGTCGGGCATCCGCCACTGCGTTGCCTCGTCGAGCCCGGCTTCGTGGATGCCGGCCAAGGCGGCATCGAGGCGACCACGGTGCTCGGGGTGCCAGGCAGGGGTGGTGTGCTCGTCGTGTTCCGC
>DATCZG010000008.1:0-62937 GCA_036526035.1 Ilumatobacter sp. | reverse complement strand
GCCGGATCCGAACGCGTTGCACCCTTCACACGGCACCGGATTTCGTGGATGATGCGGAGAACGGCGAGACGGCGACGAGGACACCATGGAAACACCGGTCCCAACTCCACCGAGTCTGACGGTTGATGCTCCCGACGGGGTCGCGCTCGGGGTCTTCGCCCGTGGCACGGGCCCGCCCCTGGTGCTGGTCCACGGATCGATGCAGGATCACACCGTCTCGGTCGCCCTCGAGGACGAGTTGGCACGCGACTTCACCTGCTATTCGATGGACCGCCGCGGCTTCGGGTCGAGTGGAGACACCTCCGGCTACCGGATCGAGCGAGAGTTCGACGATGTTGCCGCAGTGGTCGACCACGTCGCCGGTCTCGCCGGGCAGCCCGTTCATCTGTGGGGGCACTCCTTCGGGGCGAGCTGCGCGATGGGCGGTGCTGCCCGGACGCCGAACGTCGGCCGTCTCGTGTTGTACGAGCCGAGCCTGGGGCTGTCGTATCGGCCTGGTTCGATCGACGAGATCGACGCTGCCGTCGATGCCGGCGACAACGACACCGCCATCGCGTTGGTCTTCCGCGAGATCCTGGGGGTGTCCGACTCCGACATCGCTGCCATGCGGGCGACACCCGAGTGGCAGGGCCGGCTGGCCGTCGCGCACACCGTGGCCCGCGAAGCGCGGGCCGAACAGGACTGGGTCTGGCAGCCCGGGCAGTTCGACGGCATCGACGCCGCGACGCTGTTGCTGTCCGGTTCCGACAGCCCCGACGAACTCAAGGACATCACCGTCTCGGCCGCTGCCGCGATCCCCGGTGCTCGAGTGCTCGTGCTCGACGGACACGCCCACTTCGCGCACCGCAGGAATCCCGCCGAGGTCGCAGCGATCATCCGTGAGTTCTGCACCAGGTCGTGATCTCCCGGATGTTCCGCAGCCGGGGAGCCGACCGATGCCGCGGCGGATTGTTCGGCTTCGGATTTCCGGCTCCGTGTGTCGTACCCATTGACGACGAGATGTCGGCTGCTGTGGTCTGGCGTCGACTCCGCGTTGGCCGTCGACATCCGCTCGAACCCTCATCTAGACACCTTGAGCCGCCGAGTGGCCTGGGCTCTCACGACAGAAATGTCATGAAGTTTGTCAAACTTCTGGCATCCAGCGAGTCCGACTGGTAGCTTTGCACTGTGCAGGATTCAGAAGTCCTACGCAGCTTGGCGCGGCAACTCGAGAACCCGGCGTTCCCGCTCATCCGTCTCCAGGCCGTCAGGGCGCTGCGCGCCAAGCTCGACGAGATCGAGGTCGAGTCGATGCTCGGTGCCCGCGAACTCGGGGCCAGCGTGATCCAGATCGCCGACCAGCTGGGGGTCACCCGCCAGGCGGTGTATCTGAAGCTGAAGCGTCTCGACGAGATGCGTGCCCGGGAGACGTCGCCACCCGAGGCCTAGTGCCCCGAGCGCCAGCCCGGGGCCGGTGGGGACTCAGACGATCGCCGCCCCGTCGAGCGCGGCGCGCAACGCGTCGACGTCGTCGGAGCCGAACACGACCCGCGATCCGGTGGCGACGTACACCAGGTTGACGACGACGCCGGCGGCGTCGATCTTGCCCAACAGGTCGGCCAGTTCGCCGGGTCGGTCCTCGCACTGCACCGCGACGACGTCGCTCTCGCGGGTGATCGACACGCTGTGCACCACGGCCAGGGCGTGCCGCACCGGCTCGGGGTGGGGCACCAGCACGTGGACCTCGGCGTTGGTGCCGTGCCCCAGTGCCGTGACCGCCGCGATGTTGATCCCGGCATCGCTCAGCGCATGAGCGACCCGGGCCAGCGCGCCGGGCTCGTCACTCTCCAGTTCGATCACCATGTCGGTGGACATCGTCGTGCTCCCATCTGCTCGGCCGGACTGTGTTCATCGTCGCGCGGCGCAGCACCGATTTTCGATCCCGAACCATCGCCGGTGCCCCAGCGACGCCGCGCCACCGGCGCTCGTCACCGCGCCGACCGGCCAACCGGGTCGCCGAGACGGTCGGCGACCGTCTGCAGCAGTTTCCATCCCAGACCGGGAACTTCGTCGATCGCCTCGCGCAAGGCTTGCTGTGGCAGCGCCAACACCTCGAGCGACGTCACCGCGGTGACCGTTGCGGCATGGTCGCGGTGCAACAACAACCCGAGTTCGCCGACGAAGTCGCCGGACCCGAGCTCGGCCACCTTGCGGCCGTTGCGCCGCACCACCGCCCGACCGGCGACGATCACGTACGCCTCGCGCGACGGCTGGCCGGCCGAGAACAACGCCGCGTCCGGCTCGAGCAGGTCGATACGGGTCGAACGGGCGAGGTGTCGCAGGTCGCGTTTCGAGCAGCCGGCGAACAGCGGAAGACGGGCGAGATGGTCGACCTGAGCGGCGCGGGCCGCCGAGCGCCGGCCCGGTGGCCGCCCCTCGTCGGGGAACGGCAGCGTCGTCGTCATACCGCGACGGTACGTGCTGCGAGCGTTCCCGGCGAGGGCCTTCGGTCCCGAAACGTGGGGCCGACGAAGTCCACCGACGACCTGCACCGCAGGGTCGAAATGCTCTGGAGCGGTGCCGTGCCCCGCGCGTTGGATGTAGGCGGGAGGGTTGTCCATGAAAGCTCCGTCGCTGTGAGGCGCGAGGTCGCCTCGTTCCATGTCGACCTGACGTCGTACGTGGATGCCGACGGCACCGCAACCGCCGACCTGCCCGCCTTCGCGTCCGACCCCGCCGAACTCGCCACGATGTACCGGGCGATGATGCTGACCCGCACGTTCGACGCCAAGGCGGTCGCCCTGCAACGCACCGGGCGCCTCGGCACCTTCGCCTCGTCGCTCGGCCAGGAGGCGGTCGCCGTCGGGATCGGCGCCGCGATGGCACCCGACGACGTGTTCGTGCCCTCCTTCCGCGAACACGGTGCGATGTTCATGCGCGGGGTCGAGCCCGGCGAGCTGCTGCTGTACTGGGGCGGCGACGAGCGGGGCAGCGACTACGCCCGGCAACGCCACGACTTCCCGATCTGCGTACCGATCGGCACCCAGGCGGCGCACGCGGTCGGTGTCGCCCTCGCGTTCGCGTTGCGCGGGCTGCCGCGGGCCGCGCTGTGCACCTTCGGTGACGGCGCCACCTCGCGCGGCGACGTGTACGAGTCGATGAACTTCGCCGGTGTCCGCCGGCTCCCGGTGGTCTTCGTCGCCAACAACAACCAGTGGGCCATCTCGGTGCCGCGCCGCACACAGTCGGCCGCCGAGACCCTGGCCCAGAAGGCGATCGCCGCCGGGATCACCGGCGAGCAGGTCGACGGCAACGACGTGATCGCGATGCGGGCGGTGATCGCCGCGGCGCTCGACCGGGCCCGCTCGGGCGGGGGCCCGACGCTGGTCGAGGCGCTCACCTACCGGCTCACCGACCACACGACCGCCGACGACGCCAGCCGGTACCGATCCGACGACGAGGTCAGCGAACACTGGAAGGCCGACCCGGTCGGCCGCCTGCGCGACTTCATGGTGGCCAGGGGTTGGTGGGGCCGCGAGCAGGAGGAGCACCTGCACGCCGACTGCACCGCCGCGATCGAGCAGGCGGTGCGCCGGTACGAGGCCTACGTGCCGATGCCGGCCAGCTCGATGTTCGACCATCTCTACGCCGTGCTACCCCACGCCTACGAGCGTCAGCGCGACGAACTGGTCGCCGGGGAGCGTTCCGGTGGGTGAGCGGCTGACCCTGGTGGAGGCGGTGCGGCTGGCGATCGGCCGGGCGATGGCCGACGACGACGCCGTCGTCGTGCTGGGCGAGGACGTCGGGGCCAACGGCGGCGTGTTCCGCGCCACCGATGGTCTCGCCGCCCGCTTCGGTTCCGGCCGCGTGATCGACACCCCGATCTCGGAGTCGATGTTCGTCGGGGTCGCGGTCGGCCTCGCCACCCAGGGCTTCCGGCCGATCGTCGAATACCAGTTCATGGGGTTCCTGTACCCCGGGCTCGACCAGCTCGCCAACCACGCCAGCCGGCTGCGCAACCGCACCAGGGGCCGGCTCTCGTGCCCGATGGTGGTGCGCGCCCCGTACGGCGGGGGCGTGCACGCCCCCGAGCACCACTCGGAGAGCTTCGAGGCGATGGTCGCCCACATCCCCGGGTTGCGGGTGGTCATCCCGTCGTCGCCGGCGAAGGCCTACGGGCTGCTGCTCGCGGCGATCGCCGACCCCGACCCGGTCGTGTTCCTCGAGCCCAAGCGGATGTACCGCTCGACGCGCGAAGAGATCGACGACGACGGGGAAGCGCTGCCGCTCGACCGCTGCTTCACGGTGCGCCACGGCGACGATCTCACGCTGGTCACCTGGGGCGCGAGCACGATCGAAACGCTCGCCGCCGCCGACGCGCTCGCCGCCGAGGGCGTCACCGCCGACGTGATCGACGTCGCCACGATCAAGCCGCTCGACATCGACACGATCCTGCATTCGGTCGAGCGCACCGGCCGGTGCGTGATCGTGCACGAGGCGCCGCGCACCGGCGGGGTCGGCGCCGAGATCGCCGCGGCGCTCGCCGGCGAGGGGCTCACGAGCCTGTTGGCACCGGTCGCCCGGGTCACCGGGTACGACACCGTGATGCCGCTGTTCCGCAACGAACACCACTACCTGCCGGGCACCGACCGGGTGCTCGCCGCCGCCCACCGCTCGTTGGAGTACGCATGACCACGTTCTTCCTGCCCGACATCGGCGAAGGGCTCCAGGAGGCCGAGATCGTCACCTGGCACGTCGGGGTCGGTGATCACGTCGTCGCCGACCAACCGCTGCTGTCGGTCGAGACCGACAAGGCGGTCGTCGAGATCCCGTCCCCCGTCTCCGGCCACATCGCGGCCCTGCACGGCGCCCCCGGCGACATCGTCGACGTCGGCGCCCCGCTCGTCGACTTCGCCGAGGGGGAGATCGCCGATGCCGGAGCGATCGTCGGCTCGCTGCCGCCCACCGACACGCTCCCCGAGGTGCCCGACGTGCCCGACCGCCGGGCGGCGACCTCGGCCGGTCACCCCGTCGGGCGGGCGACGCCGGCGGTGCGCGCCCTCGCTTCGGCGTTCGACGTCGACCTGGCCACGATCACCCCGACCGGCCCGCACGGCACGATCACGCGCGCCGACGTCGAAGCCGCTGCGGCCGCGGCCGGCGGTGACGGTGCCCCGGCCGCGGTGGCCACCGACCCGGCGATCGAACCGCTGCGCGGGGTGCGCAGGGCGATGGACGCCAACATGACCCGTGCCCACAGCCAGGTCGTGCCGGCCACCGTCACCGAGGAGGCCGACATCGGTGACTGGCCGGCCGGCACCGACGCCACCGTGCGGCTGCTGCGGGCGGTCGCCGCGGCCTGTGCACGCGAACCGGCGCTCAACGCCACGTATCTCGGCCGCGACGCGGGCCGCCGTCGCAACGACACGGTCGACGTCGGCATCGCCGTCGACACCGACGACGGTCTGTTCGTGCCGGTACTGCGCGACGTCGCCCACCGCGACGCGAGCGACCTGCGCCGAGGCCTCGACGCGATGCACGCCGACATCGTCGCCCGCACCGTCCCACCCGAGCACCTGCAGGGCGCCACGATCACATTGTCGAACTTCGGCAGCATCGGCGGACGTCACGCCGCGCTCGTGGTGGTGCCGCCCCAGGTGGCGATCGTCGGCGCCGGTCGCGCCCGTGACGCCGTCGTGGCCCACGACGGCGCGATCGCCGTGCGCCGCCTGCTGCCCCTGTCGCTCACGTTCGATCACCGCGTGGTGATGGGGGGCGAGGCGGCTCGCTTCCTCGACGCCCTCACGGCCGACCTGGAGGCCCCGACATGACCGCCGCCGTGCACCACGAGCCGCCCCGTCGCCCTGCCGGCGACGAGCCGCCCCGTCGCCCTGCCGGCGACGACCCGTTCCGCTTCACCGACGAACTCGGACCGCTCAAGATCGTCCACGTCACCGAGCGCTCGACCGGGCTGCGCGCCACGGTGGTGATCGACAACGTCGCCGTCGGGCAGGCGATCGGCGGGGTGCGCATGGCCCCCGACGTCACCACCGAGGAGTGCTTCCGCCTGGCCCGCGCGATGACCCTCAAGAACGCCGCGGCCGGGCTCAACCACGGTGGCGGCAAGTCGGTCATCGTCGCCGATCCGACGATGCCGTCGGACCGCAAGGAGCGCCTGATCCGGGCGTTCGCCGACGCGATCGAGGACCTCACCGACTACGTGCCGGGGCCCGACATGGGCACCGACGAGACCTGCATGGCCTGGGTCCGCGACCAGATCGGCCGGGCGGTCGGGCTGCCCGCCGCCCTCGGTGGGATCCCGCTCGACGTCGTCGGCGCCACCGGCTACGGCCTGGCGGCGGCGATCGACGTCGCGGCCGAGCACATCGGCATGTCGTTGGCCGGTGCCCGCGTCGCGGTGCAGGGCTTCGGTGCGGTCGGCAGCAACGTCGCCAGGTTCCTCGACGAGCGGGGCTGCATCCTGGTGGCGGCCGCCGACCTGGGCGGCTGCATCGTCGACCGGCACGGCCTCGACGTCGCCGAACTGCTCGCCACGAAGCGCAACGGGTCGGTCGTGGGCCACCCGGTCGGCGAGGTGATCGACCGCGACGCGATCGTCGGCGTCGAGTGCGACATCTGGATCCCGGCGGCGCGCCCCAACGTGGTGCATGCCGGCAACGTCGACACGGTGCGGGCCCGGATCATCGCCCAGGGTGCCAACATCCCCGCCACCGACGCCGCCGAGGCCCGCCTCCACGAGCGCGGGGTGCTGGTGCTGCCCGACTTCATCGCCAACGCCGGCGGCGTGATCTGCGGGGCGGTCGAGTACGCGGGCGGCACCGCCGACGACGCGTTCCGCACGATCGACGACCGGATCCGCACCAACACCGCGTCGATGCTGGCGACGTCGGCGGCCACCGGCCGGACGCCGCGCGAGGTCGCGATCGACGCCGCCCGCGAGCGGATCGAGGCGGCGATGGCCACCCACCGCTACCGCTGAGGGACGCGAGGTTCAGCGGGTGGCGGCAGTGCTGGCCCACCGCCAGGCACCGAATGCCACCGACGACGACACCACGAACCCGATTGCCAGCGGGGTGACCGAACCGTCGAACCGGCGGTCGATCAGGCTGCCGATGACCGCGCCGCCGACGCCGGGCACCATGCCCAGCAGCGCCGCGCCCGTGCCGGCGACCTCGCCCAGCGGCTGCATCGCGGCCGCATTGAGGTTGGGGATCAACATCTGCTGGAAGAACATGACCGCTGCCAACAGCACCACGAAGGCCGCGAACGGCGGGCGCCCCGCCGTCGTCAGGGCCAGCACCACCAGCCCGACCCCTCCGACCAGGTTGGCGCCGAACGCCAGCACGATGATGCGGTCGAGGCCGAGCAGCTCGACGAACCTGCCGTTGACCCACATCCCGACGCCCATCGTGATCGCGATCGCACCGAAGAACAGCGGGAACCAGCGCGCCAGCCCGAAGACCTGGTCGAGGATGATCTCGGAGCTGGCGAGATACGACAAGAACACACCGAACAGGGCGGTGAGCGAGATCAGGTAGCCGACGGTGCCGGGTGTGGCGACGACCGAGCGCACGTTGCGCCACAGGTCGTCGCCTCGCAGCGTGCTGCGCCGTTCGGGGGCCAGCGTCTCGGGCAGCAGGGCGATCGACGCCGCCACGACGGTCGCGACGGTCGCGCACATCCAGAACACCGCCTGCCACGGCGCCAGCTTCAGCAGCCCCGCCGACAGGGCGGGCGCGAACGTTGGCACCAGGATGAACACCGCCATGATCAACGACATCTGTTTGGCCATCTGCGCGCCCGAGTAGGCGTCGCGCACCATCGCCAGGGCGGCGACGCGCGGGCCGGCCGACCCCAGCCCCCACACGAAGCGGGCGGCGAACATCACCCCGATCGACGGGGCGAGGATCGAACCGATCGCGCCGGCCACGTACAGCGCCAGTCCGCCCCACATCACCGCCCGGCGGCCGAACCGGTCGGACAGCATGCCGGCGGGCAGCAGACCGACCGACGACCCCAGGAAGAAGAAGGTGATGATCCCGGTCACCGAGGTGGCGCCGGGCGCGAGACCGAACGCCACGCGGATCTGCGGGAACGCCGGCAGCACGGTGTCGATCGCCAGCGCCGTGACCGCCATGCTCATCGCCAGCACGACGACGAAGCCGCGCGAGCCGGGCTCCAGCTTCGCCGCCGCGGCGTGCTGACCGGCGGTGGCGGTGGAGGTCATCGCCACAGGCTACGGAGTCGGCGGCGTTGCGGCGTCGGGCCGGTCGGTGGGCGAACGGCGTGGTCGCTCGGGTCCTTGTCCTCTGACCGGGCCGAGGGTGCACCCGGCAATTTGGAGACGTGGACACCAGCCCAGATCCCGACGTGCTGGCCGGCCTGCGCGGCCGCAGCCTGCTGACCACACACGACTGGTCGAACGCCGAGCTCGACGCGGTGCTCGCCGTCGCGGCGCGCTTCGGGCAACTCGATCGCGCCGGCGCGTCGATGTCGCTGCTGCCCGACGAGCTGGCGTACGCGATGTTCTTCGACAACTCGACCCGTACCAAGTCGGCGTGGGCGGGCGCGGCCGCCCGGCTGGGCATGCAACCGGTGATCGTCGACGGCGCCTCGACCCAGGTGTCGCACGGCGAGACCGCCGCCGAGACCGGGGCGATGCTGGGCATGAACGCCCACGCCCTCGGTATCCGCCACGACCTGATCCTCGGCGAGGGCAACGCCTTCATGCGCGACGTGCGCCACGGCATCGACGACTATCTGGCCGCCACCGGCGACCGCCGCGCCGTACCGGTGGTCAACCTGCAGTGCGACGTCGATCACCCGACCCAGACCCTGGCCGACCTGATGTGGCTGCGCGAGCACTTCGGCGGCGACCTCGCCGGTCGGCGCATCACGGTCAGCTGGGCGTACTCGCCCAGCTACGCCAAGCCACTGTCGGTGCCGCAGGGGCTGATCTCGCTGCTGCCCCGGTTCGGGGCTCATGTCACACTCGCCCACCCGACCGGGTACGAGCTGCTGCCCGAGCCGCTGGCGTGGGCCGCCGAGGGCGCCGCCGGGTCGCAGGGCTCGTTCACGGTCACCGACGACATGGATGCCGCGTTCGCCGGGGCCGACGCCGTGTACCCGAAGTCGTGGGGTCCGCACGACCTGATGGTCGAGCGCGTCGCCGCCGCGGGCGACCCCGCGGCGATGCGCGACATCGAGCGCCGCGCCCTCGAACTGAACGCCGCCCATCGCGACTGGATCTGTGACGAGCGCCGGATGGCGCTCACCGCCGACGCCCTCTACCTGCACTGCCTGCCGGCCGACATCGGCGCCGAGGTCGCGGCGAGCGTGATGGACCGGTTCCGGATCGCGGTCGCCGAGGAGGCCAACAAGAAGGTCTATGTGATCATGGCGTTGCTGGCGGTCGCCAAAGTAGACCGTCTCGCCGACCGTCTCGGCGCGGCGTGAGGGCACGAGACACAAAGGGCACGACATGACACTCGACGAGCGGATCGCCGAACTCGCCGCCCGGTACCGGCCGCTGGCGGTCGAGATCCTGCGCGAAGCGGTGCGGATCCCCGCCGACCAGGTCGACCTGCCCGTCGACGCCGGAGGTGACCCGGCTGCCGGGCTGAGCAACCACGAGCGCCGGCGGCTCGAGATGTTGCGCGACCGGATCGTCGCGATCGGCGCCGTGCGGCACGCCGCCGACGTCGACTTCGACGAGTTCGGCAACCTCGTGTGGGTGGTGCAGGACGACGACGACGGCATCGCCGCCGACGACAAGAAGGTGATCTACCTCGACGGCCATTCCGACACCGTCCAGGCGTTGCGCGACCAGTGGCACGCCAAGTTCGACGGGGCCCTCGACCCGTACGACGGGCTGATCGCCGGCCGCCGGGTCGATCCCGGCGCGCTGCGCGCCGAACTGGGCTACGTGCCGCCCGACGACGAACTGCACCACCTGGTGTTCGGGCGCGGCACCGCCGACCAGCTCGCCGGCGTCGTCTCGCAGATCGTGGCGACGAAGATCTTGCTCGAACTCGCCCCGTTCGGGGCGCTGCGCGGTGCGATCGTGCGGTCGTACGCCACCGTCGCCGAGGAGGACAACGACGGGGGCGGCCCCCGGTACGTGGTCGGCGAGGTGCTGCCCGGCGCGCCGGCGAACCTGATCCCCGACGTCGTGATCTTCACCGAGGGCACCGGCGACGACCGCAAGGGTGCGCTCGGCATCTACCGCGGCCAGCGCGGCAGGATGCAGATCGAGGTCACCGTCACCGGGCGCTCGTGCCACGGCTCGATGCCGCACCTCGGGCTGAACCCGCTCGAGCACGGCGCGGCGATCCTCGCCGACGCCGCCGAGCAGGCGGCCACCGTCGGGTTCGGCGACCACGAGTTCCTCGGTGCCGGCACCCGCACCGCGTCGTGGGCGCGGCTCGACACGCCGAGCGACTGCGCGGTGCCGGAACGGTTCGTGTTCCGGTTCGACCGGCGCCTCACCGTCGGCGAGACCCCCGACGACGCGCTCGCCGAGGTCGAACGGCTCGGCGCGGTGCAGGCCGCCCGCGCCGCCGGGCTGACCGTCGCGATCGGGGTGCCGACCTATGACCGGCCGACGATCACCGGTTGGGTGCCGGGCAACGAGCAGATCTACCCCGGGTGGGTCACGCCCGCCGACCATCCGGCGATCGTCGCCGCGGTCGACGCCTACCGCCGGGTGGTCAGCCCGGCGGTCGACGAGCCCGCCGGTGGCGCCACCGCCGGGGCCCGGCGCCGTGAACCCCGCGTCGACCGGTGGGTGTTCTCGACCGACGGCGTCGGCTTCCCGATGCCGGTCGACCAGCGGGCGGTCGCCGTTCCGGCCTCGAAGCGCTGGGTGACGTCGGGCCTGATGACCCATCCGGCGATGTTCGGCGTCGGCGCCGGGATCGAGCAGAACACCCACCGCATCGGCGAGTACGTCGACGCCCGCGAACTCGAGCACGCGATCGCCGTGCTGGCCCGGTTCCCCAGTCTGTTCGTGGCGGCCTGAGGTGCGCATCGTCGTCGCCCTCGGCGGCAACGCCCTGCTGGAGCGGGGCGAACGGCCCGATTCGGACGTGCAGGAGCACAACGTCGCGGTCGCCGTGGCGGCGCTCGCCCCGCTGGCGGCCGAGCACGAGCTGATCGTCACCCACGGCAACGGGCCGCAGGTCGGCGTGCTGGCGCTCGAGTCGGCGAACGATCCGATGCTCAGCCATCCGTACCCGCTCGACTCGCTCGGCGCCGAGACCCAGGGCCTGATCGGCTACTGGCTCGTGCAGCACCTGCAGCACGAGCTGCCCGACCGTCTGGTCGCCGCCGTGATCACCCAGACCGTCGTCGACCCCGCCGACCCGGCGTTCGAACGGCCGACGAAGTTCGTCGGCCCGGTCTACGCCGAGCACGAGCTGCGCCCGATCGCCGACCGGCGGGGCTGGGCGATCGCCCCCGACGGCGACCGTTGGCGGCGGGTCGTCGCCTCCCCGACGCCGCTGCGGGTGGTCGAGGCCCCGGTCGTCGAGCTGCTGCTCGACGCCGGCACGATCGTGGTGTGCGTGGGCGGCGGCGGCATCCCGGTCGTCGACCGGCCGGGGCGCGGCCTGGTCGGCGTCGAGGCCGTGATCGACAAGGACCTCAGCTCGGCGCTGCTGGCCGAGCAGCTCGGCGCCGACGCGCTCGTCGTGCTGACCGACGTCGCCGGGATCTACCGCGGGTTCGGCACCCCCTCGGCCGAGCTGATCCGCTCGGCCACCCCGGCCGAGCTGCGGGCGATCGACTTCCCCGCCGGCTCGATGGGCCCCAAGGTCGACGCGCTGTGCCGCTTCGTCGAGCGCACCGGTGGCGTCGCCGTCGTCGGCGCGCTCGCCGACGCGGCGGTGCTGCTGTCGGGCGAGCGCGGCACCCTGGTCAGCGCCCCCTGACCGGGCCTGCCCGGCCCCGGTCAGGCCGTACGGGTTCGTCGTCGGGCGCCCGTTCGGCGTCGGGTCAGCCGCCGAGCACCCGGTTCGACACGGCGAACGAGGTCAGCGTGGCGACGCCGAGCAGCAGCATCGACCACGGCAGCACGCCGGGCCCGCTGGCGTCGAACCACTGTCCGATCACCCACGGGAACACCAACCCGCCCATCCCGGCCGCCCCGACGAACCAGGCGGTGGCGTTGCCGGTCACCCGGATCCGTCGCTCGAGGTACGTGAACATCATCGGGAACTGCGGGGCGGTCGCCAGCCCCATCGCGCCGGCACCGATCCAGACCGTCACCGGGCGGCCGTCGCCGACGATCAGCGCGGCAGCGACGACGATCGTCAGGACGCACGAGCCGCCGAGCAGCAGCTTCGGGCGCACCCGCTGCACGATGATGCTCGACAACAGTCGCCCCAGCGTGAATCCGACCCAGAACGTCACCGTGAGCCAGGTCGCCTCGAGGTCGGAGAAGGAGATCTCGCGGCCATAGGTCGTGATCCAGCCGGCGAACCCGATCTCGAGGCCGACGTAGAGCAGGAAGAAGGTCGCCAACAACGCCAGCATCGGCCGGTTGGTGTCGGTGTGCTCCTCGTGGCGTTCGGTCGATGCGACCGGCGACCTGGACGGGATGATCATCGCCGCCAGCGCGAGACACAGCGCGGCGGCGAGATAGGCGGCGATGCCGAGCCCGGCGTGCACGGCCAGCGGTGCGGTCAGCGCCCCGATCCCGAAGCAGAGGTGCAGCAGGTTCATCGCCCGGCCGACCCGGGCGCCGAGCTCCCAGATCAACAGCGTGTTGGCGCCGACGTCGACCGTTGCTGCACCGAGGCCGATCACGACGAAGATCGCGAACAGTGCCGGCAGCGTGGCGAGCGACGGCAGCACCACCAGCCCGCCGGCCATCGCGACGAGCGCCAGCCCGTACACGCGGTGGCCGTCGAAGCGGTCGTAGAGCGAGCCGGACAGGAACGAACCCAGCACGTACCCGCACGACTGGCCGACGAACAGCACGCCGATCCCGCCGAGGTCGGTGCCCGAGCGCTCGCGCAGCTCCGACAGCGCCGGTCCGAGGATGCTGAGCGACAGCCCGACGACGAGGAAGCTGAGCAGGTAGCCGGCGACCGGCAGGCCGAGTTCAGGCGGGCGGGACCGGGTCAACGCGCACAGCCACATGCACCGCCGCAACAACCACCGGAGGCGGGTTGCGAACCGGCTGTCGAGGTGACGCCGGAGCGGGCGAACATCGAGAGCAGCCGGACGGTGTCGTCGTGTCCGGTGGGGCATGTCGCCGACGTCGCCGATTCGCTCATGGGCTTGTGCACCTCGAACACCTCGTCGCAGGTGCGGCAGCGGTACTCGTACAGCGGCATCGCCGGTGAGCGTAGCCAACCGGCCGGCCGACAACGCTGCGGAAACCGTCTCGTTACCTTGCGCGGCAGGGATTCGCAGTGCCGCCGGTGAGGTCGACACGCCGGTCGGGATGCTGCGAGACTCGGGTATGGATCACGTCGCCCATCACCTCGCCGACTCGGTCGCCGCGCTCGTGCGGATCCCGAGCGTGAACCCGCTCCATGTCGGCCCCAAGGCCGCTGCTGCGGGCTCGCTCGGGGAGCGGGCGATCGCCGAACACCTCGCGGTGCGCTTCCGTGAGCTGGGTGCGAGCGAGGTGGTGCTCGACGAGGTCGTCGACGGCCGTCCCAACGTCTACGGCATCTTCCCCGGTCGGACCGATCGCACGGTGGTGCTCGACGTGCACACCGACACCGTCACCGTCGAGCACATGACCGACCCGCCCTTCGACGGCCGGATCGAGGACGGGCACGTGTGGGGCCGGGGCGCCCTCGACACGAAGGCGTCGCTCGGCGTGATCCTGGTCCTGCTCGAACGGTGGCAGGACGCCGGGCTGCGGCCCGAGCCCACGCTGGTGGTGGTGGGGTCGGTCGCCGAGGAGGCCGGCGGCCTGCTCGGCGCGGATCGCTTCCGCGCCTGGGCCGACGAACGCCGGTTGCAGGTCGACGAGATGATCATCGCCGAGCCCAGCGAGCTGGCGCCGATCCACGGGCACAAGGGGCTCAGCGGGATGTCGGTCACCGTGCACGGCATCGCCGCCCACAGCGCGCTCCCGCACCTCGGCGCGAACGCGATCGAGGCGATGGCGCCGGTGATCCTGGCGATGCAGGCCGAACACGAGAGGCTGCAGGCGTTGCCGCCGACGACCGAGCTCGGCCCGGGCACGCTGTCGGTGACGACGATCGAGGGTGGCACGGGCGGCAACGTGATCCCGGCGTCGTGCACGATCGTCGCCTCCCGGCGGGTCGCGCCGGGCGAGGACCCCGACGAGATCTACCACCGGATGGCGGCGATCGCCGCCGAGGCCTGCCCGTTGCCGATCGAGGTCGCCCCCCTCAGCCCGCCGCGGGCCGACGAACAGTTCGGCTCCCGGGCCTTCTACCAGCCGGCCGACACCCCGCTGACCCGCCGGTTGGCGGCCTGGGCCGGCACCGTGCCGGCGGTCGCGGCGTTCGGCACGAACGCGCTGCGCTACCCCGACTTCGCCCGCGAGATGGTGGTGTTCGGCCCCGGCGCGATCGACGACGCCCACCAGGCCACCGAGTGCGTGGCGATCGCCGATCTGGTGCGGTTGGCCGAGATCTACGCGATGTGGCTGAACCCGGCCTGACCGCGCGTCCGGTCGCATGACGGGCGCGTGAGCCGGCGCAGTGACGGGCTCGACCGGGGGAGTTCTCCCCATCGGATTCGGCCGGTTCGTGCTGGTGTATCGAACGTGTGTTCGATATCCTGGTGCCATGACCAGCCCCGACCCCACCGTGGTGCTCCAGCGCCTCCGTGGCGCCGACATCGGTGCCGCCGACAGCTCGGCCTGCCGGTCGCTGCTCGACGACGTGCGACGGCTGCGTGGCTGGGTCGACGCCGTCGACACCCGCATCACGGCCCGCCTGGTGGTGCTGCACGACACGGCGGGGGCGGCGCCCGCCGCCGATGTGCAGACCCGCTGTGGTGGCGTGTCGGCAGCCGAGGGCAAACGCAAAGAGCGTCGCGCCACGGTGATCGACGCCGCACCGTCGTTCGGCGACGCCCTCGCCCACGGTTCGATCGGCGCCGAACACGTCGACGCCCTGGCCAACGCCACGGCGGGGCTCGCCGCCGACGTGCGCGACCAGCTGTTCGACATGCACGCCGCGCTGTTGGCCGACGCGAGGCGGTCGTCGCCCGAGCGGTTCGGCCGCGGGGTGCGCGACCTCGCCCGGCGGCTCGAACGCGACCACGGTCTCGAACGGAACCATCGGCAGCGCCGCGACACGTTCCTGGCCCGCAAGTTGAACGCCGCCTCGGGCCTGATCGAGGGGCGCTTCGCGTTCCACCCCGAGTTGGCGAGCCAGGTCTTCGGCCCGATCGACCGCGAGGTCGCCGCCATGATCACCGAAGGCGCACAGGCCGGGGTTCCCGACTGCGTCGACCGCAGCGTCGACCGCAACCGGCTGGCGGCCGAGGCGCTCGGGCGGCTGGTGTCGGGTGGCCACCAGCAGCGCCGGCCGGCCGAGGCCGAGATCACCGTCATCGTCGACCGTCGCACGCTCGCCACCGGCGAGCTGCACGACCGCAGCGTCTGCGAGACGTCGTGCGGCGCCGAGCTGCCGCCGGCATCGATCACCCGCCTGCTCTGCCAGGGTCGCGTCGTGCCGATCATCGTCGACCGGGCTGGCAACGCCGTCGACGCCGGGCGCACCATCCGCCACGCCAACCGCACGCAGCGGCGTGCCCTGCGTGCCATGTATCGCAGCTGTGCCTTCGCCGGCTGCGACATCGCCTTCGACCGCTGCGAGGTCCACCACATCGAGCCGTGGGAGTCGGGCGGGCCGACCGATCTCGGCAACCTGATCCCGATCTGTTCCCGGCACCACCACCTCGTGCACGACCACGCCTGGGTCCTCGACCTGGCTCCCGACCGCACCCTCACGATGCGGCAGCCCGACGGCACGACGTTCGCCGTGTCCCGGCCCGACGTGCCGCCTCAGCGGCGCCGCACCGATCACGAGCGGCGACGACGAACCGCGGCGTGACGCACGCCCCCCACCGCCCAGTTTCCACATCACGGTCACCCTCCGATGGCGACGGCTGTCACCGCCGGCCGGTGCCGTGTCGGGGCTGTGTCGGGGCGGTGTGTGGGGCTTGTCGGGGCTGTGCTACCAGCTCGTGGCGATGTACTGGGTCTCGCAGAACTCGTAGATGCCCTCGCCGCTGCCCTCGCGGCCGAGGCCCGACTGCTTCATGCCGCCGAACGGCGCCGCCGGGTCGCTGACCGCGCCGCGGTTGAGGCCGATCATGCCGGCCTGGATCCGCTCGCTGGTGCGCAACCCCTTCGCGAGGTCGCGGGTGTACACGTAGCCGGTGAGCCCCATCTCGGTGTCGTTCGCCTGCCGGATCATCTCGTCGTGGTCGGTGAACGGGATGACCGGGGCGACCGGGCCGAAGATCTCGGCCGCCGAGATCGGCGACTCGTGGGCGACGTTGCCGAGCACGGTCGGCTCGTAGAAGCAGCCCGGGCCGTCGACCCGGTGGCCGCCCAGGGCGACCGAGGCGCCGGCGCCGACCGCTGCCCGCACCAGGCCGTCGACGTCTTCGACGGCCTGCTTGTTGATCAGCGGGCCGCACGTGACGCCTTCGTCGAACCCGCTGCCGATCTTGACCCGGCCCATCGCCGCGGCGAGCTTGGCCGTGAACTCGTCGGCGATCCCGACCTCGGCGTAGAACCGGTTGGCGGCGGTGCAGGTCTCTGCGGAGTGTCGCATCTTGGCGATCATCGCCCCCTCGACGGCGGCGTCGATGTCGGCGTCGTCGAACACGATGAACGGAGCGTTGCCGCCGAGTTCCATCACGGTCTTGAGCACCCGGTCGGCGGCCCGGCGCAGCAGCACCCGCCCGACCTCGGTCGAGCCCGTGAACGACAGCATGCGCACCGCGCGATGGTCGACGGCGGCTTCGAACCAGGCGCCCGAGGTGCTGGTGGGCACCACGTTGATCAGGCCGGCCGGCACGCCGGCCTCCTGCAGCAGGTCGGCGATGCGCAGCGCGGTGAGCGGCGCCTCCTTGGGCGGCTTGATCACCACCGCGTTGCCGGCGCCGAGCGCCGGGGCCAGTTTGCGGGTGATCATCGCCGCCGGGAAGTTCCACGGCGTCACCATCAGCACCACGCCGACCGGGGGGTGGTGCACGATGATGCGGTTGGTGCCCGACGGCGCGACGCCCAACTCGCCCCGGATGCGCACCGTCTCCTCGGCGTTCCACCGGAAGAACTCGGCGGCGTAGGCGATCTCGCCCTTGGCGTCGGCGAGCGGCTTGCCGTGCTCGCGCACGATCAGGGCGGCCAACTCGTCGGTGTGGTCGACGAGGATCTCCCAGCAGCTGCGCAGCACCTCGCTGCGAACCCGCGGGGCGGTCGCCGCCCACCCCGGCTGGGCCGCCTCGGCCGCGTCGCAGGCCGCGATCGCGTCGGCAGGTGTGCCGTCGGCCACTTCGGCGACGGCCTCGTCGGTCGCCGGATCGAGCACCGTGATGCGGCCGTCGTTCGAGCCCTGCCGCCACACCCCACCGATCAACAGTTCGCTGCGCATGCCGGCATGCTACTCGGGCGGCAGAGTTCGATCCCATGCCCCGACCAGCGGTGACGTAGCCTCGCGGGATGTCGCAACACACCGATCCAGCACCCGCTGTCGGCTCCGAGTTCGCCGGCCGGGTGGTGCTGGTCACCGGATCCTCGAGCGGTATCGGCGAGGCCGTCGCCCACCGCTTCTCGGCGCTCGGCGCCTCCGTCGTGGTGAACTCGTCGTCGTCGGTCGCCGCCGGCGAACGGGTCGCGGCCGCCCTGCCCGGCGAGGCGATCTACGTGCAGGCCGACATCAGCGATCCCGAACAGTGCCGGCACCTGATCGATGCCACGATCGAACGCTTCGGTCACCTCGACATCCTGGTCAACAACGCCGGGTGGACGACGGTGGTCGACCACAAGAACCTCGACGGGCTGACCGACGAGATCTTCCGCAAGACCTTCGAGGTCAACGTGTTCGGCACCTGGTGGCTCACCAAGGCGGCGATCCCGCACCTGCGCCTCGTCGACGACGGCAACATCGTCAACATCACCTCGATCGCCGGTGTCCGCCCGGTCGGGTCGTCGATCGCCTACTCGATGTCGAAGGCCGCCCTCAACCAGATGACGTTGCTGCTCGCCAAGTCGTACGGGCCGATCCGCGTCAACGCCGTCGCCCCCGGACTGGTCGCGACGCCGTGGACCCGCGACTGGGACGCGCAACACGCGGCGGTGGCGGCGGTCGCCCCGATCCCGCGGTCGGCGACCGCCGACGACGTCGCCGAGGCGACGCTGGCGCTCGTGCGCAACCGTTACACCACCGGCGACGTGATGGTGGTCGACGGCGGGCTCACCAAGGTGATGTAGCCGCCGCCGGACGGCCGCGCCAGCCGCCGGCAGGGCTGTGGCTCGGGCGGGTTCGTGCCGGGTCGCCGTATGCCGTACTGTACGACAGGCACATCGAGAAGGAGGCCACATGGCACGGCATGCGTACAACGATCACCTCAAGAAGGTCTCTCTGTTCGCAGATCTCGACGACGACGACCTTGACATGGTGGCGCGCTGCGCCACCCAGCTCGACTATCCGGCCGGCAAGGTGTTGATGATCGAAGGGGCGACCGCCCACGAGATGTTCGTGGTGGTCGAGGGCGAGGTCGAGGTCACGCGCGAAGGTGAACACATCGCCGATCTCGGCCCCGGCTCGTTCGTCGGCGAGATGTCGCTGCTCACCCACACCCGTCGCAACTCGACGGTCACCACCAAGACGTCGGCGTCGGTGCTGCACGTCGACGGCCGTGGCTTCACGGGGATCCTGCGCGAGGTGCCGGCGATCGGCGCCAAGATGCTGCCGGTCGTCGCTGCCCGGGCCGCCCAGAACAGCCAGCACGACGACTGAGCCGCGCCGGCCCTCACACGGGCTGAGCGTGTTCGACGCGGCCGTCGGCGTGCCGTGCGAAGCGGGTGCCGTCGAAGCCGTGCACCGGGTCGTCGCGGTCCCACGGCCAACCGCCGAACGCCGTCCGGCGGTAGTCCTCGAAGGCCTGCTGGATCTCGGCCCGGGTGTTCATGACGAACGGCCCGTACTGCTCGACGGGCTCGCCCAGCGGACGGCCCTGCAGCATCAGGATCTCGACCCGGCCGGCCGCCGCCAGCTCGGCTTGCCGAGCGGCATCGACGACCGCGCCGGTCGACCCGGCGACCGGCTCGCCGTCGATCGCGACGCCCGGCCCGTCGAACACGTACAGCGTGCGGATCGTGTCGCCGCTCGTCGCCGGCAGCGTGAACACGGTGCCCGGGTCCATCACGATGTGCCAGATCGCCACGTCGGCATCGGCGCGCGCCGCCCACGAGGCGGGCGGGGGCGACGGCGGGGCCGACCCGCCCAGCGCGCCGGCGATCACGGTGACCTCGACGGTGCGGCCGCGGGCGTCGGTGACGGTGTGGCGGGGGATGTCGTGGTCCCACAGCATCGAGAAATGCGGATCGACCATCTTGTCGGCGGCCGGCAGGTTGATCCAGATCTGGAACAGCTCGGTCGTGTTCGGCAGATCGCGGTCGAGCAGCGGGAACATCTCGGCGTGGACGATCCCGCTGCCGGCCGTCATCCACTGCACGTCACCGCGCCCGTAGCGGGCGGCCGCCCCCAACGAATCGGAATGGTCGACCAGCCCCTGGCGCACGTAGGTGACGGTCTCGAACCCGCGGTGCGGGTGGGCGGGGAAGCCCGGCACCACCTGGCCGTGGTACATGCGCCAGCCGTCGATGCCCTCGAAGTCGTTGCCGAGCGGACGGCCGGCGAGCGACGCCGCCGGGCCGAACCGTTCGTCGGCCACCGGGTACCGGTCGAGGTGGTGCACGCAGAACAGGAACGGGTCGACGGTGGGCCACTGGAAGCCGAGCGGCACGGTCTGGAGCACGGAGGACATGGCGTCCAGGCTACGAGCCGCGGCGCGGTACCCGAACCGGTTCAGTCGGCCGGGAGCGCCCCGGCGTCGGTCCCGAGCCGTCGGATCAGCCACGGTCGACTCGGTCGGGCGGTGTCGCCGAGCACGACGACGATGTAGGCGATCGCCGAGAACATCACCAGCGCCAGCACCACCGCCGACTGGTACAACCCGGCCGTGTCGGCAAGGCGACCGACGACGATCGGGCCGATCACCACGCCGGCGTCCTGCATCATGCCGAGTGCCGCCAGGAACGGCCCGGCGTCGGCGGGGGCGAGATCGCCGCCCAGCGTCAGCATCGTCCCGGCGCTCATGCCGTTGCCGATGCCCATCACCACGCCGGCGATCACCACGCCCGTGGTGGTGCTGCTGAGGCCGAGGACCAACATGCCCAGGCCCAGCAGGCTGAACGCCGGGACGATCGCGTACAGCCGGCCGAACCGGTCCATCAACCACCCGGCGACGGGGAACAGCGCCAGGTCGGCTCCGGTGCCGATCGCGACCAGCGCCCCGACCGCGGTGGCGCTGAGTCCGAGATCGTCGCCGATCAACGGCACGACCACGTTGCGGCCCTCGCGCACCGTCATCACCAACGCCGAGCCGGTCCCGGCGAGCAGCAGCAGACCGCGGTGGCGCCGCAGGGCCGACCCGAGGCCCGACAACGGCAACGTCGGCCGTTCGAGGCGGGCGCCGGTGGGTCGCTCGCGGCGCACGGACAAGAACGGCAGCAACCCCGACAGCGTGGCCGCTGCGCACACCGCGAACGTGGCGGTGAAGCCGACCGTGTCGACGAGCACACCGCCGGCGATCGGCCCCACGAAGAACGCCAGGCGCACGGCACCACCGAGGAACGACATCCCGCGCCCCCGCAACCGCACCGGAGCGGCGGCGTTCACCAGCATCTGCACCGAGATCCGCATCCCGACCGATCCCATCCCGTACAGCAACCTGAACGCGACCAGCGCCAGCACGGCGGTGCTGACGCCCATCAGCACCGCCGTGAGGCCGGTCGCGATCGTCGCCGCGACGAACAGCCACTCGGGGCCGAGGCGCCCGGCGACGCCGCCGGCCGGCAGGCCGCCCACCACCGCCCCCAGGCCCAGCGCCGCCAGCACGACTGCCACCATCGTGTACGACAACCCGGCGTCGCGCAGGTAGAGCGGCACGACCGGCACCAGCATCCCGCGGCCGAGCTGGGCGAGTATCCACGGCGTGTACACCGGCCCGGCGAGTCGTCGGGCGAACGATCGGGCGGTCTCGCTGGCGGTCGGATCCACCAAGCCAGCGTAGAGTCGTCGCCGATGAGCGGATCCACGACGCCCCCGGTTCCCGACGCCTTTCGAGCCGTTCGGCCAGGCCCCGGCTCGATCCTCGGGAACCGCGTCGTGCGCACCGAGGACCCCGGTCTGTTGACCGGCGCCAACCGGTACGTCGCCGACCTGCGCCTCGAACGGCCGCTGCACGCGGTGTTCGTGCGCAGCGAGGTGGCCCACGGGCTGATCGACTCGATCGACGTGTCGGAGGCGGCCGGCATGCCGGGTGTGGTGGCGATCTGGACGGCGGCCGAACTGGGGATCGCACCCCACCACGGCTACACCAGGATCGACGCCGACTTCGCCAGGCCGCCGCTGGCGACCGACCGGGTGCGGTTCGTCGGCGAGGCGGTCGCGGTCGTGTTCGCCGAGTCGCCTCAACAAGGCGTCGACGCCGCCCAGGCGGTGTGGGTCGACATCGAGGCGCTGCCGGCGGTCACCGACCCCGAGGCGGCGTTGGCCGCCGGCGCCCCGGTGCTGTTCCCCGACCGCGGCGACAACATCGCGGTCGCCGTGGCGCTCGACGCGCCCGTCGACCTCGCGGCCGTGTCCGACGTGGTCGTGCGCGGTCGCTACGTCAACCAGCGCATCGCGGTGGCCGCGATCGAACCGAACGGTTGTGCCGCCGCGCCGGCCGCCGGCGGCCGGCTCACGGTCTGGCCGTCCAACCAGTTCCCGCACCACGTGCAACGCGGGATCGCCTCGCGTTTGCAGCGGCCGCGCGACGACATCCACGTCGTCACGCCCCAGGTCGGCGGGGGGTTCGGCGGCAAGGCCGGCATGCAGCACGAGTACGGCGTGGTCGCCGCCGCCGCCCAACGGCTGG
The DNA here is from genome assembly GCA_036526035.1 of Ilumatobacter sp. Classification (GTDB taxonomy): domain Bacteria; phylum Actinomycetota; class Acidimicrobiia; order Acidimicrobiales; family Ilumatobacteraceae; genus Ilumatobacter. The sequence continues at coordinate 40,779 of DATCZG010000008.1, read as the reverse complement.
GCCGCCCCGTCGTGTGGGTGCCGACCCGCACCGAGGACATGCAGGCGATGGCCCACAGCCGCGGCCAGGTGCAGTACGCCGAACTGGGATGCCGGTCCGACGGCACGTTCACCGGGTTGCGGGTGCGGTTGGTCGGCGACGGCGGGTCGTACCCCGGAATCGGCGCCTCGCTGCCGTCGAGCACCCGGCGCATGTCGCACGGCACCTACGACTTCCCGGCGATCGAGTTCGACGTCGTCGTCGCCGCCACCAACACGCCCCCGACCGGGGCCTACCGCGGCGCCGGCCGTCCCGAGGCCACCGCCCTGCTCGAGCGGTTGGTCGACCAGGCGGCACGCGAGCTGGGTATCGACCCGATCGAGTTGCGCGAACGGAACCTGCTCGGTGACGACGTGTTCCCGTTCACCACGCTCACCGGTCACGTCTACGACAGCGGCGCCTACCGGCTGCCGTTGCGCACCGCCGCCGACGCGATCGGCTACGACGAACTGCGCCGCGAACAGGCGGCCCGGCGGGAGCGGGGCGACGTGCTGCAGCTCGGGATCGGGGTGGCCTGCTACGTCGAGATCACCAGCGGCGGCGAGACCGACGAGTGGGGCAGGGTCGAGGTGCACGCCGACGGCAGCGCCACGCTCTACTGCGGCACCCTGTCGCACGGCCAGGGTCACCAGACCACCTACGCGATGCTGCTGAGCGACCAGACCGGCATCCCGATCGATCGGATCACCCTCGTCGACGGTGACACCGATCGCGTCCCGCAGGGCAACGGCACCGGCGGGTCGCGTTCGTTGCAGGTCGGCGGCTCGGCGATCCTGGGCGCCTCGCAGGCGATGGTCGAGCGGGCCCGCTCGCTCGCCGCCCGGCTGCTCGAGGCCGACCCGGCCGACATCGTGGTCGACCGCGAGCGCGGCACGGTCGGGGTCGCGGGCGTCCCGGCGTCGGCGCTGACCTGGGGTGAGCTGGCGGCCAGATCGGACGAGCTCGGTGAGGGCCCGCTCGACGCCAGCCACGTCTTCCAGCCCGCCAACGCCTCGTTCCCGTTCGGGGCCCACATCGCGGTGGCCGAGGTCGACACCGAGACCGGGCGGGCGCGCCTGGTGCGCCATGTCGCGGTCGACGACTGCGGCACCGTCATCAACGCCCTGCTGGTCGAGGGCCAACAGCACGGCGGCATCGCCAGCGGCGTCGGCCAGGCGCTGTTCGAGGAGATCCGCTACGACGCCGACGGCAACCCGATCACGTCGAACTTCGCCGACTACGGCCTGCCGTCGGCTGCCGAGATGCCGAGCTTCGAGACCCACTCGACCCAGACGCCGTCGCCCCTCAACCCGCTGGGCGCCAAGGGCATCGGCGAAGCGGCCACGATCGGGTCGACCCCGGCGATCCAGAACGCGGTGATCGACGCCGTGTCGCATCTCGGTGTGCGCCACATCGACATGCCCTGCACCCCGGACCGGGTGTGGGCGGCGATCGACGCCGCCGGGCGCGGCGAGAGCGACCCGTGGCGCGAGCCCCCGGCGGTGTTCGCCTCGCTCGTCAAGCGGCTCGACGGCGAGGGCACCTCGGCGGGCGACGCGCTCTGAGCCGGCGCCCGCCCGGCGTGGTTGCGTTCTGCGCCCATCCCGGCGATCGGCAACGATGAGGGGATGCAGACCCCGCTCGACGGCATCCGTGTTCTCGACTTCACCCGGGTGCTCGCCGGCCCGCACTGCACCCGGATGTTCGCCGACCTCGGCGCCGAGGTGATCAAGGTCGAACCGCCGGCCGGCGACGTCACCCGGTTCACCTCGCCACGCCGCAACAGCATGCCGACCTACTACGTCCAGCAGAACACCGGCAAGCGGTCGATCAGCCTCGACCTCACCCGGCCCGAAGCGATCGAGCTGGTGCTCGACCTCGCCGAGCGGTGCGACATCGTCGTCGAGAACTACCGGCCGGGTGTGATGGAGCGGTTCGGGCTCGGCTACGAGGCGGTGTCGGCGCGCAACAGGCGCATCATCTACGCCTCGATCAACGGCTACGGCTCGACCGGGCCGTGGCGCAACCGGCGGGCCTACGCACCGGTCGTGCAGGCCGAGGTCGGCCTGACCAAGTCGCAGGGCGACCACGGCGGAGGGGGCGTGTACCGCAACGACCGCCACAGCCATGCCGACGTCTACACGTCGCTCGACGCCGCCGCCGGCGTGCTGGCGGCGCTGTACCAGCGCGAACGCACCGGGCGCGGCCAATGGATCGACATCGCGATGGCCCAGGTGATGCTGTACGTGAACGAACACGTGCACGACGAGCTGTGGGACGGCCACGACGACCCCAACTGGGTGCGCAGCTTCGGCAACGAGCACCAGCCGGTGGTCGAGTTGGCCAACGGCGACCACGTGATCATCGCCGGCCACCCCGCCGCCAACGGCAACTTCGAGATGTACCTCGGGGCGATCGAGCGCCTCGAGCTCGGTGACGACCCGCGCTTCGCCACTGTCGCCGGCCGCCAGGAGCACCTCGACGAGCTGTTGGGCTACATCCGCGAGTACGCCCTCACGGTGCCCGACGCCGAGGCGATGGAGGCGCAGTGCAGCAAGTTCAAGCTGGCGGTCGGCGCGCTGCGGTCGGTGAGCGACGTCTGCGACAGCGACTGGGCCCGCGAGCGCGACGTGGTGCGCGAGGTCGACGATCGTGGTGGCGGCACCTTCCGGGTGCCCAACGCCCCGTGGAAGTTCAGCGACGCACCCGACGTCGGGGTGCGGGGCACGCCGCGCTATCGCGGCGAGGACAACGCCGAGGTGCTCGGCGAGTTGCTGGGTCTCACCGCCGAACGGATCGCCGAGCTCGCCGATTCGGGCGTGCTGTCGCAGCACGTGCCGCGCCGCTGACGCCGCCGTGGCGCTCGCGTTCCCCGTGGCGCCGACGCAGGACACCCTCGCCACGCTGCCGCCCGACGACGCCCGGTGGGCGTTCGAGGTGAAGTGGGACGGTTATCGCACGCCGGCGTTCGTCGACGTCGGCGCCGTGCGGCTGCAGTCGAGCAACCGGTGCGAGGTGACCGGCGTCGACCCCGAACTGGCGTCGCTGGCGATCGGCGTGCGCGCCGTGCTCGACGGCGAGCTGGTGGTGTTCGACGACGACGGCTGCCGCGGATCGAGCTGATGCAGCGCCGCCAGCGACCGGCGGTGTGATCGGGCGGTGTGATCGGGCGGTGTGATCAGACGGCGTGGTACGTCGCGTCGAGCCGCGCCGGCCCGCCGCCGTCGACGGCGACCGCCGCCTCGTCGACCAGCTTCGACAGGTGTGCCCACACCGTGGCGCCGGCCGGCTTGTGCAGCTCCTCGCGCACGTCGGCGTACAGCACGGCGACGATCCCGGCGATGGTGTGGTGGCCGGCCCGGAGCGCTTCGAGCACCGCCGCCTCGCGCTCGAGGCGGTGCCGGATCAACGCCTCGACGTACTCGCGGGCGTCGTCGCGCGGCGGCCCGTGGGTGGGCCACAACACGGCGTCGTCGCGACCGGCGACCTTGCGCAGCGAGTCGACGTAGGCGGCCATGTCGCCGTCGGGCGGCGACACCACCGTCGTGCTCCAGCCCATCACGTGGTCGCCGGTGAACAACGCCGACTCCTCGGCCAGGCTCCAGCAGATGTGGTTCGACGTGTGCCCCGGCGTGTGCACGGCGTGGATGGTCAGCGCCTTCGTCGCCACGACGAGGTCGCCGTCGACCACCGCCTCGGTCGGCACGAAGTCGTGGTCGGTCGACTCCTCGACCTGCACCTCCCCGCCGTCTTCGTCGCCGGTGCCGTCGTCGCCGGCCGGTTCGTCGGGCACGGTGCCCGCTGCCGGCCGCGGGTGCGGGCCGAACCCGAACGTCGGGGCGCCGGTCTCGGCGTGCAGCCAGGCGGCGAGCGGCGAGTGGTCGGCGTGGCAGTGGGTGACGAGGATCGCCAGCACCCGCTCGCCCGCCAGGGCCGCGGCCAGCGCCTCGCGATGCGAGTCGAGCAGCGGTCCGGGATCGATCACGACGACGTCGCCGTGCCCGACGAGGTAGGTGCCGGTGCCGCGGTAGGTGAACTTCGAGGGGTTCGGCGCGATCACCCGCCGGATCGACGGGCTCACCGCCTCGACCGCCCCGTAGGCCACCTCGTCGAGGGTGCGGAATCGGGGAGCGTTCACGCCACGAACGCCGGGCGTACCCGGCCGACCGGGCGACCGTGGCCCAAGATCGGCTCGCCCAGCGAAGCCGGGTCGAGGTCGACGCCGCCATGGGCGAGTGCCGCCGCCAGCACGACCCCGGCGGCGCGGCCGCTGCCATCGGCGATCTTCACCGCCGCCGCCCGACCGTCGGGCAGGGCCGCGGCGAACACACCCTCGGCGCCGTCCTTCGCCATCAGCCCGGGCACCGCCCGCATCATCCGCGTGGCGTCGCGCAACTCGCCGGCGACGACGTCGGGGTGGGCGGTCATCGCCGACCAGACCGGGCCGCGCTGCGCGGCGAGCGCACCGAACGCGATCGCCAGGCCGGTCAGCGACACGACGTGGGCCGGGGCGCCGCATCCGTCGATCCCGATGTGGGCGACCGGGCCGGCGAGGTCGGCGATGCGGGCCGTGATCGCGAGTTGCAGCGGGTGGTCGAACGCCAGGTAGCCCTCGACCGGCCAGCCTTTGGCGGCGCAGGTCGCCGCCATCGCGGCGTGCTTGCCCGAGCAGTTCATGTAGATCGGGGCCCGCCCGCCGCCGGCGGCCAGCAGCCGTTCGGCGCTGTCGGGGTCGTCGGGCAGATCGGGGGTGTTGGCGAGCGCCCCCTCGTCGAGACCGGCGGTGACCAGCGTGCGGCGGGCGATCGCGACCTGACGGGGTGAACCCTGGTGGCTGGCGCACGCCAACGCCAGCGACTCGGTCTCGAGCCGCACGCCGAGGCTCAACATGGCGTCGGCCTGCAGCGGCTTGTTGGCCGATCGCGGGTAGATCAGCACGTTGGGGTCGCCGACCGCGAAGACGACGGCGCCCGAGGCGTCGAGCACCACGACCGCGCCGTGGTGCACGCTCTCGTCGAAGCCGGAGCGATCCGTGATCGCCACGGGGGCGTAGGCGTCGGTGGCGGCGGGGTGGGTCATGATGGTCGTCCGGTCACGTTTCGCCGTCGGTCGCGCCGCGGCCGCGCCACCGTGACCGGCGGCGCGGGGCGGGCAGGTCGAGTGCGGTGAGGTGGTTCTCGATCACTTCGTGGCGGGCGCCCCACTCGCTGATCAACGCCTGCGACATGGCGGCCGCCGGGAGGGCGAGCACGGCGCCGGCGGCGCCGAGCAACGAGAAGCCGGCGAGCGCGGCGCCGAACGCCACCGCCGGGTGCAGTTCCATCGTGCGAGCCGTGATGCGGGGCGCGAAGAGGTAGTTCTCGACCTGCTGGTAGAGGATGATGAACACCAACACCACCAGCGCCTTCACCGGTGAATCGAGGAACGTGATCAGCACCGGCAGGATCCCGGCGATGTAGGTGCCGACCACCGGGAGGAACTGGCTGACCAGGCCGACCCACAGGGCGAGCGGGATCGGCGCCTGGATCCCGGCCGACTGGAACACGATCCAGTGGAAGAACGCCGACAGCGCCGCCAGCAGCGCCCGCGAATACAGGTAGCCGCCGGTCTTCGTGATCGCCAGCTCCCAGGCCGCGAGCACCTGGCGCTGACGGTCGGGGCGCAGGCGGCTGCAGATCACCCGCCGCAGTCGGGGGCCGTCGGCGACGAGGTAGAAGGTGAACAGCAGCACCGACAGCGTCTGCAGCAACACCTCGAGGGCGGCGAGCGACAACTCGACGGCCTGGTCCTGCTGGCTCTGGATGAACTGCTGCACCGGACCGTCGGGGCGGTTGAACTCGTCGACCACCTCCTGTGGGTCGAGCGAGGTGCCGAACGTGTCGTTGATCGCGTCGACGGTGTCGATGATGTACTGCTCGGAGTTCTGCAACAGGTCGACGATCTGGCTGCCGATCAGACCGCCGATCGCACCGACGAACACGGCGGAGGCGAGCAGCACTCCGAACAGGATCGCCGCCGTGCCGGTGCCGCGCCGCCAGCCGTACCGGGCCAGCCGGTTGACGCCCGGTTCGATCGCCAGCGCGAGGAACAGCGAGATCACCACCAGCAGCACGAGCCCGTTGACCCGGCCCCACAGGTCGGTCACCAACCCGACGCACAGGAAACCGAACCAGAACGCGGCGATCGCCCGGAGCGTCCACGGGGGCATCCGCCGCCGGGCGGGGTCGTCGACCGGCGCCGGCGCGGGCGACGCCCCGCTGCTGGGCGAGCGTTCGTCGGACACGAGCCGAGCGTAGTGATGCGAGCGCCCACCGACTTGCACCGGCCAGGTCGCCGATGCCGGTGGGCGGTTCACCCGCGCCACGGCCGGGCTGGCAACATGGGCCGATGCAGCCGGTGACGCCACTCGACGAGGTGCGCGAGTGGCTGGCCGCGCAGGTGCGCCACAGCGTCGTCGGGCCCGACGAACACGCCGCCGCCCGCCAGGCGGAACTGTTCGATGCCCCGGGTGAGCGCTGGTTCACCGACGACTCGCCGATCCGGCGGGTGCACGCCGACAGCGCGATGTTCGTCGGCGGGCTGCGAGCGTTGCTGTTGCAGTCGTTGCATCCGCATGCCATGGCGGGGGTCGCGCAACACAGCGACTACCGCCACGACCCGTGGGGGCGGCTGCAACGCACGGCCGACTTCCTCGCCGCCACCACGTTCGGCCCGATCGCCGAGGCCGAGCTGGTGATCGCCCGGGTGCGGGCGGTGCACGAGCGGGTCACCGGTGTCGCCGACGACGGCCGGCCCTACCGTGCCGACGACCCGCATCTGCTCGAGTGGGTGCACGTCGTCGAGGTCGACAGCTTCCTCACCGCCAACCGGCGCCACGGGGCCGTACCGCTCGACGACGCCGAGGCCGACGAGTACGTCGCCCAGATGGCGGTGATCGCGCGGGCGCTCGGCATCGCCGAGCCGCCGCGGTCGGTGCGCGAGCTGCGCGACCGCATCCGGGTCTACCGCCCCGAGCTGCGGGGCACCCCGGCCGCCCGCTCGGCGGCCCGCTACCTGCTGGTGCAGCCGCCGCTGCACCCGCTGGCGCGCCCGGCCTACGGCGTGCTGGCCGCCGCCGCCGTCGCGATGCTGCCGCGTTGGGCGCGGGCGCCGTTGCGGTTGCCGTGGCTGCCGGTCACCGAGTTCGTGGCGGTGCGACCCGCCGGGCAGGCGGTCACCGCCGGTTTGCGGTGGGCGCTGCGGTCAGGGCCCGGGCCAGCACCGCGCTGAGGTCGCCGGCACCGGCCACCTCGATCCGGCCGAGTTCGAGCCATCGGGCCATCAGCGCCAGTTCGGCGGCGAGTTCGTGGCCGACCTCGACGGGGTCGATGCCGGGTTCGCCCCACGCGCTCTGCACGATCAGGGTGCCGCCCGCCCGGTCGGCCTTGAGGTCGACGCGGCCCACCAGCCGGTCGCCCAGCAGGAACGGCAGCACGTAGTAGCCGTAGCGCCGCTCGGGCTTGGGCACGTAGATCTCGATCCGGTAGCGGAAGCCGAACAGGCGCTCGACCCGGTCGCGGTTCCACACGACGGGGTCGAACGGGCTGAGCAGCGCCCGCGCCGAGACCCGCCGCGGGGTGACGGCGTCGGGATGCAGGTAGGCGGGCTGCGACCAGCCCTCGACGGTGGCCTCGAGCAGGCGGCCCTCCTCGACGAGTTCGGCGAACAGGCTCCGGGTGTGACGCAGCCGGTGGTAGTCGGCCAGATCGGCCGCCGTGCCGACGCCGTGGTGGCGGGCCGCCAACACCAGCAGCTGCTTGCGGGCCTCGTGCTCGGGAGGGGTCTCGCGCTCGAGCACGTGTGGGGGGATCACCCGGTGCGGCAGGTCGTACAGTCTGGCGAAGTCGGCGCGGCGCCGGGTGGCGGTGACCCGGCCGCAGTGGAACAGCACTTCGAGTGCGGTCTTGCCGTCGTCCCAGTCCCACCACGACCCCTTCGGGCCGGTGCGCTGCCTCAGGTCGCCGGCGGGGATCGGGCCGTGGTCGGCGACGTACCGCTCGACGTCGTCGAGGAAGCCCGGCCGCTCGGCCTGCAGACGTCGCATCGACCGCCACATCAGCGGGCGCGACATCCGCCAGCGGTGCAGGTGGTGGTGCTCGGTGGGGACGTGGCTGGCCTCGTGCACCCAGTACTCGAACAGCTCTCCGTCGGCGGTGGCGTCGTCGATCAGGGTGCGCGGGTGCGGGCCGAGCCGGGCGAACAACGGCAGCTCCTGGCTGCGCACCAGCACGTTGACCGAGTCGATCTGGATCAGCCCGGTGCGGGCGAGCACCCGGCGCAGGTGGCGGCGGTCGACGCGCCCGGTCGGCCGTGGGTCGGCGAACCCCTGGGCGCCGAGCGCGAGCCGGCGCGCCTCGGGGGCGGACAACGCAGTGCGGGCCACGGCGGCACCCGGATCGGGTCAGTCGTCGTGCTGGGTGATGGTGACCGAGTTGATCACGACGTCGGTCTTGGGGCGATCACCGCCGCCGGTGGGTACCTGCTGCATCGCGTCGAGCACGTCGAGGCCCTTCACGATCTTGCCGAACAGGCTGTACTGCGGGGGCAGGCCGGCGCCGTTGGGGCCCGAGATCAAGAAGAACTGGCTGCCGTTGGTGTTGGGGCCGGCGTTGGCCATCGCCACCGAGCCGATCTCGTACTGGCCGGGGCGGGGCAGCTCGTCGGCGAAACGGTAGCCGGGGCCGCCGCGGCCGGTGCCGGTCGGGTCGCCGCCCTGGCACACGAAGCCGTTGATGATGCGGTGGAAGATGATGCCGTCGAAGTAGTGGTGCAGCGCCAGGAACACGAAGCTGTTGACGGTTCGGGGTGCCTTGATCGGGTCGAGCGCGATCACCAGGTCGCCCATCGAGGTGCTCATCAGCGCCGTGTACCGCTTCGCCGGGTCGATCCCCATCGGGGGTTCCTGCGAGAACTGCTGCTGTTTCGGCGCGGAGCCGTCGAAGGACGGGAACGGGGTTGCCATGAGCATGACCTTATCGAAGCCGGCGGCCGGTCAGCGCGGCCGGTCAGCGCGGGCGTCACACCGTGCGGTCATGATGGCCCCATGGCCAGGAACCGGATCGAGCACGTGTGCACCGACTGTGGCACGTCGCATCCCAAGTGGGCCGGCCAGTGCAGTGGTTGCGGCCAGTGGAACACGCTCGTCGAAGAGTTCGCCTCGGCCGCCCCGGCGGTCATCGCGCCCGCCGCCGCGCCGGCGCGCCCCATCACCGACATCGATCCGCTGGTCAGCCGGCCGGTCGCCACCGGCCTCGGCGAGCTCGACCGGGTGCTCGGCGGCGGGGTCGTGCCGGGGTCGGTCACGTTGCTGGGCGGCGAGCCGGGGGTCGGCAAGAGCACCCTGCTGTTGCAGCTGCTGGCGGCCTGGCCCGGCCGCGCCCTCTACGTCACGGCCGAAGAGAGCGCCCAGCAGGTGCGCCTGCGTGCCGAGCGGCTCGATGCGGTGCGGCCCGACCTGTGGCTGCAGGCCGAGACCGTGCTGGCGCACGTGCTCGCCTCGATCGACGAGATCGCACCCGATCTGGTGGTGATCGACTCCATCCAGACCGTGCACGACCCGGCGCTCGGCTCGCCGCCCGGATCGGTCGTGCAGGTGCGCGGGTGCGCTCAGCAGCTCGTCGAGGTCGCGAAACGGTCGGGTGTCCCGGTCGTGCTGGTCGGCCACGTCACCAAGGACGGGTCGCTCGCCGGGCCGCGGGTGCTCGAGCACATCGTCGACACCGTGCTGTCGTTCGACGGTGAACGGCACCACAGCCTGCGGTTGCTGCGCGCCACCAAGCACCGCTTCGGCCCCACCAACGAGCTCGGTCTGTTCGAGATGGTCGGCAGCGGGCTCGTCGGGGTGCCCGATCCCAGCCAGCTGTTCCTGGGCGATCGGCGCACCGGGGTGCCCGGCTCGGCGATCGCCCCCACGATGGAGGGGCAGCGCCCGCTGGTGGTCGAGGTGCAGGCGCTCACCACCCCGGCGCCACCCAACGTGCCGGCGCGTCGCACCACCCAGGGGGTCGACGGCAACCGGTTGGCGCTGTTGCTGGCGGTGTTGCAGCAGCGCGCCCGCATCGGCGTGCAGACCCAAGACGTCTACACCTCCACCGTCGGCGGCATCCGCCTGGTCGAGCCGGGCCTCGACCTGGCGATCTGCCTGGCGATCGTGAGCGCGATCAACAATCGGCCGATCCCGGCCGATCTGGTGGCGTTCGGCGAGGTCGGCCTCGGCGGCGAGGTGCGCCAGGTCGCCAACGCGTCGCGGCGGCTCGCCGAGGCGGGGCGGCTGGGGTTCCGGCGGGCCATCGCGCCGCGGTCGTCGCCCGCCCCCGACGACGAGCGGCTGCGCATGGTGCGTGTCGCCACCCTGACCGAGGCCCTCGCGGCCGCCGATCTCGTCAACTGAGCGGGCACGCGGCGGGGCCGGTCACGCTGCGTGGGCGTCCGAACGGCCACGGTCGGTGATCGTCAACTACAATCTCCTCATGCCGCACCGCACCCGCGAGACCAACGAGGCGATGCGCCTCGCCCTGGCGCGTGTCGCGCCCGGCACCGGGCTGCGTGACGGCATCGAGCGTGTCGTGCGTGCCAAGGCCGGTGCGCTGCTGGTGTTGTCCGACGATCCCGAGGTGTTGTCGATCTGTTCGGGCGGGTTCCTGGTCGATGCGCCGTTCAGCCCGCAGCGGCTGTCCGAGCTGGCCAAGATGGACGGTGCGATCATCATCAGCAAAGACGGCGGTCGCATCGCCCGCGCCAACGTGCACCTGGTGCCCGACCCGACGGTGCCCACCAGCGAGACCGGCACCCGGCACCGCACGGCCGAGCGGGTCGCCCGGTCGCTCGACGTGCCGGTCATCTCGGCGTCCGAAGAGATGGGTGTCATCAACGTGTACGCCGGGGGCTCCAAGCGTCAGCTGCAAGAGACCGGCCGGCTGCTCGATCGTGCCAACCAGGCGCTGCAAACGCTCGAGCGCTACAAGGTGCGTCTCGACGACGTGATCAGCAACCTCACGGCGCTCGAGATCGAAGACGTCGTCACCGTGCGCGATGTGGTCTCGGTGGTGCAGCGCGGCGAGATGGTCACCCGCATCGCCGACGAGATCGAGACGATGATCATCGAGCTCGGTGTCGACGCCCGCCTGCTGCGGTTGCAGCTCGACGAGATGTACACCGAGATCGACGACGAGCTCGATCTGGTGGTGTGCGACTACCTGCCGCCGCACCGCAACGTCGAAGACACCCACGCCGAGCTGTCGCGGCTGCGCGACGACGACGTGCTCGACGCCCGCATGGCCTTGTCGACGTTGCACCTGCCCGACGCCGAACTCGACCACGAGATCGCTCCCAAGGGCCTGCGCCTGCTGAATCGGGTCAGTTCGGTCACGCCCGAGCTGGCGGTGCGGATCGGCAACCACTTCGGAGCGTTCGCCCGGTTGCAGCGGGCCACCGTCGACGATCTGCTCGAGATCGACGGCGTCGACGAGGCCACCGCCGGTGCCGTGCGCGACACCCTCGCCCGGATCGCCGAGAACACCATCCTCGACCAGTACAGCTGACCGCCGGGGCGCGGCCCTGCCGGCGCGGTGTCAGGTCAGCGCCGGTAGAGGTCGGCGCGGTCGGGACGCTCGATGGCGACCCGGCGGCCCTCGCGTTCCGAACGCACGCACGCGTCGGCCACGACGTTCGCCATGTACCCGTCCCAGGCGGACGCACCGACCGGGCGGCCGGACCGGATCGATGCGACCCAGGCGACGAGTTCGTCGCGGTAGGTCAGCTCGAAGCGATCCGGCCAGTTGTCGGGCACGGCGCTCGACACCGACCCGGCGCGCCAGGTGGTGGTGGTCGCCGGGTCGACGGTCGCCATCGTCGCCGCCGTGCCGATCACCTCGGCATCGACCCGGTAGCCGTAGCCGCTGCCGACGTTGAGGTCGATCAGCCCGAGCGACCCGTCCGACATCCCCAGCCGGGCGGCGACGTAGCGGATCGAACCCGTCGCCGGGTCGGCGACCGAGTCGACGTCGGCGTAGTCCACCTCGGCCCCCGAGAGGAACCGCACGGAGTGGATGTCGTGGATCATCGACTGGGTGATCGCCCGCTCGGCCGGCATCGGGAACACCCACGGGCGCGGGTTGAGGTGCACCGAGCGGGTGACGACCACGTCGCCGAGGGTGCCGGCGCGCGCCGCTTCGGCGATCTCGGCGTGACCGGGGTCGAACTCACGCATCAGCCCGACCTGCACGAGCCGCCGGCCGATCGCCGTCTCGGCGTCGACGATCGAGCGGGCGGCGTCGGCGCTGGTGGCCAAGGGTTTCTCGCACAACACGTGCAGGCCTCTCGCCAGCGCCGCCAGCGTCTGTTCGGCGTGGGCCTCGTCGGGCGATGCGATGACCACGGCATCGACGACGTCGAGCAGCGCTTCGACGTCGTCGAAAGCCTCGGCGCCGACCGCTGCGGCGACCGCCGCCGCCCGGCCGGGGTAGGTGTCGTGCACGGCGGTCACCAGCACCCCGGGCACCGAGTCGGTGAGGGTGCGGGCGTGCACCTCCCCCATCATCCCGGCGCCGATCACGCCGACCTTGATCACGTTGTGGTGGGTACCGGCGTTCACGATCGGATTCTGACAGATCGCAACTCGGCCTACGCTGGTCGGCCGCCGAGCGGTGACGCGGCGCTTGTCCGCGACGAGCACGAAGGATGTGACGACCACATGATGGCGATCGAAGCCCACGACCTGCGGCGCAGGTTCGGCGACAACGAAGCGGTGGCCGGCATCGACCTGACGATCCCCGAGGGCGAGATGTACGGCTTCCTCGGCCCCAACGGTGCCGGCAAGTCGACGATGGTGCGGATGCTGTGCACGCTGTTGCAGCCCACGTCCGGCTCGGCGACGGTCGCCGGGTTCGACGTCGCCCGCCAGCCGGGCGAGGTGCGTCTGCGGATCGGTGTGGCGTTGCAGGACGCGTCGATCGACGGCAAGCAGACCGGGCGCGAGTTGCTGCACATGCAGGGCCGCCTGTACGGGCTGGCGCGGCACGACATCACCCGACGCATGAACGACGTCATCGAGCTGGTCGACATCGGCGCTGCGATCGACGACCGGGTCGATTCGTACTCGGGGGGCATGAAGCGCCGGCTCGACCTCGCGATGTCGTTGATCCACCGGCCCAAGATCCTCTTCCTCGACGAACCGACCACCGGTCTCGACCCGGTCAGCAGGGCCACCGTGTGGGCCGAGGTGCGGCGCCTCAACGCCGAGTTCGGCATGACGATCTTCCTGACCACCCAATACCTCGAGGAGGCCGACGAGCTCGCCGACCGGGTCGGCATCATCGACCGCGGTGTGCTGCAGGCCGAGGGCACCCCGACGGCCCTCAAGCGTTCGATCGGCACCGATCTGATCGTCGCCGAGGTCGACGGCGACACCGCCACCGCGGCCGCCGCGATCGAGGCGCTGCCCACCGTGAGCGGCGTCGAGGTGCACGGCGACGAGGTCTCGTTGGCCACACCCGACGGCGCTGCCGTGATCGCCGACGTCGCGGTGGCGTTGAACGGGTGCGGCGTGCCGGTGCGGTCGCTCACGTTGCGCACCCCGACGCTCGACGACGTGTTCCTCGCCGTCACCGGTTCGCACCTCGCCCCCGACCACCGCACCGCCGCCGATCCCGTGGAGGCCCACTCATGAACACCCGCACCGTTGCCGGCCCGTCGCCCGCCGTGTACGTCCCGCTCGCCCGCCGTTCGTCGGTCGCGTTCGACCTCGCCACCGTCGCCCGCCGTGCGATCCGTGGCGTGTTCCGCGAGCCCGAGTTCTTCATTCCGGCGCTGATCGTTCCGGTGTTCTTCTTCGTGGTGAACGTCGGCGCTCTGCAGGACTTCGCCCAGCAGAGCGGTGTGGTCACCGACTTCAAGGCGTTCCAGTTGCCGGTGTCGATCATCTTCGCGGTCACCGGCGTGTCGCGGGCGAGCGCGCTGGTCACCGACATCCAAGGCGGCTACTTCGATCGGCTGCTGCTCACCCCGATCCGCCGTCCCACCTTGTTGCTCGGTCTGATGGCTGCCGACTTCGTCTCGGTGATCATGCTCGCCGTGCCGGTGCTGCTGCTCGGGCTGACCCTCGGCGTGCGGTTCGAGACCGGCGTGCTCGGCATGGTGGTGTTCGTGCTGTACGGGGCGGCGTGGGGGCTGGCGTTCGCCGGGTTCCCGTACGCGATCGCGCTCAAGACGGGCAATCCGGCGGCGGTCAACTCGAGCTTCATCTTGTTCTTCCCGTTCGCGTTCCTCACCACGACGTTCCTGCCGAAGGAGGCGCTCACCGGCTGGCTGTCGGCCGTCGCCACCTACAACCCGGTGACGTACGTGTTGGACGGCCTGCGCAGCCTCGTCACCGAGGGCTGGGTGTGGGAGTCGCTGGCGAAGGGCCTCGCCGCCACGCTCGCGTTGACGGTGATCAGTTTCGGCCTCGCCAGCGCCGCCATGCGGGGCCGCATCACGAGCTCGTAGTCGCTGCTGGCCGTCGGCGCCAGGGTAGAAGGCCCCTAGTCGCCCTTTCGTCGCCCGGGTAGGTTCGAAGTGGCGACAGAAAGGAGGCTGCCATGCGTACGACATGGCGCCGGTTCCTCGGTGACGGCCTCGCCGTCACCGGGCTCGTGGTCGCATCTTTCGGCGCTCTCGGCGTGACGTCGACGCACGCCGACGGCGGGAAGGGCGACATCAAGATCCACCTCGAGTCGGCCTGTCTGGACGAGGACACGAACCCACAGGTCGAAACGACCTTCTGGGTGGGTGGCCACTCGTTCGACACGACCCTGGCGCTCTACCTGACGATCACCCTCGGGATGCAATACGACGACCCGAAGGTCTACGGAACCACACAGGTGGTACCAGCAGGCGGCTCGGGTGACTTCTGCGTTGGGCCGTTCTCCCCCGGCGTAGGCCACTACAAGGCCTACGTGAGCCACTATGAGCAGCCCGGTGGTGTTCTGAATCACGAGAAGACGAAGGTCTTCTGGGTGCTCGGTCCCGCGCCGACCACGGCGCCACCGAACACGGCGCCACCGACCACGCCAGGCACAACGGTGCCAGGAACCATCCCGCAGTACACCTCGGGAACGACCACCACGTCGATCGTCGCGTCCGAGGCACCGGTTCCGGGCGCACCGACCACATCGGTCGCGCTGCCGGTCACCGGGCAGAGCTCGACGACAGCCTTGTTCGCCGGCCTCGTCATGTTGGGCGTGGGCGTGACCTTGCGTGGTCTCGCCCGTCGCACCACCTGACGAGCGACGGATCCGACCCGGTCGCCCCCCGGCCGGGCCGGGTTTCGTCGCGTCAGGGAGCAGGCGCCTGCCCGGGTGGGTCGACCAACCCGGGTTCGCTGCGTCGGCCCGCTCAGTTGGTTGCGCCGAGCAGGGTGCGGTGGAGTTCGACCAGCTTCGGCGCCGGCTCGCCATCGCTCCACGGATCGTTGCCGATCGTCCGCTCGTAGCTGGCCCACTCGTGATGGACGCCGGCACGGTCGCCGTTGCCGGCGTGAGCGCGCATCCGTAGGCCGATCAGCTCCTCGTGCCCCGGCAACACCTGCAGCCCGCGACCGGTCGCCTTGAACACCCCGTCGATGTCACCGACCGCGAGGCAGTGCGACGCCAACTGGGCTGCCGCCGAGGTGGCCAACAGCACGAGACCGGAGGTGATCCCCTCGGGATCGGGCCACAGGTAGCTGGTGCCCTCGAACGGCATTCCGGTGATCAGCTCGACCGCCGGCGAGAGGGCGAGGATCGCCCGGTCGGAGGGCTGCCCGCGGGCGGCCTCGACGGCCCGCTCGACCAGGTCGGCATCGGTGCACACCAGCGGGTGCAGCGGGAGCGACTCGGTGTTGGTCCGTCCCAACCACTCCTCACCGGCCGGTGGCGAGGCCGTTCGCGCCATGGCCCGTCGGGCCTCGGACACCACGTTGGCGAACGTGGCGTCGCGGACGTCGAGCTCCCACAGCGCGGTTCGTGCCGCGTTCCGCGACGAACGGTCGCGATGGGTCGCCAGCCACGCCACCAACTCGAGGGTCTTCGACCGGGTGAACTCGACGGGAGCCCCCGTGGCCGACACGACCTGGAGCGGCCCGAGGAGACGCACCATGAGCTGCCAGTCGGTGTCGACCGCATCGCCGGTGTCGACCGCATCGCCGGAGTCGACGACGACGTTGGTCGGTGCCTGGCGGCGCACGACGACCCCCGCGTCGGGTGCGGTGCGCGTCGGGGTGTCGAGCCCGGACGCCCCTGCCTCGTCGTCGACCGTGATGTCGGTGTCGAACCCCTGATGGGGCTCGAACGACAGCTCGGTCAGCTGGACGAGCCCGGCGATCGCCTCGATCTCGTCGACCGACAATCCGACCGGGCGGATCTCGAGGCCGATCGGTTCGAGCCGCCACGTCGGCCCCTCGGGCACCAACCGGACGGGTGCCCCGGCGATCGGCGCTGCCGACACGACGGCGACGCCGGTGAGGCCGGGGTCGAACGTGATCGGACCGGCGGTCGAGCCGGCGAGCACGATGGCCGGCTCCCACGCCTCGCGCCCCCCTCCGAGCACCCGCAACTCGAACGTCGTCGCGGTCGCGGCGAGCGTCGACCCCGTCGTCGCGCACGCCATCTCGAACGCCCGCTGACCGTCGGGGGCCGACACGAACAACCGATGCCCGAGGAACGCGCCATGGTTCACGCCAGCGCCGATCAAGTTGGCGACCTCGGCACGCACCGACGACGCCAGCGTCGCAGCGATCGCCGCCACGATGGCGTCGGCTCGTTGGACCTCGCCGCCGACCTCGAGCGCACCGCAGGACTCGAGATCGACGTAGACGTGGCGTTCGTAGTGATCGACACCGATCTGCACCAGGGCGGGGCACGCCGCCGAGGACCGGGTTGCAGCGCTCGCCGGCAGTTCGGCGACCGCGGCCGCCGGCAGCGTCCAGGCCGACCCGCCCCCCTGCCAGGGTGGGGCCAGCTCGGCGGGCTCGGTGAGCCGCAACTCGACCTCGCCGTCGACACCGTGGATCACGGCCAGCACCCGTGTGGCTTGCGTCGCCAGCGAGACCGCGACCGAGTCGATCACGGCGTCGATCGGATCGGTGCGGACGGAGGCGACGGCAGCGCGCATCGCCGCCTCGGTGGCGGCTGCGGATGAAAGCGGTACTGGCAGCCGGACGCCGGGACGCGTGGTGCGCAGCTGGCGGCGGCGGCGGACTGCGAGCAGCGTCAGCACGCCCCCGACCAACATCGCCGCCTTGTCGAGCGTGACGAGTTGGCGGGCCCCGCCGCTCGTCGCGGCGGCATCGGCCTCGAACGCCTCGTCGCCCGGCCCCCCGACGGCCGGCGGTCGGGCATCGACGTGACCGGCGTCGTCGCTGCCGTCGGCGGGTGCCGGTTCGCCGACCCCGGGTGGCGACCAGACGTTGACCGAGGGACGCTCGACCGCAGGTGCTGACAGGGGAACCGACGGCTCGGGACGGATGTCGTCGCGCCCGGCCGACGGTTGAACCGCCTCTGTCGCCGGTTGACTCCGCGAGTCGGGGAGTCGCAGCCGCCAGCCGGGCTGGATCACGTCGGCGTCGGACAGCGTGCGCCCATCGGGAAACAAGTGGCCGGCGTTCGCCTCGAAGATCTCGGGCCAACGCCGGCCGTCGCCCAACCGCATCTCGGCGATCGACCACAGCGATTCGCCCGGTTCGACCAGATGCGACGCGTCGTCGGCCGTTGGCGTCGTGCCGCCGGCCGCCCGGTCGGCGTCGGGGAGCAGGAGCACCCAACCCGGGTGGATCAACGCGACGTTGTTGAACGTCCGGCCGTCTGTCATCTCGGTACCGAGGTTGAGTTCGATCAGGCGGTCGGCGAACTCGCGGATCGCCGTCGAGTCGGGCGCTGCGAACCGCTCGGCGATGGCCCAGATCGAATCGCCGGGGCGCACCACGTAGTCGGCGGGCTGGGCCGGGGCCGCCGGATCGACGCCGAGCCCTTCGTGTGCGGTCTCGGCTCGGGTCGTGATGTACGGCGCGCCGGGATCGTCGCCGTCGGTGAGGCCCGGCGAGGCGACCGGGCCGTGCCGACCCGGCAGGATGCTCGCCGGGCCGGTGCCCTCGAGCCACAGCGAACCGCCGCGGGCGGAGGCACGACCGGTGGCACCCGCCATCGGGGCGAACACCAACAGGCCGGCGGCGACGTAGCGGGCCAGTCGCTGGGCCGTACGCCCGCCCCGCAGATCGGGGAGCGAGAGACCACGGTGGCGAAGCATGTGCACGACCTCGGCGAAGATGGTGACCAGTACCACCGCCACCGCCGCCCACCCCACCAACAACGAGAACCGGATCACGATGTCGGCCACGGTGTGATCGGTGAGCTGATCGGTGAGCCCGCCCAGGATGCGGTCGGCCGACCAGTCGGTGGGGGAGGGCACCCCGTGCAGCGGCGCCGCACCGCCGAAGCGCGCCCGCGCCGCGGCGACGAGGGCGATCGGCGCCCCGACGCCGATGGCAGCGATCAGCAGGCACGACCGCAGCACTGCCACGACCGCCGCGCCGGCCCGGGGCCTCATGATCGGTGCCGCCTCGGTGACGCGCTCATCGTCGTCATGGGGGCGACGATGCGACCGGACGGGAAGCGCGTCGTCGCAACCGGTCGTCCCGACGGGCCGCGCCGCCACGCGATCACGAGCCCGCCTCGGCGCGCGCCGAACCGACACCGACGACGTCACCGACCGGATCGGAGATCCGGATCTCGACGGTGACCGTCGATCGATCGACCACGACCGTCACCACCGAGCCGACGACGTCGAACTCGGTGAACAGGCGCTCGGCGACACGATGTGCCTGGGCGCGGGCGCGCGGGGCGTCGATGCTCACGAGCGGCTCGTCACCTGCCGTGCCTCGTGTGCGAAGCGCCGCCACCTCGACCTGTTGGGCGCCGGATCGTGCCGCCTGGAACGCGATCGCCTGGGCTGCCGAGCGGTTGGCGACCCGGCGATTCACGTCGCGCGACAACCAGATCACTCCGCCGGCGGTGAACGCGAACAGCAGCACCAGTGCGGTCACCAGCGCCGATCCGCGCTGGCCGCGACCCCGCCGGGGAGCTGGACGCCGGATCGTCGCGCTCACGGCGACCCCGTCGCCCGGAAGAAGTCGAGACTGGCCACCGCGGTCACGACGCGCTCGCGATCGCCCGGTTGCACCGCTTCGACCCCGCGATCCGACACGAGGCAGCGCACGGTGACCTCGACCAGGGCGACCTCGTCGCCGGTCGGGGCGATCGCACGCGGGTAGGTGACCGAGATCACCGGCGCAGAACAGGTGTCGGTGTCGACGAGCATCGCCCGGGCCACGGAGTTGGCCGCCGATGTCGCCGACCAGGCATCGCGTTCGAGGGCTGCCGCCTGCGCCGCGGCCTCGGCGGCCGACCTGACCTGGGCCCGGGCATCGACGCCCCGGCCGAGCGCGATCACGAGGATCGCCAAGCCGATCACCGCCGGGGCGATCAGCACGAGGCCCAGGGCGTCGCTCGAGCCGCGGTCGCGCCCGGCGTTCACGACCGGAATCCCTCGAGCGGCAGTGCCTCGGTGACCTCGATCGGCGCCGACGTGCCACGGATGATGCCCGGCGCCTCACCGGTGATGCGCACGACGACGAAGAGCCCGCTCTCGATGATCTCGACCACCGGATGCTCCAGGTCGACCCCCCGCGACAGCGCCGCGACCGCCGACGCCTCCGCCACCGCAGGCCGGGCGCCTCGCCGCGCCACGAGCGCGGCGGTGTCGCGGGCCACGGCGCGCGTCTCGGTGACCGCGTGGGTCCACATCGCGGCCTGGAAGGCAGCGAACGCGAGCACCACGAACACCGGCGTGAGCAGCACCGTGGTGAGGCTCGTCGAGCCACGATCGTCGGAGCGGCTCATCACCGCATCAGGGCGCGGCAGGACTGATGACCGGATCGTTGGCCTTGTCCTTGATCTGCCCCCACAAGATGGCGGCGATGACCGCGACGCTGACCCCGGCGGCGACGAACCACAACACCTGCTCGAGCGACACCGCGCCCCGGTCGCAGTGGGGATCTTCCTCCGGTGCGCCGCGATCGGTGCGATCGGTGCGCCGCGCCCACGACGTCGTCGCGGCATAGATCTGATGGGTGACAGCGTTGGTCAGGGTGGCTACGTCGTGCATGGTGGGTCTCCTTTGTGGGTGTTGTGCCGTGGCACCACGGCGCTTGGTCGGGGATCGGTGTCGTTCACGAGAAGCTCAGCGCCGGATAGATGACGAGGGCCATGAAGATCAGGGCCATGCCGACGATCGGGGTGGTGAGGCGGCTGGTGCGGAGCCGGGCCTCCGACTCGGCTTCGGTGGCCAGCGCCGACCGCATGGTGGCGCACTTGGCGGCCAGCGTGCGGGCGACCGGAGCACCTTCGGCCGCGCTGAGTGCTGCCGTCGCGGCGACCTGCTCGAGCTCGTCGAGGCCGAGCTCGGCGCCGGTGCGCTGCAGCGCGTCGGTCATGCTCAGGCCGCGAGCAGCGGATTGACGCATCTGACGCCGCAGTTCGCCGAACAGCCGGCCGTCGCCGGCGTGGGCGGCCTGTTCGAGCGCCCCCTCGTAGCCGGTGTTGGCGGCGAGCAACATGGTGATGACGTCGAGATATGCCGAGACCTGATAGCGCAGGTCGGTGCGCCGCTCGGCGGCTCGTTCGACCGTGGAGGCGTGCACCCAGAGCGGCCCGAGCACCGCACCGGCCAGCGCGATCGCCGACGTCAGCAATCCACCGGGCCCGGTGACTCCGGCGAACTGCAGCACTGCGAGCGCACCGGCGGGGGCCGCGGCCCCCGCCGCGGCGGCGACGATCAACCTGGTGCCGTGCTCCTCGGCCGAACGCTGCACCAACTGCAGCTCGGTCGCGTTCGGCATCAGCCGCGGAACGCCGCTGATGCGAACTGCGACCTGCATCCGGAACCGTGAACGGGCGGACCGGTCGCCGGCCTCGGCACGATCCAACCGGGCGAGCGCCTGTCGCAGCGTCGGCGCCGGTTGGATCCATCCGTCGACGGCGACGAGCAGCCCGAACACACCGATCGCCGACAGCAGCACCACCGATTGGAGCTGGCTCACGGCGGCCACCCCCCGGCGGCACCGGGGCCGGCCGAGGTGATGAACCGGGCCGGCCGAGGGAACGCCGCCAGGCGCTGCACCCGCACGATCAAGGCGGCGTACCCGGCCAACGCGACCGCGAGGAACAGCTGGCCGGCCGGCTCGTCGTAGGCGTCGAGGTACCTGCTCCGTCCGAACACGAGCAGGCCGAGCACCAGCGTCCCCATGATCACCGTGAGCGCCTGCGCTTCACGGCGGGCGGGCGCCCGTTCGGCCTCGACGAGACGGCGCCGATCGACCTGCTGACGTGTCTGTTCGGCGAGCGCCGTGAGCACCGGCACCGTGCGGGCTCCGCGTCGGATCGCGATCGACAGGCCCGCCGCGACCAGGTCGCCGAGTGGATCGTCGAGGTCGTCGGCAAACCTGCGGAACACGACCTCGGGGTCTTGCCGGCCGAGCCCGGCGGCCAGCCGCCGGACCTGAGGGCGGATCGTCGGGGCGCACGAACCGATCGTCGAGGAGATCGCCCCGATCGGCTGCTCACCCGCCATCAGCACGTCGCGGACGTTCTCGATCCAGCTGGCGATGGCGTCGAGGCGGGCGATCTCGTTGCGCGACGTGCGGTGACGCCGCTGCCAGCCGCCGATCGCCCAGAACGTCCCGACGGACACCACCGCCGCCGGCACCAGCCAGCTCGACACGACGAGCACCAAGAGGCCGGTGGCGGCCGCGCCGGCGAACCTCGTCGCGGCGACCGTCGGGGACCGCGGCGCGGGCTCGGCACCGGCACGGAGGCGAGGCTCGGGCGAACCCACGACGATCGCGATGCCGAGCACGAACAGCGCCGACAGCAGCACGAGCAGGAGGATCATCACCACGGCTCCGTCGGTGAGAACAGCCGGGGGTCGTACCCCGCCATCCGCAACCGCTGCAAGTGTCTGGCCGACAACGGGGCCCGCTGGGTCAGTCGGTTGTCGGCGCCGATCCCCCAGATCTCGGTGGTGGCGAGGCCACCCCGCTCACCGAGGCCGCCGATCTCGATGATCGAGGTGACCCGTCGCACCGGTGCCGCGTCACCTTCCTCGTTGCGGACGAGGTCGATGTGGATGACGAAGTCGACGGTCTGGGCGATGAGGCTCCACACCGCGAACTCGGGCAGCGACGTGTCGGACTTCGACACGTAGTAGGCGAGTCGCTGCACCACGACATCGGCGGAGTGGGCATGGATCGTGGCCAGCGAACCGCGTTTGCACATCGAGGCGACATCGAGCATGTCGAGCGCCTCGTCCTCCACCAGTTCGCCGACGACGACCCGATCCGGGTTGAGCCGACGGGTCAGCTCGACCAACTGGCGGGTGTCGATCTGCCCCTGGCCCTCGGCGTTGGAGTGCCGGGTGAACAGCGCCGGGGCATCAGGGTGGCGCGGGTCGTCCTCGAGGCGCAGCTCGAGCAGGTTCTTCTCGACCGTGATGATCCGCTCTCGTGGCGAGACCTCGCCGAGCAACTCGACGAGCAGGGTGGTCTTGCCGGCCCCCGGCGGCCCGCTGACCAGCACCGTGAAACCGCAGCGGATCATGGCGTGCAGACGGGGAACGAGGTCGGCGGGGAACAACCCGCGGGCGGCGAGCCCCGTGAGACCTTCGTGGCGCAGCACGAAGCGGCGGATGGCGATGCGCGGATGGGTGGAGATGCCGTGTTCGGTGCGGCCGCCGAGCACCATCACCACCCGGGAACCGTCGTCGGCCTGGAAGGTGAGCATCGGAGCCTGGGTGTCGAGCCGGCCCTCGCCGGTGCCGGTCATCCGGCGCGCCAGACGCTTCTGGTACGCGGTGAGTTCGGCCGACGAAGCCCACAGCGCGCCGACGTCGATCTTGCGGCCGTCGCTGTAGGTGACCCAGGTCGACAGATGGGAGTTGACGTCGATCTCTTCGACCGTCGGGTCGGTCATGTACGGCTCGAGCGGGCCGGAGCCGGTGAGTTCGGCGACCACCGCCGCCCGCAGTTCGCGGTCGGCCGGCTCGGAAAGCGGCGCGACGCCCCGCCGCAGACGGGCCTGGTTGACGGCGACGATCTCGTCGCCGAGCCAAGCACCCACCAGCAACTGCTGGCGCCGGGCATCGGCCACCAGCGGGATCCGTTGGTGCGCCGGCGCGTCGCCGGCCGTCGCCGCCTCGTCGTGTTCGATCGCCTCGACGAGACGGCCGGCGACCCGCTCGATGACGAACTTGACGAGCGTCGCGTCGGCGCCGGTGGGCTGCTCGCTGCCGTTGCGGCGAAGCATCGAGGCAGGCTCGGCCGGATTCACGGCGCCACCCCGACGGCACCACCCCTGGTGGCAGCGGTGAGACCGGATTCCACGACGGCTGCCAGGTCGCGTCCGGCCCGCATCAGCGGCAGGCGATGGAGACGGCGCCGCGACACCCCCGAACGGCCCCCGATGGCCGCCGCCGACAGTTCGTCGACCGGCAGGCAGACCGACGGATGGGCACCCGCCGCGTCGGTGAGGAACGACCGGATCTCGTCGAGCCCGAACGGAACCGCACCGACGATCACCACCACGACCGCCGGCGACCACCCTGCCACCACCTCGAGCCGGTCGGCGAAACGCCGCAGCCGAGCTGCCGCCGCCGCCGAGGACTGGGTGGCCTGGCGGTGCACCAACACGGTCAGCGCAGCGCCCGCCAGGAACGGATGCGACGTCGGGGTGTCGCCGCCGCAGCCGACGTCGGCGATGACGGTCGGCGACGAACGCCGGGCGAGCGTCGGCACCAGGTTTCGCCCCGCCTCGGCGACCGCCCGCGCCGCCTCGCGGGCCGAGGTCGGCGCCGGGATCACGGGCAGCCCGGCTGCCGAGCACCGGATGTGCCGGGCGATCTCGTCCCACGACCCGTCGGGCGACTGCGTGATCACGGTCGACAGCGAGGCGCCGGCCGGCAGGTCCATCCAGGCCGCGAGGTCACCGCCGGTCGGGTCGGCCTCGACCAGCAACATGCTGTCGGGCGGGCCCGTGCCGCGGTCGCGGGGTGCCGGCCGCCGGCTCACGGCTGCCCGCCGGCCTCGCTCGTCAACGTCGTCGACCGGGCCCGACGCGGGCCAGGCGGCGGCCAGCACGACAGCGGTCGTGGTGCAGGCGTCCCCGGTGACGGCGACGACTGCCATCAGCCATCCTCCGCAACCGTGACATCGTGCGCGACCGGGGACGACCCGGCGAGCGGGTCGAGCACGACGATGCGGATGTCGTCGCCTGCCGCGATGGTGGCGGCGTCGGCCTCGGCGACCTCGACCGACAACCCGAACACCCCGGTCGCCACGTCTGCCTGATCGCCGCGCGACACGACGTGCCCGAACGTGACGAACTTCTCGTCGTCGGTGTCGCGCGGCACGACGACGAGCATCACCGGCGAACGCTCGCGCAGCCCGGCCGGCACCCGGGTGGGGCGAACCTCGACGGCGACCACGCTGGTGCCGGCCGACACGAGCGGGGTCGGCTGCACCAACTCCTGGAAGATCAAACTGCCCGAGGCGAGGTACACCCTGGCGAACTGGCCGGCGACGAGGTCGATCCGGTCGGCGGCGACGGTGGGTACCGAGGGGTCGACGTCGACATCGACGGCGCGCAGGTCGGCGGCGGTGACCATCTCGCCGGCCCGCACGTTGCGGACCACCTGGAGCACCTGATCGGTCGCCCCGAGCTGCGAGTAGACGAGCACGTTGCCGCCGATCGCGACGGCCGCGACGAGCAGGCCGGTGGCGACGCGGGCCCGGCGGCGTGACGCGGGGCGGAAGCCATGGGTCTCGCGTTCGGGTGGACCGGCCGGGACCGACGGAGCGGCCGTCGCCGGGCGGGGTCGGGTGGTCATGGCCATGTGAACTCCATCTCTGTCAGGGCGCCTGCGACCAGCGCAACCGCGGCGCCGACGACGAGGCCGGGCGCCAGCGGCAGCGACCGTCGGCGACCGGCAACCCCCACGGCGGCCGTCAGCCCGCTCGCCACGCACAGGGCGATCAGGCCGAGCCGTGGCTCGACGAGCCCGATCGCAGCGCCGAGCGCAGCGGCCAGCTTCACGTCGCCGAAACCGAGGGCTGCGGGCGACCACAGGTGCACGAACAACATCGGCAGCGCGAACACGACTGCTCCGGCCGCGACCGCCGCAGCTGCCTGGGCCAGCTCGCGGTCGCTCGCAGCGATCGCCAGCATCACTGCGGTCGGCGCAAGGGTGCCGACGACCCACCCATCGGGGATGCGCCGGACCCGGGCATCGATCGCCCCGGCGCATGCCGCGATCGCGACCGGACTGGCGACCAGCGCCCCGCCGATACCCCAGGTCGCGAACGACTGCGCCACCGCGGCAGCCGACGCGGCAGCCGACCCAGAGGTCACGACGAGCGCAGCCCGGTCGGTTTTCGCCCTGGTGTTCATAGGCCCCCCCAAGGCCCAGAATCCGATATCTGCGTGGGCGACGACCCTACAACAACGGGCGAAGGTCGATTTCCGAGGAGTCACCGGCACCGCTCATTGGGGGTGCGAGCGGTCTCGAATCGGAACCCCGGGTGCGCTCGACGGGTTCCGTGCTGGCAGGCTGAGGGGATGAGCGGCACGAACATCCCGAGCAAGGACGAACTGCGGTTGCGTCTCACACCGATGCAGTTCCATGTCACCCAGGAAGCCGGCACGGAACGGCCCTTCACCGGCGAATACTGGGACACCAAGGAGCCCGGCACCTACCACTGCATCGTGTGCGGCGAGCAACTGTTCGACAGCGACACCAAGTTCGACGCCCATTGCGGCTGGCCGAGCTTCTACGAGGCGCTGGGCACCGACAAGATCGACTACATCACCGATCACTCCCACGGCATGATCCGCACCGAGGTGCGTTGCGCCACGTGCCACGCCCACCTCGGCCACGTGTTCCCCGATGGGCCGCCACCCACCGGGCAGCGCTACTGCATCAACTCGGCGAGCATCGGCCTCGAGCGCCGTCCCGCGTGAGCGGCCTGCCGGCCACCGGCGCCGACCTGCGAAGCTGACCGCCATGAGCCGCACCGCGCCGTGGGGAGACGCCGAACGCCGTCTCACCGACCACGTCAGCGTGCTGGTGGGTGACGACAACGGCAAGTACCCGTCGGGCAACTCGCTCGTGGTCCGTGGCGTCGGCGAGACGGTGATCATCGACCCGTCGGTCACCGTGGTCGCCAAAGGCGGCGCCCCGGTGCCGGTCGACGCCGTGATCAACTCCCACAGCCACGAGGACCACATGCCCGGCAACGGGTTCTTCGACACCGCCCGGCTCCACATCCACGACGCCGACCTGCCGGGCGCCCGCAGTGTGGAGGGGCTGATGGATGTGTACGGCCTCGAGGGTGAGGCGCGGGCGACGTTCACCCGGCAGGTGATCGAGGAATTCCACTACACCCCTCGCCCCGACGCCGAGGGGTTCACCGACGGCCACGTCTGGGACCTCGGTCACGTGCAGGTCGAGGCCGTCCACCTGCCCGGCCACACCCGCGGGCACAGCGGATTCCGGGTCGGCGGTGGCGTGTTCTTCCTCAGCGACATCGACCTGACCGGGTTCGGGCCGTACTACGGCGACGTGTGGAGCGACCTGGAGGACTTCGAACGGTCGCTGCTGCAGGTACGCGACGAGCACGCCGACTACTACGTCACGTTCCACCACAAAGGCGTGATCGAGGGGCGCGAGCAGTTCGTCGAGCTGCTCGACCAGTTCCACGCCGTGATCCCGCGCCGCCACGCGGCGATGCTCGACTACCTCGTCGAGCCGCGCTCGATCGCCGACATGGTCACCCACCGGTTCGTCTACCGCCCCCACGTGCAGCATGTCTTCGCCGACAACGTCGAACTGCGCTGTGCCGAGATGCACGTGCGCCGGATGCTCGCCCGCGGCGAAGCGGCCGAGGTCGCCCCCGGCCGCTATCAGACGGTCTGACCCGTCAGGGGTGCGGGCGCGCACCACCGACCGGGCGACCCGCCCGGTGTCAGTCGGGGAGGGCGTGCTCCTCGATCATGCGCCAGGCGTCCTGGCTGAGGTGATGGGCGAGGTCGTGCAGTGCACGCGCCGTCGCCAACTCCTCGCCGACCTGTGGCAGCGCCGGGTCGGCCGGATTGCGCCGGGCGCGCCCGATGCCGGAGAGGCCACGGTCACCCGCGTCGAGGTGGGCGGTCACCTCGCAATGGTCGAGGTCCTCGAGGATCTCGAGCCGCACGTCCCAATGGCGTTGTACGGTTTCCATGCCCCCATGGTCGGCCCTCGGGCCCCTGCCTGCCAGGGCACAACGTCCCTGGATCGGTGGCGGTCAGCCGGCGATGCCGGCCACGGCCACCTGGTACTCGGCGATACGGGCCAGGTGGCCGTCGACGTCGGTCGGGCCGGCGTTGTGGGTGGCGATCGCCAGGTGGGTCGCCCCGAGGTCGCGCCAACGCTCGGCGTGGACCCTCCAGCGCTCGGTGGTGCCGCCCGCGTACTGGGCCTGGGCGTAGATCGTGAAACCCTCCCACGACCGCCCGGCCGCGGTGCGGATGCGGCGCATCTCGGCCAGCCGCTCGGCCGCCTTCTCGTTGGGGCTGCCGAGCGGGAGCCAGCCGTCGCCGAGCCGGGCGCAGCGCTCGATCAGGGCGGGTGCCGACCCGCCGAACAGCACCGGGATCGGCTGGCTGGGCCGCGGCAGGATGCTGGCGTGCTCGAACCGGTGGAACTCGCCGTCGTAGCTGAAGACGTCTTCGCTCCACAGCCGGCGCATCAGGTCGACCTGCTCCTCCTGGCGCCGCCCGCGGTTGGCGAACTCCTCGTTGAGGGCGTCGTACTCGACGGTGTTCCAGCCCACCCCGATGCCGAGCTTGAGCCGGTTGTTCGACAGCACCGCCACCTCGGCCGCCTGCTTGGCGGCCAGCACGGTCTGGCGCTGCGGCAGGATCACGATCGCGGTGACCAGATCGACCGTCGAGGTGCACGCCGCCAGGAACCCGAACAGCACGAACGGCTCGTGGAAGGCGGTGTCGGAGTCGTACGGGCCCTCGAACCCACCGGGACGGTTGCGATCGACCCCGACGACGTGGTCGTAGATCAACAGGTGGCTGACACCGAGCTCTTCGGCGCCCTGGGCGTACGCCTTGATCGCACCGGGGTCGGTGCCGATCTCGTGGTGGGGGATGACCGCGCCGAGTTCCATACGCCATGGCTACCAGGGCGGGCGGCCGCCCGGCGACCCGTCGGCGGCGTGCCCTGCGCCGGTCGGGGCGGCGTCACGAGCGGCGGGTGCGGCTGCGCCGGTTGCCGACCGCGATGCACGCCACCCCGATGATCGTCAGGACGAACGCCGCCGTGCCGATCGTCGCCACCAGCACGGCGGAGGTGCCGGCGAGCACGGTTCCGAACACCGACAAGGCGTCGGCCTCGCGCCGCCGGCCCGCCGTGCGCCGCCGGACGGCCCACGCCACGCCCGCCAACGCCATCAGCACGATCAGCACGACCAGGATCCACATGGTCATCTCCACATGGTCATCTCCACCTTCATGATCCGCCCCAGCCGGACCGGTGTCCACCGTTCGGCGTCGGACGAACCGGGGCGTCAGTGCGGACGGCGGCCGAGCACCAGCGTGTCGAGCGCGACGTGTTCGCCGTCGGGAGCGGCCACGTGCCGTTCGACGACCTCGGCGGTGTCGACCGTCAACCGGTCGCCGATCGCAGCGACCACCTGGTGCGGCGTGGTGAGCACCGCGGCGTGCTGCGGGCCGCCGTAGCCGTGCTCGAGGTTGGTGACGTCGTGGCTGATCAGCAGGAACGTCCCCCCGGGCGCCACCGCGGCGGCGGCCCGTTGCAGGATCGGCGTCAGCTGTTCGTCGACCAACTGCAGGTAGGCGACCACCACGAGGTCGTAGCCGGACGGGGTCGGCTCGTAGGCCGTCAGATCGGCGGCGACCGTGGTGATCGTCACCCCGCGCCGCTCGGCGATGCGGCGCGCCTTGTCGAGCGCCACCGCCGAGAAGTCGACGGCGGTCGACTCCCAACCGAGCTCGGCGAGCCAGATCGCGTTGCGGCCCTCGCCGGCGGCGAGGTCGAGCGAACGGCCCGCCGGCAGCGCCCGGCAGCACTGCTCGACGAACACGTTGGGGCCCGCCGACCAGACCAGGTCGGTCTCGCGGTAACGCTGGTCCCAGTCGTTGGCATCCATGCCGGCCAGCGTACGCCGCGCCCGGAGGCCGCCCGATTCGGCCCGCCAGAGGTAGTGCTAGCTTGGCTCGCAAATTCCCGCCCCACCGGCTGGCGGCCGCACGGAGGAACGATGTCATGACCGACTGGACAGCACTCACCGCGCGGGCCGGCCGGGCGGCGCACGATCTGGTCGGCTGGCTGATGTGGGACCCCGACGCGATCGCCCGCTACCAGGCGCTCGGGGTGCCCAACGGCACCGGTTGGATCGTCGCCTGGCGGATCGCGCCGCTCGGCGACGTCACGCCGGCGGCCGCCGCGGCGGCCACGTACTCGATCCACCCCGACGTGGTCGCGCTCGTGATGGGCATGTACCGCGGCGTCGCCGACCCCGCCGCGATCTGCGCGGTGCGCGACGCATCGGTGATCGCCGGCCTCGAGTCGATCGCCCCCGGGCTCGCCGACCGGCTGGCCCCGCTGGCCGGCGACCTGTGGCGGGGTGTCGACGCCGTGCATCACGGCGCCCGGCCGATGTTCGCGGCGCTGCGCGCCCGGCCGCGCCCGGCGGCGTCGGAACCCGCCCTGTCGGCCTGGCTGGCGGTCAACTGCCTACGCGAGCTGCGCGGCGACAACCACTGGGCGCTGTGCGCCGCCGCCGATCTCGACGACGTCGAGGTGGGGCTGCTGCACTCGGTGATGGTCGACCCCGACGAATACGGCAGCGAGGAGTGGATCGCCCGCAGCCGCGGCAACGACGACGCCGCGATCGGCCGCGGCTGGGAGCGTCTGGCGGGCAAGGGCCTGGCGACCGGTTCCGCCGTGAACGACGCCGGCCGCCGGTTCCGCCTCGGCCTCGAACGCCGCACCGACGAACTCACCGCCCCCGCCTGGCAGGCCGCCGGTGAGGCGGCGACCCGTGCGTTGTGCGACGCCGTCGAACCCCACCACGACGCCTTCGTCGGCCGCATCGACGCCACCGCCGGCCCGCGCTGGATGCCCGCCGTGAGAACCCGCCCGGCCACCGGCCAGGGGTGAGCACCCCACCGGCGCCGGCGCCGGTGGCCCGACCCGGTGGCCCGACCCGGTGAGCCGCCCGGGGGCGCGCGCCCGCGAGCGCCTATGCTGCGCGTCGTGAGCACTCCGGCCTCTCGTGCTGCGGCGCCCAAACGGCTGCTGCGGGTGATGGAGTCCCGGGCCGTGTTCGAGCTCGGCGCCGTCGCGGCCGCGTCACCGCTGCTGCGCATCGTCGGTCGCGGCGACAACCACCCGGTGCTGATCCTGCCCGGTTTCCTCGCCGGCGACTCCTCGACGCTGCCGTTGCGCTCGATCCTGCAGAGCCAGGGCTACTGGGTGCACGGCTGGCGCCTCGGCCGCAACCTCGGGCCGACCGCCGACATCGTCGAGGGCCTGGTCGAACGCCTCGACGAGCTGCACGAGCGGCACGACCGCCCGGTGAGCCTGATCGGGTGGAGTCTCGGGGGCATCTACGCCCGCCGTCTGGCGCGCGCCTGGCCCGGCAAGGTGCGCCAGGTCATCACCCTCGGCAGCCCGTTCCGCATCAACCCCACCGACCGCAGCGCCGCCTCCGCCTTGTTCGACCGGCTGCAACCGACGCATGCGATCGGGATCGACGAACTGCTGCCCCCCAGCGGCGCCGGCCCGCTGCCGGTGCCGACCACCGCGATCTACACCAAGACCGACGGGGTCGTGCGCTGGTGGCAGTGCATCGAGCAGGTCAGCGCGACGGCCGAGAACATCGAGGTGCTCGGCAGCCACAGCGGACTCGGTTTCAACCCGGCGGCGATCTACGCGATCAGTGACCGCCTGGCGCAACCGGCCGACGACTGGCGCCCGTTCCGCCCGCCGGCGTTCTCCCGGTCGTTCTTCCCGCACCCGGCCGACTGGCGCCCCGAACTCGCCGACGAACTCGCCGGCGCGCTCGGGTAGCGCCGGCCTGCGGCGACCACCCGGAGACCGGGCGCCACCGGCCGGCGTCGAGGTTGGGCAATCATCCGGACATTTTCGGACGCGGCGGGGTCCTCACCCGGCATCCCCCGCTAGTTTCGGGGCATGTCGCGTCCACCGGCCACCCAGTACTCGATCTCGCTGCGCGTCACGCTCGAGAACGTCCCCGGCGTGCTCGGCCGGCTCGCCACGGCGATCGGCCAGGCCGGCGGCAACATCTACGCCGTCGACGCCTTCATCGCCAAGGGGTCGGTCGTCGACCGCGACATCGTGGTCAACTGCCGCAGCGTCGAGCACCAGGCCGAAGTCGTCGAGGCGGTGCGCAACACCCCCGGCATCACCTTGCACAACTGGTACGACCGCACCTTCCGGATGCACGAGGGCGGCAAGATCGAGGTGCTGTCGCTGTGCCCCGTCGGCGACCAGGAAGACCTGTCGATGGCGTACACGCCGGGCGTCGCCCGGGTGTGCACCGCGATCGCCAACGACGAATCGCTCGCCGACGTCTACACGATCCGCAAGAACACGGTCGCGATCGTCAGCGACGGCTCGGCCGTGCTCGGGCTCGGCAACATCGGCCCCAAAGGCGCGATGCCGGTGATGGAGGGCAAGGCGCTGCTGTTCAAGGAGTTCGGCGGCGTCGACGCGTTCCCGATCTGCCTCGACGTGTCGACCCCCGAGGAGATCATCGAGACGGTGGTGCGCCTGGCGCCCACCTTCGGTGGCATCAACCTCGAGGACATCGCCGCCCCCGGAGCGTTCCAGGTCGAGGAGGCGCTCAAGGAACTGCTCGACATCCCGGTGTTCCACGACGACCAGCACGGCACCGCGGTGGTCACGCTGGCAGCGCTCGAGAACGCGTTGCGGATCACCGGCAAGCAGATGTCGGAGTTGTCGATCGTGATCTCGGGCGTCGGCGCCGCCGGTGTCGCGATCGGCAAGATCCTGCTCGGGGCCGGTGCCACCCACATCGTCGGCGTCGACAGCCAGGGCGCCGTCTACGACGGACGCGGCGGGCTCAACGCCTGGAAGCAGTGGTTCGCCGAGAACACCAACCCCGACCGCAAGCGTGGCACCCTGAGCGACGTGATCAGGGGCGCCGACGTGTTCATCGGCGTCAGCGCCCCCGACGTGCTGACCGTCGACGACATCCGGGCGATGGCCCCCGAGCCGATCGTGTTCGCGATGGCCAACCCCGACCCCGAGATCCGGCCGGAACTCGTCGCCGGGCTCGTGCGGGTGATGGGCACCGGGCGCAGCGACTACCCCAACCAGATCAACAACGTGCTGGCGTTCCCGGGGATCTTCCGCGGCGCCCTCGACGCCCGTGCCAGCGACATCACCGAGAACATGAAGCTCGCGGCAGCCAGGGCGATCGCCGAGTCGGTCACCGACGAGCAGCTCAGCGAGACGTTCATCATGCCGCCGGTGTTCGACAAGTCGGTGTCGCAACGGGTGGCGGCAGCGGTCGCCGCGGCGGCCGTCGCCGACGGCGTCTGCCGCTGAACGGCCCCGGCGGGGCGCCGCGTCGATTCGACCTCGGGGCCGCGTCTCGGCTTGGATGGCGGCCCACGACACCGGCCACGCCACAACCAGGAGCGATCATGAGCGGACCAGCGGATCTCTGGGTACGAACAGCCGACGTGTTCGGTGAACGTCTCGCCGCCGTCACCGACGCGCAGTGGGCCGACGCCACCCCGTGCAGCGAGTGGAACGTACGCCAGCTCGTCGACCACGCCGTCGACGCCCAGCGCAGGCTGGGCGGGCTGTTCGGCGCCGCGATCACCGACGGCGCCGACTGGGCGGCCACCCGCGCCGCCGTCGAGACCGCGATCGCCGACCCCGCCAACCTCGCCGGCAACGCGCCGCCCCAGGTGTTCGGCGGCATGCCCAAGCACCAGCTGCTCGGGATCGCGGTCGGCGACCTGCTGCTGCACACCTGGGACCTCGCCCGGGCGACCGGCGGCGACGAGACCCTGCCCGCCGAGGCGGTCGAGGCGGTGCTGATGGGCTTCCGGCGGATGCCCGAGCCGGTGCTGCGCTCGAGCCGCATGTTCGGTCCGGCCGTCGAGGTCGCCGACGACGCCGGCGAGCAGGACCAACTGCTCGCCTTCACCGGCCGGCAACCCTGAGCGGCGGCCCGCGGCCGGCCGGCCCGCCGCACCGGATCCGTCGCGGCCACCCCGCCCCGGCGATACTCGGCCGATGAGCGTGCACCCCTTGGAGCTGTCGGCCCGGCTGATCGACACCGGCGCGACCGACACCCCGCCGAACCGGATCACCCAGGAGCTGAGCGAACTCGCCGACGGTGTCGCGATCGTCGAGAGCTTCAGCCACGTCGTCGCGGTCGACACCGGTGACGGGCTGGTGACGTTCGACGCCAGCAGCGCACTGTCGGGCCAGGCGGTGGTCGAGTCGCTGCGAACCTGGTCGGACGAGCCGATCCACACGCTCGTCTACACCCACGGCCACCTCGACCACGTCGGCGGTTCACGCGCCGTGCGGGCCGACGCCGAGGCCCACGGCAGGCCGACCCCGCGGGTGCTCGGCCACGCCCGGATCCTTCCCCGCTTCGCGCGCTACGACCTGACCAGCGGCTACAACCGGTCGATCAACATGCGCCAGTTCGGCGGCGCGGCGCGGGCCGCCGCACAGCTCGACGAGCGGCCGTTCCTGGCACCTGGCACCCTGCGCCCCGACGTCACCTACGACGACCGGCTGGTCGAGCGGATCGGCGACCTCGACGTCGAATACCACGCCTGCCGAGGCGAGACCGACGACCACACCTGGACCTGGATCCCACAGCACCGGATGATCAGCGCCGGCGACCAGTTCATCTGGAACTTCCCGAACTGCGGCAACCCGCAGAAGGTGCAGCGCTACCCGATCGAGTGGGCCGAGTCGCTGCGGGCGATGGCCGCCAAGGACGCCGAGTTGTTCGTGCCCGCCCACGGGCTGCCGATCGCCGGGCGCGAACGCATCCGCCAGGTGCTCGACGTCGTGGCCACCACGCTCGAACGGCTCGTCGCCGAGGTGCTCGACGGCATGAACGCCGGCGCACCGCTCGATCAGATCGTGCACACCGTCAAGGTGCCCGACGAGGCGCTGGCGCTGCCGTACCTGCGGCCCCTGTACGACGAGCCCGAGTTCGTGATCCGCAACATCTGGCGGTTGTTCGGCGGCTGGTGGGACGGCAACCCGGCCCGCCTCAAGCCCCCGCCGGACGAGGCGCTCGGGGTCGAGATCGCCGCCCTCGCCGGCGGGGTGGCGCCGCTGATCGAGCGGGCCGTCGAACACTCGGCGAGCGGCGAGCACCGCCTGGCGTGCCAGCTGATCGAGTACGCGGCGGCCGCCGAGCCCGAGTCGCACGCCGTGCACGAGGCCCGATCGACGATCTACGGGGCGCGCCGCGCCGCCGAGACCTCGTTGATGGCGAAAGGCATCTTCCGGTCGGCCCAGGCCGACAGCGAGCAGATCCTCACCGGCGAGGTGCCACCGGTGCGCATGGTGCTCGACATCGGCGCCGCCGACTGATCAGCCGCCGATCACCTGCCGGACCAGCTGCACGCCCGGCCGGTACGCGAGGTGGTGGTGGCTGGGGGCGTCGAGCACGATCGCGTCACCGGCGCTGCCCGGCGACAGCCGGCCGACATCGGTGCGCCGCAGCGCCCTGGCGCCCCCGACGGTGGCGGCCTGCACCGCCTCGTCGATGGTCATGCGCAGGTCGCGCACCGCGAGGGCGATGCAGAACGGGATCGACGTCGTGTAGCTCGACCCGGGGTTGCAGTTGGAGGCGATCGCCACGGTGACCCCGGCGTCGATCGCCCGGCGGGCGTCGGGGTACGGCTGGCGGGTGGAGAAGTCGGCCGCCGGCAGGAACGTGGCGACCGTGTCGCTGCCGGCCAACGCGGCGATGTCGGCGTCGGACAGGTAGGTGCAGTGATCGACCGACGCGCAGCCGCACTCGACGGCGAGCTGCACGCCCGGGCCGTGCCCGAGCTGGTTGCCGTGCAGGCGCAGCCCGAGCCCGGCCGCCCGCCCGGCGTCGAGCACGCGGCGGCACTGGTCGGCGTCGACCGCACCGGTCTCGCAGAACGCGTCGATCCACCGGGCGCGGCCCGCTGCCGCGGCGAGCATCTCGCCGCACACCAGGTCGATGTAGTCGTCGGCCCGCCCGGCGTACTCGGTCGGCACGAGGTGGGCGCCGAGGAACGTCGTGTCGGTGGTGTGCCGGGCCGCCACGTCGAGGGTCCGCACCTCGGTGGCGACGTCGAGGCCGTAGCCGGACTTGATCTCGAGGGTGGTGGTGCCGTGCCGGCGGGCCTCGGCGACGCGCCGCATCGTGAGCCGGTCGAGCTCGTCGGTCGTCGCCGCCCGCGTCGCCGCGGTGGTGACCACGATGCCGCCGCCGTCGTAGGGCTGCCCGGCCATGCGGGCGCTGAACTCGGCCGCCCGGTCGCCGGCGAAGACGAGATGGGTGTGCGAGTCGACGAAGCCCGGCAGCACGCACGACCCACCGGCGTCGACCCGTTCGTCGGCGACCGCCCCCGAGCGCCCGACGGCGACGACGACCCCGCCCTCGATCACCACCGACGCATCGGCGATCAGCCCGAGCGGACCCTCGCCGAGCGCCGGGTCGTTGGTGACCAACGACCCGATGTTGTCGATCACCAGCGCCGTCATGACGCCACCACCTCGGCCCCCTCGACGACTTCGGCGATCGCCGCGGCGAGTTCGGCGGCGACGTCGATCCGGTCGTGCTGACCGAACTCGACGACGTCGCGGCCGTCGATCGTGACGTGCGTGACGTCGGCCGACGTCGCCGCGAACACGACGGCCTCGAGCAGCGAATCGGGTGCCCAGCCGGCGGTGCGCGGCGTGTCGAGCGCCACCGTGACCAGGTCGGCGCGCTGGCCGACGGCGATCGAACCGACGTCGTGCCGGCCGAGCGCCCGGTGCCCGGCGGTGGTGGTGGCCAGCAGCTCGGCGGCCGAGAAGCACCCTCGTTCGCCGCGCACCAGCCGCTCGTCGAGCTCGATCGCCCGCGCCTCCTCGAACGGCTCGATCACGGCGTGCGAGTCGCTGCCGATCGCCAGCGCCACACCGGCGTCGGCGAGCCGACGCGCCGGCCCGACCCCGTCGCCGAGGTCGCGCTCGGTCGTCGGGCAGAGGCCGACGAACGCGCCGGCGGCGCCGAGCAGCGCGATGTCGTGATCGGTGAGGTGGGTGGCGTGCACGGCGGTGAACCCGGTGGTGAACGCACCGTGCCGGGCGAACAACTCGACCGGCGAGCAGCCGTGCGCGTCGCGGCACTGCTCGTTCTCGGCGGGCTGCTCGGACACGTGGGCGTGCAGCGGCGCCCCGTGGGCGGCGGCCCACCGGGCGACCGCGGCGATCGAGTCGGGGTCGACGGCGCGCACCGAGTGCACCGCGGCGCCGACCACCCGGCGCGGATCGGGGCGCAACGCCGAGACCCGCTCGATCCACCCGTCGGCCGAGCGGTCGCCGAAGCGGCGCTGGCGTTGCGACAGTGGGTGGTGGCCCTCGGCGTCGAGCGCGCCGTGCAGGTAGACCGTGTCGAGCAGGGTCAAGCGGATCCCCGCCTCGGCGGCGGCTTCGGTGAGCGCCTCGGCCATCGCGTTCGGGTCGGCGTACGGGGTGCCGTCGGGGCGGTGGTGCAGGTAGTGGAATTCGCCGACGGCGGTGTAGCCGGCGAGCACCATCTCGGCGAACACGGCCCGCGCCAGGCGGTGGTAGTTGTCGGGGTCGAGCGCGGCGGCGACCGCGTACATGTGCTCGCGCCAGTTCCAGAACGAGCCGCGACCGAGCTGGCTGCGGTGCCGCAGGGCGCGGTGGAACGCGTGGCTGTGCACGTTGGCGGCGCCGGGCAGCGTCACGCCGGACCGTCGCACGGTGTCGGGGTCGCGATGGGCACCGACCTCGATCGCGGTGATCCGGCCGTCGGCGATGTCGATCGCGACGTGGTCGGCGACGCCGTCGGGCAGCACGGCGTGTTCGCACCACAACCGGGTGGTCGGCGGCGCGGCGGGTGTCGGGTCGACGGTCACGCCGCGACCTTACGACCCGACGCGGGCCACGAACTCGGTGATGCGGGCGACGAACGCGTCACGGTGGTACTGCTCGAACTCGGCCCACTCGGACAACGTGCCGGTGTCGGTGACCCGGTCGACGATCAGCACACCGTCGAGGTGGTCGCACTCGTGCTGCCAGGTGCCCGCCGTCAGGCCGCGCTTGATCTCGTCGTGGGCGACGCCGTCGCGATCGGTGTAGCGCACCCGGATGTTGACGTGCCGGGCGACGACCCCGCGCAGCGGCACCGACAGGCAGCCCTCGTTGATGTCGACCATCTCGTCGTCGAGCGGCTCGATCACCGGATCGATCGCGACGGTCAACGGGATGCGCGGCTTGTAGGGATAGCGCGGGTTGTCGCCGACCTCCATCACGACCACCCGGCGCGCCACCCCGATCTGGTTGGCGGCCAGGCCGGCACCGTTGGCGGCGCGCATCGTGTCGATCAGGTCGTCGATCAACTGCTGGACCTCGGGCGACCCGACGCCGTCGGGGCCGATCTCGACGGCCCGCCGGCGCAGCACCGGGTCGCCGATCCGGCGGATCGGGCGCACCGTCATGACGGCTGCCCGCCCTCGTTCATCGGGATCCGCACGTGGCGTTCGAGCGCGACCTGCCGGGCGCGCTCGTAGCCGGCGTCGACGTGGCGGATGACGCCGGTACCCGGGTCGTTGGTGAGCACCCGCTCGAGCTTCTGGGCGGCGAGGTCGGTGCCGTCGGCCACGCTGACCTGGCCGGCGTGGATCGAACGGCCGATCCCGACGCCGCCGCCGTGGTGGATGCTGACCCAGGTGGCGCCCGAGCAGGCGTTGACGAGCCCGTTCAGCAACGGCCAGTCGGCGATCGCGTCGGACCCGTCGAGCATGTCCTCGGTCTCGCGGTAGGGCGACGCGACCGACCCCGAGTCGAGGTGGTCGCGCCCGATCACGATCGGCGCCTTCAACTCGCCCGAACGCACCATCTCGTTGAAGCGCAGCCCCAGCCGGTGCCGTTCGCCGTAGCCGAGCCAGCAGATCCGTGCCGGCAGCCCCTGGAACGCGACCCGTTCGCCGGCCAGCTTGATCCAGCGGGCGAGCGCCTCGTCGTGCGGGAACTCCTCGAGCACCGCCCGATCGGTGGCGGCGATGTCGGCCGGGTCGCCCGACAGCGCGACCCACCGGAACGGGCCCTTGCCCTCGCAGAACAGCGGCCGGATGTAGGCGGGGAGGAAACCGGGATAGTCGAACGCCCGCTCGTACCCACCGAGCTGGGCCTCGGCCCGCAGGCTGTTGCCGTAGTCGAACACCTCGGCGCCGGCGTCCATGAAGCCCACCATCGCCGCGCAGTGGGTGGCCATCGCGGCCCGCGACCGGCGCACGAACTCGTCGGGCTGGTTGCGACGCAACTCCTCGGCGGCCTCGAGGCTGAGATCGTTGGGCAGGTACGCGAGCGGATCGTGGGCGCTGGTCTGATCGGTGACGATGTCGGCCGCCACCGCGTCGGCGAGCAGGCGCGGCAACACGTCGGCGGCGTTGCCGAGCAGGCCGACCGACAGCGGTTGCCGGGCGGCCTTGGCGGCCATCACCCGGCGCACCGCGGCGTCGTAGTCGGGGGCGATCTCGTCGAGATAGCGGTGGTCGACGCGGCGCTGCAGCATGTGCTGGTCGACGTCGACGACCAGCACGACGCCTTCGTTCATCGTGACCGCCAGCGGCTGGGCGCCGCCCATCCCGCCGGCGCCGGCGGTGATCGTGAGGGTGCCGGCGAGCGAGCCGCCGAACTTGCGGCGGGCGATCTCGGCGAAGCACTCGTAGGTGCCCTGCAGGATGCCCTGGGTCCCGATGTAGATCCACGAGCCGGCGGTCATCTGGCCGTACATCGTGAGGCCGAGGTGCTCGAGGCGCCGGAACTCGGGCCAGTTCGCCCAGTCGGGCACCAGGTTCGAGTTGGCGATCAGCACGCGCGGCGCCCACTCGTGGGTGCGCAGCACGCCGACCGGCTTGCCCGACTGCACGAGCATCGTCTCGTCGGCCTGCAGCGTGGTGAGGGTGCGGGTCATGGCGTGGAACGCGTCCCACGAACGCGCCGCCCGGCCGGTGCCGCCGTAGACGACGAGCTGATCGGGGTTCTCGGCGACCTCGGGGTCGAGGTTGTTCTGCAGCATGCGGTACGCCGCCTCCTGCTGCCAGCCCAGGCAGTTCAGCCGTGTACCGCGGGGTGCCGACACCTTGGCGATCGTCATGGGTCCTCCACTTCGGGTTCGTCCGTGCTTGCAGTTTCCCCCGCCGTCCCGTACGTTGTCAACAGACGACACCTCTTGTCATGGAGTGACAATGACCACCCTTCCCGAACCGAGCGACGAGGCGGTCCCCCGATCGGTCGGTCGGGCCTTCGACCTGCTCGAGATCGTCGTCGCCCACGGCGAGACCAACCTCACCACGGCGGCGGCCCGGGCCGGGCTCACCCCGACCACCGCGCTGCGCCACCTGCGGGCGCTCGAATCGCGCGGCTACGTGCGGCGTGACACCGACGGCAACTTCTCCGCCGGGCCGACCGTGCTGCGCCTCGCCGCGACCGCCCGCGCCGACGGGCCGTTCGCCCGGCTGATCCGGGCCGCCCAACCGGTGCTCGACCAGCTCACCGCCCGCACCGGCGAGTCGTCCTACCTGGCGGTGCGCGACGGCGACCGCGCCGTCTACCTCGCCACCTGCGAGAGCGCCCGCTCGATCCGCCACGTCGGCTGGGTCGGCAAGGCGGTGCCGCTCGCCGGCACCGCGATCGGCGAGGCGCTGGCGGGCCTGCCCGGGGCGCGCTCGCGCTCGGGGGCCGTCGAGACCGACATCGCCGCCGTCGCCCGCGCCGTGCCCGACGGTGACGTCGTCGTCGCCGCCGTGTCGATCATCGGCCCCGCACACCGCATGACCCGGGCCGCCGTCGCCGCCGCCGCGGTGGCCCTGCAGGACGCCGTCGACCGCCTGACGGGCGACCTCGGGCTGGCGCGGCAGGCATCATGAATCCCTCAGCCAGGAGCACCCGCCCATGACCGACCACCCGATCCAGCTCGACGGGCCCGGCGTGACGATCGGCGACGTCGTCGCCGTCGCCCGCCACGGCGCCCACGTCCACCTCACTCCGGCGGCGATCGACCGGATGGCCGCCTCGCGGGCGGTCGTCGACCGTCTCGCCTCCGGATCCGACGCCGTCTACGGGTTGTCGACCGGCTTCGGCGCGCTCGCCAACGTGTCGATCCCGCCCGAACGGCGCCAGGACCTGCAACACGCGCTCGTGCGCTCGCACGCCGCCGGCATGGGCGACCCGGTCGAGACCGAGGTCGTGCGGGCGATGATGTTCCTGCGGGCCCGCACGCTGGCGCTCGGCTTCAGCGGGGCCCGACCGCTGGTGGCTCAGGCGATGCTCGATGTCGTCAACGCCGGC
>DATCZG010000007.1:0-67725 GCA_036526035.1 Ilumatobacter sp. | reverse complement strand
CGGATGACGCGCCGGATGATGGGCCGGATGACGAGCCGACCCCGAGGCCATCCAGGAGCCCGATGAGCCGCCCGACGACAGGCCGGACGACGGGCCCGATGTCGGGCCGGGCGACGCGCCGACCCCGAGGCCATCCAGGAGCCCGATGAGCCGCCCGACGACAGGCCGGATGACGCGCCGGATGTCGAGCCGGATGATGGGCCGGATGATGGGCCGGATGTCGGGCCGGATGTCGGGCCGGATGATGGGCCGACCCCGGAGGCGATCCAGGGGCGGCGACGGGCCGGATGTCGGGCCGGTCCCGGGGCGATCCGGTCTAGGGGGCGATGCGCTGGACCCGGAAGCCCTGGGCCGGGCCGGTGACGAACTTCGGCGCCCCCACGGCCCCGTCCAGGTGCCGCCAGGGGGCGGGCAACGGCTCGTCGTCGGCGAGGTCGACGAACCGCCCGAAGACGCCGTCGGCGCCGATCACGTCGTCGCAGGGGATCCCGAAGGCGTGGATCAGGTACGTACCGGCGGGGAACTCCAGCCCGGCGATGATCTCGGCCCCGGCGAGGTCGAACGTTCCGCACGGCGGCACCCGGGGGCCGGCCGGGGTCGAGGGCTCGTTCACGGGTGACGCCGGTGTGGCGGGCCCGGGCTGAGGGTCGTCACGCCGCACCATCGCGGCCCCGCCGAGCAGCAGGACCGACACGCTCGCCGCCATCGCCACCACCACCGCGATCGCCGCCGCCCTCGCCACCGGGCTCGCCGGCAGGCGCCGGTGCGACCTCGTGTCGGTCGTGCCGGGTGCCTCCCACCGGGGGCCGGTCGTGTCGTCCGTCATCGAGGGAGAGTCTGGCACGGGCCCGCCGAACGAGGTCGCGGGCAACCCGGGTGGGCGTCGTTTCGCTGTCACACCCCCCTGTCAGACTGACCACATCCGACTTCCCCGATCTCGAACCTCGACAGATCGGAGACGACATGAGTCCACCGGGCATCGACACCGTGTTCGCGGTGTTGCATTCCGCCGACCCCGACGTGATGAACGGCGACGAGCTCGCCGTGCTCACGTCGCAGATCGCCCGGCTGAGGGGGTGGTGCGACTCGTTGCAGGTGCGTGCCACGCGCCGTCAGCGGGCGCTCGCCGCCGAGGGCCGGGCCGACGACCCCCGCAACACCCTGGCGCAACACGGGTGCAACTCGTCCCGCGACGCCAAGGCCGCCGACGACCGCGAAGCGGTGTGTTCGCTGCTGCCCGGGTTCGAAGACGCCCTGGCAACGGGGGCGATCGCCGCCGGCCACGTCGACGCGATCGCCAACGCCACCCGCCACCTCGACCAGGTGCTCACCGCCGAGTTCGCCGCCTGCCACCGCGACCTGCTCGCCGACGCCTCCCGTCTGGGGGTCGACACGTTCGAGCGCAGCTGTCGCGATCTGGCCCGCCACCTGGCCGCCCGGGCCGCCGCGGCGTCCGACGCCGCCGAGCTCGACCGGCAGCGCGCGGCGTCCAGCGTGCGGCGCTGGGTCGACCGCGAGACCGGCATGCGCCACACCCACCTCGAGCTCGACCCGGTCCGCGACCGGGCGCTGTGGGCAGCGATCGACTCGGCCCGGGCCACGCTGCGCCAACGCGACGGCAACCGGCGCACGCCGTGGGCCCAGCTCGAGGTCGATGCCGTGATCGCCGCCATCGGTGGGGGCGACCGCGGCGACCGCGTGCCCGAGATCACGGTGCTCGTCGACCACCAGACGTTGCTGCACGGCCTGCATGCCGCCGCCATCTGCGAGGCCGACGACGCGACGCCGGTCCCGGTGTCCACGGTGCGGCGGCTGTGCTGCGACGCCGAGATCCTGCCCGTCGTGCTCGATGGCCGCGGCGAGGCCCTCGACGTCGGCATGGCGCGCCGAACGGCCAGCCGCCCACAGCGCCGGGCGCTGCGGGCGATGCACCGAACGTGCGCCCATCCCGACTGCACGGTCACGTTCGAGGCGTGCCGCATCCATCACGTGGTCCCGTGGCTCCGGCTCGGCCCGACCGACATCGCCAACCTGTTGCCGTTGTGCGAGTCCCACCACCACCAGGTCCACGAAGGGGGGTGGGGGCTCACGCTCGGCGCCGACCGGGTCGCCACCTGGCGCCGGCCCGACGGCGCCCATCACCACACCGGGCCCACCGTCGACCGCCTGCCGGGCCGGGTCGCGGCACCACCAGATCGGCAGCCACAGCTGGCGGCGTCGAGCTGACCGGGGTCTGCGGCCGGCGCACGGTGTCGGTGGCCGGGGCCTTCCGGCCCCGGTGGCTCGTCGCAGGCCGGGCGGCCGCGACCTGGCCACCGCCATCGACCACCCACACGCTCGACCACCCACGCTCGACCACCGACCACCGACCACCGAATACCGATGGGTCCTTGTCCATCTGGCCCGTGGCCGTCGACAGATCACCGTGGGCCGCGTGCGGCTGCTGACCATCGAGGCCCAGGCGTCGACCCGCGGCCGTCGACCCGCGCTCGCTCACGTGTCGGCTCAGCGAGTGGCTCGACCAGGCCGGTTCAGCCCGACTGTCTCAACCCGACCGAAACAACCCGACCGAACCAACCCGACCGAACCAACCCGACCGAACCAACCCGACCGAACCAACCCGACCGAACCAGCCCGACCAGGTCACCTCGAAAGGTTCAGCTCCGAGTTCAGCTCCGAGTTCAGCTCCGAGTGATCTCGGCTCGCAAGGCGGCGCGTCGGTCGGCGCCCATGAACGACGCGTCGACGGCGTCGAGTTGCAGCGCCCGGTGTCGGTCACGGTCGAGGCCGAACAGGTCCGACGCGATCACCAACTCGGTCACCAGATCGGTGGCGAACCAACCGGGGTCGTCGGTGTTGAGGCACACCCGTAGGCCAGCGGCGAGCAACCGCGGCAACGGATGGTCGGCCAGGCGCTCCACCACCTGGAGCAGGTCGTTGCTGGTCGGGCAGACCTCCAGCATGATCCCCCGTTCGACGAGCAGGTCGACCAGCGACGGGTCCTCGAGGCAACGCACGCCGTGGCCGATCCGAACCGCGCCGAG
This sequence comes from Ilumatobacter sp., assembly GCA_036526035.1. GTDB lineage: Bacteria > Actinomycetota > Acidimicrobiia > Acidimicrobiales > Ilumatobacteraceae > Ilumatobacter. The sequence goes on along the minus strand of DATCZG010000007.1, from coordinate 64,681 downwards.
CACCTCGACGGCCTGGCGCACGCTGTCGGCACCCTCGGTCTCGCCGGCGTGGGGCACGGCCGGCAGCCCGAGCGCCGCCGCCCTGGCGAAGTGCTCGGCATAGGGAGCGGCGGGAAACCCGACCTCGTAGCCGCCCAGCCCGATCGCCACCAAACCATCAGGGGTGCAACCGCTCTCGAGATAGTCGATCGTCACCGTCTGGTCGGGCATCTCGAGGTCGCGCGGGATGTCGATCACCCACCCCACCTCGACCCCCCGCGCGGCCGCCCGGCGGCGGCCCTCGTCGAGGCCGTCGCGGTACTCGGCCCAGCTCATCCCCGAGCGGTCGGGGCGGTCCATGAAGTGGGTGAAGGCGGTGGTGGTGATCTCGGCGTAGCGGACGTTCTGGCCCGCCAGCGTGGCGGCGAGGTCGTCGGTCACCGTCGCCAGGTCCTCGCCGGTACGCAACAGCCCGAGCCCGAAGAAGAACTGGCGGGCGAAGTCGGGGAACCCGTCGAACGAGAACGCCTCAGGGAACCCTCCCGGCCAGATCGGCGTCGGGTCGGCCCGGTGGCGCTCGGTGAGGGCGCGCACGGTGGCGACCGACATCGACCCCTCGAGGTGCACGTGCAGCTCGACCTTCGCCAGCTCGTGCAGCCAGGCGTGCAACGACACATCCCGTCCCGGATCGCCGGTCATCGATCGCCCCCGGGCATCGTCGGCCACCACCGGCCGGGCCGACGTGTCATCGCGGCCGTCCCTCGACCGGCGCGACCCGTCGACGGACCCACCCGTCGGCCGGCTCAACTCGACCACTTCGTACCGGGCAGGAAGTACCGCTTGGCCCACACGCCGCGCCGGTCCTCGCCACGCACCGGCATGCGCCACGTCGACAGCCGGGTCGTCGGGGCGTCGAGGTCGACGGCGCACAGCGCCCTGGGTTGGTCGTCGGTGCCGTCGACGTACTCGTCGGCGAACCGGTCGGCGGTGTAGCGGCGGGTGATCGCCCGGTAGAGGTCGCGCCAGGCGTCGTCCTCGCCGGGCGGGTGCACGACCTCGCACACCGCCTGCACCGTCACCTTGCGGTACGGCTGGGCGTCTTCGTCGATCGTCAGGCCGATCCGCGGGTCGCGGCCGATGTTGTGCCAGATCACCGCCGGCGAACGCGGCGTGAACAGCAGCCGGCCGCCGTCGCGGATGAACCACAGCGGCAGCACCCGCGGGAAGCCGTCGTCGTCGACCGTGGCGATGCGTGCCAGGTGCTGGCGCTCGTCGAGGAAGGCGGCCAGTTCGTCGGCGCTCAGCTTCGGCATCGCACTACTCCTGCCGGGTTCACGGCCGGTAGCCCCAGCTCGGCGGGCCCGGCACGAGCGTGCGCCGGGCGAGTCGCACCCAATCGCACAACAGCGGCCGCGTGTCGCGCGGGTCGACGATCTGTTCGATCTCGTAGAACTCCGCCGAACGGTGCGGCGAGCGCAACCGGTTGAGGCGCTCGGTGATCTCGGCCTTGAGCGCTTCGGGCGCGTCGCTGGCCTCGAGGTCGGCCTTGTACGCCACCTCGAGGCCGCCCTCGAGCGGCAGCGAACCCCAGTCGCCCGACGGCCACGCCAACCGCATCGACTCGCTGCCCGGTTTGCGGTTGGCGGCGCCGGCGATGCCGAACGCCTTGCGCACCACGACCGTGCAGTACGGCACCTGGGCCTGCCGCAACGCCACCAGCACCTCGGTGCCGTAGCGGACGGTGGCGTTGCGCTCCGATTCGATCCCGATCAGGAACCCGGGGCAGTCCTCGAAATGGACGATCGGCAGCTTGAACAGCGATGCCAGATCGATCAGGCGGGTCAGCTTGCGGCACGAGTCGGCGGTCCAGCCGCCGCCGTACATCTGCGGGTTCTCGCCGTACACGGCGATTGGCACCCCGTCGAGGCGGGCCAGGCCACCGATGATCGAGGTCCCCCATCCGGCGCCGATCTCGAAGAAGCTGCCGTCGTCGACCACCGCCGCCAGGATCGCCCGCATGTCGTACGACTGGCGCGGGTTGCGCGGCACGGCGTCGGCCAGCCAGTCGTCGCGGCGGCCGGGGTCGTCGCCCCAGTCCTCGATGGGCGGCAACTCGTCGATGCTGGTCGGCAGGTACGACAGGAAGTGCAACGCCCGCTCGAACGCCTCGTGCTCGCTGTCGACGGCGTCGTCGATCGCACCGTTGGCGGTGTGGATGTCGGCGTGGCCGAGATCCTCCTTGGCGACGCTGCCGAGGCCGGCCTGCTCGACGAGCGCCGGACCGGCGATCATCATCTGCGACGTGCCGCGCACCATCACCGAGTAGTGCGAGGCGACGGCACGCGCCGCCCCGAACCCGGCGACCGAGCCGAGCACCAGCGACACCGACGGCGCCACGTCGAGGTGGTCGACGACGGTGTGCCAACCGGGCAGCACCGGGATGTAGGTGCGGCCGGCCTGCTCGATCGTCTTCACCGACCCGCCACCCGACATGCCGTCGAGCAGGCGCACGTGCGGCAGGCGCATCTCGAGCGCGATCGCCTCGGAGGCCTCGCGCTTGGCCGAGATCGAGGCGTCGTTCGACCCGCCGCGCACCGTGAAGTCGTCGCCGGACACGACCGCCGGGCGGCCGTCGAGCTCGGCGATGCCGAACACGAAGTTCGACGGCGTGAACTCGACGAGGTTGCCGTGCTCGTCGTAGCGGGCGACACCGGCGGTCTTGCCGAGCTCCCAGAAACTGCCCGGGTCGACGATCTGCTCGACGCGTTCGCGCACCGTCTGCTTACCGAAGTGGTGCTGGCGGGCGACCTTGTCGGCCCCTCCGAGCTGCTCGGCCAACCGCTCGCGCCGGCGCAGCTCGTCGAGCTCGGGCCGCCAAGCGCCACCGGCCGTGTCGCCGGCCGTGTCGCCCGTGTCACCGTCGAGTTCGTCGCCCATGTCGCTGCCGCGTCTCAGATCCGCTTGAGTTCGTTGACGACGCCGTGACTGACCCGCACCAGCTCGGCGGGCGCCAACGGGAACACGTCGTGCCAGGTACCGGCGGCGGCCCACACCTCGTCGTGCAGCAGCAGGTCGGGGTCGACGAACACCCGCAGACGAGTGAGGTGCCCGAACGGCGGAACGCCGCCGATCGGGAAGCCGGTCGTTTGGCGCACGACCTCGGCGTCGACCCGGCGACAGGTCAGCCCTCCGGCGGCGTGGGCGAGCTTGCGCTCGTCGAGCTGGTTGGCACCGCTGACGTAGGCGAGCACGATCTCACCGTCGACCGCGAAGATCAGGCTCTTGACGATCTGGGCGACCTCGCACCCGATCGCGTTGGCGGCGTCGACGGCGGTCTTGGCGCCCTCCGGGAACCGCCTCGGTTCGACGACGAGACCGAGCGCTCTGCCGGCCTCGATCACCCGCACGACGTTCCGGTGCACCTCGCTCACGATGCCACGACCGTAGCTCGCCTCACCAGCGGCGCCGAGGCGAGCTCCCACACCCTGGCGAACCGCAACAGGTCGACGTCGCCGCCCGGCCGGCCGACGAACTGCACGCCGACCGGCAGGCCGTCGGGCGTGAACGACGCCGGCATCGAGATCGCCGGGCACCCGGTCAGCGAGATGTCCGAGCAGCTGCGCATCCAGTCGACGTAGGTCGGCATCGGCGTGCCGTCGACCTCGCGCGGCCAATCGAGCCCGACGTCGAAGGGCGGCACCTGCACCGTCGGCAGGGCGAGCACGTCGAAGCGTTCGAAGAACCGGCGCACCCGCTCGACCAACGCGGCGTGGGCGGTGACCGCCCGGGCGTGATCGACGAGGCGCAGCCGCCGCGCCAGTTCGACGTTCCACCGCACGGTGTCCTTGAGCCGGTCGCCGGCGCGGTCGTAGAGCGCGCCCCGATCGATCTCGAAGTGCCAGGCCCGCAGCACCTGGAAGATCTCACCGGCATCACCGAGGTCGGGCATCGCCGCCTCGACCCGGCAGCCGAGCGCGGCGAGGCGGTCGGGTACCCCGGCGAGCGCGTCACGCACCGCGGCGTCGACGGGCAGCCCGAGATCCGGCGTCCAGGCGACCCGCAGCCCGGCACCGGCGAGGCCCTCGGGTGGGCCGAGGGCGTCGAGGCCGGCGAAGATCGACCCCGGCTCGGGCAACGAGATCGGCACCCTCGGATCCGGCCCGGCCACCGCCCGCAGCTGCAGGGCGAGGTCGTCGACCGAGCGGGCCAGCACCCCCTGCGTGCTCAGCGGCGACCACGGGGTGCTGGTCGGCCAGTTGGGCACCCGGCCCGCCGACGGGCGCAGGCCGACCACGTTGCAGAACGACGCCGGGTTGCGCAGCGAACCGCCCATGTCGGACCCGTCGGCGATCGCCACCATGCCGGTCGCCAACGCCACCGCCGCTCCGCCGCTCGAACCGCCGCAGGTCCGCGACAGGTCGTAGGGGTTGCGGGTCGCCCCGAACACCGGGTTGAACGTCTGCGAGCCGGCCCCGAACTCGGGCGTGTTCGTCTTGCCGAACGTGATCGCGCCGGCCGCCCGCAGGCGCTGCACGATCAGGCAGTCCACGTCGGGCACGAACTCGGCGAACAACGGCGACCCCCACGTGGTGCGGATCCCGGCGGTGAGCTCGAGGTCCTTGTGGGCGATCGGCAGGCCGTGCAGCGGGCCGAGCGGCGCCCCGGCGGCAGCCCGGGCGTCGGCCGCCGCGGCCCAGTCCTCGGCCATCTCGGGCACGAGGGTGACGATCGCGTTGACCGCCGGGTCGACCCGTTCGACCCGCGCCAGCGTGGCGGCGAGCAGCTCGCGCGCCGACACCTCGCGCCGGGCGAGCATGCCCGCCAACTCGACCGCCGACCGCTCGAACAGCTCGGTCACGGCGGGCTCATCGGGTGCTCATCGGGTGCTCGGGTCCCGGTCGGGTGGTCGGCTCGGGCGCCGGGGCGGCGGACGTCTTCGCCGACCCCGCCGCCAGGATCGCCACCGCACCCGCCAACGAGCACGCCCCGGCCACCAGGTACGGCACCCGGTAGCCGCCGGAGGCGTCGTACAGCGAGCCGAGCAGCAACGGGCCGCCCGCCGTGCCGACCAGTGCGAACAGCTGCGCCCGGCTGTAGATCCTCGGGTAGTCGCGCACCCCGAACCGCTCCGCGATCAACAGCGGCTGCAGCATCAAGATGTTGCCGATCGTGGCGCCGAACAACAGGATCGAACCGAAGATGTGCGGCGTGCTCTCGGCGTAGCCGAGCGACACCAACGCCACCATCTGGCTGGCGGCCAGCGCCGCGGTGAACGCCACCATCGGCAGGTGGGCGACCATCCGGCCGCCGGCGAGGCGGGCCACCACGCTGGCAGCGGCCAGCACGAGGGTCGCCAGCGCGGCGGTGTCGGCCGTCGTGCGCTCTTCGACCAGCTTGACGAGCTGCTGGATGCCCCCGACCTGCGAGCCCAGCGCCAGGACGTAGCCGATCGTGGTGAACAGGAAGAACCGGCTGCGGATCGCCTCGCGGTGGGACACGCCGAGCACCGCTGGCGCAGCGACGCCGGCCTGCGCCCGCTCGCCGTCGGGCAGCCACCCGGTCGGCGCCGGGTCGGGCGTGATCAGCCAGTACACCACCGGCACGATGCCGACGATGTACACCAGGCCGAGCCAGGGCATCCCTGACGCGAGCCCCTGCCGATCGAGCAGCCACTTCGCGGCGGGGGTGACCACGATCCCTCCCGCCGACAGCCCGGTCGACGCCACCGACAGCGCCACGGAACGACGGACGTGGAACCAGCGCGTCACCACGGTGGTCATCGACACCAGGCCCGACAGGGCCCACCCGACGGCGAACACCCCGTACACGGCGAACAGCTGCCACTGCTCGGTGACCCGGCCGAGCGAGCCGAGCGCCACGCCGCCGATCACCCCGCCGACGGCGGCGACGTGGCGCACGTCGTAGCGGGCGATCAGGCGCGCCGTCCACACCCCGACGACGCCCGAGACGAAGAAGAACCAGGTCGTCGCGAGCGAGATCGACGACACGTCCCAGCCGCGCTCGTTGCTGAGCGCGTTGAGGTACACCGCCAGCCCGTAGAACCCGAGCCCGGACGCGGTGCCCAGCACGATGAAGCAGCCGGTCACCACCCGCCAACCGAGGAACTTGTCGCTGGGCATTCCCGTCCTGGTCATACCCGTCGGGACCCGTCAGCGACCATGTGCGAACCGTACCGATCCGGCCATCGGTATCCTGAATCGCACGATGTTCAAGAACACCATGAAAACCACCGTCCTGCTCGCCGGTCTCGGCGGGTTGATCGTCGCCGTCGCCGGGCTCGTCGGCGGCGGCAGCAGCACCTCGCTGATCATCGGCCTCGCGCTCGCGTTCGTGATGGTCGGCGGCTCGTACTGGTTCAGCGACCGGCTGGCGCTCAAGTCGGCCAAGGCCCGCGTCATCACCGAGGCCGAGGCCCCCGAGTTCTACGGCATGATCCGCGACCTGGCCGAGCGCGCCGACCTGCCGATGCCGACCGTGGCGATCGCGCCCAGCAACCAGCCCAACGCGTTCGCGACCGGCCGCGGCCCCCGCAAGGCGGTCGTGTGCGCCACCCAGGGACTTCTCGAGACGCTCTCGCGCGACGAGGTCGAGGGTGTGATGGCCCACGAGCTGATGCACGTCAAGCATCGCGACATCCTGATCGGGTCGGTCGCCGCGGCGATCGCCACCGCGATCTCGTTCATGGCCCAGATGGCGATGTATTCGTCGATGTTCGGCAGCCGCGACCGCCGCAACAACAACATCATCGGCATGCTGGCGGTGTCGCTGCTGGCCCCGATCGCGGCGTCGCTGATCCAGATGGCCGTCTCGCGTTCGCGCGAGTTCGAGGCCGACCGCGGCGCCGCCCAGTTGCTGGGCAGCGGCGAGCCCCTCGCCAGGGCGCTCGAGAAGATCGAGGTCATCGCCGCCCAGCGGCCGATGGCGGTCGCCCCGGCCCAGGCCCAGGCCTACATCCACAACCCGCTCGCCGAGGCCCGCTCGAGCCGCGGTGGCGGCCCCAACATCGCCAAGCTCTTCAGCACCCACCCGTCGACCGACGAGCGGATCCGCCGGCTGCGGGCGATCTGAACGGGGCTGGCTCCCTCAGGCGTTCAGGCGTTCTTGGGCAGCTGCGAGAACGGCACCGCCCGGTCGGAACCCGGCTCCTTGGGAAGGCCGAGCACCCGCTCGCCGATGATGTTGCGCTGCACCTGGTCGGTGCCCCCGTAGATCGGCGGCGCCTGGGCGAACAACGCCATCTCGGTGACGATGCCGTTCAGCGGCTGGCCGGTCGCCTCGGCGAGCGCCGCCTTGGCGTCGCCCTCGTAGCCGTGCAACATGCCCGCGGCACCGATGATGCGCAGCCCGAGGTCGCGCTGGAGGCGCATCATGTCGCTCATCGAGAGCTTGCCGATGTTGCCGAACCCGGGGATGTCACCACCCGAGGCCTTGAGCGCCTTGAGTCGCAACGTGTTCATGCGCCCGATCTCCTGCAGCGTGTGGAGCCGCATCAGGTCCTGGCGCACCGTGGGGTCGGCGATCGCCCCGGTCGACCTGGCCAGTTCGATCAGCATCCGCCCGGCACCGCGGAACTGCGCTCCCCCGCCGCCGCGGCCGCGCCGGTCCTGCACGAAGTCGCCGGCCCGCTGGCCGAGGTGACCCGCCACCGTGCCGGGCAGCGCGGCGCTCGTGGCGGCCGAGCCGCCACCCGAGCCGAGGCCGGCGCGCTCGAACGCCAGCGTCGTGTTGGCCACCGCCCACCCGTTGTTGAGGCCGCCGATCATCGCGTCGGTGGTCGTGCGGGCATCGGTCATGAAGACCTCGTTGAACAGCGCCCGCCCGGTCATTTCGCGCAGCGGCCGGATCTCGACCGACGGTTGGTGCATGTCGAGCGCGAAGTAGCTGATGCCCTGGTGCTTGGGCGCCTCGCTGTTGGTGCGGGCGATCAGCATGCCGAGGTCGGCGTAGTGGCCACCCGACGTCCAGACCTTCTGGCCGTTGACGACCCACTCGTCGCCGTCGCGCACGGCGCGGGTCTGCAACCCGGCGAGGTCGCTGCCGGCCACCGGCTCGCTGAACAGCTGGCACCATGCCTGCCGCCCGGTGACGATGTCGCGCACGTAGCGGTCGATCTGCTCCTGCGTGCCGTGGGTGGCGATCGTCGGCGCCGCCAGCAGCAGGCCCAGCCCGCCCGGCGCGCCGAGCGCACCGTGCTCGCTGATCGTCTCGGCGACCCGCACGGCGTCGTTGCGCGACAGGCCCTTGCCGTAGGCGTGGTCGGGCAGCGAGGGCGCCGACCATCCGGCGAGACCGAGGCGTTCCCACCACTGCGCGACGGTGAGCTCGGGGTCCCAGTTCTGCTCGAGCCACGCCCGCAGCTCGTCGATCACATCGGCCATGGTGTGATGTTGGCACGCCGGACGGCGCCCGGCCCCGTCAGGCGGGGTATCGCCGGGCAGGGGCCGCCGCGACCTCGCGGCGGGGCTCAGAGCGCGAACAGGTCGTCGAGGCCGGTCGACCCACCCGGCGCCTCGCCGGGTTGCCCGTCGGCCAGCTCGTCGGCCGGCACGAACGCCGCGTAGCCGTCGGTCTCGAGCGTGTCGGCCAGCTCGGGCCCGCCGCTGGTGACGATCCGGCCCTTGACGAGGATGTGCACGCGGTCGGGCTTCAACTCGGTGAGCAGCCGGCTGTAGTGCGTGATCGCCAGCACACCCATCGGGGTGCGGCCGTCGGCGGAGTCGTTGCTGAGGTCTTCGACCCGACGCGAGCAGGCTCGCAGGGCGTCGATGTCGAGACCCGAGTCGAGCTCGTCGAGGATCGCGATCTTGGGGCGCAGCACCGCCAGTTGGAGCGTCTCGTTGCGTTTCTTCTCGCCACCCGACAGGTCGACGTTGAGCGGGCGGTCGAGGAACCGCTCCTCGAACCCGATCCGGCCGGCCTCGGCGAGCAACGTGTCGCGGAGCGTATCCTCGTGGGCCTCGGCGGCGCGACCGCGGCTGGTGAGCGCTTCGACCAGCATGTGGTCGAGCGTCACGCCGGGCACCTCGGTCGGGTACTGCATCACCAGGTGCAGACCGGCGGCGGCCCGTTGCCACGCCGGCAGGGCGAGCACGTCGACACCGTCGAGGGTGACCGAACCGGCGAGCACCTCGTAGCCGGGCTTGCCCATGATGACCGCCGACAGCGTGCTCTTGCCGGCACCGTTGGGGCCCATCACGGCGTGCACCTCGCCGGATCGCACCGTGAGGTCGATGCCGCGCAGGATCTCTTTGCCGGCCACCGACGCCCGCAGGCCGCGGATCTCGAGCGTGCTCATCGCGAACCCTCCGGTGACCCGTCGTGTGACCCGTCGTGGGAACGGGTGATCGTGACCGTGATCTGGCCGTCGACGACGGTGGCGGCGAACACCGGCACCGGCTGGGTGGCCGGCAGCGTGGCCGGCTCACCGGTGACCAGGCTGAACGCGCTGCCGTGCTTGGGACACTCGAGTTCGAGCTCGTCGCACCACACCTCGCCGCCGCTGAGCGAGACGTCGGCGTGGCTGCACACGTCGCCGATCGCGTAGACGTCGTCGCCGATCCGCACGACCGCCACGGCGACGCCGTCGACGACGAACTTGCGGGCGGTGCCGGACGCGAGCTCGTCGAATGCGGCGACCGGGACGGGGGCGCTCACGCCGGACCCCCGTTCGGGCTCGAGTCGGTGCCGGAGTCGGTGCCGGAGTCGGTGCCGAGGTGGAGTTTGCCGGCGACCCGCGCCCGCAACCCGGCGGCGAGACCCTCGGCCGGGAGCTGCGCCAGCACCTCGTCGAAGAACCCGAGCACGACGAGCCGCTCGGCGATCTCGGGACGGATGCCGCGGCTCTCGAGATAGAACCGTTGCTCGGCGTCGATCGGGCCAACCGTCGAGGCGTGCGAGCACTTGACGTCGTTGGTGTAGATCTCGAGATTGGGCACGCTCTCGGCCCACGCCCCCTCCGACAACGTGAGGTTGCGGTTGGTCTGGAAGGCGTTGGTGCCACGGGCGTGCTCGCGGATCTTGATCAACCCGGTGTAGACGCTGGCCGACCGGTCTTGCACGGCGCCCTTGAACAGCAGGTCGCTGTGGGTGTGGGGCGCGTCGTGATCCTGGATCGTGCGAAAGTCGTGCATCTGGGAGCCGCCGGCGAAGTACAGCGCCACCTGGCGGGTCGACCCACCCTTGCCCGACAGGCGGGCCTCGGTGCGCACCCGGGCGTAGTCGCCGCCGAGTGCCACCGTGGCGAGCAGCGTCGAGGAGTCGCGGTAGCCGACGGCCTGCTGGTGCCCGATCGACCAGGCGTCGTCGCTGAGCTCGTTGACCGCCAGGTACTCGACCCGGGCGGCCTGCTCGACGGCCAGTTGCAGCACCGGCAGCACGAGCGCCGGCCCGGCGCCCGACGACAGGAACCGCTCGATCACCGTGACCTGGCTGTCGGCGCCGGCCTCGATCACCAGCCGGGGGCACACGAGCCCGCCGTCGCCGGCGATCGTGTGGGTGATCACGATCGGCTCGGCGACCGTCACCCCGGGCGGCACCACGATGCGCACCTGGGCGGTGGTGCCCGCCGCCGCAGACCGGTTGAGGTCGGCGAACACATCGGGCGACTGGTCGGCGAAGAGCTCGACGGTGTCGCCGCCGACCACGACGTAGTCGGTGGCGCCGCTGACCTGGGCGGCGTGGGCCACAGGCCGGTACGCCGTCATGTCGAGCTCGTCGATCCGGCTGTAGCGCCAGATCTCCTCGTCGGCGGTGGGCAGCTGCACGGCAGCGAGCTGGTCGAGATCGAGCACGGACATCACCGGCAATTCTACTACGCGCGTAGGAGAAATCGGTCGGACGGCGCGACGTTCGGGGTGGCCACGTCCAGGCGTCAGGAACTGCGCTTGCGGCGCAGGAAGCGCCGGAACCCGCGGTCGCGCCGCTCGGCGGCGGCGCGATCGGCGTCGACCTCGGCCTTGACGCGGGACCCGACCGAGTTGAGGATCTGCTCGGCCTCGTCCAACAGCGCGGCCGCCGAGCCGTCGTCGAGGCTGTCGGGCTCGGGCGGTGTCGGGGGCACGACCAGCGAGCCATGGGTCCAGGCCGCGTCGGCGAGACGGCGCTCGAACTTCGCGCAGGCCTCGGGGCACCGCCACGGCGCGTCGGGTGCCAGGTCGAGGTTGCACTTCCGCACCGTGTCGCCATTGGGGTACGAACGACTCTCGAAGTGCTTGCACTCCGTCCGCATCGGCATACGCCCAGGTTACCGAACGAGACCCGCCAGGCGGTCAACCCCGGGCGCGACACCCCGGCGTCAGATTCGGGACATGACGCCCATGGACATGACGATCACCAGCACGACCGCTCCGACGATCAGGGGGCTGCCGCTGCGGCGCCTGCTCACGACGATCCTCGCCGACGACCGCGGCACCCTCGACGTCGCCGAACTCGCCCGACGGTGCGAGATGGTCGGGGTCGAGTGGGGCGACCGGCGAGCTTCGAAGGTGATCTCCGACGCCCTGCGGTGGGAGATCGGTTGGGGCCGGGTCGGCCGCGCCGGTCGGGGCCGGTACCGGTTCGTCGGTGCGCCCCGCACCACGATGCGGCGGATCCGCGTCCAAGCAGACGCCATCCGGGCGATCCTCGCTGCGATGGGACATGACACCGGGACATGACACCGGGACATGACACATGCCTTGGGCCCACGGGACTGGCCACATCACAGCGACAACGACTCAGACCCGACCCACCAGACCCGACCCACCAGCGCTGGCCACCCCGAACCGGTCGCCTGGTCGAGCGGGTCGGTCGAGCGGGTCGGGTGCCGACGAAACGGCTCGGGCGGCACGGGGAGGTCCGCCACGTTTCAGCCGTCACACGACGATCGCCGAGGCGGTTGTCGCTGTGATGTGGACAGATCTCAGGGCATCGGCCCCCGGCGCCCGAACCCGGCGTCAGCCGACCGAGCCCTCCATCTGCAACTCGATCAGGCGGCTCCACTCGACGGCGTACTCCATCGGCAGGGTGCGGGTGATCGGCTCGATGAAACCGTTGACGATCATCCCCATCGCCTGCTCCTCCGACAGCCCGCGGCTCATCAGATAGAACAGCTGCTCGTCGGCGATCTTGGACACGGTGGCCTCGTGGCCGATGTGCGCGTCGCGTTCACCGACCTCCATGTAGGGCAGCGTCTTCGACACCGAGTCCTCGTCGAGGATCAGCGCGTCGCACTGCACATGGCTCTTGCAGCCGTGGGCGCCCGCGTCGACGCGCACGAGGCCGCGGTAGGTGGTGATCCCGCCGTCCTTGCTGATCGACTTGGAGACGATCTTCGACGACGTGTTGGGTGCGGCGTGCACCATCTTGGCCCCGGCGTCCTGGTGCTGGCCGGCGCCGGCGTAGGCGACCGACAGCACCTCACCGGTGGCGCCCTCACCCACCAGGTAGACCGCCGGGTACTTCATCGTGAGCTTCGAGCCGATGTTGCCGTCGATCCACTCCATGTGGCCGTACGCCTCGACCCGCGCCCGCTTGGTGACCAGGTTGTAGACGTTGGGCGACCAGTTCTGGATCGTGGTGTAGGTGACTCGGGCGTGCGGCTTGACGATGATCTCGACCACCGCCGAATGCAGCGAGTCGCTGGTGTACACCGGCGCCGAGCACCCCTCGATGTAGTGCACCTTCGACCCCTCGTCGGCGATGATCAGCGTGCGCTCGAACTGGCCGGCGTTCTCGGAGTTGATCCGGAAGTACGCCTGCAGCGGCATCTCGCACTCGACGCCGGGTGGCACGTAGATGAACGAGCCACCCGACCACACGGCGGTGTTGAGCGCCGCGAACTTGTTGTCGCCGGGCGGGATGACCGTGCCGAAGTACTGCTTGACGAGGTGCGGGTACTCGCGCAGGGCGGTGTCCATGTCGCAGAACAGGATCCCCTGCTCGGCGAGGTCCTCACGGTTCTTGTGGTACACGACCTCGCTCTCGTACTGGGCGGTGACCCCCGCCAGGTACTGGCGCTCGGCCTCGGGAATCCCGAGCTTCTCGTACGTGCGCATCATCTCTTCGGGGAGCTGGTCCCACTCGTCGACCTGCTCGCCCTTGGGCCGCAGGTAGTAATAGATGTCCTGGAAGTCGATGTCGGGCATGTTGACGGCGAACCACTCGGCCATCGGCTTGCGCTCGAAGAGCCGCAGGCTGCGCTCACGAATCTGGGTCATCCAGCGCGGCTCGCCCTTCCACCACGAGATCTGGTCGACGACGCCGGCGCTGATGCCTTTCTCGGGCGTGAAGGCGTACTCGACCTCATCGCTCCAGCCGAGGTCGTACTTGGTGAGGTCGAGATCGAACGACGTCATGTCAGCTCCTGATCGCTTCGCGTGGCCGGGAAAGAATTTCCACTACCGCCATAGTAACAATCCCGACGGCGAGTGACTCAGGCGGCGGCTTCGCGATCGATCACCGCCGGCGCATCGCTCTCGATGAAGATGCACTCACCCGGGCAGACCTCGGCGGCCTTGATGACGTCGTGGACCCGCCGGGACGGCACGCGGGCGAGGCTGCCCGAACTCCCCGGGTCGTTGAGCGCCACCCCGTCCTCGACCACGTAGGCGATGCCGTCCTCGAGCTGCACGAACACGTCGGGGCAATGGTCGACGCACAGTCCGTCGCCGGTGCACAGATCCTGGTCGATCCACACGCGCATGGTGGCGATGAACTTACCGCCTACATTGCCTGACGTGCCCGAACGAGCCGGAGAGCCGACCGCCAAGACCGTCCCCCACACCTGGAACCGCCCCACCGGGCCGGTCGCCGACCCGTTCGCCTGGCTGCGCGACCGCGACGACCCCGACACGATCGCCTATCTCCTCGCCGAGAACGCGACGAGCGATTCGTGGTTCGGCGAGCACCACGAGTTGGTCGAGGAGATCTACGGCGAGATCAAGTCGCGTGTGCAGGAGACCGACATCTCGGCCCCGGTACCGGTCGACGGTTGGTACTACTCGTCGCGCACCGAGGAGGGCCGTTCGTACCCGATCCACTGCCGGGGCCGGTCGCCCGAGGATGCCACCGCGCAACTCGTGCTCGACCAGAACGCCGAGGCCGCCGATCACGAGTTCTTCGACGTCGGCGCGTTCGAGGTGAGCCCCGACCACCGCCTGCTCGCCTGGTCGGCCGACACCCGCGGCGACGAGCACTACACCTTGCGGGTCCGCGACATCGCCCACCAGCACGACCTCGCCGACGAGCTCCACGACACCACCTGGGCCGGCGTCGCCTGGTCGCACGACGGCAGCCACCTGTTCTACGTCGAGGCCGACGAGCAAGAGCGGCCCTACCGGGTGATGCGGCACCGCCTCGGCACCCCCCAGGCCGACGACGTCGAGATGTTCGCCGACCACGACGAGCGGTTCTTCGTCGGGATCGGCACGACGCGCAGCAAGGAGTGGATCGTCATCCACTCCGGCAGCAAGCAGACCTCCGAGAACTGGTTGCTGCCGACCGGCGACCCCGCGGCAGCACCGGCCTGCGTGCGCCCCCGCCAGGACGACGTCGAGTACCACCTCGACCACTGGGGCGACCGCTTCGTGATCCTGACCAACCTCGACGCCGTCGACTTCCGGGTGATGGAGGCCCCGCTCGATCGACCCCACCACTGGACCGAGCTGATCCCCCACCAGGCCGGCCGGCGGATCACCAACGTCGAACCGTTCGCCGACCACCTCGCCCTCCACGAGTGGAACCGGGCCCAGCCGGCGGTGCGGATCGTGCGCCGCGACGGGTCGACGACGACGTTGGCGATCGATCCCGAGCCCCACGACGTCGAGTTCGGCCCCAACGAGCAATGGGACACGACGACGATCCGGCTCACCCACCAGTCGCTCACGGTGCCGTCGCGGGTGATCGACGTCGACGTGGACTCGGGCGCGATCACCGTCGTCAAGCAGACCCCGACACCCAACGTCGACCTCGACCATTACGTCGCCGTGCGGGTGTGGGCGACCGCCACCGACGGCACCGAGGTGCCCGTCGACGTCGTGCGTCATGTCGACACGGCGATCGACGGCACGGCACCGTGCTGCGTGTACGGGTACGGCTCGTACGAGATCTCGATGCCGCCGTGGTTCTCGACGGCCCGGCTGTCACTGCTCGACCGCGGTGTGGTCTGGGCGCTCGTGCACCCCCGCGGCGGCGGTGAACTCGGCCGCCAGTGGTACCTCGACGGCAAGCTCCTGCACAAGCGCAACACCTTCACCGACACGCTGGCGGCCTGCGAGCACCTCGCCGCCAACGGGTTCGCCGACCGGGGGCGGATGGCGATCCGGGGCGGCAGCGCCGGCGGGCTGCTGGTCGGCGCCTGCGTCACCATCGACCCGGCCCGCTTCCGGGCGGCGGTGGCCGAGGTGCCCTTCGTCGACGTCACCACCACGATGAGCGACCCGACCCTGCCGCTGACGGTGACCGAGTGGGAGGAATGGGGCGACCCCCGCGCCGAGCCGTACGCGACATACATCGCGAGCTACTCGCCCTACGACAACACCGTCGCCGCCGATTACCCGGCGCTCTACATCACCGCCGGCCTGAACGACCCGCGAGTCAGCTACCACGAGCCGGCGAAGTGGATCGCGAAACTGCGCCAGGTGCGCACCAACGACCGGCCGCTGCTGCTGCGCACCGAGATGGGCGCCGGCCACGCCGGACCGAGCGGCCGCTACGACGCCTGGCGCGACGAGGCACGGGTGCTCACCTTCCTGGTGCGCACGCTGTAGTCCGGGCCGGCCGCCGCTCAGCCGGCCGCCGCCAGCGCCGCGACCACGAGCAGCGCACCGTTGCGCACCAGATGCCCTGGCCCGATCGGCTTCGCCGACCAGGCCCCGAAGCAGGCGCACACCGGCCGGCGCCCCTGCGCCAGGCGGCGCCCGATCAGCGCGCTGAACGCCACGATCATCACGATCGCCGCCAGCGCCGGGACCGGCTCGAAGAGCTGGACGACCAGCAGGGCACCGACCACGATCTCGACCCACGGCACCACCGGCGCCGCAGCAGCAGGGGCACCCAGCTCGCCGGCCTGCACCGGCCACGCCGGCCCGGCAGCGAGCTTCGATCCCCCGGCGACCACGAAGGTCAGCCCGAGCACGACCGAGGCGACGAACGCGACGGCGCTCACCGACCGACGCGCATGGTCAGCCCTTCGCGGGCACCGACCACCTCGAGTCGTCCACCGGCCTGCTCGATCGACGCCGCCAGCAGCCCGTCGAGTTGGTCGTCGTCGTGGAGCGGGTCGTGGTGGTAGAGCACCAACGTGCTCACGCCGCACTCGAGCGCCAACCAGACCGCGTACTCGGTGGTGCAGTGCCCCCAGGTCGACTTGCGCTCGAACTCGGGGCGCGTGTACTGCGCGTCGTGGATCAACACGTCGACGCCCTGGCAGAGTTCGCGGGCGTTGGCGGTGGCGTCGTACACGTCGATCCCCGGCTGCTGATGATCGCTGAGGTACGCCACCGACGCACCGCCCCACGACAGCCGGTACCCGAGCGTGGCGCCGAGGTGCGGGATCAGACGGGCCGACACCTCGACGTCACCGATGCCGAAGTCCTCGTCGCCGTGCTCGACGAGACGGATCTCACCCGGAAGGTCGGCGACACCGATCGGGAACAGCGGCGGGCACAGCATGCCCAACACCACCGCCTCCAACGACGAACCGGGAGGCTGGATCGGGGCGTGCAGTTCGAGACGACTGCCCGGGCGCAGTACCGGACCGAAGAACGGCAGGCCCTGGACGTGATCCCAGTGCAGGTGGCTCAGCAGGCAGACGCCGTCGAAGGATCGGTCTTGCGGCCACGTGAGGCCGAAATAGCGTGCCCCGGTGCCGATGTCGAACATGATCGGTCGTTGACCGGGGACGTCGACGACGACACACGACGTGTTCCCGCCGTAGCGTGCGACTTCGTCACCGTGACACGGGGTCGAGCCGCGCACGCCGAAGAACGTGATGTCAAAACCGGTCCCAGCGATGGCCGTCAAACTACCGGTTGGCCGGCCGACCGCGGCGCTCGGGTGGCGTGGCAGGCGTCACAATCGGGGCCATCGGTGCGACCGGCTTCCGGGGATGTGCCAGGATGGGCACCCGGCGCCGGTCGCCGCTACGGATCGTCGAGGATCGTCGAGGTACAGGTGTCCGGTTTCCAACTCGCCCAGGTGCAGGCTGAACGGTACGAAGCGACGACGAGTCGCTTCATGGACGGGTCGGCTGCGCTGCTGGCGGCGAGCGCCGCGATCCAGCCGGGGGATTCGGTGCTCGACCTGGCCTGCGGCACGGGGCTGCTCGCCCGCCACGCGTGGCGGGCGGCGACCCCGGGGGGCCGGGTGGTCGGCACCGACATCAACCCGGCGATGCTGGCGGTCGCCGAGCGGGTCGGACCGCAGGGCATCGAATGGGTCGAGGCGCCCGCCCACTCCCAACCGTTCCCCGACTCGTCGTTCGATCACGTGCTGTGCCAGCAGGGTCTGCAGTTCGTGCCCGACGCCGCGACCGCGATCACCGAATGCCTGCGGGTGCTGCGACCCGGCGGTGTACTGCGGGCCACGATCTGGGCGACCGGTGGGCGGACCCCCTACATCGAGACGCAACTCGAGCTGCTGGCGATGCTCGACGCCCGTCTGTTCCCGTCGCTGCGCGTGGCGGCGCCCGACGACGGCGCCGGGGTGCTCGCCGGCTGGGCCCGCGAGGCCGGCCGGGCCGATACGACGATCGACCTCATCGAGCACGAGGTGGCGATCGCCGACCTCCGCACGTTCGTGTTCGAGCAGACCCTGTCGACGCCGTGGGGGCCGACGATCGAGCAGTTGCCCGACGAGCAGCGCCGAGAGTTCGTCGACGGCCTCGTCGACGAACTCGAGCCGTACCGCGGCGCCGACGGAGTGCATCGCCTGCCGTTCGCCGCGTTCCGCCTCGACATCACCTCGCTCTGAATTCGGCCCCGGCCGGCCGTCGCTCACCGGGGCCGTCGGGCGCGCAGGTGGTGCGGGCAGTGCTCGCCGGATTCGAGCACCGGCACCATCGCGGTCCACGTGGCGATCTGGCGGCGCAGCTCGGCGGCACCGACGAGCGCCTCGAAACGCCGCCCGTGGGGGCCGGTGAGCCGTTCGAGTTCGCGGCGGGCGACCCCGCGGTACCAGCGGTTGCGGTTCGTCAACGCGATGTCGACGAACCCCGCCGCGGCGAGCGCCGTGCGGTAGCGCTGCGGCGACGCCATGCCGAAGTCGAGCGCCTCGGCGGCCAGGTAGGCGGCCATCGCCGGCGAGGGCTCGCCGTCATGGGCGATCAGCCAGTCGCTGGCGACGAACCAGCCGCCGGGCCG
This sequence comes from Ilumatobacter sp., assembly GCA_036526035.1. Taxonomy (GTDB): domain Bacteria; phylum Actinomycetota; class Acidimicrobiia; order Acidimicrobiales; family Ilumatobacteraceae; genus Ilumatobacter. The sequence continues at coordinate 46,343 of DATCZG010000007.1, read as the reverse complement.
CAGCACCCTGAACACGTCGGCGGCCAGCGCCTCCTTGTCGGCGATGTGCACGATCGAGTCCTTGCTGAACACGATGTCGGCCGCCGCGTCGTCGAACGGCAGCGGGCCCGGAGCGACCAGCCGGATCTCGATCCGGTCGGCCAGGCCGAGACGCTCGACGCGGCGACGGGCGTGCCGGCACACGGGCTCCTCGACGTCGATGCCGATCACCCGCCCCGCCCCGTGCTCGCTGACCAACGCGATCGTGGCGCCCCCCGACCCGCAGCCGATGTCGATCACCGTGCGGCCGGCGAGATCGACGCCGGCGACGGCGCGCGCCACCTCCTCGGGGCCGCCCGGCGACAGGAACCCGTCGCCCCACAACGCCTCGAGGAATGCGATCTCGGGCTCGCCGTACAGCACCTCGCCGTACAGCACAGGGTCGGGCCCGGGGTCGCGGTGTCCGCTCATCGCCACCAGGATGCCCGATTCCCGCCGTGGCCGGCGGGCCGGCGGATGGGTACCGTGCAGCCCATGGGCTGCTACCGGACGCGGATCCTGCCCCGCCTCGTCGACCGGGCGTGCGGCACGAAGGAACTGCAGGCCTGGCGGCGGCAGGTCGCCGCCGGTCTGTCGGGCACCGTCGTCGAGATCGGGTTCGGTTCGGGCTTGAACGTGGCGGCGTACCCCGACGAGGTCGACGTCGTGCTGGCGGTCGAGCCGGCCGAGGTGGCGCGCCGGCTCGCCGCGCCGCGTATCGCCGCCGGGCGGGTGACGGTGCACCACGTCGGCGTCGACGGCCAGCACCTGGCGCTCGCCGACGCGTCGTGCGACGCGGCGCTGTGCACGTTCACGCTGTGCACGATCCCCGACGCCGCCGCCGCGCTCGCCGAGCTGCGCCGGGTGGTGCGCCCGGGCGGCCGGTTCCACTTCCTCGAGCACGGTCTCGCCCCCGAACCGCGGGTGGCGCGATGGCAGCGGCGGCTCGAACCGGCCCAACGCCGCCTCGCCGATGGCTGCCACCTGACCCGCGACCCGGCCCGGATGGTGCTCGACGCCGGATTCGAACTCGAGCACGTGGCGTCGCGCTACGCGAGCGGGCCGAAGCCGTGGGCGTGGTTCACCGAGGGCGTCGCCCGCAACCCCTGAGGCCGCGGCGGCCGGCCCGGTTCAGGGGCAGCCGAGGCCGTGCAACGTCGCGCACGCCGGGCACAACAGGGCCGCTCCCTGCGGGGTGCTCCACCAGCGGGCGTGCGGCGACCCGCACGACACGCACCCGGTGGGCGCGGCCGGCGCCGACCGCTCGTCCGTTTCGGTGCTCACGCGGCGAAGCTAGCGCGCGCCGGCCGGCGGCGGTGACTATCGGCGCAGGTCGCCCAGGATCTGCTTGCTGGCGAGCCAGCCCGGACCGCCGCTGACGCAACCCCCCGGGTGGGTGCCACTGCCGCACTGGTAGTAGCCCTCGATCGGGGTGCGGTACTGGTTCCAGCCGGGGGCCGGCCGGAAGAAGTACATCTGGGGCGCGAAGAACTCGCCGTGGAAGATGTTGCCCTCCGGCAGGCCGGCGACCGTCTCGATGTCGAGCGGTGTCACCACTTCGCGCTGCAGCACGAGGTCGGAGAAGCCGGGGAAGAACGACTCGATCGTGTCCTGCACGTTGTCGGCCATCCGTTCGCGCTCGGTCGGCCAGTCGCTGCGCTTCAGGTGGTACGGCGTGTAGTGGACGAAACACGACATGACGTGCTTGCCGGGCGGCGCCATGTCGGGGTCGATCGTCGACTGGATCGCGCCGTCGACGTAGGGCCGCGTCGAATACCAGCCGTACTTCGCCTCGTCGAACGCCCGCTCGAGGTACTCCATCGACGGGGCGATGTTGGTGAAGCCCCTGAACATGTCGGTGCGATCGCCGAGCGACGGGTACCGCGGCAACCCGTCGAGCGCGAAGTTGACCTTCGACGACGTCCCCTGGTACCGGTAGCGCCGCAGGTTGTCGACCAGGTCGGTGGGCAACTCGCGCTCGTCGACGAACTCGGTGAACGTGCGCCGCGGGTCGGCGGCCGACACGACCACGGTGGCGTTCAGCTCGGTGCCGTCGGCGAGCGCCACCCCGGTCGCCCGACCGTTCGACGTGATCACCCGCTCGACCTCGGCGTTGAGCCGGATCTCGGCGCCGAACGCCTGCGCCGCCCGCGCCAGCACCTGGGTGAAGCCGCCGTTGCCGCCCTTGTGGAACGCCCACGACCCGAAGTGGCCGTCGTGTTCGCCCATCCGGTGGAACAGCAGCACGAGCCCGGAACCCTGCGACATCGGCCCGACCTTGGTGCCGATGATCCCCGACGACGACAGGTACCCCTTGATGATGTCGCTCTCGAAGTAGTGGTCGAGGAAGTCGGCGGCACTGCCGGTGAGCAACCGGACGAGGTCGTGGAGCACCTTGGGCGCGATGCCACGCAGGTGCCTGGCGAGGTCGGCCATCTCGGCGAGGCCCTCGGGCGACCGGTCGAACAGGTTCGGGGGCACCGAGTCGAACAGCGGCTTGACGGCCCGCACCACCATCTCGATGTCGTGGTTGTACTGCACGTACGCGTCGGCGTCGTGGGGCGAGTGGCGGGCGATCTCCTGGAGGTTCTCGTTGCGGTCCTGGCCCATCACCAGGCTGTCGCCGTTCTCCATCGGGCAGAAGCTCGACGGCATCAGCAGCGGCATGAACCCGTGGCGCACCAGGTCGAGCTCGTGGATGATGTTCGGGCGCAGCAGGCTGAGCGCGTACGAGAACGTCGTGAACGAAAAGCCCGGCCGCAGCTCCTCGGTGATCGCCGCGCCGCCGACCAGGTGGCGGCGTTCGAGGATCGCCGTGCGCAACCCCGCCTTGGCCAGGTATGCGCCGTTGACGAGGCCGTTGTGCCCACCGCCGATGACGATCGCGTCGTAGTCGCGGGTGCTCATGGTGCTGCTCCTGTCGCGCCGGTCATCGACGTCTTGCGGGCGGGCGTGAAGAACGGGGTGCTGACGGCGTGCGCGGCGACCTTCACGTAGCGATGGTTGATCGTGAACTCGAGGTTCACGGCGGCCCCCGGGACGGCGAGGTCGGGGCGCAGACGGGCCAACGCGATGTGCCGTTGCAGCACCGGCGAGTACATGAAGCTGGTGGCGTACCCCACCCGTTGGGCCTGGTCGTCGTACACCATCATGTCCTCATGGACCGGGGTGTGGTGCTTGGGCGGCACCATGCCGGCCGCGGTGTACTTGCGGTCGTGGTCGTCCCAGTCGACGACGAGGCCCATCATCCGCCACCGCGACGCGCCCTCGGCGAGTTCGCGCCGGATCGCCCGGCGCCCGACGAACGGGCGCGTGTCGTCGTCGATGCCGCGCAGCATCCAGCCGAAGCCGAGTTCGCTCGGCGTCGAGCGGTGCTCGTCGTTCTCGGCGAAGCGGCTGGCCTCGAAGTCGACGTCGATCAGCAGCAGCCCGGCTTCGATGCGCGCCATCAACAGCGCGATCTGGCCGAACGGCAAGATGCCGTACGGCGCGCCCGCCTCGACGACCGCATCCCACACGGGGTGGGCGTCGTCGGCGTCGCAGTAGATCTCGAACCCGAGGTCGCCGGTGAACCCGGTGCGGGCGATCGTCACCGCCGCCCCACCGAGCTTCGCCGGCGCGTGGTCGAAGAACCCGAGCCGGTCGACCTCGGGTGCCAGGCGGGCCAGCACGGCGCGGCTGTTGGGGCCCTGCACCGCCAGGATCGCGAGCTCGTTGCTGACGTCGGTGACCGCGACGTCGGCGCGCCCGATCCGGTCGCGCAGATAGGCGAGGTTGGGTCGCGCCGCGGTCAGCCAGAAGTCGTCGGCGGTGTGGCGGAGCACGACACCGTCCTCGTTGACGAAGCCTCGTTCGTCGCACCAGATCGTGTACTGCGCCTGGCCGGGGCGGCAGGTGCGGATGTCGCGGGTGAGCACCGCCGAGAGGAACCGCTCGGCGTCTGGTCCGCAGATCCGGTACTTGTAGAGCGGTGACGAGTCGAAGATGCCGACCGAGTTGCGGATCGCGGTGTACTCGAACTTCTCGGACATCTGGTACTTGTCGACGACGAGATGCCCGGCCCAGTGGCTCCACAGCGAGGTCTGGTTGGCGGCCGCCACGCGATCGTGGAACGGCGACTGTCGCAACATGCCGAAACGGTATCGCGGTGCGACGGGTGCCGGCCTGGCCGCGGTGACCCGGTCGGCTCGTTCAGTCTGCCGAGCGGTCGGAGGTCAGCGCCTTTGCCAGCGAAGCGGCAGCTGCGGCGGCCCCCGACCCGCCGACCGGGGCGCCCATCGCCAGCAGCGCCGCCTCGACGGCGCCGACGACCCCGAGGATCATCGGTGCGTTGACGTGGCCCATGTGGCCGATCCGGAACGCCGAGCCGGCGAGGTCGCCGACCCCGGTGCCGAGCGTCACCCCCATCTCGGCCTTGCACCGCCGCGACAGCTCGGTGGCGTCGACCGTCCCGGTGCGGATCGTGGTGACCGCGTTCGAGCGCTGGGCCGGGTCGATCACGTAGAGCGACAGTCCGCCCGGCGCCGCCCAGGCATCGACCGCGGCGCGCACCGCCTCGCCGAGGGCCCGGTGGCGCGCCCACCGCGCCGACATGCCCTCCTCGGCGATCATCGCCAGCGCCTCGCGGATCCCGAACAGGTGGGTGACGGGTGGTGTGCCGCAGTAGCGCAGGTAGTGCGGGCCGTTCTCGGTGCGGTAGGTCCAGTCCCAGTAGCGGGTCCGCAGGTCGGCGTGACGGTGGGCGGCGAGCGCCCGCGGCCCCGCCCAGACGAACCCCAGGCCGGGCGGGGTCATCAGCCCCTTCTGCGACGCGGCGAGCGCCAGGTCGACACCCCAGTCGTCCATCAGGAACGGCTCGCATCCCATCGTCGCGATGCAGTCGATCAGCAGCAGCGCGGGGTGCCCGGCGGCGTCGAGCGCCCGCCGGAACGCCGGCACGTCGTTGCGGGCCGACGACGCCGTGTCGGCGTGCACCATCAGCACCGCCTTGATCTCGTGCCCGGGGTCGGCGCGCAGGCGCTCCTCGAGCCGGTCGGGGTCGTTGGCCGCACCCGGCGGCGCTTCGAGGAGTTCGGTGCGCAGCCCGTTGAACTCGGCCATCTCGCCCCAGATCGCGCCGAACCGCCCGCAGTCGAGCACCAGCACCCGGTCGCCCCGCGACAACGTGTTGGTCAACGCCATCTCCCACGCCCCGTGGCCGTTGCTGATCGTGACGAACGCCCGCGACGTGGTGCCGGCGATCGCCGGCAGGGCGTCGAACACCTCGTCGGTGACGGCCAGCAGCTCGCCGTCGTAGATGTCGGGCATGGCGCGGTGCATCGCCGACAGCACGCGGGCGGGCACCACCGTGGGCCCCGGGATGGCGACGATCTCGGGGCCGGCAGCGAGGGAGATGGGCACGCGCCCAGTGTGACACGGCGACCGAATCAACGGCCGCATCGCAGCGAGCCCCCACCCGAACCCCGTCACGCCCGATCCCACCGACCACATCACAGCGCCCACATCACAGCGACACCGCCCACCAGACCGCGCCCACACCACCCACATCACAGCGGCCACATCACAGCGACCACATCACAGCGACCACATCACAGCGACAGAGCCCACCACACCGCGCCCACACCACGCCCGCCGCGAGCAGTCGACGAACCCGCCGCGAGCAGTCGACGAACCCGCCACGACCACCCCGTCGACTGCGGTCGGCCACCGGCCCCGATCGACCGCAGTCGCCCCGGTGTTCGGATATCATCCCGCTGCCGGAGCGCCGCTCCTGGTCGGGTTCGAAGCTTGATCGAAAGGATGTGGCCGTGGCACGGTCATCGCGTGGCACCCGGGCGCGGGCGGCTACCGCGCTCGGCTCGGCGATGGCCCTGTCGGCGGGTGCGGTCTGGAGCTTCGGTGCGGTCACCGCCCGCCTCGCCGACGAGAGCGACACGTTCCAGTACCTGTTCTGGCGGTCGCTCGGCATCATCGCCGTGATCGAGTGCTGGTACCTGCTCAAGCGGCGGCCGAGCCAGACGCTGACGGCCTACACGTCGGGGCCGCGGATGCTGCTCGCCAACCTGGCGCTGTGGCTGGCGTCGATCGGGTTCGTCTACGCCGTCAAGACCACTTCGGCGGCGAACGCCGCCTTCCTCGGCGCCACCACCCCGCTGTTCGGCGTCGCCGCGGCGCGGGCGTTCCTCGGCGAACGGCTCAACTGGCGCACCATCACCGCGATCGTCGTCGCCTTCGTCGGCCTGACGATCATGTTGGCCGGCCACCTCGAGCAGGGGGCCCTGATCGGCGACCTCGCCGCGATCTCGGCCGCGATCGGCTTCGCGCTGTACACCACGATCGTGCGATCGGCGCCCGAGCGCGACTGGGCACCGGTGCTGCCCGGCTACGCGGTGGCGATGGTCGCGATCTGCGCCCCGATCATCGCCGCCAACGACAAGGCGTTCGTCCCGCCGGCGCTCGACATCTTCCTCGCCGTCCTGCACGGCGGGCTGTTCGTGGTGGCCGGCATGCTGCTGTACAACAGCGCCTCGCGCAGCGTGCCGGCGGCGACGATGACCGTGTTCGCCCAGACCGAGATGGTGCTCGTGCCGGTGTGGGGCTTCGTGTTGCTCGCCGAGCGCCCCGAGCCGAGCACCGTGCTCGGCGGCACGATCATCCTCGTCGCGGTGCTCGCCAAGGCGGTGCTCGACGCCCGCCACGAGATGCGGCTGCAGCACGCCGCGCCGCCGGCCGAACCGCTGCTCGCCCCCGCCGGCTGAACCCTGACCCGCCCACGCCGCGGCCCGCACCCGGACCCGTTCCCCGCCGCCGGTAGCCTCGCCGGTTGACCGATACCGCTTGGAATCGCGACCGGAGGACCAGTGGCCCACGAGTTCATCTACACCTGCTACAAGCTGGCGCGGCACTACCCGCCCGACCGGACGGTGCTCGAGAACATCTCCCTGTCGTTCTACCCGGGCGCCAAGATCGGCGTGATCGGCCCGAACGGCGCCGGCAAGTCGAGCCTGCTCAAGATCATGGCCGGCCTCGACGACGGCTTCTCGGGCGAGGCCCGGCTGACCCCCGGCTTCACGGTCGGCTACCTGGCCCAGGAGCCGCACCTCGACGAGGCGAAGACCGTCAAGCAGAACGTGATGGACGGCGTCGCCGAGGTGCAGTCGATCATCGACCGCTACAACGAGGTCATGGCGATGTGGGCCGATCCCGACGCCGACTACGACAAGATCGGCAAGGAGCAGGCGGTCCTCGAGGACAAGATCGCCGCCGCCGACGCCTGGAGCCTCGAACGCAACGTCGACATCGCGATGGACGCCCTGCGTTGCCCGCCCGACGACTCGCCGGTCACCAACCTGTCGGGCGGCGAGAAGCGCCGGGTCGCCTTGTGCCGCCTGCTGCTCAGCCGCCCCGACCTGCTGTTGCTCGACGAGCCGACCAACCACCTCGACGCCGAGTCGGTCTTCTGGCTCGAACGGTTCCTCAAGGACTACGCCGGCACCGTGGTGGCGATCACCCACGACCGCTACTTCCTCGACAACGTCGCCCAGTGGATCCTCGAACTCGACAACGGCAAGGGGTTCCCGTTCGAGGGCAACTACTCGAGCTGGCTCGAGCAGAAGCAGCAACGCCTGGCGCTGCAGGAGAAGTCGAACGTCGCCCGCCGCCGCACCCTCGAACGCGAGCTGGAATGGGTGCGGATGTCGCCCAAGGCCCGCCAGTCGAAGGGCAAGGCGCGCCTCGCCGCGTACGACCGGTTGCAGGCCGAGGCCGAGGCCGAGCGCGACACCAGCAACAAGCTCGAGATCGCGATCCCGCCCGGCCCGCGCCTGGGCGACCACGTGATCCGGGTCGACCATCTGCGCAAGGGCTTCGGCGACAAGCTGCTGATCGAAGACCTCTCGTTCACGCTGCCGCCCGCCGGCATCGTCGGCATCATCGGCGCCAACGGGGCCGGCAAGACCACGCTGTTCCGCATGTTCACCGGCCAGGAGCAACCCGACGGCGGCACGATCGAGATCGGCGACACCGTGCAGCTCAGCTACGTCGACCAGTCGCGCGACAACCTCGACCCGGCCAAGACCGTCTACGAGGAGATCACCGGGGGGATCGAGCACCTCGTGGTCGCCAACCGCGAGATCCACGGCCGGGCGTACGTCGCCAGCTTCAACTTCAAGGGCACCGACCAGCAGAAGCTGGTCGGCAAGCTGTCGGGCGGAGAGCGCAACCGGGTCCACCTCGCCAAGCTGCTCAAGTCGGGCGGCAACGTGCTGCTGCTCGACGAGCCCACCAACGACCTCGACGTCGACACGCTGCGGGCGCTCGAGTCGGGCCTCGAGTCGTTCCCCGGGTGCGCGGTGGTGATCTCGCACGACCGCTGGTTCCTCGACCGCATCGCCACCCACGTGCTCTCGTTCGAGGGCAACAGCCAGGTGCGCTGGTTCGAGGGCAACTTCACCGAGTACGAGGAGTACAAGCGCAAGGTGCTCGGCGAGCACCCCGAGCAGCCGCACCGCATCAAGTACAAGAAGCTCGCCTGAGCAGCCGTCAGCCGGGCGACGACCGCACGTACACCAGATCGGTCACCCGGCGGCCGGCGGCCAGCGCCTTGGCCTCGTAGCGGGTCACCGGCCGTCGGCCGGGACGTTCGACCACGCCACCGGTGAGCGCACCGTGGGCGTCGCAGACCCGGGCGGTGTCGCGGGCGTAGCCGTCGATGTCGGTCGCCACGTGCAGCGTCCCGCCCGGCCCCAGCAGCGCCGCGAACCGGTCGACGTTGGCGGCGCTGGTGATGCGGCGGTGCCGGTGGCGGGCCTTCGGCCACGGGTCGGGAAAGTAGATCCGGATCCCCGCCAGCGACGCCGCCGCCAGCCGGCCGAGGAACACGAGGGCGTCGCCGTGCACCAGCCGCACGTTGGTCAGCCCCGCCGCCTCGACGCGCGCCAGCGTGGCGGCGATCCCCGGGGTGTGCACGTCGATGCCGATCACGTCGACGTCGCGTTCGTCGGCGGCCGCCGTGGTGAGCGAGTCGCCCAAGCCGATGCCGATGTCGACGACGAGCGGTGCGCCACGCCCGAACACCCCGACGGGATCGAGCGGGCCGCCGGCCTCGGCCAGGCACCACCGCGGCGCGAGCCGCTCGAACAGGTCGGCGCGCGCCGGCGTCAACTGCCGTCGCCGCGGCTTGAACGTGCGGAAGTCGGGGCGCTCGCCGGTGTGCTGGCCGAGACGCCGATCACCGTCGATCACGACCGGGCGCTCACGAGCATTCCGAGGGCACCGTGGCCTGTTCGGTGGCGCCGCGCACCCGAAAGCCCTCGGCCCGCGGGCGCCCGTCCTCGACGACCACCCCGTCGAACGACCAGACCTCGTCGTTGACCAACGGCTGGTGCTGCACGTCGAGCCGGTAGTCGCCGTCCGGCGACGGCGCGAGTTGGCCGCGCAACTCGAGACGGAGTTCGCGGCTGCTCAGGGGCGGGATCTCGAACCAGACCTCGTACGACCAGAACCCCTCATGCGTCCACTGCTGGATCTCGGTGACCACACCGTCGAGTTCGGCGGCGCACAGCGGCAGCGGGCTGGCGACCATGACGAGCAGCTTGCTCGTGCCCTCGGGCATCCCGATCGCGTTGCCGATCACGTAGCCGGGGTAGCCGTCGGCCGGGGCGGTGTTCGCGAACCCGAGGGTGAGCACGCCCGACACCGAACCGTCGGCTCCGGCGTCGACGTCGTAGTGGAACTCGCGTTCGAGGAAGGTCTCGATCTTGCTGGCGCTGGCGTTGTTGACGTACACGGCGAGCGCATCGACATCGGCCGCGCGACCGTCCAGCAGACCGCCGTCGAGGCCGGCATCGGCGATGACGGCCTGCACCGCCGCGTGCGGCGACCAGGCCAGCAACCGCCGCCGGTCGACCATCGGCGCGAGCGCCCGGCCGAGGGCCAGCGGATCGGGCGGGGCCGTCTCGAGCAGCAGGTCGACCGTCTGGCGGGTGACGGCTTCGAGCATGCCGCCACGCCGACCAGGGTCGACGTCGACGTACTGGCCGAGGAGCAGGAACTCGGCGCTGTTCTCACCGGTCAGCGGCTCGGGGACCCCCTCGACGTCGAGCGGCCCGACGAGGTCGATGATGCGCTCGAGCACGAAGATGTCGAGGCTGATCACGCCATGGATCTCGCGCCCGCCACTCTGGGGGTAGAGCTCGGCGACCACCTGCGCCGTCGCCGGGAAGTCGGGTGACATGGTGAGGTTCATCCACGGCTGCTCGCCGACGTGTCCGTCCTCGCCCTTGAAGTAGCCGAACCGGCCGAACACCGTCATCCAGTCGTCGGGCACGTGGCGCAGGTAGCGGGGTCGGTCCCCGCCACGGTTGAGGTCCTGGTCGGCGCCGAACCTCGTCATCTCGATCCGGCCGTCGTCGAAGCTCAGCTCGGCCCAGTTCCCCATGAAGCCACCCTGCCCGCGGGCCTCGGCCGGGGTGGTGAACATCACGAAGTACACCTGCTCGCCATCGGCGCCGAGGATCGTCGGCGCCACCTCGAGCGCGGCGAGCGCCTTGTCGCCCAGCGCCTGCTGTTCGTCGATGTCGGCGGCGAGGTCGTCGAGCCGGTTCAGCACCGGGGAGGACAACCAGTCGTCGTAGGCGGCATCGACGCTCACCTCGAACTCGTCGAGCGCCAGCTGGAGCTCGGCCATCGGGGCGTGCAGCGCCCGCACGGCGTCGATGTCGATCCGGCCGTCGACGATGCTGAGCGAGTCGAGATCGACCGCCCGGAGCTGCTGGTGGATGCTGTCGGTCGCCGCTGCTGCCGCCGCCGACAGGGCCACCCCGGCCCGGTGGTGCTGGCTGGCGATCGGCAGCAGGCGGGCGGGCTGGGCCCACAGCGCCCGCAGATCGTTGTCGGCGCGGTCGAAGGCCGCAGCGGCACGCTCGAAGGCTTCCTGCGCGAGTTCGAACTCGCCGGTCTTGACCAGATCGAGCCCGCGGTGGGCCTCGCGGTTTCCCGTCGAGAGGTCGGGGCGGGCGGCCAGCACGGCGGCGACCAGTCCGAGCGCGGCGATCGCAGCGGTGGCGGCGACCGCACCGACCACGTAGATGGCGGGGCGGCGTTCGTCCGGGGATCGCCGCCACATCCCCAGGCCGGCGACCACGGCGACGGCGCCGACCGCGACGAGGGAGTTGAACCCCCATCGACCCAGTTCGCGAGCCGTCGCCAGCAGCAGTACCGATCCGCCCGCGATCGCCGCACCGACGATCGGCGCGCGGCGCACCGTGGCGGCCGCGCCGAGCGACAGCACCAGTACAGCCAGTGCGACGGCCGACGCCGGCCACGAGGGTGCGAGCGCGACGGTGAGCCCGGCGAGCGCACTGAGCGCCCACCAGGGCGCCCGCGTCGACGACCACACCGCGCCCGTCGTGGCCACGACGATCAGCACCCAGTCGACGCCGGCCGAGCCGGTCGGGCCGAGCCCCCGCAACGCCACGCCGACACCGGCGATCCCGCCGAGCCCGAGCACGGCCAACTCGGTGGTACCAGTCGGGTTCTTCGGGATCGGCACGGATCCGCACACTACCGGTCGGGATCACAAGCCCCCGGCCGGCGCGCGGTCAGCCCGCGATCGGTTCCGGACGCCCGGACGGGTCCGCCGCCACGGTGCTACTCGCCGTACTCGTGCTCGGGGGCGGGGTACGAGCCGGCTTCGACGTCGTGGCGGAAGGCGGTCGCCGCGTCGAGCAGGGTCTGGCCGATGTCGGCGTACTGTTTCACGAACTTGGGGATCCGCCCGCGGGTGAAACCGGCCCAGTCGCTCCACACCAGCAGCTGGCCGTCGCAGTCGGGGCCGGCGCCGACCGAGATCGTGGGGATCCGGAGCTCGCTGGTGACCTGGCCGGCGACCCCCGACGGCACCATCTCCATCACCACCGCGAACGCCCCGGCATCCTCGACCGCGTGGGCATCGGCGAGCAGCTGCTCGGCGCCCTCGCCGCGACCCTGGATGAGGTGCCCGCCGAGGCCGTGCTCGCTCTGGGGCGTGAAGCCGATGTGCCCCATCACCGGGATGCCCGCCCGGACGATCCGCTTGATCTGCTTGGCGCTGCGCACCCCGCCCTCGAGCTTGACGGCGTGGGCGCCGGTCTCCTTCATGAAACGGATCGCCGACCGGAGCGCCTCGTCGGGGCCGTTCTCGTACGACCCGAACGGCAGGTCGGCGACGACCAGTGCCCGGTTGGCGGCGCGGACCACGGCGCGCGTCAGCGGGATCAACTCGTCGAGGGTGACCGGGATCGTCGTGTCGTAGCCGAACACCGTGTTGCCGGCCGAGTCGCCCACCAGCAGAAAGTCGATGCCGGCCTCGTCGAAGATCGACGCCGACAAGAAGTCGTAGCTGGTGAGCCCGGTGATCTTGATCCCCTGCTCCTTGGCCCGTTGGAAGTGGCGGGTGCGCACCCGTTTGAGGGCGGGGTCACCCGGCACGCTGCCGTAGGGCCGTTGTTCGTCGGTCACGGCCCCACCGTAGACCCCGTGGCCGCTCCCGCAAAGCCCCCGGTCGGGCGCCGGCGCCGGCACGCGAGATGGCGCCGCGGCGACCGGGATGCCACGATGGGGCGGCCGGCATGGAACCCCGGCCGTTCGCCGGCCACCGGACCCCGAACCACCTGGAGAGACGATGTTCGACAACCCGATGTTCGACACCTCGCAGCCCGGCCCGATGTACGAGGACTTCCGGGTCGGCGCCACGCTGCCCCCGCTGCCCTCGGTCACGCTCACCGAAGCCGACAACGCGATCTACCGGGCGATCACGGGCGACCAGCACGCCATGGTGGCCGACGCCGGCCGGTACCGCGCCGCCAGCGGCAGCGCCGGCCGCCTCGCCAACCCGGGCCTCGTGATGCAGTACTCGATCGGCCAGACGACGATGGCGACCCGCCAGGCGATCGCCAACTTGTACTACCGCTCGGTGCGGGTGCTGCGGGCGGTCGAGGTCGGCCAGACGCTGTCGACCGTCACCACGGTGCTCGGCCTCAAGGACTCGGCCCCGAAGGGCGACCAGTTCCGCGGCAAGGTCTGGCTCGGCATCACCACCAGCAGCGACGACGGCCCGGTGGTCGAGTACGAACGCTGCGCGCTGGTGCGCGGACGCGGCCCCGGCCAGCCCGGCCACGACGACGCGATCCCCGGCCCCTCCGACCCGAGCCCGCTCGGCGACCTGGTCGGCCTGCTGCCGGCCTGGCGGCTCGGCGGGTTGCCCGGCACCGACTGGCCGGTCGGCGAGCCGCGCCTCGACCCGCTGCGCGACCACGTCGACCTGGCGGCGCCGCTGGCGCGGCTGACGTTCAACCAGGCCGCGGTGCACCGCGACGTGACGCTCACCGCGAACGGGCGCCGGCTGGTGTACGGCGGTCACGTGCAAGGCCTCGCCCAGGGCTCGCTGACCCGCATGCTGCCGGGCCTCGCGACCGTGGTCGCCTGGGACGGCTGCGACCACCTCGGCCCGGCCTACGAGGGCGACCTCGTCGAGTTCCGCCACACACCCCTCGAGCAGGTCGTCGCCGGGTCGGGGCATCTGACCCGCTTCGAGGTGGTCGGCACCAAGGTCGCCGACGGACCGGTCGACATCCTGCGCTGGACGCCGATCGTCTGGGCCCCCTGACCGCCGTCCCGAGCCCCTGACGGCGGCGCCCGACCGGTGCCGTGCCCAGGAGCGGCGCGAACTCAGCGTGGGGGACGCCAGAACGCGACGAGCACCACCAGCGCCCCCACGCCGCCGGCGCCGGCGGCCAGCAACAGACCGGTCACCCCGACCAGGTCGTCGTCGATGCCCAGCGCGTGATCGAGCGACCACCGACCGGGCCCGACGGCGCCCAGCGCCACGCCGCACGACACCAGCGTCATCACGTACTCCCAGCCCTCGCCGGGCCGGAAGATGAAGAAGCCGTTCGTGCGGTGGTTGATGATCCAGGCCACCGTCATGGTGCCGACGACCCCGGCACCGCCGAACGGGGTGAGCCCACCGACGATCAGCGCGGCCCCGGCGGCGACCTCGGTGAGGCTGGCCATCCAGGCCTGCAACGCCGGCTGACGCATCCCGAGCGACGCGAACCACCTGGTCACGCCAGGGATTCGGCCGCCACCGACGATGTGGTTGACGCCGTGCGCCAGCATCACGCCGCCGACCGCACACCGCAACACCAACAACGCCACGTCGATCGCTTGTTGATCGGTCATCGCTCCCCCCGTCCGGCCCGCCGTGACCGGGCCCGGTGACATCCAACCACACCGGCCAACCACACCGGCCGACCACACCGGCCGCCCAGCCGGCCGACCGCACCGCGATCATCTCACCGGGAACCAGCAGCGCTCGCGTTGCGTCGAACGCGGGGTGGAGTTCGTAAGGTTGACCTCGACGAGAAGGATCGGTGGCGTGATGGAGAGCAGTACCGTGGCCTGGCGACGCCACACGGTGATGTCACTGGTGGCCGTGCTGCTGCTCACCGCGTGCTGGGGCGGCGACGACGACACCGAGCCGTCCCCGACCACCCCCGGCCAGGCACCGATCGTGTCGGTCGTCGGGGCGAACGCCACCTCGGTGGCGGTGCTCGGGCTGCGCCTCAGCGAAGGGGCGCCGGCGTACCGTGCCGACGACGCCCCGGCGGTGGTCACCGGCACCCCGCTCGGCCAGGCCGAGATCGACGCGATCCTCGATCGCCTGCCGGCCTGGGTGGTGCCCGACGACGATCGCGCCGACTTCAACCGCCCGGCGACGACGCTGCTGCCGCCGCTCGTCGGGGACACGATCGCCACGCCGTTCCCACCCGACGCCACCAGCGACCGGCCCACCGGTTCGAGCGGCCCGCTCGAGGTACTGCGCTTCCAGCCCGAGGGCGACGTCGAGCTCGCCCCGTTCGTCAGCATCACCTTCGACCAGCCGATGGTGCCCCTCGCCACCCTCGACCAACTCGACGCCGCCGAGGTGCCCGTGCAGGTCACCCCGGAGCTCTCGGGGCGCTGGCGGTGGATCGGCACCCGGACCCTGCGCTTCGAGCCCTCCCCCGGCCCGCTCGACCGGCTACCGGCGGCGACCGAGTACGAGATCGTGGTGCCCGCCGGCACCCGCTCGGCCACCGGCGGACGGCTCGCCGCCGACGTGCGCTGGACCTTCACCACCCCGCCCCCCACGGTGACCCAGTTCGCGGGCGAGTCCGACAGCCTCCCGCTGGCACCGGTGTTCGTGGCGGTGTTCGACCAGCGCGTCCGCCCCGACGCGATCCTGTCGGTGACGTCGATCACGGCCGACGGCCGGCCCTGGCCGGTGCGGCTCGCGACGGACGCCGAGCTGAACGCCGACCAGGCCGCCCGGTCGGTGGTCGACGCCGCCCTCGACGGCCGGGCGGTCGCATTCCGTCCGGTCGGCGACCTGCCGCCCGACGCGGCGGTCGAGGTCCGCATCGGCCCCAACACCCCGTCGGCCGAGGGCCCGCTGACCAGCCCGGCGACCGCCACCTACCGGGCCCGCACGTTCGGCGCGCTGACGGTCGCCGAGACCAGCTGCGGATGGGGCGACGGCTGCCATCCCGGCAGCCCGCTCACGATCCGGTTCAGCAACCCGCTCGACCCCGTGGCGTTCAGCGGCGACCAGGTCACGGTCTCGCCGCGGATCCCCGGGCTGCGGATCGACGTCTCGGGCAGCGTGATCCAGCTCTCGGGCGCGACGGCCGGGCGCGCCACCTACACCGTCGGCCTCGCCGCCGGCCTGCGCGACGTCTTCGGGCAGACGCTCGGCACCGACACCACGGTCGAGTTCCGGGTCGGCTCGGCACGGCCCGAGCTGCGCGGCTTCGACCGCCAGTGGATCACCACCGACCCGGCGGCCGACACCGCCACCGTCAGCGTGTCGAGCATCAACCACCCGTCGATCCACGTGCAGGCGTGGGCGGTCGACCCCGGCGACCTCGCCGAGTTCCGCCGGTTCCTCGACCAGCAGTACTCCGACGTCGCCCCGCCACTGCCCGAGTGGCCACTCGTGTTCGACGAGGTGATCGACACCGGCGCAGCCACCGACCGCTGGACCGAGACGGCGATCGACCTGTCGGCCCCGTTCACCCAGACCGAGTCACAGCTCGTCGTGCGGGTCGAGCCGACCACTTCCTTCTCCCCCAGCAGCGACGACTACTGGCGCAACCGCCCGACGATCGCGTGGGTGCAGCGCACCACCCTCGGGGTCGACGCCTTCGTCGATCAGGGCCAGCTGCTGATCTGGACCACCGATCTGGTCACCGGTGAACCGGTCGGGCGGGTGCCGGTCGAGTTGCTCGGCGACCGCCGGATCGCCACGACGAACGACGAGGGGGTCGCCCGGGTCGACCTCGGCACGACCGGCATCACCGGCCTCTACGCCGACGCCGGCGACCGCGCCGCCTTGTTGGCCTCCGACTGGTGGGAGGGCTGGACGGCCCGGCCGCGCACCGACGAGGGCCGCTGGTACGTGTTCGACGACCGGGGCGTCTACCGCCCCGGCGAGACCGTGCGGATCACCGGCTGGGTCCGCCGGCTGGCCTGGTCGCAAGACGCCCAGCTCGCCTTGTTCGGCGGCGACGGGCGCGTGTCGTACCGCGCCTACGACGCCCAGGGGGTCGAACTGGCGTCGGGCACCGCCGCGCTCAACGCGCTCGGCGGCTTCAACTTGCGGGTTCCGACGCCGGCCGGCGCCAACCTCGGGCAGGCCTACGTCGAACTGCAGTTGGTCGCGGCCGCGCCGCCGGTCGACGCCGCCAGCTACCACTCGTTCCAGATCCAGGAGTACCGCACACCCGAGTTCGAGGTGACGGCGCGCCCCGAGTCGGTCGGGCCGTACTTCACCGACCGCCCGGCCACCGTCGCGGTCGACGCCGAGTACTACTCGGGCGGGCCGCTGCCCGGGGCCGAGGTCGACTGGCTGGTGTCGACCCGCGATGCCACCTACACCCCGCCCAACTGGGACCGGTACACGTTCGGGGTCTGGCAGCCGTGGTGGTGGTTCGACTCGCCGGCCGGGGCACCGATGGCCGAGTTCGACGTCGACTGCTTCGACTGCCCGCCCGGTGGTGACACCGAGTACCAGCAGTACACCGGCAGCACCGACGGCACCGGCAGCCACTACCTGCAGATCGACTTCGACGGCCCCGACGTCGACCTGCCGACGTCGGTCGTCGCCGAGGCGACCGTGTTCGACGTCAACCGTCAGGCGTGGTCGAGCCGCACCGATCTGCTGGTGCACCCGGCCCGGTACTACGTGGGCCTGCGCAGCGACCGCACGTTCGTCGAGCAGGGCACGCCGATCCGGATCGACACCGTGGTCACCGACGTCGACGGCACGATCGTGCCGGGCCGCCGCTTCGACGTCACCGTCGCCCGCGTCGAGTGGGGCACGGTGGCCGGCGAGTGGACCGAACAGCTCGTCGACCCGTCGACCTGCTCGCTCACCTCGACGAGCGACGCCACCGACGGATCGATGCGCTGCGAGGTCGACACCGAGGTCGGTGGCACCTACCGCGTCACGGCGATCGTCACCGACGACGGTGGCCACCGCAACCGCAGCGAACTCACCGTGTGGGTCGCCGGCGGCGAGGCCCGGCCGACCCGCACCGTCGACCTCGACACCGTCACGATCGTGCCCGACCACGACACCTACGAGGCCGGTGGCACCGCCCGGCTGCTCGTGCAGGCGCCGTTCGCACCCGCCAGCGGGCTCGCCACCGTGACCCGCGGCGGCATCGTGTCGACCCAGTCGTTCGAGGCCGCCGAGGGCAGCGCGGTGATCGAGATCCCGATCGACGACGACTACGTGCCGGGCGTCACGGTGCAGGTCGACATGGTCGGCAGCGCGGTGCGCACCGCCGACGACGGCACGCCGCGGCCCGACCTGCCCCGGCGCACCGCCTACGCCACCGGACGCATCGAGTTGGCGGTGCCCCCGCTGCGCCGCACCCTCGACGTCACGGCGACCCCGGCGGCGAGCGCCGTGCGCCCGGGCGACGACACGTCGGTGACCGTGGTGGTGCGCGGGCCCGACGGCGAGCCGGTCAGCGGCGCCGACGTCGCCGTCGTGGTGGTCGACGAGGCCGTGCTCGCGCTCACCGGCTACGAGCTCGCCGATCCGCTCGAGGTCTTCTACCAGCCGATCTGGTCCGAGCTGACCGCCCAGTACTTCCGCGCCGGGGTCGTGCAGGCCCGCACCGACCTGGTCGCCGCCGGCGACGAGGGTGCCGCCCCGACGATGGCGCCGGGCAGCGCCGACTTCGCCACCGCCGAGGATTCGGCGGGCACCGAGGCACCGCCCGCCGAATGGTCGGCCGACCGATCGGCGGGCGACGGTGCCGCCGCTCCGATCGAGCTGCGCACCGACTTCGACGCGCTCGCCGTCTACGCCCCGGCGGAGACGACCGACGCGTCGGGCTCGGTCACCGTCGCCGTGACGCTGCCCGACAACCTCACCCGGTACCGGGTGATGGCGGTCGCCGTCGACGGTGCCGATCGGTTCGGCAAGGGCGAGAGCACGATCACCGCCCGCCTGCCGTTGCAGATCAGGCCCTCGGCGCCGCGGTTCGCCAACTTCGGTGACCGGTTCGAACTGCCGGTCGTCGTGCAGAACCAGACCGACGCCCCGCTCGAGGTCGACGTCGTCGTGCAGGCCGCCAACCTGACCCCTTCGACGGTGAGCGGCTCGGCGGCGACCGGCAAGCGGGTCACCGTGCCGGCCAACGACCGCGTCGAGGTGCGCTTCCCGATGGTGGCCGACCAGGTCGGCACCGCCCGCCTGCGGGTCGTGGCGGTCGCCGGCGCCGAGGCCGACGCGGCCGAGGTCGAGCTGCCGGTGTACACCCCGGCGACCGCCGAGGCGTTCGCCACCTACGGCGTGATCGACGACGGCGCCGTGGCCCAGCCGCTGCTGGCGCCGACGGGCGTGTTCCCACAGTTCGGCGGGCTCGAGATCGGCACCTCGTCGACGGCGTTGCAGGCGCTCACCGACGCCGTGCTGTACCTCGTCGACTACCGCTACGACTCGGCCGACGGCTACGCGTCGCGGATCATGGCCGTGGCGACGCTGCGCGACGTGTTGGCCGCCTTCGCCGCCGACGGCCTGCCCGCCGCCGCCGAACTCGACGCCCGGGTCGGCGACGACATCACCCGGCTCGCCGCGCTGCAGAACGACGACGGCGGCTTCCCGTACTGGCAGCGCGGGCAACGGTCGATCCCGTGGCAGTCGATCCAGGCGACCCACGCCCTGGTGCTCGCCGACCGGGCCGGCTACCCGGTACCGGCCGACACGCTCGCCCGTGCGCTCGAGCACCTCGCCGACATCGAGCGTCACTACCCGAGCGACTACCACCAGGACGTGCGCGACAGCCTCAGCGCCTACGCGCTGTACGTGCGGGCCGAGGCCGGCCAGCGCCACGTCGCCAAGGCCACCGAGCTCTACCGGCGGGCCGGCGACGACCTGCAACTCGACGCCGTCGCCTGGCTGTGGCCGTCGATCAACGACGACGAGCTGCGCACCGAGATCGAGCGCCGGTTCCTCAACGGTGCCGTCGACACGCCCTCGGGCGCGACGTTCGCCACCAGCTACGGCGAGGACGCCTACGTGATCGCCAACAGCGACCGCAAGACCGACGGGGTGATCCTCGATGCGCTGATCACCGAGGCCCCCGGCAGCGACCTGATCCCCAAGGTGGTCGCCGGGCTGCTCGGCAACCAGATCCGGGGGCGCTGGAACAACGCCCACGAGAACGCGTTCATCCTGATCGCGTTGCACCGCTACTTCGAGACGTTCGAGTCGGTCACCCCCGACTTCGTCGCCCGGGTCTGGCTGGGCGACCTCTATGCGGCCGAGCAGGCGTTCGCCGGCCGCTCCACCGACCGGGCCGCGACGGTGGTGCCGATGACCGAGCTGTTGCGGGCCGGCGACTCCGAGCTGATCGTGCAGAAGGACGGCGACGGCCGGCTGTACTACCGGCTCGGGCTGCGCTACGCCCCGAGCGACCTGCGCCTCGACGCCCGCGACGAAGGGTTCGTCGTCGACCGGGTCTACGAGGCGATCGACCGGCCCGACGACGTCATCCGCAACGCCGACGGCACCTGGTCGATCAAGGCCGGCGCGAAGGTGCGGGTGCGGGTGACGATGGTGGCCGACGCCCGGCGCACCAACATCGCGCTGATCGACCCCCTGCCGGCAGGGCTCGAACCCGTCAACCCGGCGTTCGCGGTCTCGCAGTCGACACCGCCCGAAGGGTCCGACGGTGGGCGGCACCCGTGGTACTGGGGCTGGAACTGGTTCGAGCACCAGAACCTGCGCGACGACCGCGCCGAGGTGTTCACGAGCTACCTCCCGGCGGGCACCTACGAGTACACCTACGTCGCCAGGGCGACCACCCCCGGCGAGTTCGTCGTGCCGCCGGCGCGCGCCGAGGAGGTCTACGCCCCCGAGGTGTTCGGCCGCTCGGCGGCGACCGTCGTGGTGATCGGCTGACGGTCGCGGCCCGGAGACCGGGCGACCCAGGGCTCAGGGTTCGATGATCGGGAACATCGACAAGAACGTGTCGAGGTGCTCGAACAGCACCCGGAAGGCGGCCTCGTCACCCTCCACCCTGGCGCGCCCGGCGGCGATCGCCTCGTCGACGGTCAGCTCGGACGACCCGAACTCGACCAGCACCGAGCGGTCGAGCGTGACGGTCGCGTCGGCGACCGGGGCGGCACCGGCGGTCGTGTGCAGCGCCCGGTTCGACAGCACGACGCGCCAGTCCTGCCCGAGGTCGGCGAGGCGCAGGTTGACGGTGACCTCGACGCCGCCGACCTCCTCGGCCTTGAGCCGCACGGCCGTCGCGTCCATCAGCTGGTCGACCGTCATCGCGTCGAGGTAGCCGCGCCGCATCGCCGGGTTGCGGTTGGGGCTGCCGTGGCGCAGCTCCTGGGCGCCGGTGAGGAACGCGTTGCGGAACGTCGCCGACTCGCTCTGGTAGCCGAGTTGCTCGAACGCGTCGGCCTGCAGCTCGCGCGCTTCGCGGTTGGCCGGGTCGCTGAACACGAGGTGGCCGACCACCTCGACCACCCACCGGTAGTCGCCGGCGTCGAACGACCGGCGCGCCGCCGCCAGCAGTCCGTCGGGGCCGCCGGCCAGCTCGACGTAGCGGCGGCCGACCTCGCTCGGAGGCAGCTTCCACAGGTTCGCCGGGTTGCCGTCGTACCAGCTGAGATACCGCTGATAGACCGCCTTCACGTTGTGGGCGAGATGCCCGTAGTAGCCGGTGGTGTGGCCCTCGGTGCGGTACTCCTCGGGCAGCGCGATCATCTCGGCGATCTCGAGCGGTGTGTGGCCGTGGTTGGCCTGCCGCATCGTCTGGTCGTGCACGTAGCGGTACATGTCGCGCTGCTTGCGCAGGAAGCCCAGCACGTCGTCGCGGCCCCAGCGCGGCCAGTGGTGGCTGGCGAACATGACGTCGGTGCGATCGCCGTAGAGGTCGATCGCCTCGTCGATGTACTTCGACCAGTTCAACGAGTTGCGCACCTGGGCGCCACGGATCGGGATCAGGTTGTGCATGTTGTGCGAACAGTTCTCGGCCATGCACAGCCAGCCGCCCCCGCCGTCGTGGCGGTCGGGGAAGAAGAAGTTCATCTCCGCCGGCGCCTCGGTCTCGGGTGTCAGCTGGAACACGATCCGCACGCCGTCGACGACGAGCTCCTGACCGGTGTGGGTGATGTCCTCGGTCGGCGCCAGCAGGCCGGGCGGCGACAGCGGGATCGCCTTGCCGAGGCCGCAGTCGACGTGCTGGCGCGGGCCGGCGGGCAGCAGCGGGCCGAACTGGTACATCCCGCGGCGGGCCATCGCGTAGCCGGCGATCACGTTCTCGCTGACCGTCTCGCGCAGGAAGTGCTCGGGGGCGATGATCCGGCAGCGGCCGGCGGCGACGTCCTCGGGCGAGGTGACGCCGAGCACCCCGCCGAAGTGGTCGGTGTGGGAGTGGGTGTAGATCACGGCCGTCACCGGGCGCTCGCCGAGGTGCCCGTTGGCGAGGGCCAGGCAGTCGCGAGCGCACCCCTCGATGGTGAGCGGGTCGATCACGATCCAACCCGTGTCACCGGCGACGAAGGTGATGTTGGAGATGTCGTAGCCACGGGCCTGCCACACCCCGGGGGCGACCTCGAACAGGCCGTGGATGTTGTTGAGCTGGGCCTGGCGCCACAGGCTGGGGTGGACCGTGTCGGGGTTCGCCGAGCCCTGCTCGATGAAGGCGTACTTGTTGATGTCCCACGCCGTGCCCCAGGCACCCTGGATCACACCGGTCGGATGCTGGGCGATCAGGCCGCGGGCAGCGCGTTCGAAGTCGGCCGGATCCATGCCCAGCTCGCGCGGTGCGTTGTGGGATCGGGTGTGCGCGGTGGCGTCCTTGGGCAGCGTCGGCATGGCCGCAGTCTGGCCTCCGGCACGGCACCGGCACGACCCGGCCCGGGCGGCGCCGACCGGCGCGCCGCGGCCGGCCGCGGGTACCGTCGGCGGCGTGGCAGCAGCGACACCCCAGCACCCCACCCCCGAGCACCCCGCCCCCGAGCACGTCGACGTGATCGTGGTGGGTGCCGGCATCTCGGGGATCGGGGCCGCCCACCACCTGCAGCGGCAGTGTCCCGACCGCTCGTTCCTGATCCTCGAGGGCCGCTCCGACATCGGCGGCACCTGGGACCTGTTCCGCTATCCCGGTGTGCGCTCCGACAGCGACATGCACACCCTGGGCTACAGCTTCAAGCCGTGGCTGGCCGACCAGGCGATCGCCGACGGGCCCTCGATCATGGCCTACCTGCGCGAGACCGTCGACGAGTACGACATCGCGCGGCACATCCGCTTCGACCACCGCGTCACCACCGCCGCCTGGTCGAGCGACACCGCCCGCTGGGCCCTCACGGCGACGCACACCGACCCGGCGTCGGGCGACGCCACCACGGTCACGATCACGTGCTCGTTGTTGTTCATGTGTTCGGGGTACTACTCGTACCGGGGCGGCCACGCCCCCGAGTTCCCCGGCGCCGAACGCTTCGGCGGCCGGATCGTGCACCCGCAGGAGTGGCCCGACGACCTCGACGTCGCCGGCCGACGGATCGTCGTGATCGGCTCGGGGGCGACGGCGATCACCCTCGTGCCCGCCCTCGCCGCCGACGCCGGGCACGTCACGATGCTGCAGCGTTCGCCGACCTACGTGGTCTCGCGCCCCGACCGGGACGTGATCGCCAACACCCTGCGCAAGGTGCTGCCCGCCAGGATCGCCTACTGGATCACCCGCCGGAAGAACATCGCGCTCACCCAGTTCGTGTACCGCCGCACCCGCACCCGGCCCGACGAGGTCAAGCGACGGCTGCTCGACATGGCCAGCGCCGAGCTCGGCCGCGACGTCGTCGACGAGCACTTCACCCCGACCTACGACCCGTGGGACCAGCGGCTGTGCCTGATCCCCAACGGCGACCTCTACCGGGCGATCAACGCCGGCACCGCCTCGGTGGTGACCGACCACATCGAGACGTTCACCGAGACCGGCATCGCGCTGCGATCGGGCCGGCACCTCGACGCCGACATCATCGTCACCGCCACCGGGTTGCGGCTCGTCACGCTCGGCGAGATGGACTTCACGATCGACGGCGAGCCGCTCGACTTCTCGCAGACCTGGACCTACAAGGGCGTCGCCTACAGCGACGTCCCCAACCTGGTGGCGTCGTTCGGGTACATCAACGCCTCGTGGACGCTGCGCAGCGACATGACCTGCCGGTTCGTGTGCCGGCTGCTCGACCACCTGCGCGACACCGGCACCGACCAGTGCACGCCGCGCCTGCGCCCGGGCGACCACGACATGGTGCCGCGGCCGTTCATCGACGACTTCTCGTCCAACTACATGCAGCGGGCGATGCCGCTGCTGCCCAAGCAGGGCGATCGCGAGCCGTGGGTCAACACCCAGAGCTACGCCGCCGACCGCGTCCTGATCGCCAAGGCGCCCGTCGACGACGGCGTGATGCAGTTCACCACGGCCCGCCGCACCGCCGCCCTCGGGTGACCCGGATACGGCCCACCGGCTGCCGCCGTGCTACATCGGTGGCGTGACCCTGTTCGCCGCCGATTCGATCCTGCCCCCGCCGCCCGAGGGGCTCGAGACGTTGCACGACCGCGAGTACCGCGTCCGCGCCTACCGCAAGGCCGCCGACCGCCTGCTGCTGCAGGGCGCGGTGCGCGATCAGAAGCCGCCCGGGTTGTACGTGTCCGACGACCCCGACCCGATGACGATCCACCACATGCAGGTCAGCCTCGAGGTGTCGTTCCCGCATCTCGAGATCGTCGACGTCACGGTGCACTTCGAGGCCCACCCCAACGCGTCGTGCCCGTCGATCGTCGAGCACTACGACCACCTCGTCGGGCTGTCGATCGCCCGCGGGTTCACGCACCGGGTGCGCGAGCTGTTCGGCGGGCCGCGCGGGTGCACCCACACCACGGCGCTGCTGCAGGCGATGGCGCCCGTGGCGATGCAGTGCTTCTGGTCGATGCGGGCGGCCGAGGCGAGGCTGGAAGGCCGCCCGAACCCGATCGCCGGCCCCGACCGCTCGAAGAACGACGAGGGGTGGCAGCGCATCATCGGCACGTGCCACGTGTGGGATCCCGACGGCCCCCACGTCGCCGCCCGCCTGAACGGCATGCCCGAGGAGCCGCCCCTGTTCCTGAAGGGCCGCCTCGCCGAATTGGCCGGCGGCGGCCACGGCCCGGTCGACCCCGGCGGCGACTGACATGGCCGGCTCGACCGACGCAGAACGCGAGATCGCAGAACGCGAGATCGTCGACGTGGTGGCGCGCTGGGTCGACGAGGAGGTGCGGCCGGTGGCGAGCGGACTCGAGCACGCCGACACCTACCCCGAGCAGCTGATCGAGCAGATGAAGCAGATCGGCGTGTTCGGTCTGGCGATCCCCGAGCCGTACGGCTACTCGGCGGTGTCGGCACGCTGTTACGCGATGGTGACCGAAGAGATCAGCCGCGGCTGGATGTCGCTGGCAGGGGCGTTCGGCGGGCACTCGGTGGTGTCGAAGCTGCTGGTGCGGTTCGGCACCGACGAGCAGCGCCGCCGGTACCTGCCGCGCATGGCGACCGGCGAGCTGCGCGCCACGATGGCGCTCACCGAACCCGACGGCGGCAGCGACCTCCAGGCGATGCGCACCGTCGCGCTCCCCGTGGCCGGCGGCTACCGCGTCAACGGCTCGAAGACCTGGATCACGAACTCGCGGCGGTCGGGGCTGGTGGCGCTGTTGTGCAAGACCGACCCCGACGCCGAACCCCGCCACCGCGGGGTGTCGATCCTGCTCGTCGAACAGGGCACCGCCGGGTTCACCGTGTCGCGCGACCTGCCCAAACTCGGCTACAAGGGCGTCGAGTCGTGCGAACTGCACTTCGACGACTGCCTGGTGCCCACCGACGCGCTGCTGGGCGGCACCGAGGGCGACGGGTTCGCCCAGATGATGACCGGGCTCGAGACCGGCCGGATCCAGGTCGCCGGGCGGGCGATCGGCGTCGCCCGCGCCGCGTTCGACGACGCCCTGCGCTACGCCCAGGACCGCCACACGTTCGGCAAGCCGATCTGGCAGCACCAGTCGGTCGGCAACCTGCTGGCCGACATGGCCACCCAGATCACTGCCGCCCAGCAGCTCAACTACCACGCCGCCGACTGCCTCGACGCGGGGCGCCGGGCCGACATGGAGGCCGCGATGGCCAAGCTGTTCTGTTCCGAGATGGCCGCCAAGGTGACGCTCGACGCGATCCGCATCCACGGCGGCCACGGCTACTCGACCGAGTTCGACGTCGAGCGCTACTACCGCGACGCGCCGCTGATGATCGTCGGCGAGGGCACCAACGAGGTGCTGCGCAACGTCATCGTCCGCCAGGCGATCGGCCGCGACGGTCTCACCTGACCCCCGACGCGGTGGCCGACGTCAGGGCTCGGCGGCGTCGGCCAGCCCGAGTTCGGCGAGGATCGCGGCGGTGTGCTCGCCGAGCGCCGGCACCGGGTCGAAGCGGTCGTCGATCCGGCCGGCGGCGCCCGACAGGATCGCCGGCGGGCGCAGGGCGGCCACCGGGCCGACCGGTGTGGCCACCTCGGCCCACCGGCCGCGCTCGGCGAGCTGCGGGTGGGCGATCAGGCCGGCGATGTCGTTCTGACGGGCGTTGGCGATGCGCGCCGCGTCGAGCAACGCCACGACCTGTTCGACGGTGCGGGCGGCGAACGCCTCCTCGATGATCGCGGTGAGCTCGACGCGGTGGTCGGACCGGGCGCTGTTCGAGGCGAACCGCGCCTCGGCGGCGAGCTCGGGGCGGCCGAGCACCTCGCCGCAGAACCGCTGCCACTCGCGCTCGTTCTGGACACCGAGCAGCACGATGCCGTCGCCCGCCCGGAACGGCCCGTACGGCGCCACGTTGGCGTGGCTGGCGCCGGTGCGCGGCGGCTGCTCGCCGGTGTACAAGGTGGCGTAGATCGGGTGGCTCATCCACTCGGTGAGGGCGTCGAACAACGAGACCTCGATCGCCAGCGCCTCGCCGGTGCGTTCGCGGTGCACCAGGGCGCCCAGGATCGCCGAGTAGGCGTACATCCCGCCGGCGAGGTCGGCGACCGAGATGCCGGTCTTGACCATCTCGGCGGGCGTCCCGGTGACCGAGAGCACCCCGGTCTCGCACTGCACCAGCAGGTCGTAGGCCTTCTTGTCGACGAACGGCCCCGACGACCCGTAGCCCGACAGGTCGCACACGACCAGGCGCGGGAACCGGCGGCGCAGCACGTCGGCCGCCAGGCCGAGCCGGGCCGCGGCGCCCGGGGCGAGGTTCTGCACGAACACGTCGGCCCGGGCGAGCAGCGCGTCGAGCACGTCGCCGGCGCCCGGGGCCTTGAGGTCGAGGGCCAGCGACTCCTTCGACCGGTTGAGCCACACGAAGTAGCTCGCCATCCCGCGGACCCGTTCGTCGTAGTGCCGGGCGAAGTCGCCGCCGTCGGGCCGTTCGACCTTGATCACCCGGGCGCCGAGGTCGGCGAGCTGGCGGGTCGCGAACGGGGCGGCGACCGCCTGCTCGACCGACACGACCACGATGCCCGCGAGCGGTCGGGTGCTCATCGCCTCGCCCCGGTCGTCATCGCGTCGCCCTGTCCGTGACGGGTCGCGGTGGTGGTCATCGCGCCAGTCTCACAGCAACCGGGCCAGCCGGTCGACGAGGGCGACGATCTCGTGGGCGCAGCGCACGAACTGGTCGACCTCGCCGCCGCCGGGGTCGACCACCTCCTCCGACGCGTCGGGTTCGACCGTGCCGAGGCCGAGCGCGTCGAGCCGCAGCGGCAGCGCGGGCGGAGGCGGCGCCAACGAGCCGACCAGCCGGATCAGCGTCGCCGTGCGCTCGGCCGCCCCGGGGTGCTCGCGCCGCACCCAGTGCACGTGCTCGGGGGCGAGCGCGATCACCAGGTCGGCCGCTTCGACGTGGGCCTGCTCGGCCTGCCGGCTGGCGTGGCGGGGCCACGGCAGGCCGACCGCGTCGAGTGCGGCGCGGGTGCGCCAACTGATCGGCATGCCGTCGACCGTCAGCGTGCCCGCCGTGCGCACCTCCAGGTCGGGTCGCCGCTGCGACAACGCCACCCCGGCCATCACCGAACGGGCGGCGTTGCCGGTGCACAGGAACAGGATCGACCACATCGGCGGCACCGTGCCCGTCTCAGAGCCCGGCGACGAACGCCTCGAGCGCGGCGTTGGTGGCGCCGGGGGCCTCCTGCTGCACCCAGTGCCCGACCTCGGGGACGATCGTCGTCCCCCGGAAGTCGAGGCACCGGTCGCCGGCGTGATCGAACAGGTCGAACCCGGGGACGAACCAGCGCACCCCGTCGAGCTCGCCGGCCACGAACGCCGCCGGCTGGGTGAGCAGCGGGCCCGGGTCGGTCAGCCCGCCGAGCGCCACGGCGTCGATGCCCTGGGCGCGGTAGCGGTGGAACGGGCCGTGCCACCCCCCGGCCTCGAACGCCGCGACGTACACCGCCAGGTCGTCGGCGCTCAGCCACGCCGGCAACACGTCGGGGTCGACGAGCCCCTCCAGGAGGGTCGCACCGGCGGCTTTCGGGGCCAGCAGCGAGTTGCCGCCGGCGCCGCTGCCCCCGTGGAAGATCTTGCGCAGGCTCGCCGCCACGTCGACCGACAGCTCGGCCTCGGCCACCCCCGGTTCCTCGATGTAGAGCTGGTAGAAGAACGTGTCGGGGTAGAGCGCCCTCCACATCTCGAGCGCCGACTCGGGCCGGATCGGCGCATACGGAACGCTCAGCCCGGCCACCGCCCGCACGCGGTCGGCGTGCAGCCGCGCCGTGTTCCAGGCGATCGGCGCACCCCAGTCGTGCCCGAACACGATCGCCGCGCCCCCGCCGAGCGCCGCGATCACCGCCGCCACGTCGCCGGTCAGTTCGACCATCGAGTAGGCGGCGACCTCGGTCGGTCGGGAACTGCCGCCGTATCCCCGCACGTCCATCGCGGCAACGGTGAACCCGCGCCCCGCGAAGTGGGCCATCACGTGGCGCCACGAGTACCACAGCTCGGGCCACCCGTGGATGCACACGATCAGCGGGCCCGAGCCGGTGACCGCCACCCGCAGGGTGACGTCGCCACGGTCGACCGTGACGAACTCGACGTCGATCGTCACCTCGGGCCCCCGCACCCGGCGTCGAACGGTGTGCGCATGCCGCAACGGTACGGGGCCGGCCGGCCGCCGCCCGCATCGGATCCGTCGCCCGATCCGGCGCCCGGTCCGTCGCCGTAGGATCGACCCATGGCTCGCCGCAGCACCCCGACACCGACGACGTACGACTTCATCATCGTCGGCGGTGGATCGGCCGGATGCGCCCTCGCCAACCGGCTCAGCGCCGACCCGGCCAACGAGGTGCTGGTGCTCGAGGCCGGGCGCACCGACTGGAAGTGGGACGTCTTCATCCACATGCCGGCCGCGCTCGCCTACCCGATCGGCAACCGCTTCTACGACTGGAAGTACGAGAGCGAGCCCGAGCCCCACATGAACGGCCGGCGGATCTACCACGCCCGCGGCAAGGTGCTCGGCGGGTCGTCGAGCATCAACGGGATGATCTTCCAGCGCGGCAACCCGGCCGACTACCAGAAGTGGGCCGAGCTCCCCGGCATGGAGGACTGGGACTACGCCCACTGCCTGGGGTACTTCAAACGGATGGAGACCTGCCTCGCCGGGGCCGACGCCTGGCGCGGCGGCGACGGACCGCTCGAGCTCGAGCGCGGCCCGGCCACCAACGCGCTCTTCGAGGCGTGGCTGGCGGCCGGCGAGCAGGCCGGGTTCCGCCGCACCGACGACGTCAACGGCTACCGCCAGGAGGGCTTCGCGGCCTTCGACAAGAACGTGCGGCGCGGCCGCCGCCTGAGTGCGGCGCGGGCCTACCTCCACCCGGTGCTCGACCGGCCGAACCTGCACGTGATCACGCTCGCCCGGGCCAACCGGATCCTGTTCGAGGGCAACCGGGCGGTCGGGGTGGAGTACCGCCGGGGTCGCTCGACCCGCGTCGTGCACGGCCGCGAGATCATCTCGTGCGGCGGCGCGTTCAACTCGCCCCAGCTGTTGCAGCTGTCGGGGGTCGGCGACCCCGACCATCTGCGCTCGCTCGGGATCGACGTGGTCAGCGCCCTGCCGGGCGTCGGCGAGAACATGCAGGACCACCTCGAGGTGTACATCCAGTACGCCTGCACCGAGCCGGTCTCGATGCAGCCGCAACTCGCCAAGTGGCGGATGCCGTGGATCGGCCTCCAGTGGCTGTTCCGGCGGGGTCCGGCCGCCACCAACCACTTCGAGGCCGGGGCGTTCGTGAAGAGCAACCCCGACGAGCGCTACCCGAACCTGATGTTCCACTTCCTGCCGATCGCGATCCGCTACGACGGCACGGCGCCCACCAAGGGGCACGGCTACCAGGTGCACGTCGGCCCGATGTACTCCGAGTCGAAGGGCTCGGTGAGGATCACCTCCACCGACGCGCGTGTCAAGCCGGCGATCCGCTTCAACTACCTGTCCACCGAGAAGGACCGCCGCGAGTGGATCGAGGCGGTGCAGACGGCGCGCCGGATCCTCAACCAGCCGGCCTTCGCGCCCTACAACGGCGGCGAGATCTCACCGGGCCCGTCGGTCACGACCGACGAGGAGATCATGGACTGGGTCGCCCGCGACTCCGAGACCGCGCTGCACCCGTCGTGCACCTGCAAGATGGGCGTCGACGAGATGGCGGTCGTCGACCCGCGCACGATGCGGGTGCACGGCACCGAGGGGCTGCGGGTCGTCGACGCCTCGGTGCTGCCGATCGTCACCAACGGCAACCTCTACGCGCCCACGATGATGATCGCCGAGAAGGCCGCCGACATCATCCTCGGCAACCCGCCGCTGCCGCCCGATCACACCGAGGTGTACCTGCCCGACGGGCGCTGAGCCCGGCGACCGGCCGGCCGCGGGCGTTCTCCCCTCGCATTCGGGACCAAAGTCCGTGGTCGCCGTCGGTCATAGTCCGTACATTCAGTGGGGACCGAACGATTTCCCGTCCGGACGACCGAAGGGCTCAGCACGATGAACCGCAAGCGGATGGTCATTCTCGGAGCCGGCACCGGCGGCACGCTCGCCGCCAACCGCCTCCGCAAACGCTTCCCCACCACCGAGCTCGAGATCGACGTCGTCGACCAGGACAACCAGCACGTCTACCAGCCGGGCCTGTTGTTCGTGCCGTTCGGCCTCGCCGAGCCCGACGACATCGTGCGCAAGCGCGACCGCCAGCTGCACCGGGGCATCAACTACCACGAGAGCCGGATCGACCGGGTCGACATCGAGGCCGACGAGGTGCACCTCGCCAACGGCACCACGCTCGCCTACGACCTGCTGCTGATCGCCACCGGCACCCAGCTGCTGCCCGACGAGACACCGGGCCTCGACGGCCCGGGCTGGAACCGCGACGTGTTCACGTTCTACGACCTGCCGGGCGCCACGGCGCTCGCCGAGCGGCTCGAGCACTTCACCTCCGGCAGGCTGGTGATCAACTTCTTCGACCTGCCGATCAAGTGCCCGGTCGCCCCGCTCGAGTTCGCCTTCCTCGCCGACTGGTTCTTCCACGAGCGGGGGGTGCGCGACGACGTCACCATCACCTACGTCACCCCGCTCGACGGCGCCTTCACCAAGCCGACGGCGGCGGCGACGCTGGCGAGCCTGCTCGACGAGAAGGGCATCGAGGTCGTCGCCGAGTTCACCACCGGCGAGGTCGACACCGAGGGCCGCAAGCTGATCGGCTACGACGGCCGCGAGATCGAGTTCGACCTGGCGGTGGTGGTGCCGCTGCACGGTGGCGCCGACTACGTGCACGCCTCGCCGGGCCTCGGTGACGAGCTCGGCTACATCCCCTGCGACCCCGCCACGTTGCAGTCCACGGCCAAGCCCAACATCTTCGTGCTCGGCGACGCCGCCGACGTGCCGACCTCGAAGGCCGGTTCGGTGACCCACTTCGAGGGCGAGGTGCTGGTCGCGAACATCGACGCCTTCCTGCACGGCCGCGAGCTGGCCGAGCGTTTCGACGGCCACGCCAACTGCTTCATCGAGACCGGCTACCAGAAGGCCCTGTTGATCGACTTCAACTACGACAACGAGCCGGTCCCGGGCCACTTCCCCGGCCCGGTCGGCCTGCCGCTGCTCAAGGAGTCGCGCATCAACCATCTCGGCAAGCTGATGTTCCAGTCGTTCTACTGGCACGCCCTGCTGCCGGGCCGCGACATGCCGGGCATCGACACGCACATGCCCACCGCCGGCAAACAACTCGCCTCGGTCGGGCCCGAGTGACCGCCACCGAACTCTCAACGGAGGGAACACCGCAATGACCACCGCACTGATCGCCGGGAAGTCCGTCGAGCTCAACGACGAAGGCTTCTTCGTCGACGCCACCGAGTGGACGCCGGAGATGGCGGCCGTGATCGCCGCCCGCAACGGCATCGACCAGCTCACCGACCGCCACTGGGTGGTGATCGACTACATGCGCAAGGAGTACTTCGAGCACGGCACCGGCGCCACCGTCCGCAAGCTCGGCAAGGCGTCGGGCGTCGAGACCAAAGAGCTGTTCCAGCTGTTCCCGAAGGGCCCCGCCAAGCTCTCCGCACTGATCGCCGGTATCCCCAAGCCCAAGGGCTGCATCTGACCCGAGGAGGTCCCCGACATGACCGACACCACGACCACCACGACCACCGACACCACGACCACCGACACCACGACCACCGACACCGGCACCGCGCTCGGCACGGCTCGGCAGAAGGCGGCCATCGAGAAGGTCTCGATCATCGTCTCGAAGGGCTCGCTCGAGGGCATCTACCCGGCGCTGATCATGGCGAACGGGGCCCGCAACGAGGGCATCGAGGCCAACTTGTTCTTCACCTTCTTCGGCATGGACGCGATCCACAAGGACCGCCACGACCACATCAAGGTCGCCACCGTCGGCAACCCGGGCCTGCACATGCCGACCTGGGCGGGCGGCCTGCCGGGCGTGTCGGCACTCGCCACCAAGATGATGGAGAAGAAGATCCAGGAGCTCGACTTCCCGGGCATCCCGGAGTTCATCGAGATGATCCACGACACCGGCGCCGGCATCTACGCCTGCCTGGCCTCGGTCGACCTGTTCGGCCTCACCGAGGACGACCTGATCGACGAGGTCGACGCGATCATCACCGTCGGCGACTTCTACGACATGTCGGCCGGCGGCCAGATCATCTTCACCTGAACCACACCCGGCCGACCCGTTGCACGAGGAGACCCCATGACCGCCCACGACCATCCCGGACGGCGCTCCGAGCTGAACCAGGGATACCGCGACCTCTACCAGGTGATCCCCGACCAGATGAAGGGGTTCGGCGAACTCCACCGGTCGGCGGTCGCCGACGGTGCGCTGACCCGCGCCAGCAAGGAACTGATGGCGGTCGCGATCGCGATCTGCATGCGCTGCGAAGACTGCCTCACGCTCCACATGCACGACGCGATCAAGGCCGGCGCCACCGCCGACATGGTGCACGAGGCGATCGGGGTGGCGCTGTTGATGGGTGGCGGCCCGGCGTCGACCTACGCGACACGGGCACTCGAGGCGTTCGAGCAGTTCTCGGCCTGAGGCCGCGGCGTGCCACGCCGGGTCGACGTCAGCTGGCGGCGGCCTCGGCGGCGGCGGCGAGCCGCTCGAGCGTCTGCTCGATGCCCGCCCGGGTGTACGGGGTGCGGTCGGGCACGCCGCTCGCCCTGGCCGACAGCCCGAGGAACCAGCGTGGGCGGCGGTCGGTCCACGATTCGGTCACCCGGCAGCCGGTGGCGGTCGGCTCGAGGTCGTAGGCCCAGTCGGCGATCGGGATCCCGAGCACCGACGAACGGAACGCCAACCGCTTCCCGGGTTCGACGTCGACCATCGTGGCGACCGACTTCCACTGCTTCGAGCCGTTGCGGTTGACACCCTGGAACCTGGCGCCCGGCTGCGCGCCGGAGGCGCCCCTGAGCCACTTGCCGCCCCGGTTCTCGGGCGACCATTCGCCCATCCGGGTGAGGTCGGCCACCATCGCCCACACCGCGTCGGCGGGGGCGGCGATCTCACGGGTCACGGACACGTCGGGGTTCACGTCGGGGTTCATGCCGGGCAACCTAGCCCGTCGTGTCAGAGGCCGGGCGCGCCGCGGTACCAGTCGGCCAGGCGGGCGAACCCGTCGGCGAGCGACACCGCCGGCAGCCACTGCAGCGCGGCCCGGGTCGCGCGCTGGTCGAACCAGTGCGCGGTGGCGAGCTGCTCGGCCAGGAAGCTGGTGATCGGCGGGTCGTCGACCCGCCCGGCGCGTTCCCACACCCGTTCCGCGACCGCCCCGGCGCCGACCGCCATCGGGGTCGGCACGTGCCGCGGCGTCCAGTCGACGCCGGCCGCGGCGAGGATCCACGCCACCAGCTCGTGCACCGTGCGGGGCTCGCCGGTCGACACCACCAGCGGCCGCCCGGCGACGGCGCCGGCCCGGTCGAGCGCCGCGATCAGGGCGTCGGCGGCGTTGTCGACGTAGGTGCTGTCGACGAGCGCGGCGCCCGAGCCGACCAGCGCCAACCTGCCCCGCCGCGCCCGCTCGACGATCCTGCCGACCAGCTGGGTGTCGCCGGGGCCCCACACGAGGTGCGGGCGGATCACGGCGATCGGCATCGCCGCCGAGTTCGCGGCGAGGGCGTGCCGTTCGGCGATCGCCTTGCTGGTCGCGTAGTGGCCGCGCGTGCGCCCCGGGTCGGCCGGCTCGGCGGCCGCGCCGACCAGCGCCACCCCGGCATGGGCGACCGACGGCGTCGACACGTGCACGAACGCCGCGACCCCGGCGGCGCGCGCCGCGGCGAGCATCGTGGCGGTACCGGCGACGTTGGTCTGCTCGTACTCGGCCCACGTGCCGGTCACCCCGACCTTGGCGGCGAGATGGATCACGGCGTCGCACCCGGCACACGCCCGAGCCGCGGCGTCGCGGTCGGCGACCGAACCCAGCACGGCCTCACCGGGCGGTTCAGCGGGCCCCGCCCCGGATCGCGGCGACGTGCGCTGCAACGTGCGCACTTCGTCGCCGCGCGCCGTCAGGCGGCCCGCCACCTGGCGGCCGATCATGCTGGTCGCGCCGGTCACCAGCACCTTCACGGCCGGCCCGGCCTCCCGCCGGCGAGCGCCGCCGCGGCCCACGCCGCCACCCGGGTGCGGTCGACCTTCGAGTTGTGGCGCCGGTCGACCGGCAGGTCGGGCACCTCGAACACCGCCACGACGTCGAGCCCGGCCGCCTGCCGGACCCGGTCGACCAGGGCGAGCGCCGCCGGGCGGGGCGCCGGTGGCGGCGGCTCGGTCCGCACGACGGCGACGACGTGTTGCACGCCGGGCGGCCCGACGCCCACGACGGCCGCCGCCTCGACGTCGTCGAGCGCCTCGATCGCCTGCTCGAGGCGCACCGGGGCGATCGGCCCGGCGGCGGTCGCGATCACGTCGCCGACCCGGCCGCCGATCCACAGCCGTCGCGACCCGTCGAGATGCCCGACGTCGCCGGTGGCGTGCCATCCCGGCGGCTGCGAGGCGGTGAACCCGGTGTGCCACAGGCGGTCGTATCCCGCCCGGGCGTGCGCCGCCCGCACCACGACCTCACCGAGCACTCCGGGGGCCGAGGTCAGCTCACCGCTCGCCCGGCCGAGGCCGTCGAGGGGGCGCAACCGCACCTCGACCCCGGCGAGCGGCTCGCCGACGCAGACGCCGTCGCCACCCGACCCGTCGCTCGCTGGTGTCGCTCCCCCGGCGGCGTCGATCCCGGCGAGGTCGATGTCGGCGACCGGGAGGCATTCGGTCATCCCGTAGGGCGTGTGGGCGGTGGCGTTCGGGAACAGCCCGGCCGCCGCCCGCAACAGCGACGGGCGCACCGGCGCCCCCGCCGACATCAGCACCCGCACCCGGGCGAACGCCTCGCGATGTTCCCCGGTCAGCCCGTCGGCGGTGCGCACCACGTTGGCGAGTGCGGCCGGCGAGGCGAACACCAGCGTGGCGTCGACGGCGACCGCGGCGTCGCCGAGCGCTGCGGCGGTCAGCGTGCCGGGGGCGGCGACGTCCATCGCGGGAACCACCGATGTGATCCCCATCGCCGGGCCGAACAAGGCGAACGGGGCGAACGCCGCCACCAACCGGTCGTCGGTGGTGATCCGGAACAGGCCGACCAACGCGTCGCGCTGCGCCTCGAGCCGGCCGTGGGTGTAGACGACACCCTTCGACGGCCCGGTCGACCCCGACGTGAACACGACCGCCGCCACGTCGTCGACGGTCGGCGGCGACGGCAGCACGCCCGGGGCGGCGCGCAACGCCGGCAGGTCGGACGTCACCCCCAGCGCCCGGCGCACCGTCGCCGGCATCGCCGTCGCCGCGATCCGGCGGCCCGGCCAGCGCAGGGTGCGGGCCGCGGCGAGGGCCTTGGGCACCCCGATCAGATGGGACGGGGCGGCCGCCGCGATCGCGGCGCTCATGCCGGCCGGGCCGAGGCCCGAGTCGATCAGCACGGCCACGGCCCCGAACCGCCAGCAGGCGTACAGGGCGACCGCCAGGTCGACCCCTGGCGGAACCATCAACGCGACGCGGTCGCCCGGGGCGACCCCCGCCCCGGCGAGTCCGGCGGCGGTCGCCTCGACGAGCTCGGCGAACCGGGTGAACGAGACCCGACCGGCGGGCCCGCTCAGCTCGACGACCGCCGGCCGGTCACCGGGGGCGTCGCCGGTCGCGGCCAGCGTCGAGGGCCGCCCCGAGCCCGCCGCGGGCGCCGCCGGCGGGCGGTCGAGCGTGCCCGTCCAGTCGATGATCGCCCCGACGACGTCGGCGTCCTCCGACACGAAGTGGCCGGCGGACGGGTACCGGTGCACGTCGGCGTGCGGCAACCGGCGCTCGAGGTCGTGCAGGTACAGGTCCGAGAAGACCCGGTCGTTCGCCCCCCACAGCAGCAGGGCCGGGACGTCGCGCAGCCCGTCGAGGCCGGCGGCGATCGCATCGAGCGCGGCGGCGCTGGGATGGGAGGGATCGAGCGGGATGTCGGCGACGAAGTCGGCGATCGCCACCCGGCGCTCGGCGGTGAGGTAGGGCGCCAGGAAGCCGTCGCGCACCTCGGGCGCCGGGCGCGGCCGCGACATCGCCAGCGCCCCCCTGATGAACGCCGTGGTGGCGACCGTCACGCTGCGCAGCATCGGCCGCGTCCTCGTCATCCGGATCAGGCTCGGCGCCGGCGATCCCTGCGGCTGGTGCACCGCGGTGTTCATCAGCACGATTCCTGCCAGCTGGGCCCGGTGCCGCCCCGCCCAGCCGAGCGAGATCGGCCCACCCCAGTCGTGGGCGACCGTGACGACCGGCCCGTCGAGACCCAGCTCGGCGGTGAGCTCGCACAGGTCGTCGATCCGTCGGGCGAGCCGGCGGACCGTGCCGGCTCGCTCGGACCATCCCATCTCGAGCTGGTCGACGGCGATCACCCGCACGTCGCCGGGCGCCGAAGCGACCAGGTGACGGTACAGGTACGACCACGACGGGTTGCCGTGCACGCACAGCAACGTCAGCCGGGGGTCGGCGACCCGGTTGTCGAGCAGGTGCCAGGTGCGCCCGACGCCGTCGGTGCGCGCCACGTGCACCAGCCGCGACCATCCCGGGTCGAGGCCGGCGAGACCGGCCGGGGGAAGCTGTGCGGCGGCCCGGAACGGCCGGTTCACGGGGCCGTCACCTCCGGCGCCGTCACCACTGGATTTCGAGCAGGCCGGCGTTGAGGCCCGAGCCGATCCCGAGGCACAGCACCGAGTCGCCGGGCGACAGCGAGTCGGCGACCTTGGCCAGCGTGATCGGGATCGCCGCCGGGCCGATGTTGCCGTAGGTCGGGAACGTCTTGGGCACCCGGTCGGCGTCGATGCCCAGCACGTCGAGCATCGCGTTGGTGTGCACCTCGCTGACCTGGTGGAAGATGTACCGGTCGCACCCTCCCCAGGTGTCGGTGGCACCGGCCTCGTCCCACGCCAGCTTGGCGAGCTCGGTGCCGGCGTCGAGCAGCCCACGGGTGTCGGTGATCATCCCCTCGAGCGAGCCGACACACAGTTCGTGGTGCTGGGTGGCGGCCCGGAAGAACCCACGCACCAGCCGGTGGCTGCCGGGGTTGGCGCTGTGACGGCCGAGCACGGCGGCTGCCGACCCCGAGCCGAGCGTGAGCGAGGCGAAGTTGGCGATGATGTCGTCGACCCCGGTGCCGTGCTCGTTGAGGTAGTCGATCGTGTTGTCGTAGATCTCGCGGGTGCCCTCGCCGTCGACGATCAAGGCGTAGTCGATCTGGCCGGCGTCGATCATCACCCCTGCGAGGTGCATCGCGTTGACGAACCCCAAGCAGGCGTTGACGAGGTCGAAGTTCAAGCAGGTGCTCTCGAGGCCGAGCGCGTCGTGCACGGTGACCGCGCTCGACGGCTCGAGCCGGGCACGGCACACGCTGGTGTCGATCAGCAGCCCGATCCGGGCGCGATCGATCCCCGCCGAAGCGATCGCCCGCTCGCCCGCCATCACCGCCGCGTCGGTGAACGAGACGTCGGCGGGCCACTGCCGGCGCTCGCGGATACCGGCCAGGTTCTCGAGCAGCCCGGGCCGTCCGTCGGTGCGCTCGTAGAACGGCGCCAGCCGCTCGTCGACCGACGCCGAGGTGATCACGACGGGCGGTTCGCAGGCCTCGAGCGAGACGAGCGCAACGTCACCGAAACTGAAGTTGGCGTTCTTGGTCATGCGTTCCTGCAAACACTGCTAGTCGTTGCCGCCCACCCTATTGCCCGGCAACCCCGCGACCGACGACGGGCGGGCATCGGGTGACGACAACATGAGCCTGCTGCCGTCGGAGCGGATCGGCGGCAGCAGGCTCACGCCGGTTGGGCTATGGTCGGGCCCATGTCGTGGTCGAGGCAGGTGCGCGCTCGAAGGCCCAATCCGGAGGAGCTCGAGGAGGAGCAACTCGCCCCCGGACACCAACCGACCGGCACCAGGTCTCCGGTGCCTCGGGCCCGATCCGCGGACTCCACACCAGCCGCCGGGTTCGAGGGTGCCGGCGCGCCGCCACCGATCGGCGCACGACACCTGCTCGGCGCGCTGGCGACGGGCGGCCAGAGCGAGGGCAGGGTCCAACGCCGGATGATGGTCGGGTCGGCGACCGACCCGCTCGAACGCGAGGCCGATGCGGTCGCCGATGTGGTCACCAGCCGCATCCGCTCCAACACCGCGGCCCGGCGAGAGCCGCTCGAGATCGCTCGTCGCGCCCCCGCCACCATCGCCCGGGTCGGCAACGACGCCGAGCAGAGCGCCCGCAGCAGAAAGAACTGGGGGAAGGTCAGCTCGGTCGTCGACAAGTCCCGGGAGTTCAACGTCGGTACGAGTCCGACGATGAAGCCGGGTGACTCCGCCACGACGACCACCGCCGGCGGCGCCTGGCTGGCCAGCCAGGTCAACTCGAAGGAGAAGATCGGGTCCGTCGACAACTACATGGGGTCGCGCGACGACGCCGACTCCCTGCAGTCCAAGCATCTCGAACAGTTCCTCGGTGGCGGTCACGCGTTCATCACCGTCTGGCACCACAAGAACTTCTTCAACCTCAACGAGGACGGCTCCGGTTGGGGCGGCTGGGGACAGGATGCGAACTTCATCGCCCCGCTCGGCGAAGCCGACCAACTCGTCGCCGCTGCGGCCGCCGACGGCGCCCGCGGCATCTGGGATCTCGAGGTGGCGCTCGGCATCCCGCCGGGGTCGTGGGTCAGCAAGTGCGCCCCCAGCTACTCGATCTATCGCTACAAGGTGCACGATCCGGCGGCGCTCAACATGCGGATCCCGTCGGGCAACGAAAGCGGTGCCTATGCCTCCTGGTGGGACCGGGACGGCAACTACCAGGCCGGCCAGTGGCAGCCGAAGGGTCGCACCGAAGGCGGGGCGGCCGAGGCGGTCATCGACAAGATCTCGCTCGCCGAGCTGCAGAAGATCGGCAAGAACGTGCTCGAGATCGTCGAGGAGACGTCGCTCGCCGCGAACACCAAGCGTGTGGTCGACGAGCAGGCCGCTGCCAAGGCGGCCGAGGGCGGCCCCGGCTGACACCCCCCGGCGGCCCGCCGACCACACCGTCGGTGTGAAGGTCGGGTCGGGTATCGTGCCGCGGTCCTCGAACGGAGAGCCCATGTCGTACACCTTCGCCGCCCGCACCGCCGGTCTCCGTTCGTCGGCGATCCGCGACCTGTTGAAGCTCACCGAGATGAGCGACATGCTGTCGCTCGCCGGTGGCCTGCCGACCCCCGACAGTTTCCCGCTGCCCGATCTGCGCCGCGAAGCCGACCGTCTGCTCGGCGAGTTCGGGCCCCGGGTGGTGCAGTACAGCGCCACCGACGGGGTGATCGAACTGCGCCAGTGGCTCGCCGCCGAGTATTCGACGGTGCTCGGCCGGCCGGTCGCCGTCGAGGGCGAGATCGTGGTCACCCACGGCTCGCAGCAGGCGCTCGACCTGCTCGCCAAGGTGCTCGTCGATCCGGGTGACGTCGTGGTGTCCGAGTCGCCCGCCTACCTCGGCGCGGTGCAGGCGATCGAGCTGTTCCAACCCCGCTTCGAGGTGATCCCCGGCGACGAGCACGGCATGCAGGTCGAGCTGCTCGCCGAGCGGCTGCAGGCGGGGTTGCGGCCGAAGTTCGTCTACGTGGTGCCCAACTTCCACAACCCGTCGGGTGCCACCATGTCGCTCGAGCGACGCCGGCTGCTCGCCGAGCTGGCCGATCGTCACGAGCTGTTGATCATCGAGGACGACCCCTACGGCGCGATCCGTTTCGACGGCTCCCCGCTGCCGCCGGTCGCCAGCTTCACGACGCGGGCGGTGTACCTGAGCACGTTCTCGAAGATCGTGGCACCGGGCTTCCGGGTCGGCTGGATGATCGGCCCGCGCGAGGTGATCGGTTGGGCGGCGCGCGCCAAGCAGGCCGCCGACCTGCACACCTCGAGCTTCGCCCAGCTGCTGCTCGCCAACGTGGTCGGCCGACCCGGGTGGCTCGACGCCCAGAAGGCCCGGATCGTGCCGATGTACCGCGAGCGGTGCACGGCGTTGTCCGATGCGCTCGAGGCGACGCTCGGCGATCGGATCCGGTTCCACCGCCCCGACGGCGGCATGTTCCTGTGGTCCGAGTTCCCCGGCGTCGCCGACACCACCGAGCTGTTGCGCCTCGCCGTCGACGAAGGCGTGGCGTTCGTCCCCGGCAACGCGTTCACGATCGACCAGGTGCCCGACTCCAAGGCCCGGTTCTCGTACTCGACGCTGACACCGACCCAGCTGGCCGAGGCCGCCGGGCGCCTCGCCCGGGCCGTCGAGCGCTGCTGACCGGCCCGGTGGGGCCCCGCCGGGCCGGGTTCGCGACACTGGGCGGATGATCGACCTCGACGACGACTTCGACGGCACGTTCCCGTTCGCTCCCCACACGTTCGACGGACACGGCTTCCGCCAGCACTACGTCGACGAGGGGCCCCGCGACGGGCAGGTCATCGTGTGCCTGCACGGCGAACCGACCTGGGGCTACCTGTACCGCAACCTGATCCCGGGCCTCAGCCGCCGGCACCGGGTGGTGGTGCCCGACCACATGGGCTTCGGCAAGTCCGAGACGCCGCTCGACCGTGAGTACACGCTGCGGACCCACGTCGAGAACCTCGTCGCGCTCGTCGAGCACCTCGACCTGACCGACATCACCCTCGTCGGCCAGGACTGGGGCGGCCCGATCGCGGCCGGGTTCACGGTCCGCCACCCCGACCGCGTGAAGCGGATCTTCTTCGCCAACACGCTCGCCGGCTACGGAGGGGTGCGCGACCCAAAGGTCCCACGCAACAACGACTCGCCGTGGTT
Organism: Ilumatobacter sp.; assembly: GCA_036526035.1. GTDB lineage: Bacteria > Actinomycetota > Acidimicrobiia > Acidimicrobiales > Ilumatobacteraceae > Ilumatobacter. Next base: position 4,855 of record DATCZG010000007.1, on the reverse strand, counting down.
CCGGTGGATCGGCGAGGGCCTCGAATCGGGCCGCACCGAAGCGGTGCTGCGCAACGCCGGCTCGACGGTGCTGTCGGTGATGAAGATCATCGGCTTCCAGAACTCGGCCGCGGTGACCGACACCTGGATCCGGGCGTACTCGGCGCCGTTCCCCGACTGGGACTCGGCGATCGGCGTCTACGAGTTCCCGATCGACGCCTACAGCGGACGCATCGTGCCGTATGTGATCGAGGGCGCCGACGGGGTGCCCGCCCTGCGCTCGAAGCCGGCGATGCTGCTCGAGGGCATGGACGACCGGGCGATCCCGCCGGCGCTGGCGATCGCCGACTTCCGCGCCCTGTGGCCCGACGCCCCGATCGTCGAGATGCCCGGCGTCGGCCATTTCTGCCAGGAGGACGCCCCCGAGGTGCTGGTCACCAACCTGCTGCAGTTCATCCAGTCCAATCCGTAGCGGCCGGGCGGTCGCCCCGTAGAGTCGGCTCGCCATGCCACCCGCCCCCGAACCGACCCCGGTCGGCGCCACCCCGGCCGCACCGGCTACGGAGCCCGACGGCCTCGGCGGGCGCAACCCGTGGGTCGGGGTGATCGTCACCACGCTGGTGTTCTTCCTGGTCGTGATCGACGTGTCGGCCGTCAACGTCGCGTTCCCGACGATCCGCGAAGACTTCGGTGTCGCCGAGTCGACCCTGGGCTGGATCATCTCGGGCTACAACATCTCGGTCGCCGCGCTGCTGTTGGTCGCCGGGCGCTACGCCGACAGCATCGGCCGCAAGCGGCTGTTCATCCCCGGCGTCGCGATCTTCGCCGTCGGCTCGATGCTCAGCGCGCTCGCCCCGAGTGCCGCCATGTTGATCCTGGCGCGCGTCGTGCAGGGCATCGGCGGGGCGATCATCGCCCCCACCGCGATCGCGGTCGTGCTGCCCGACTTCCCGCCCAACAAGCGCTCGACGGTGATCGGCCTGACCGGTGCGACCGGGGCGCTGGGCGCCGTCGTCGGCCCGGCGTTGGGGGCGTTCCTCACCGACATCTGGTCGTGGCGCGGGGTGTTCTGGATCAACGTGCCGATCTGCGCGCTGGTGCTGGTGCTGGCGCCGCGGCTCTTGCGCGAGTCGAAGAACCCGGCGGCGACCGGCAGGGTCGACCTGGTCGGCGTACCGATCGGCACGGTCGGCGTGGCGCTGATGATGTTCGCGATCGTGCGGGCCGAGACATGGGGCATCGCCGACGCGCGGGTGGCGGCGGCGTTCGTCGTCGGGGCGGCGATGATCCCGCTGCTGATCCGGCGGTCGCGCACCCACCCCGAACCGCTGCTCGAGCTCGACTTGTTCCGGCTGGCGTCGTTCCGCAGCACCAACACCGCCCTGGCGCTGTACTCGATGGCGTTCACCTCGGGGTTCCTCACCAACTCGCTGCTGTTGCAGGAGCTGTGGGGCCAGTCGCTGCGCACGACCGGTATGGCGCTCGTGCCGTCGCCCCTGCTCGCCGCGCTCGTGTCGCCCTTCGCCGGGCGTTGGGCCGACCGCATCGGCCACCGCTGGATCCTGGCCGGCGGCAGCGTGGCGTGCGGTCTCGGTTACCTGTCGCTGCTCGTGCTGCTCGACGAGACGCCGGCCACCTGGACCGTCTACGTCCCGATGTCGCTGATGGTGGGCCTGGGGGTGGGTGCCACGATCGCCACGTGGGCCAGCGCCGGGCTCGCCGACGTGAGCCCGGCCCAGTTCGGCACCGCCAACGCGACGGTGCGCACGACGCAGCAGGTGTTCTACGCGCTCGGCATCTCGGTGATCGTCGCCGTGCTCGCCGACGTCGCGGAGGCCCCCGACATCACGATGTTCCGGTGGGCGTGGGGGTTCGTCGCCGCCGCCTACCTGGCGGCGGCGGTCACCGTCGCGGTCACGTTCCCGTCGGGTTCCAGCGACGAACGCGCCGCGCTCGCCGCCGGCTGACCACCGCGGTCACACCGTGCGCGGCACGCGGCGTGCCAGGGTGAGCATCGCCTTCATGCACTGGTGGCCGAAGTCGGCGGCCGGATCGAACATCAGCGGGCATCCGCCGTCGATCACGGTGATGCCGTGCCGGCGGCCGTGGGCGGCGGCATCGGCCGAGACGCTGCCCGGCCCCGGTCCACGGTGCATCCACACGTGGCCGATGCCGAGTTCGACGCACTCGGTCATCGTCGCGGTGGCGTGTTCCGGACGGGTGGCGATCACGACGGCGTCGACGCCGCCGGGGATCGACGCCACGTCGCGGTAGCAGGTGTCGCCTTCGACCTCGTCGGCGTGCGGGTTGACCGCGAAGACGTCGAAGCCGCGTGACCGCAGCCGTTGGTACACGGCGTTGCCGCCGTGGCCGTTCGGCGAGCGTGACACGCCGGTGACCGCGATCCGCCGGTTGGCGAGGAAGTCGGCGGCCGCGCGCTGGATGGTCGTCATCTGTTTGCGCCCTTCTCTCGTCGCGCCTGTCTCGCACGGGATCTCGCGTCGGGATCGACGCCCGGGGCGATCGGGCGCCGAACACGGCCGGGGCCGGGCGACGCGGCCCCGCCGGCGTCACGTCGCCGCTGATGCGGCGAACACGTCGTCGTCGAGTAGTGCCAGCACGTCGGCGTCGGCTTCGGTGGCGTCGGCTCGCACCCCACCGGTGACGGCCGACTCGTGCTCGTCGGTGCCGGCGCGGCGGCACCGACCCGACTTGGCGCACATCGCGACGCCGATCGCGGCGACGAGGGCGACGAACGCACCGACCAACAGCTTCCTGCTCATCTCGGGCTCCTTTTCGTGGTCGACCATCGGGCGCGCCGTCGGGGCGTCGACGCGCCGCTACCTCACAGTCGAGCACGCCGATGTCGACCGGGATAGGGCAAGAGGTCACCGAAGCGCACACCGCCGCGACCGGCCACGCACACCACCGACGCGTGCGCGGCACCGGTGCCCGGGGTGGGGTTCGAACCCACACAGATCTTGCGATCCAGGGGGGTTTAAGCCCCCCGTGTCTGCCAATTCCACCACCCGGGCGACGCGCTCAACCTACCCGGCGGCCGGGGGCGGGCCCGGCAGCGCCGGGGGCGGGCGGTCAGGCGACCCGGGCGATCGCCCCGCTGCGGTCGGGCACGGCGACGGGCACCGCGCCACCGGCGACCGACAGCTCGGCCCACAACTCGGCGCGCAGGCGGTCGGACTGCGGGGGCGCGAGCTGGTTGGCGGCGACGACCCCTTCGATCATGTCGGCCTGCACGGCCGCCCACGGCCGGCCCCGCAGGCGGACCGAGACGACGGCACCGTCGCTGCGCCGGCGGATCGTGCGATCGGCACCGACCAGCCGGGGCGGGCACCGGAAGCTCGGCCCGATCAGCCCCCGGCGGCGCGCCTCACGGGTGAGCGTGCGAGCGGCGGCGGCGAAGTCGACCGTGGTGGCCGAAGGGGTCGGTGCTGGCATACCCCCAGTGTGAACGAGGGCTGTCACATCGTCGGCCCCACCCGGTCGGGGCCGGTCGGGCGCCGACGGCGACACCCGTTCGGTAACGTCGATCCCGATGACCGATCCCGGGTCCGCGACGACCGAGCCGGTGCTCTCGCCGCTCCAGACCAAAACCCTCGCCCTGCTCCGGCGCCGGCCCGACCCGGTGGTGTTCGACCCGGCGTTCGTCGCGTCGCTGCGGGCCGACATCGACGCCGCGTTCGCCGAGTTCGGCGAACGGCTCGGCAGCGAGTCGGTCTACCTCAGCAAGCACCGTCTCGCCACCGTGCTCGGCTGCGAGGTGCAGCACCTGTTGCCCGACGACTTCGCCTGGTCGCCGGCGGTCGCCGGCGGGCAGGTCGCCCACCGGGCGGTGCAGCTGCTGGTCAACTGGCACGGCGACCCGGTGCCGGCCGACGTCGTCGACGAGGCCCTCGCCCGGCTCGCCGACGACGACACCAGCCTCGGCGACTGGATCGAACGGCTCGGCGAGGCCGCGCTCGCCGACCTGCGCGGCTTCGCGGTCGACAAGCTGGTCAAGTTCCAAGAGTGCTTCCCCCCGCTCGACCGGCGGGCGGCGCCCACCGTCGAGTCCAGCGTGCGCTGGCCGCTCGACGGGCCGGTCGTGCTGGCCGGCAAGGTCGATCTCGTCATCGGCCGGCCGGCCGGGGCCGAGAGCCGCAAGGTGTTGATCGACCTCAAGACCGGCTGGGTCGCCGCCCGCCACCGCGACGACCTGCGCTTCTACGCCCTGATCGAGACGTTGCGCACCCAGGTGCCGCCCCGCAAGCTGGCGTCGTTCTACCTCGACGCCGGCGAGGCGGTCGTCGAAGACGTCAACGAGGCGGTGCTGCTCACGGCGTCACGGCGCATGCTCGACGGCGTCCACGCCGAGATCGAGCTGCGCGTCGAGGGCCGCCCGCCGGTCAAGCGGCCCGGCCCGCCGTGCCGCTGGTGCCCGCTGCGCGACGAGTGCACCGAGGGCCGCGCCTACCTCGCCGACCGCGACGAGGCGTGACATCGGCGCCGTGACACCGGCCGCCGTGACATCGCCGGTCGGCCCTGGTAGCGTAGATGCCAACTAATTTGTCGTTCACAACTCGAGGAGTTTCGGGAGCAATCCGGCGAGGCGAAAGGCCCATCCATGACGAAGTTGCCAGGTTTGATCGTTGGGGCGTTGCTCGTGTCGTCGGGTATCGCCGCCGTGGGGCACGCCGTGGCGGCCGGACCGCCCTCGCCGCCGCAGCTGGTGGCCGCTTACGGCAGCGCCGTCGTCGACGGCGAGCGGGCGGTCGTGCACACCGTGTCGGTGGTGCGGCCCGGCGAGTCGCCGGCGGCCGTCGCCGCCGCCTCGATCGCCGCCCAGGGCGCCCGCCCGATCTCGAAAGCCGAGTTCACC
>DATCZG010000006.1:0-7123 GCA_036526035.1 Ilumatobacter sp. | reverse complement strand
TCTCGTACAGGTCGACCTGCTCTTTCAGGATCAGCTGCAACAAGAGGTCGAACGGGCCGTCGTAGACCGGGGTGTGCACGTCGATGGACATCGGATCGCGAGCCTACCCCACGAAATGACACCGGTGTAACCAGCCCGGGTGGCACCCACCCGGACACCGCCGCTGCCGTCGGACCGCGCCGCACCGGTGGAGGGCCGCGGCGGCGCCGGCCGGTAGCCTCGCTGACCGTGACGCGCGTGCTCTCTTGCATCCAACCCACCGGTGACGTCCATCTGGGCAACTACCTCGGCGCCTTGCGCAACTGGGTCTCGGGCCAGCACGAAAAGGACGTCTTCCACGGCATCGTCGATCTGCACGCGCTCACCGTCACCGAACAGCCCGGGGTGCTCGGTGAGGCCACCTTGAAACTCGCCGCGATGCTGTTCGCGATCGGCCTCGACCCCGAGATCGCCACCGTCTTCGTGCAGAGCCACGTGCCCGAGCATCCCCAGCTCGGCTGGGTGATGGAGTGCACGGTCTCGTACGGCGAACTGAGCCGCATGACCCAGTTCAAGGACAAGACCGCCAAACGCGAGGGCAGCTTCATCTCGGCCGGGCTGTTCACCTATCCGGCGTTGCAGGCCGCCGACATCGTGTTGTACGACGCCAACGAGGTTCCCGTCGGCGACGACCAACGCCAGCACGTCGAGATCACCCGCGACATCGCGATCCGCTTCAACCATCGCTTCGGCGAGACCCTCGTGGTGCCCGAGGCGGTCACCCCGAAAGCGGGCGCCCGGGTGATGGACCTGCAGGATCCCACCTCGAAGATGTCGAAGTCGGCCGACACCGACGCCGGGTGCATCATGATGCTCGACGACCCCAAGGTGATCATGAAGAAGTTCAAGCGGGCGGTCACCGACTCCGACTCGGAGGTGTACTACGACGTGAAGGCGAAGCCCGGTGTGAGCAGCCTGCTCGACATCCTCGCCGCCAGCACCGACAGCACCCCTGAGGCGCTCGCCGCCCAATACACCCAGTACGGCCCGCTGAAGGCCGACACCGGCGAGGCGGTCGTCGCCATGCTCGAGCCGATCCAGGCCCGCTACGGCGAACTGATCGACGACAAGGCCGAACTCGGCCGGCTGCTGGCGGTCGGCGCCGGCCGCGCCCGCGCGGTGGCCGCGGCCACCCTGCAACGGGTCTACGACGCCATCGGGCTGCTGCCTTCGTGACCCCGGCCGGGCCGCGATCCGAGCGGGCGGGACACCGGCGCGAATCCACCGGTGAGAACCCGTGACCACCGACGACCGGCGGATCCTCGCGCTCGCCGTGCCGGCGCTGGGGTCGCTCGCCGTCGAGCCGGTGTACGTGCTCGTCGACACGGCGATCGTCGGCCGGCTCGGCACCGAACAGCTCGCCGGCTTGGCGATCGCGGCGACCGTGCTGTCGTTCGTGTTCGCCGGCGCCAACTTCCTCACCTACGGCACGACCGAGCGGGTCGCCCGTCGCCTCGGTGCCGGCGCCACCGCCGAAGCCGCCGACGTCGGGGTGCAGGCGCTGTGGCTGGCGGCGATGTTCGGTGTGCCGGCCGCGGTGGTGCTGGCTTTCGGCGCCGAAGGGCTCACCGGCGCGTTCGGCGCCTCGGGGGCCGTCGCCGACCACGCCACCACCTATCTGTCGATCAGCGCCGTCGGTGTGCCGTTCTTCCTGGTCACCCTGGCCGCCCAGGGCGTGTTGCGCGGCGCCAGCAACTACACGACGCCGTTGTGGGTGCTGCTCGGCGCCAACGTCGCCAACCTGCTGATCGAGCTGGTGCTCGTGTTCGGTCTCGACATGGGCGTCGCCGGCTCGGCGTGGTCGACGGTGATCGCCCAGATCGGGGCGGCACTGGCGTTCCTGTGGATCCTGCGGCCGAACCTGCTGGCAGCCTCGGTCCGCCGGCCCGATCGGGCGGGCATCGCCCCGCTGATGTCCGCCGGCCGGCATCTGTTGCTGCGGGTCGGCTCGATGCTGGTGGTGTTCGGCGGGTCGACGGTGATCGCGGCCCGGATCGACGAGCCGACGCTGGCCGCTCATCAGATCGTGATGAGCCTGTTCCTGTTCCTGGCGCTCAGCCTCGACGCACTGGCGATGCCGGCCCAGACGATCGTCGCCGAGGAGCTCGGACGCCACGACCTGGCGACGGCGGCCCGCATGGCGGGCCGCTCGGCCCGCCTGTCGTTGTGGATGGGCCTGATCCTGGCGGTCGTCGTGGCCGCCCTGGCCCCGGTGCTCCCCCACCTGTTCTCGGCCGATCCGCAGGTGTTGTCGCGGGCGACCGGCGGGTTGTGGTGGCTGGCGGTGCTGCTGGTACCCGGCGCCATCGCCTTCGCCCACGACGGCATCCTGATCGGGGCCGGCGACTACCGGTTCCTCGGGCTCGCCGCGCTCGGCTATCTGGTGGCGGTCGCGCCGATCGCGGTCGTCACCGTGTTGACGCCCGGCCTCGGGATCGCCGGCATCTGGGGCGGACTGCTGGCCTGGATGATCCTGCGGGCAGTCGTGAACGACCGCCGCACCGCCAAGGTGCTGCGGCTCGGCTCGCCGTGAACCCCGCCGCGCCGGCGTGGGCCGCAGCTCAGGCCCGGTCGCAACCGCGCAGCGTGGCGTAGGCGGGGCCGCGTTCGTCGATCAACTCGACGGTCGCCGGCTCGGACCCGTGGGCGGCCGCCAGCTCGGCGCCGATCCGCTCGTGGTCGTGGTAGCGCCGGAAGCGGTCGGTGCGGCGACCGACCAGCGAGGCGGCGACCCGGCCCCAGGTGCCGAGCCCGCACTCGAGCTTGCCGACGTCGTGCAGCAACGCCCCGGCGACCTCGGCCCGGCTGGCGCGTGGGCGGGCGGCCAGGAACCGGCGGGCGACCTTGAGCGAGTGCCGGCGGTCCTGGTTCGACATCCGGTGCCACAGCACCCGCTCGCCCGCCAGCAGCTGGGAGTCGGCCCACGCGTCGTCGGCCGGCTCGGGCGGACGGCTCGACAGCGACCCGAAGAACCGGGCCGCCAAATGGTGCGGCTTGGTGAACAGGTGCCAGGGCTTGCTCACCGGGTGCGCCTCCCGCCGGCGCGCGGATGGGCCCTGCGGTAGACCTCCCACAGACGCTCCTGGCTGACCTTGGTGTACACCTGGGTCGTCGAGATCGAGGCGTGGCCCAGCATCTCTTGCACGATACGCAGGTCGGCGCCGTGGTCGAGCAGGTGGGTCGCGCACGAGTGGCGCAGCACGTGCGGCGAGAGGTGGTCGGTGATACCCGCCCGCTCGCCGTACTTCTTGAGCACCAGCCAGGCGCCCTGGCGGGTGAGGCGGCCACCGCGCTGGTTGAGGAACACCGCCTCGGCGTCGCCCCGACGCTTCCACCGCTCGGGTGCCAGGTGCAGCCGGCCGGCGGGTGCGAACCACTCCTCGAGCGCCCGGGCGGCACTCGAACCGAACGGCACGATGCGCTCCTTGCCGCCCTTGCCGTAGAGCCGCACGAGCGACTCGTCGACATCGAGGTCGCCGATCGACAAGCCGACGACCTCGGAGATGCGGGCGCCGGTGGCGTACAGCAACTCGAGCAGGGCGCGGTCGCGGCGGTGCAGCGCCTCGTTGCCGACCACCGCGTCGAGCAGGCTGGTGATCTGTTGCTCGCTGAGCGGCTTGGGGATCCCCGACGGCACCCGCACGCCGTCGAGCCGCGCCGTCGGATCGTCGGGTCGGTGCTGCTCGTTGGCCAGATAGCGGTGCAGCATCCGGATCGCCGCCAGCTGCCGGGCCACCGACGACGCCGCCAACCGCGACGCCCGCCGGTCGGCGACGAAGGCCACGATGTGGTCGTGGCCGGCGGTCGCCGGCGTCAGGCCCCGGCCGGCGAGCCACATCTCGTAGTGCCCGAGATCGCGACGGTAGGCCTGGAGCGTGTTGCGGGAGCGGCCACGCTCGCTCGACATCCAGACGAGGAACTCCTCGGCCTCGAGCGACAGGTCGGCGCCCATCGCCCCGGCTCAGCCCGCCGGCGCGGCGTCGAGCCGCAGGCGTCGTTCGGTCGCCAGCAGCCCGGCGACCGTCTTGGCGTCGGTGATGTCGCCGCGGTCGATCATCGCCAGTGCCTCGTCGAACGGCACGTGGATCAGGTCCATCTCGTGTTCCTCGGGGCCGTGCCGGTCGTGGTCGACCGCCGAGCAGCCGGTCGCCAAGAAGATCGACGTGACCGCGTCGGTCATGCCGGGCGCCGGCAGCAGGTCGAGCAGGTGGACGATCTCGTCGGCGTCGAGCCCGGCCTCCTCGGCCAGCTCACGGCGACCGGTCTCGGCAGCCGGTTCGCCCGGCACGTCGCGCATCCCGGCCGGGATCTCGATCACCGGGCGATCGTAGGCGGCACGGTACTGGCGTACGAGCACGACCGAGGGCAGCCCCTCGGCGTCGAACAACAGCGGCACCACGCCGACCGACCCCGGCGAACGGACGATGTCGCGCCGGAAGCGTTCGGTGTTCGGGGCCTCGAATTCGGCGACGACCACCTTCCAGAGGTGACCCTGGTGGACGATCGCCTCGCCCAGGCGCCGGAACCCGCTCATGCAGAGGTGTCGAGCGCGTCGGACGCCGCCGACGCCTCGTCGAGCATCCGGCGCAGCCCGGGGGGCGTCTGGTCGCGCCGTGCCAGGGCGGCCCGGATCAGCTCACGGAACAACGGGTGGGCCCGGTCGGGACGGCTCTTGAACTCGGGATGCGCCTGGGTCGCCACCCAGTACGGATGGTCGGCGAGCTCGATGAACTCGACGAGCCGCTTGTCGGGCGAGGTGCCGCTGCACACGAAGCCGGCGGCCTCGAACCGCGACCGGAAACGGGGGTTGAACTCGTAGCGGTGCCGGTGGCGCTCGCTGACGACCGGTTCGCCGTACGCGGCGGCCACCTTGCTGTCGGGTTGCAGCACGGCGTAGTAGGCACCGAGCCGCATCGTGCCGCCCATGTCGGTGACGTCACGCTGGTCGTGCATCAGGTCGATCACCGGGTACTTGGTGGTCGGGTCCATCTCGCTCGAGTTGGCGTCGGTCATCCCCAGCACGTGGCGGGCGAACTCGGCGGTCATCGCGTGCAGGCCGAGGCACAGGCCGAGGCACGGCACGCCCTCCTCACGGGCGAAGCGGGCGGCCGCGATCTTGCCCTCGAAGCCGCGCGAACCGAACCCGCCCGGAATCACGATGCCGTCGAGATCTCGGAGCCGGTCGGAGGCCAGCAGACCCTCGACGTCTTCGGCCTGGATCCAGTCGATCTCGACCTTGGCCTCGTGGTGGAAGCCGGCGTGCTTGAGCGCCTCGACCACCGACAGGTAGGCGTCGGGCAGCTCGACGTACTTGCCGATCAGGCCGATCTTGACCGGCAGCGTCGATTGCTCGACCCGCTCGACGAGCTGCACCCACGGCGTGGCGTCGAGCTCGAACCCGTCGATCCGCAGCACGTCGAGGGCGACCGTGTCGAGGCCTTCGTCGTGCAGGATCAGCGGCAGCTCGTAGATGTTGCCGGCGTCGGCGGCGTTGATCACGGCCCGCTCGTCGACGTCGCACAGGTTGGAGATCTTGCGCTTGAGCTCCTGGGGCACGGGCGCCTCGCTGCGGCACACGATGAGGTCGGGCTGGATGCCCCGGCTGCGCAGCTCGGTGACCGAGTGCTGGGTCGGCTTGGTCTTCTGTTCGGACGACGGGCCGATGAAGGGCACGAGCGTGACGTGGATGTAGCAGACGTTGTCGCGACCGGCGTCCTTGCGGAACTGGCGGATCGCCTCGAGGAACGGGAGGATCTCGATGTCGCCGACCGTGCCGCCGACCTCGGTGATGACGACGTCGACGTCGTCGGTCGCGACCTGTCGGATGCGGCGTTTGATCTCGTCGGTGATGTGCGGGATCACCTGCACGGTCTTGCCGAGGTAGTCGCCGCGTCGCTCGGCGGCGAGCACGGCCTGGTAGATCGAACCGGTGGTGGCGTTCGACGCCCGCGACAGGTTCTCGTCGATGAAGCGCTCGTAGTGGCCGAGGTCGAGGTCGGTCTCGCCGCCGTCGTCGGTGACGAACACCTCGCCGTGCTCGTAGGGGTTCATCGTGCCGGGATCGACGTTGATGTACGGGTCGAGCTTCTGCAACGTGACACGCAGGCCCCGCAGCTTGAGCAGACGGCCCAGCGAGCTGGCGGTGAGGCCCTTGCCGAGCGAGCTGGCAACCCCTCCAGTCACGAAGATGTGCTTCGTCATGTGGGGGAAACCTCCGTCTTTCCTGCGATCACCGGGCGACTGCACGACGGGAGATCACCATACCCGGCGCGCGGTGCGCGCGGCGCGGACCGAACGGACCGTCGGAGAAAAGTTTCCGACCGGCGCCGGATTCGCGGCTCACGCACCCAACAGATCCCGGGCGTGTTCGATCGCCGCCGCGGTGTCGGACCCGGCGAGCATGCGGGCGATCTCGCCGACCCGGCGGTCGCCCTGCACCGCCTCGACGGCGGCGAACGTGGCGCCGCCGTGGACGGTCTTGGTGACGACCAACTGCTGGGTGGCGCGCGCCGCGACCTGCGGGAGATGGGTGACGACGAGCACCTGGTGGTGCCGCCCGAGGTCGGCGAGTGCGACGCCCACCTCGACCGCTGCCGACCCGCCGATACCGGCGTCGACCTCGTCGAACACGAGGGTCGGGGCACCGCTGGCGTCGCCGGCGCGGCTCAGCACCAATCGCAGCGCCAGCATCGCCCTGGCCAGCTCGCCGCCGGACGCGACCCGGTGCAGCGGCAACATCGCTGAGCCCGGGTTGGCCGACAGCAGGAACCGCACCGCGTCGCCGGGAAGATCGTCGGGCCCGTCGCCGACCTCGATCGCCACCGTGGCGTGCGGCATGGCGAGCGCGTTGAGGCGGGCCTGCACCTCGGCGGCGAGCCGTGGGGCGACCGCCCGGCGCCGGCGACCGACCGCCTCGGCGGCGGCGCGTTCGGCGGCCGCCGCGGCGGCGCGCTCGCCGTCGAGCGCGGCGGCGCGGCGGTCGGACTGCTCGAGTTCGTGCAGCCGCTGCCGGGCGGCGGCGTGGAACCCCAACACCTCGGCGAGATCGTCGCCGTACTTGCGGCGCAGATCGGCGAGCAGCTGG
>DATCZG010000005.1:0-3770 GCA_036526035.1 Ilumatobacter sp. | reverse complement strand
CCTCGGCGCCCTCGTCACCCACAGCCAGGTCGTCGAGAGCGAGGTCTGCCGCAACCTGGTGCTGCCACTCGCCCAGGCGTCGCTCGAGGTCGGGTCGCCGCAACTCCGCAACCGGGCCACGGTCGCCGGCAACGTCATCACGGCCAGCCCCGCCAACGACACGATCTCGGCCCTGTTGGCACTCGGTGCCGATGTCCACATCGCGTCCACATCGGCACGCCGCTCGATTCCGATCGCCGACTTCATCACCGGCTTCCGCACCACCGTGCTGGCCCCCGACGAGTTGGTGACCGGCATCTCGGTGCGGGCCCTGACCGACTCGCAACGGGGTCTGTTCGTCAAGGCCGGGCTGCGCCGGGCGCAGGCGATCTCGGTCGTGCACCTCACGGCGGTCGTCACGTTCGACGACCAGCACGACGACCAGCACGACGACCAGCACGACGACCGGCACGACGACCGGCTCGTCACCGACGCGGTGCTCACGCTCGGCAGCGTGGCGGCGACCGTGGTGCCGGTCGCCGGATTCGGCGCACTGCTGAGGGGCCGCCGGCTCGACGATGCAGCGATCGCCGACGCCGTCGCCGCAGCGGTCGCGACGGCGACCCCGATCGACGACCTGCGGGCCACTGCCGACTACCGCACGTCGCTCGTCGCCACGATGGTCGAGCGGGCGTTGCGGGTGCTGGCCTCGGGCCAGCAGGCGTCGCAGTGGCCCGCCGGTTCGCCCTTGCTGCGCCCCCCGACCACCGGCACAACCAACACCGGCACAACGCCCTCCGGCGCACACCGCTCCGGCGTCGACGTCGACCTGGCGGCCACGATCACGGCCACCGTGAACGGCAAGGTCGTCACGGCGGCCGGGGCGGCGGGCGTGACGCTGCTCGACTGGTTGCGCGACCAGGCCGGCACGACCGGGGTCAAGGAAGGCTGCGCCGAGGGCGAGTGCGGCGCCTGCACGGTGCACCTCGACGGTGCCGCCGTGATGAGCTGTCTCGTTCCGGCCGGTCGCGCCGCCGGCAGCCGGATCGTCACTGTCGAGGGTCTCGCCGACGACGACCGGTTGGCCCCGATCCAGGCCGCGTTCGTCGACTGCGGTGCCGTCCAGTGCGGGTTCTGCACCCCGGGTCTGCTGATGTCGTGCGCCAAGCTGCTCGACGAGCACCCGTCGCCGACGCTGCGTCAAGTGCAGCTCGGGCTGGCCGGCAACCTGTGCCGGTGCACCGGCTACGGGGCGATCGAGCGGGCGATCGAGCAGGTCGCCTCCAGTCACGTGGCGGGTGGATCATGACCATCGGCACCTCGACGATCCGGGTCGACGCCCATGCCAAGGTGACCGGAGCCGCCGAATACCCGGGCGACCGGGCCCCGGCCGACGCGCTCGTCGCCCGGGTCGTGTTCACCGATCAGCCGCACGCCCGGCTGATCCGGCTCGACACCTCGAAGGCCGAACAGATGCCCGGCGTCGTGGCCGTGTTCACCGGGCGCGACGTGCCGGTCAACGAGTACGGGCTGACCGAGTTCGATCAGCCGGTGTTCGTGTCGGTCGAACACACCGGGCGCACCCGGGTCGAGAGCGACGTCAGCCGCTGGGAGGCCGATCACCTGGCGCTCGTCGTGGCCGAGACCGTGGCCGAGGCCACGGCTGCGGCAGCCGCGATCGAGGCCGACTGGGAGCAACTGCCGATCGTCGCCGACATCGACCAGGCGCTCGCCCCCGACGCCACCCTGGTGCACCCCGAGCTCGGGCTCGGCAGCAACGTCTACCACACCTACAAGATCCGCAAGGGCTCGATCGACGACGCCTGGGCGAGCGCCGCAGCGATCGTCGAAGCCACCTACGAGCTGCCCTACCAGGAGCACGCCTACCTCCAACCGGAGGCGGCCGTCAGCTACGTCGACGACGAGGGCCGCATCACGGTCGAGGTCGCCGGCCAGTGGATCCACGAGGACCAGGAGCAGATCGCCCACGCCCTCGACCTGCCCAGGGATCGGGTGAGGGTGATCTATCCGGCGATCGGCGGGGCGTTCGGCGGGCGCGAGGACATGTCGCTGCAGATCGTGCTGGGGTTGGCCGCGATGCGGCTCGCCGAGCGCGGCGAGCGCCGTGCGATCGCCAGCCACTGGTCGCGCGAGGAGTCGATCGTCGGCCACCACAAGCGTCACCGCGGACGGATCCACGCCAAGTGGGGAGCCGACGCCGACGGCAAGCTGGTGGCGGTCGAGAGCGAGGCATGGCTCGACGCCGGCGCCTACAACTACACCACCAACAAGGTGCTCGGGAACTGCCACCTCGGGCAGGCCGGCCCGTACGAGGTGCCGAACGCCCGGATCGACAGCCACGCCGTGTACACCAACGCCGTCCCGGGTGGCGCGTTCCGCGGCTTCGGCGGGCCCCAGGCAGCGTTCGCGGCCGAGTCCCAGATGAACCGGCTGGCAGCAGCGCTCGGGATCGACCCGGTCGAGATCCGGCGCCGCAACGCCCTGCGCGACGGCAGCATCGGGATCACCCAGACCGTGATGCCGGCCGGCGTCACGATGCCGCAGGTGATCGAGCGCTGCGCCGCCGAGGCCGGGTTCGACCAGCCGCTCGCTCCCGCCCCCGGATTCTCCCCGTTCGCCTCGCTGCCACCCGCCGAGGGCGACCTGGCGAGGGGACGCGGGTTCGCCTGCTCGTTCAAGAACGTCGGCTTCTCGTTCGGCTTCCCCGAGCGATGCGAGGCCACGATCATCCTGCACGGCGACCCCGATGCCGACCGCCCCGAGCGCGGCGAGCTGTTCCACGCAGGTGCCGACGTGGGTCAGGGCTCCCACACCGCCTTCCTGCAGATGGCCGCCGAGGCGACCGGCGTGCCGATCCAGCAGATGCAGGGCGGCTTCTCCGACACGTCGTCGTCGGGCGATTCCGGATCGGCGTCCGCCTCACGGCTGACGTTCATGGCCGGCAACTCGATCCTGGGGGCTGCCGAGCAGGCCGACAAGGCATGGCGCAACGGCGACCGGCCGGCGGTCGGACACTTCCGATACGTGCCACCGCCGACCGAGGTGCTCGATCCAGACACCGGTGCCGGTGCCCCCAACTTCAGCTACGGCTACGTCGCTCAGGCGGTCGAGCTCACCGTCGATCGGGCGACCGGGCACATCGTCGTCGACCGGGTCGTGAGCACCAACGACGTCGGACGGGCGATCAACCCGGCCAATGTGATCGGCCAGATCGAAGGTGCCGTGGTGCAGGCCCACGGGTATGTGCTCAGCGAACGACTCCAGGTCGCCGAGGGTCGGGTGCTCAACCCGCGCCTCAGCACGTACCTGATCCCCGGAATCGGCGACATCCCGACCCAGATCGAGAGCGTCGTGATGGAACTCGCCGACCCGAACGGGCCATGGGGAGCGCGCGGGATGGCCGAGATGCCGTTCATGACCTATGCCCCTGCCGTGGTCGCCGCCCTGCACGATGCCACCGGCGTCTGGTTCGACAGCTTCCCGCTCACCCCCGACCGGGTCGTGGCGGCCCTCGCCCGAGCCGGTCGGCACTCGACAGGAGCAACCACATGAGCCGGATCCTCGCCATCGGAGCCGGTCAGCTCGGACCGATCAACCGCGATCACGACCGCCAGTCCGTGGTGGCCCGCTTGGTCGCCCTGCTCGAAGAGGGGGCCGAACGCCACCTCGATCTCGTCGTGTTCCCCGAGCTGGCGTTGACCACGTTCTTCCCGCGCTGGTACACCGACGAGATCGACGGGCACGACGCCTACTTCGAGACCGAGATGCCG
>DATCZG010000004.1:0-57627 GCA_036526035.1 Ilumatobacter sp. | reverse complement strand
TCGCGATCCCCGAGGGCGAGCTCGAGCCCCGCGCCCCCGTCGTCACCGTGATGGGTCACGTCGACCACGGCAAGACGAAGCTCCTCGACTACATCCGCAAGGCCAACGTCGCCGAGGGCGAGGCGGGCGCCATCACCCAGCACATCGGCGCCTACTCGGTGACGACCTCCGGCGGCCGCATCACCTTCCTCGACACGCCGGGCCACGAGGCCTTCACGGCCATGCGCGCACGCGGGGCCAACGTGACGGACTTGGTGGTGCTGGTCGTCGCGGCCAACGACGGCGTGATGCCCCAGACGATCGAGGCGATCAATCACGCCAGGGCGGCCGAGGTGCCGATCGTCGTGGCCCTGAACAAGATCGACAAGGACAACGCCGATCCGCAGCGGGTGCTCAGCGAACTGTCCGAGCTCGAACTCGTGCCCGAGAGTTGGGGTGGCGACACGATCGTCGTCGAGATGTCGGCGCTCGAGAACCTCGGCATCGACGACCTCCTCGACCAGCTGCTGGTGGTCGCCGAACTCGAAGACCTGCAGGCCAACCCGACCGGCCGCGCCAAGGGCGTCGTGCTCGAGGCGAACCTCGACAAGGGTCGTGGCCCGGTGGCCACCATCCTCGTCGACAAGGGTGAGCTGAAGATCGGAGACCCGATCGTCGCCGGCCCGGCCTGGGGCCGCGTCCGAGCGATGATCAACGACCGCGGCGAGCAGATCAAGGTCGCCGGCCCCTCGATGCCGGTCGAGGTGCTCGGCCTGGCGTCGGTTCCCGAGGCCGGCGACGAGTTCCGCTCCGCCCCCGACGAGAAGACCGCCCGCACCGTCGGTGAGGCCCGCGAGTTCCACCGCCGGGTGCGCGACCAGCGCGGCGACGCCCGGGTCAAGTCGGGTGTCAAGCTCGAAGACATCTTCGACCAGATCCAAAGCGGCGAGTCCGCCACCTTGAACCTGGTCCTCAAGGCCGACGTGCAGGGGTCGCTCGAAGCGGTCACCGAGAGCCTGCGCAAGCTCGGCCGCGACGAGGTCGACCTCACGTTCGTCCATCGGGCGGTCGGAGCGATCACCGAGAACGACATCACGCTGGCAGCCACCACCAACTCGACGATCATCGGGTTCAACGTGCGCCCCGATCGCAAGGCCCGCGAGGCGGCCGAGGTCGAAGGCGTCGAGATCCGCACCTACGAGATCATCTACAAGCTGCTCGAGGACATCGAGCAGGCGATGGTCGGCATGCTCGCACCCGAGTACGAAGAGGTCGTCACCGGCGACGCCGAGGTGCGCGAGATCTTCCGGGTGCCGCGCATCGGCGCGATCGCCGGATGCCTGGTGCAGAACGGTGTCATCACCCGTGGCTCGAAGGTGCGCTTCCTGCGCAACGGCACGATCATCTGGAAGGGCTCGGTCTCGTCGCTGCGGCGGTTCAAGGACGACGCCCAGGAGGTCCGTGCCGGGTTCGAGTGCGGGATCGGCCTGTCCGACTTCCAGGACCTCAAGCCGGGCGACATCATCGAGACCTACGACGAGCGCGAGATCGCTCGCACGTTGAGCTGACCCGATGGTCGGACGCGGGCGTCGCTCGTCGGGTGGCGGTGCCGGCCGCAGCAGCGGGCACCGCTATCCCCGTTCGGCGCGGGTCGGCGAGACCCTGCGCGAGATCATCGCCGACGAGCTCGTGCGGATCGACGACGAGCGGCTGGCGTTCGTCACCGTCACCGGGATCGAGGTCGACAACGAGCTGAACCGGGCGCACGTCTACTTCGACTCGCTCGCCGGCGAGGAGGGTGACGCCGAGATCGTCGAAGCTCTCGGAACGCATCGCAGCCGGCTCCAGTCGTCGATCGCCCGGCAGATCCGCGCCAAGAAGACACCGATCCTCGACTTCCGGCCCGACATCGCGCTGCGGTCGGCCGAGCGCATCGACGACATCTTGCGCGAGGACCGTCAACGCCGTGGCCAGGCGTAGACCGGCCACCGTCCACGGCCTCTGCGTCGTCGACAAGCCGGCCGGGATCACCAGCCACGACGTGGTGGCGATGCTGCGCCGCCGGTTCGCGGAGCGCCAGATCGGCCACGCCGGCACCCTCGACCCCGATGCGACCGGCGTGCTGGTGGTGGCGGTCGGCATGACCACCAAACTGCTGCGGTTCATCGAGAAGACCACGAAGCGCTACGAGGGCGAGGTCGTGCTGGGCGTCGAGACGTCGACGCTCGACTCGTCGGGCGAGATCACCGCGACCCACGACATGTCGGCGGTCACGGTCGACGACGCTCGCGCCGTCGCCGCCCGTCACCTCACCGGCGCGATCGAGCAGATCCCGCCGATGGTGTCGGCGATCCGGGTCGACGGGCGGCGCCTGCACGAGCTGGCGCGGGAGGGTATCGAGGTCGAGCGTGCGCCGCGCCCGGTGACGATCCACGCGCTGAGCGTCGAGCCCGGCGGCGAACCGGGTGTGCTGGCGATCGCCGTCGAGTGCTCGGCGGGCACCTACATCCGTACGCTCGCCGCCGACCTCGGCCATCTGCTCGGGGGCGGTGCCCACCTCCGCAACCTGCGGCGCACGGCGGTCGGCGGGTTCGGCATCGACGAGGCGGGCGCACCGGACGAGTGCGCGCTGTTGCCGGTCGAGGCGGCGGTGCGCGGCCTGGCCCGGGTCGACATCGACGCCCCCACCGTCGGCCTGGTCGCCGACGGCAGGGTGCTGCCGCGCCCGGCCGACGCCGCCGGTGACGGCCCGTGGGCGGTGTTCGGGCCCGACGGCACGCTGTTGGCGGTGTACGAGGCGTTCCGCGGCGGCACGGTGAAGCCGGCGGTCGTGCTGCCGACAGCGACGGGGAGATAGCGTCAGCTGCCGTGCTCGTCGTCACCGATCCAACGTCAGCGCCCTTCCCGGGCGAGCGCACGGTCATCACGATCGGGGCCTACGACGGGCTCCATCTCGGCCACCAGGCGGTGATCGCCCAGGTTCGCCGGATCGCTGCCGAGCGCGGCGCCCGCTCGGCGGTGGTCACGTTCGACCGTCACCCGGCCATGGTCGTGCGCCCCGAGTCGGCGCCCAAGCTGCTCACCGATCACGCCCAGCGGATGGAGCTGCTCGACGGCTCGGGGATCGACGCCGCGGTCGTGTTGCCCTTCGACCGGTCCCAGGCCGAGGAGTCGTCGTTGGCGTTCATCGAGCGGGTGCTCGTGAAGTGCCTGCACACCGAATGCGTCGTCGTCGGCGAGGACTTCCACTTCGGCCGCAACCGCGAGGGGAACGTCGGGTTGTTGCGCGAGATCGGTGCCACCTACGGCTTCGAGGTGCAGCCCGTCACGTTGATCGGGCGCGCCGACGGCGTCGACGAACCGGTCAGCAGCACGGCGATCCGGCGGGCGCTCGCCGGCGGTGAGGTCAGCCTGGCGGCCCGGATGCTGGGCCGGCCGTTCGAGGCGCGCGGCCTCGTCGTGGCGGGCGATCAGCGCGGCCGTTTGCTCGGCTTTCCGACCGCCAACGTCGAGGTGCCGAGCCGGGTCTGCCTGCCGGCCGACGGCGTGTACGCCGGCTGGTACCAGCGACCCGACGGCGAGCCGCACGCCTGCGCGATCAACCTCGGCCGCCGGCCGACGTTCTACGAGCACGCCGACAGCTCGCTGCTCGAGGCCCACCTGCTCGATTTCGACGGCGACCTCTACGGTGAGCCGGCGCGGGTGCAGTTCGTCGACTTCCTGCGGTCGGAACGCAAGTTCGACGGCATCGACCCCCTGATCCAGCAACTGCAGCACGACATCGAACACGCCCGCCGGATCCTGGTCTGACGGTGCCGGCGCGCACCGCGCGGCTGGTCAGGCCTCGGCGGCGGCGACCTTGGAACGAACGATGTTGAGCGCCGAGCCGGCCCGGAACCACTCGACCTGCTCGTCGCTGAAGGTGTGTCTGGCCTCGAAGTCGATCGTCGAGCCGTCGGGCTTGACGATCTGGCAGTGCACGTCGCGGCCCGGCACCGGGGGAAGCCCGAGCACGTTGATGCGGTCGTCCTCGGCGATCAGGTCGTAGGTGGCGGGATCGGCGAAGGTGAGCGGCACCATGCCCTGCTTCTTGAGGTTGGTCTCGTGGATGCGGGCGAAGCTGCGGGCGATGGCGACGACGCCGAGCCGGAAGCGGGGCTCCATCGCGGCGTGCTCGCGGCTGGACCCCTCACCCATGTTCTCGTCGCCGATCACGACCCACGGTTGGCCGGCCTCGTGGTACGCCCTGGCGATGTCGGGGAAGCTCTGCAGCTCGCCGGTGAGCTGGTTCTTGCCCTGGCCGACCAGGCCGTCGCGGTAGGCGCTGACGGCGCCGAGGTACAGGTTGCCCGAGATGTTCTCGAGGTGGCCGCGGTACTTCAGCCACGGGCCGGCCATCGAGATGTGGTCGGTGGTGAACTTGCCGCGCGCCTTCACCAGCACCGGCAGGCCGTGGTAGTCGGCGCCGTCCCAGGCGGGGAACGGCTCGAGCAGCTGCAACCGGTCGCTGGTGGGACTGACCGCGACCTCGACGCCGCTGGGGTCGGACGGGGGAGCGGTGAACGTGTCCTGACCGGGGTCGTACCCGGCGTCGGGGAGCACCTGGCCGACCGGGGCGTCGAGGGTGACCTCGCTGCCATCCGGCGCCGTGATCGTGTCGGTGGTGGGATCGAAGTCGAGCCGACCCGACAGCGCGATCGCCATCACCGTGTCGGGCGACGTGACGAAGGCGAGCGTGTGGGCGGAGCCGTCGTTGCGTTTGGGGAAGTTGCGGTTGAACGAGGTGACGAGCGTGTTGGGTTCGCTGGTGACCGACTCGGGCCGGCTCCACTGGCCGATGCACGGGCCGCACGCGTTGGCGAGCACGGTGGCGCCGATCGCCTCGAGGTCGGCCAGCAGGCCGTCGCGCTCGATCGTCGCCCTGGTCTGCTCGGAACCCGGGGTGACCAGCAGCGGGGTCTTGGCGACGAGGCCGCGGGCGGCGGCCTGGCGGGCGATCGCCGCAGCCCGGGTGATGTCTTCGTACGACGAGTTGGTGCACGACCCGATCAGGGACGACGACACCTCGAGCGGCCAGCCGTGTTCGCGGGCCGCGGCGCCGACGCCGGCGGCGCCGACGCGGTGGGCGCGGTCGGGGGAGTGGGGGCCGTTGATGAGCGGCTTGAGCCGGTCGAGGTCGATCTCGATCAGCTGGTCGTAGTGCGCGCCCTGGTCGGGTCGCAGGTCGTCGGCGACCCGATCGGCGGCCGCCGCGATCGTCGCCCGGCCGGTGGCGGCGAGGTAGGCCGCCATGTTGGCGTCGTAGCCGAACAGCGAGGTGGTGGCCCCGATCTCGGCCCCCATGTTGCAGATCGTCGCCTTGCCGGTGGCCGAGATGCTGTCGGCGCCCGGGCCGAAGTATTCGACGATCGCACCGGTGCCGCCCTCGACCGTGAGCAGGCGGGCGACCTCGAGGATGACGTCCTTGGGCGAGCTCCAGCCCGACAGCGTGCCGGTGAGCCGGACCCCGATCACCTGGGGCCAGCGCACGTTCCAGGGGAAGCCGGTCATGACGTCGACGGCGTCGGCGCCGCCGACACCGATCGCCACCATGCCGAGCCCGCCGGCGTTGGGGGTGTGGCTGTCGGTGCCGATCATCATCCCGCCCGGGAACGCGTAGTTCTCGAGCACGACCTGGTGGATGATGCCCGACCCGGGGCCCCAGAAGCCGATCTGGTACTTGGCCGACACGCTCTTGAGGAAGTCGTACACCTCGCGGTTGGTGTCGACCGCCACGCCGAGGTCGATCTGGGCCCCCACCTTGGCCTGGATCAGGTGGTCGCAGTGGACCGTCGACGGCACGGCCGCCTCGGGCAGACCGGCGGTCATGAACTGCAGCAGCGCCATCTGGGCGGTGGCGTCTTGCATCGCGACGCGGTCGGGGTGGAAGTCGGCGTAGCTGGCGCCGCGCTCGAGTTCTTGACCTTCGGGGTCGACGAGGTGGTTGATCAGGATCTTCTCGGCGAGGGTGAGTGGCCGACCGAGGCGCTCGCGCCCGAGTCGGGCGTTTGCCGGCAGCGTCGCGTAGACGGCCTCGACGAGTTCGACAGGGGTGGTGGCACTGACGGTCATGTAGACAACTATAATACAAGTTGCATGGATCCGGCAAAGCGCACCACTGACCCCACCACTGGCCCCACCGACGGGTCGGTACGGCTCGGCATCGGTCACGTCCAGGTCGCGATCCCGGTCGACGGGCCGCCCGTCCTGGCGGCGCACGGCGCGGCGCGGTTCGCGGCCGACGCCACCCGCGTCGAACCGATCGACCACCCGGGGGTCGAGGGGTCGTGAGGAACATCCGGTACCAGCAGATCGCGGACGAGTTGCGCGCCCGGGCCAGGCAGGCGAGCGCCGGCACGGTGCTGCCGAGCGAATCCGAACTCTCGGCCGAGTTCGGGGCCAGCCGGGTCACGATCCGCCGGGCGCTCGAGTTGGTGCGCGACGACGGCCTGATCGCCGCCCGGCAGGGGTTCGGTTGGTTCGTCGCCACCGAACCGGTGCGCCAACGGCTCGAGCGGCTCGGCACGATCGCCGAGCAGCTGCGGTCGAGCGGCAAGGCCGCCGGCCGCCAGGTGCTCGAGTTCGCCTTCGTCGCCCCGCCGGCCCACGTGCGGGCCGAACTGGCGACCGACCGGGTGCTGCGCGTCAAGCGCGTCAGCCTCGCCGACGGCGCCCCGTTCGCGGTGGTCACCGTGTGGTGCCCGGCGGTGCTCGCCCAGAAGTTCTCGTTGGAGGACGTCGAGCGCACGCCGTTCTACGAGCTGCTCGACGTCGAGCTGCGCGGTGCCACCCAGACGATCGGCGCCGAGTCGGCCGGCCAGGACGACGCCGTGGCGCTGGCCGTGCCGGTCGGTGCCCCGTTGTTGAAGTGCCGTCGCACCACCACCGACCTGCGCGGCGTGCCGGTGCTGGTGAGCGAGCACCTCTTCCCGGCCCATCGCACCGAGTTCGTCGTCGATCTGCCCTACGACGAACCGTCGATCACCCCGGCCGGGCTGCGGCTCGTCGACCAGTCGTAGCCCGGTTCGTCAGGCCCCGGGTGGCTGGGGCGACGGCTCGCGGGCCAGCGCGAGGATCCGCTCGCCGATGATGTTGCGCTGGATCTCGTCGGTCCCACCGGCGATCGACTGGGCCGGGGTCGAGATCAGCACCTCGGCGATCGTCGCGTCGTGCGGGTGCGGCCCGTCGCTCAGCATCGCCGCAGCACCGCTGATCAGTGCGTGCAGCCGGCTCGACCGGCGGGCCACCTCCGATGCCGCCAGCTTGCCGAGCGATCCCTCGGGGCCGGGCGGGCGACCGAGCCGGCGGGCGGCGTGCGCCCGTCGTGCCGTCCACTCGGCGGCCCGTTGGAACGCCACGAGATCGGCGATCGCCTGGCGCACGACCGGGTCGCCCGCTCGCCCGGCGCGGCGCGCCCGCTCGATCACGAGATCGGGGCGGCCCGCCCGCTGCGGGTACCAGACGTAGGTCGCGAAGTGGTCGTCGGCTTCGGCGTCGGCCTCGTCGAGGGCCCGCCCGCGGCGTCCGCCCGGCAGGCCGTACGACGGCCGCCGCATCGTCGCGAACGACCGTTCGTGGGCCAAGGTGGTGAGGGCGATCCTCCACCCCCCGCCGAGTTCGCCGACGAGGTTGGCGGCCGGCACCCGGGCATCGGACATGAACACCGCGTTGAACGAGGCGTGCCGGTTCATCTGCACGATCGGGCGCACCTCGATGCCGGGCTGGTGCATCGGGACGCAGAAGTACGAGATGCCGGCATGCTTTCCGGCGGCCGGGTCGGTGCGGGCGAGCAGGATCCCGAGGTCGGCGTGATGGGCGCTGGTGTTCCACACCTTCTGCCCGTTGACGATCCACTCGTCGCCGTCGCGCACGGCGGTGGTGTGCAGGCCCGCCAGGTCGGAACCGGCACCCGGCTCGCTGAACAGCTGGCACCAGGTGACCTCGCCGGTGAGGGTGGGCCGCAACAGGCGCTGCTTGATCTCGTCGCCCCCGTGCTCGAGGATCGTCGGCGCGGCGAGGTTCATGCCGACGCCGAGCGGGGTGTGGACCGCCCCGTGGGCCCGGACCTCGTCGGCGACCAGCTGGTCGGCCCATGCCGGCAGGTCGCGGCCGAACCAGCGCCCCGGCCACGACGGCACCGCCCACCCCGAGTCGACCAGCATCGACCGCCACTCGACGAGCGGCAGGTCGGGATCCCAGTGGGCGTCGAGCCACCCGCCGATCTCGGCTCGCACGGTGTCGGGTGTCACTGGGGTCATCGTCGTCTCCGGCCCGGATCTTCGCGCCCCGCGTCGCCGGTGCTCGGGTCACACGGCCCGGCGGGCGCCACCGACCGGCGGGGCGGCATCTGCGCCACCGCCCGTCATCGCCCCGGCATCACCAGGTGTCCCAGTGCGACACGGCCGCGGCGGGCAACCGGCTCGCCGGCTTGAACTCGGTGCCGATCGTGTAGGCGATCGGGAACAGGCCGGCCTGGGTGTACCGGTCGTGCGGGATGCCGAGCAGTTCGGCGGCTTCGCGCTCGCCGTCACCGAGCAGGTGCAGCGTGGTCCACGCCGAACCCATGCCCCGTTCGCGCAACGCCAGCATGAAGCTCCACACCGCCGGCAACAGCGACCCCCACAGGCCGGCGCCGGTGGCGACACCGCCGGTGTCGAGCTTGCCCTCGATGCAGGGGATCAGCAGCATCGGCGAGCGGTGGAAATGGTCGGACAGATAGCTCGCCGAGTCGACGACGGCGTCCATCCGCCCGGCGCGCGGGTCGTCGTCGGTGTAGCGGGCGCGCGGCATCTGGCGGTACTGCTCGAACGCCCGCCGGTAGATCGCTGCCAGCGCGTCCTTCTTGGCCTGGTCCTCGACGAACACCCACTGCCAGCCCTGGCGGTTCGAACCGGTGGGGGCTTGCAGGGCGAGCTCGAGGCATTCCATCACGACGTCGCGTTCGACCGGGCGGTCGAAGTCGAGTCGTTTGCGCACCGAACGGGTGGTGGCGAGGACTTCATCGGCGGACAGGTTGAGACGCATCCCCACAGTCTGCCAGCGATCGCCGCCGACGTTCGGGTCGACAACGCGGGTGGCCGCCGGTGCCGGTATGGGACGATGGGCCGATGGCCGGCCGCGACTATCGAGCGATCAATCACGCCAACTGGGAGTCGCGGGTGGCGCACCACGCCGCCAGCGCCGACTACCAACTCGACCGGTTCGTGGCCGACCCGGCGCACCTGTCGGGGGTCGTCGCGTTCGACGCCGTGCGACTCGGCCCGATCGAGGGCCTCGACGTCGTGCATCTGCAGTGCCACATCGGTACCGACACGGTCTCGCTCGCCCGCCTCGGGGCTCGGGTCACCGGGCTCGACTTCAGCGGTGCGGCGCTGGCGGTCGCCCGCCGGCTGGCGGCCGAGGCCGGCCCGGCCGTCGACTTCGTCGAGGCCGACGTGTTCGACGCCGTCGCGGCGCTCGGCGGCGAGCGCTTCGACCGCGTCTACACCGGGATCGGGGCGCTGTGCTGGCTGCCCGACGTGCGGCGCTGGGCGGCGACGGTCGCTGGGCTGTTGCGGACGGGCGGCGAACTGTTCATCCGCGAGGGCCACCCCGTGCTGTGGGCGTTGGACGACCCGCGCCCCGACGGGCTGTTGGTGATGGCGTTCCCGTACTTCGAGACCGAGGGGATCCCGTTCTCGAGCGCCGCGACCTACGTCGCGCACGACGAGCCGCTCACGGCCCCCGACATCGTGCACTTCAACCACGGGCTCGGCGAGATCTTCACCGCGCTGCGCGACGCCGGCTTGCAGGTCACGATGCTCGTCGAGCACGACACCGTGCCGTGGAACCCGTTGGGCGACGCGATGGAGCCGGCCGGTGGCGGCGAGTTCCGCCTGCGCGACCGGCCCGAGCGGCTGCCGATGACCTACACGTTGCGGGCCGTCAAGCGCTGACCGGCCGGCACCGGCCCGACACCCGGGCGGCACGCGTGCGGTGCGGTGCCGGTCGGTCTGCGAAGCTGGCAGGATGTCAGACCGAGTCACCGTCACCATCGCCGACGGCGTCGCCGACGTGCGGTTCAACCGTCCCGACAAGCGCAACGCCCTCGACAACGAGCAGTTCGCGGCGATCGAGGCCGCCGGCGAGGCGTTGAAGTCGGCCGCCGGCGTGCGCGTCGTCGTGCTGTCGGGCGCCGGCGAGTCGTTCTGCGCCGGACTCGACTTCTCGATGTTCTCCAGCATGGCCGGCGCCGCCGACACCGGTGCCCGGGTCAACGCCGGCGACATGGTCGCCGGGCGCATCACCCACCTCGGTCAGCAGGTCGCCTGGGTGTGGCAGGAGCTGCCGGTGCCGGTGATCGCCGCCGTGCACGGCCACGCGCTGGGGGGCGGCCTGCAGATCGCTCTCGGGGCCGACATCCGCATCGCCCACCCCGACACCCAGTGGTCGGTGCGCGAGGTGCACTGGGGGCTCGTCCCCGACATGACCGGCACGTTCATGCTCAGCCGGCTCGTGCGCAGCGACGTCGCCAGGGAGCTGACGTACACGGCGCGCATGGTGGGCGGCCGCGAGGCCTACGAGCTGGGCCTCGTCACCCGCCTGAGCGAGCACCCCTACGACGACGCGATGGCACTGGCCCGCGAGATCGCGGCCCGCAGCCCGGGGGCGGTGCGCGGCTCGAAGGTGCTCTTCAACCGGATGTTCACCGACGGCGCCGCCGAGCAGTTCGCCGCGGAGCGGCGGGAGATCGGCGAGCAGATCGGCTCACCCGACCAGATCGAGGCGGTCATGTCGAACCTGGAGCGGCGCCCGCCCGCGTTCGGCGGCTGACCCCGGCCGGGCCGCCACCGCGGTCTCACACGCAGACCCCGCCGGCGACCCCGCGGGCGCACGTGACCCAGGCGGTCGCCCGCAGGATCGCGCCGCCGTCGCCGACCCAGATCGCCCACGCCGTCGACCGGATCGAGTCGTCGGGCGCCGGGAGCTCGACGACGACGAGGCCGGCGACGCCCGGCCGGAAGCGATCGGCGACCCGCACCGTGGCGGGCGGCTGCGCCGCCGGGTCGACCAGCTGCAACCGGATCGCCGCCTCGACCCCGGCGAGGTCGGCGGAGCCGGCCGCCCAGCTGCGCGCCGGCTCGGTCCGGTCGGCCACCTCGACGACATCGGTCGCGTCGGTCGCCGGGGTGAGCAGGTCGATCGGCGGGATCGGCAGCACCGCCTCGGACAGCCCGGTGCCGAAGACCGCGCAACGGTCGACGCCGTCGGGGTAGCCGCCGCATTCGAGCGCCGTCCCGGCGTCGATCAGGTTCCAGCCCTCGACGCCGTTGGCGAGCAGCAGCCCGACACCGTCGGCGGGGCCGTTCTGCAGCAGCACCGGGCCGAGCGTCATCATCGCCTGGTCGCCGACGCAGACCACCCCGGTGACCACCGCCGGGGCCAACGCGGCGGCGGCCGCGAGGGCCACGACCGGCTCCCGGCAGCCGTTGCCGGGCAGGCTCCACGTGGGCTGCTGGCGGGCGATCGAGACCTCGCCGATCAGCGGCCCCAACTGCACCACGACGGGCTCGGCCCCGTCGAACGCGACCAGAGCGCCCGCCACGCCGGTGTCGCCGCACGCCTCCTGCCAGCCGTCGCGTCCGGCGACGACGATCACGGTGCAGCGCAACGACCACGAGTCGGTCGAGATCAAGCCGTCGAAGACCGTGACGCCTGCCGAGGTGGCGGCGCGGGCGAGCGTGACCGGGTCGTCGGGGAACTGCGGCAACGTGACCGTCCAGGCGGCGTCGCCCGCAGCCGGAGCCGGCGGTGCGGTCGTCGTGGTCGCCGCCGGCTCGGTCGTCGTCGGCGCCGGTGCGCTGGTGCTCGGCATCGGGGTCGGTGAGGTGTCGGCGACCGCGGTGGCGGGCGGCGGTGCGGTGGTCGGCGCGGCGGCGGTGGACGGTGCGGTGCCGAGGGTGATCTGGTCGCCCCCGCTCGTCGACCACACGATCAGGCCGACCAGCAGCACGACGGAGGCGAACGCCACGAACGCGACCAACTGCCACGGCGGGCCGGGGTGGGCGGTGCCGTACGAACCCGGGGTCGGTTCCGGAACCGGCTCCGGCGTCTCGGGGCTGTCCATTTGCACCTCCTGCTGCACCTCCTGGCGACAGCGTAGGTGAGCCGCCCCGCCGGAGCGCCGCGCGCCCCGGCGGCCAGGTTTCCCGATCGCGCCCGCGATCACCTACACTGGGTGTTCTTCGGGCCAGCGTCGTCCCGGACTCCCACAAGCCAACCCCCGACTTTCGTGGAAGTGCACATGCTGACGACCCCCGGGCCCACGGGCCTGTACGACCCGCGTTTCGAACACGACGCCTGCGGCGTCGCGTTCGTCGCCGACATGAAGGGCCGGCGCTCCCACCAACTGGTGCAGACCGGGCTGCTGGCGCTCACCAACCTCGAGCACCGCGGGGCCACCGGGGCCGAGCCCGACACGGGCGACGGCGCCGGGATCCTGTTGCAGGTGCCCGACCGCCTGCTGCGCGAGTCGGTCGCGTTCGAACTGCCCGCCCCCGGCGCCTACGCGGCCGGCACCGTGTTCTTGCCGGTCGACGCCGGCCGTGCCGAACGGGCGCAGGCCCGGATCGGTGAGATCGTGGCCGAGGAGGGCTTGACGCTGCTCGGCTGGCGTGACGTGCCGATCGCCCCCGATTGTCTCGGCGCCACGGCGCGCGCCGCGATGCCGAGGTTCCGGCAGCTGTTCGTGGCGTCACCGGGGGGCGAGGCGGGCCTCGCCCTCGACCGGCGCACGTACGTGGCCCGCAAGCGGATCGAGCACGAACTGATCGGCGAACTCGAGTCGTACGTCGTGTCGCTGTCGGCGCGCACGATCGTCTACAAGGGCATGCTCACCACACCGCAGCTGAGCCGGTTCTTCCCCGATCTCACCGACGAGCGGATCGAGAGCGCGCTGCTGTTGGTGCATTCGCGGTTCAGCACCAACACGTTCCCGTCGTGGCCGCTCGCCCACCCCTACCGCTTCGTCGCCCACAACGGCGAGATCAACACCGTGCAGGGCAACCAGAACTGGATGCGGGCCCGCGAGGCGATGGCCGCCAGCCCCCACCTCCCGGGCCTCGCGCAGGCGTTCCCGATCTGCACCCCGGGCGCCTCCGACACCGCCCGGCTCGACGAGGTGCTCGAGCTGTTGCACCTCGCTGGCCGGCCACTCCACCACGCCGTGCTGATGATGATCCCGGAGGCGTGGGAGAACAACGACGAGATGGATGCCGACCGCCGTGCGTTCTACCGGTTCCACGCCAGCGTGATGGAGCCGTGGGACGGGCCCGCCAGCGTGACGTTCACCGATGGCGAGCTGATCGGGGCGGTGCTCGACCGCAACGGCTTGCGCCCCAGCCGGTACTGGGTGACCGACGACGACCTGGTGATCATGGCGTCGGAGGTCGGCGTGCTCGAGGTCGATCCGGCCAAGGTGGTGAGCAAGGGCCGCCTGCAGCCCGGCAAGATGTTCCTGATCGACACCCGCGAAGGCCGGATCGTCGACGACGAGGAGACCAAGAAGCAGCTGGCCGTCGAGCACCCCTACGGCGAGTGGCTCCGGCACGGCATGGTCGACCTCGAGGACCTGCCGGCGCGCGAGCACCGTGTGTTCAGCCACGACAGCGTGCTGCGCCGCCAGCAGATGTTCGGCTACACCCACGAGGAGCTCAAGATCATCATCGGCCCGATGGCCCGCGACGGCAAGGAGCCGCTCGGGTCGATGGGCACCGACACCCCGCTCGCCGTGCTGTCCGAGCGCCCGCGGTTGCTGTTCGACTACTTCCAGCAGTTGTTCGCCCAGGTCACCAACCCGCCGCTCGACGCGATCCGCGAAGAGGTGGTGACCGCCGTCTCCTCGTCGGTCGGCCCGGAGGCGAACCTGTTGGCGCCGGGGCCCGAGAGCTGCCGCCAGCTGGCGCTGCCGTTCCCGATCCTCGACAACGACGAGCTGGCGAAGATCATCCACGCCAACGACGACGGCGAGTTCCCCGGTCTCGCGTCCTACACCGTCAAGGGTCTCTACCGGGTGGCCGGCGGCGGCAACTCGTTGCGGACGTCGCTCGACGCGATCTTCGAGGAGGTGTCGACGGCGATCGACCGCGGGGCGCGGGTGATCGTGCTGAGCGACCGCAACGCCGACTCGGTCGACGCGCCGATCCCGTCGCTGCTGCTCACCGCCGCCGTGCACCACCACCTCGTGCGGACCAAGCAACGCACGAAGGTCGGTCTCGTCGTCGAGTGCGGCGACGCCCGCGAGGTGCACCACATGGCTCTGCTGATCGGCTACGGCGCCGGGGCGATCAACCCCTACCTGGCGTTCGAGTCGATCGAGGACCTGATCGCCCGCGGCCAACACGGCTTGGGCGGGCTCGACCCGCACGAGGCGATCAAGAACTACATCAAGGCGGCCGGCAAGGGCGTGCTCAAGGTGATGTCGAAGATGGGGGTCTCGACGGTCGCCTCGTACACCGGCGCCCAGATCTTCGAAGCGATCGGGCTGGGCGACGAGCTGGTCGAGCGGTACTTCACCGGCACGGTCAGCCGGCTCGGCGGGATCGGGCTCGACGAGATCGCGGTCGCCGTCAGCATGCGCCACGCGGTCGCCAACCCGCGCCGGCCCGAAGAGCGCGCCCACCGCCGGCTCGAGCTGGGCGGCGAGTACCAGTGGCGCCGCGAGGGCGAGTACCACCTGTTCAACCCCGAGACCGTGTTCAAGCTGCAGCACGCCACGCGGGCCAAGCGCTACGACATCTTCAAGCAGTACACCAGCCTGGTCGACGACCAGTCGCAGCATCTCGCCACGCTGCGCGGCATGATCCGCTTCGCCGAGGGCCGGACCCCGGTCCCGATCGACGAGGTCGAACCGGTGAGCGAGATCGTCAAGCGGTTCTCGACCGGCGCGATGTCGTACGGGTCGATCTCGGCCGAGGCACACGAGACGCTGGCGATCGCGATGAACCAGATCGGCGCCAAGTCGAACACCGGTGAGGGCGGCGAGGACACCGACCGGCTCCACGACCCGCTGCGCCGCTCGGCGATCAAGCAGGTCGCCTCGGGCCGGTTCGGGGTGACGGCCGACTATCTCACCAACTCCGACGACATCCAGATCAAGATGGCCCAGGGCGCCAAGCCCGGCGAGGGCGGCCAGCTGCCCGGCCACAAGGTGTACCCGTGGATCGCGGCGACCCGGCACTCGACGCCCGGCGTCGGCCTCATCAGCCCGCCGCCGCACCACGACATCTATTCGATCGAAGACCTCAAGCAGCTGATCCACGACCTGAAGAACGCCAACCCGGCGGCGCGGATCCACGTCAAGCTGGTCGCCGAGGTCGGCGTCGGCACCGTCGCCGCCGGCGTCGCCAAGGCCAAGGCCGACGTGGTGCTGATCTCCGGCCACGACGGCGGCACCGGTGCGTCGCCGCTGACGTCGCTCAAGCACGCCGGCGGCCCGTGGGAGCTCGGCCTCGCCGAGACCCAGCAGACGCTGTTGCTGAACGGCCTGCGCGACCGCATCGTCGTGCAGACCGACGGCCAGCTCAAGACCGGGCGCGACGTGGTGATCGCCGCCCTGCTCGGCGCCGAGGAGTTCGGGTTCGCCACCGCTCCGCTCGTCGTGTCGGGCTGCGTGATGATGCGGGTCTGCCACCTCGACACCTGCCCGGTCGGCATCGCCACCCAGAACCCCGAACTGCGGGAACGCTTCAGCGGCCGCCCCGAGTTCGTCGTCAACTTCTTCGAGTACATCGCCGAAGAGGTGCGCGAGTACATGGCGCAGCTCGGTTTCCGCTCGGTGGCCGAGATGGTCGGCCACGTCGAGGCGCTCGACACCCGGCCGGCCGTCGACCACTGGAAGGCCCACGGCCTCGACATCGGGCCGATCCTGCAGGTCGTCGACAACCCCTACCGGCAGAGCTTCCTGTGCACCACCGAGCAGGATCACGGGCTCGACGAGGCCCTCGACCAGCAGTTGATCGCCCTCGCCCGACCGGCGATCGACGACGCCGAACCGGTCGCGATCGAGATGCCGATCCGCAACGTCAACCGCACGGTCGGCACGCTGCTCGGTCACGAGTTGACCAAGGTGTGGAAGTGTGCCGGGCTGCCCTACGGCACGATCGACATCCGGTTCACCGGTTCGGCGGGTCAGAGCTTCGGGGCCTTCCTCCCGGCCGGCATCACGATGCGCCTCACCGGCGACGCGAACGACTACCTCGGCAAAGGCCTGTCGGGTGGGCGCCTGATCGTGCGGCCACCCGAGTCGTCGCCGTTCGTCGCCGAGGACCAGGTGATCGCCGGCAACGTCATCGCCTACGGGGCGACCAGCGGCGAGATCTACCTGCGTGGCATCGTCGGGGAGCGCTTCTGCGTCCGCAACTCGGGCGCCACGGCGGTCGTCGAGGGGGTCGGCGACCACGGCTGCGAGTACATGACGGGCGGCCGGGTGGTCGTGCTCGGGCCGACGGGCCGCAACTTCGGGGCCGGCATGTCGGGTGGGATCGCCTACGTGTACGACCGCAACAACGACTTCGACCGCAAGGTGAACTACGAGATGGTCGACATCGAACAGCTCGACGAGGCCGACCGGGCGTTCCTGCGGGCCACGATCGAGGCCCACCTCGCCTACACCGATTCGGCCGTGGCACATCGGATGCTGAGCGGCTGGAGCGTCGAGGTCAGCCGCTTCCGCAAGGTGATGCCGACCGACTACAAGCGGGTGCTGTCGGTGATGGCCGAGTCGGAGGCCGAGGGCCTCGACCGCACGGCGACGGTCGAACGGGTCATGCAGGCGGCCCGCGGATGACCGTGCGAGGCGTGCACTCGGTCGCGGATCGAGCCGTCGACCGGTGGGTGGATCGAGGAGGCGAACGACATGGGTGAGATCACCGGGTTCTTGAAGTGGGAGCGCGAACTGCCCCAGTACCGGCCGGTGCCGGTGCGCCTGCGCGACTGGAAGGAGGTCTACGAGGACTTCCCCGCCGAGAAGCTCGTCGCCCAGGCCGGCCGGTGCATGGACTGCGGGATCCCGTTCTGCAACAACGGGTGCCCGCTCGGCAACCTGATCCCCGACTGGAACGACCTGGTGTACCGCGACCACTGGCAGGACGCGATCGACCGGCTGCACGCCACCAACAACTTCCCCGAGTTCACGGGACGGCTGTGCCCGGCCCCGTGCGAATCGGCGTGCGTGTTGGGCATCAACCAGCCGCCGGTGGCGATCAAGCAGGTCGAGGTCGAGATCATCGACCGGGCGTTCGCGCAGGGGTGGGTCACCCCGCAGGTCCCGACGGTGCGCACCGGCAAGCGGGTCGCCGTGATCGGCTCGGGCCCGGCCGGCCTGGCCGCCGCCCAGCAGCTGACGCGGGCCGGTCACGACGTCGTCGTGCTCGAGCGGGCCGATCGCATCGGCGGTCTGCTGCGCTACGGCATCCCCGAGTTCAAGATGGAGAAGCACCACATCGACCGCCGTCTCGCCCAGATGGCGGCCGAGGGCACCGAGTTCCGCACCAATGCGGCGGTCGGCGGGAACGTCGACATCACCGTGCTGCAGGCGTCGTACGACGCGATCGTGCTGGCCTGTGGTGCCACCCAGTGGCGCGATCTGCCGGTGCCCGGGCGCGAGCTCGCCAACATCCACCAGGCGATGGAGTACCTGCCGCCCGCCAACCGGGTGCAGCTCGGCGACCTCGAGCGCTCACCGATCGACGTGAACGGCAAGCACGTCGTGATCATCGGCGGGGGCGACACCGGCGCCGACTGCCTCGGCACGGCGCACCGCCAGGGTGCCGCCTCGGTCACCCAACTCGAGATCATGCCGCGCCCGCCCGACGAGCGGGCCACCACCAACCCGTGGCCGCAGTTCGCGTTCGTCTACAAGGTCACGTCCGCCCACGCCGAGGGCGGCGAGCGGCTGTACTCGGTCAACACCGAGCGGTTCACGGGCGATGCCGAGGGCAACGTCCGGGGGCTCGTGATCCACGACGTCGAGCTCGTCGACGGCGAGTTCGTCGAGGTCGAAGGGACCGACCGCGAGATCCCGGCCGACTACGTGTTCCTGGCGCTCGGTTTCACGGGCCCACAACGGGGCTCGTGGCTCGATGCGCTCGGTGTCGAGTTCGACCAGCGCGGCAACGTGGCCCGCGACCGCGAGTTCATGAGCAACGTGCCCGGGGTGTTCGTGGCGGGCGACATGGGCCGCGGTCAGAGCCTGATCGTGTGGGCGATCGCCGAGGGCCGCTCGGCTGCCGCCGCCGCCGACCGCTACCTGATGGGCGAGACCAAACTGCCCGAACCGATCGAACCCACGACGCGCCCGCTGATGTGACCGGTCCGCGGGATGACGCCGTGGGGGGTGCCCGACGTCCTACGCTGTGGCCATGCACATCACGTCGAGGGCTCTCGTGCTCGCCGCCTTCGGGGCCGGGCCCCTGCTGCTCGTCGCCGGATGCGGAAGCTCCTCGGGTGATGGTGCCGGTTCGCTGCTGTCGCCGATCCAGCCGTCGAGCTACGTCACCATCCTGCCGGCGACCACCACCACGACGACCACCACCACGACGATCTTCGTCGACCCCAACGCGCCCGCACCGACCGTCTCGCCCGATCCCCAGACCTACATCGTGGTCGCCGGCGACTCGCTGTCGAAGATCGCCGGGCTGTACGAGATCAGCGTCGAGGCGTTGGTCAACTACAACGGCTGGGTCGACGGGCTCAACCACCTGTTGTTGCCCGGCGACCCGATCCGGATCCCGCCGAACTCGCGGATCCCCGGCGCCGACACCGAGTCGGACGACACCGCCACCAGCACGCCCAGCGACGAGCCGCCGGCGTGCACCCACACGATCGAGGCCGGCGAGAATCCGACCCGGGTCGCCAACAAGTACGACGTCACCTACGACGAGCTGCAACTCGCCAACCCGACGATGGACTTCACCACGACGTTCGTGGTCGGCGACGAGATCAACATCCCCGCCAACGGCAACTGCTGATCGCCGGGCGTCAGCCGAGGTCGGGCCAGCGGCGCTTCTGACGCCGGCGCAGCCCGGCGGCGCCGAGCTTGCGGTGCTCGCCGAGCTCCCACTGGCGGCGCCAGCCGTTGTACTCGGGACCGGTCAGTTTCGGACTGTCACCCCGGGCGGCGCGCCGGGTGGCGATCCAGTAGTCGGTCAGCGTCTCGTCGGCGAGCCGGGTCACCGCTGCTTCGATGCGGGCGTTGAAGCGCCGGGTGTTCTCGCCCTCGCCGGGGCGTAGCGGGGCCCCGAACACGACCTTGGTGCGGCCGGGCTTGGGGCGCTTCATGCCCTTGCCGAAGATCGCCCCCGAGCCGTCGATGAACACCGGCACCACCGCGGCACCGGTGCGGGCCGCCAGATAGGCGGCGCCGCCTTTGAACTCCTGGCCCCAGCCGTCGGGCGAACGTCCGCCCTCGGGGTAGATCAACAGGCTGTGGCCGTCGGCGACGAGGTCGCGGAACTGGTCGCTCGATTTGCGCCCGGTGACCTCGCGGTCGATCGGGATCGCGTTGAGCGCGAGCGCCGACATCGCCGCCTTCCAGCGCAGGTCGAAGAAGTAGTCGGCGGCGGCGGCGACGACCAGTTCGCGCCGCCAGCACCCCGGGATCGCCCGGATCATCAAGGCGGTGTCGACATGGCTGTGGTGGTTCGGGGTGAAGATCACCGGCGGCGGGTCGTCGAGGCGGGTGAGGTCGCGGAGCCGGTCGAGGCCGACCACCTCGGGGTTGGCGACACCGCGCACCAGCAGCCGCAGCGGGCCGGCGGTGATCAGACCGCGGGCCGCCCGGGCGACCGGCCTGCGTGCCCAGTCGGTCTCGTAGTGGGCGCCGAGCGTCGGCGGTTGCTTGGGCACGACCACGCCTTTGGGCACGCTCGGGGCGCGGTAGGGGAAGCCGTAGCCGCGCAGCGGCCGGGCCGCGACGCGCACCAGCCGCTCGGCCTTGCCGACGGCCCGCTGCGCGGAACGGAGGGTGCGGTTGGCCATCGCGGGTGCTCAGGTCACGTCGGCCACGAGCACGCCGGGCACGTGGAGGTGGGAGATGGTGGGGGAGCGGCCGACGACGTCACCGGCGATCTCGAACGCGTCGTCCATCGTGCTGGCGGGTGTGAACCCGAGCCGGCGAACCGCCGACGGGTCACCACCGACGATGATCACCCGACCGGCCCACTGCTGGCCGTGGGCACCCCAGTACCAGGCGTAGAACGGGTGCACGCCGTGGTAGGCGTTGCCGGTGCGGTAGAGGTGGCGGTACCACTCGTCCTCGGCGTACTTCTTCTCCCACTTCTGCGACATCACGACCGGGTCGGTCGTGTCGGCGAGCACCTCGTCGAAGAAGTCGATGTAGCTGGGGTGGTGTACCGGGTTGAATTCGCGGTACGTGGGGTGGGTCATGATCACGACGCCGCCCTCGCGGACCAGGGGCTTGTTGCGGTACATGTTGAACAGGTACCCGAGCCCCATGCACATCACCAGGATCGGGTTCATGATGCCCTCGGGGTTGTAGGGGCAGATGAACGGGATCCCCATCGTGAGGATGTCGGTCTGCCCCTCGACGGGCACCAGGTGCTGGGCGTACACGTGCTCGAGGGTGCGCTCGTGCACCGAAGGGGTGTACCCGGCCTGGACGCTGGTGGTGGCGTACGGCGACTCGATGCCGTGGAAGATCTTGCGGGCCGCCCTGGTGGGCATCCGCGCCAACGACTTCTGGGTGCCGAGATAGATCGCGCGGTCCTTCACCGACCACTCCCACTCGCGCTTGGACAGGAAGTCGAACGGCGACGGGAACGCGTCGGTGTTGATCGTGGTCTCGACCGTGAAGATCTTGGGCCCGTGGTCGGCGAGCACCTTGCCGAGCCGCCAGACGCTCTTGTGGAGGTCGCTCTTGTGGCGGTCCATCAGGCTGCGGGTGTTCTGCAGCGTCTCGGGGTTGTGGTGGAAGCTGAGGCTGCGGTACGACGCGACGCCGGTGGTGATCGACTTCCAACCGCCGTCCATCGCGACCTGGTTGACGTTGGCGTAGACGACGAGGTCGCTCTCGGCGACCCGCTTGTTGATCTCGAGCACCTCGCCGTGTTCGGTCTCGCCGATCACCGTCAGGTTGTCGTGGTCCTCGGCGTCGTGCTGGTACAGCATGCCGCGCGGGTGGAAGGCGTCGAAGATCCGGTCGCCGAGCACGTGGCGCAGCTCGTACTCGTGCATCCGCCGGTGCAGGCCGAGGGCCGCGATCAGGTGGATGTCGTCGACGCCGGCCGCCGCCGCCAGGTCGAGCACCGCCTCGATGATCCGTTGGCGGGTGTCGGGCCGGCGCATCTTGGGCAGCGACAAGCTGGCGTCGTCGAAGCAGATCGTGAGCTTCATGTTCGGCTCGAGCAGCGCCGGCAACGGCTCCATGTCGATCGGGTTGAGCAGGGCGTTGCGGATGTGGCCGTCGACGTCGTCGATACCGGGGAGCGGCTCGGCCGGGTAGATCACGCGGCTGCGGTCGGCGGGCAGCTTCTCGAGGCTGAAGCCCTCGCCGCGCCAGAACAAGATGGGGGGTGTCGAGCGGTCGACGTCGAGCACGAATCCGGGGCGAGGCATGGTGGGCG
The DNA here is from genome assembly GCA_036526035.1 of Ilumatobacter sp. GTDB lineage: Bacteria > Actinomycetota > Acidimicrobiia > Acidimicrobiales > Ilumatobacteraceae > Ilumatobacter. The sequence goes on along the minus strand of DATCZG010000004.1, from coordinate 35,989 downwards.
TCTTACCTTTCAGAGGGGCGGGGGCCGCCGGTGCGCAGATCGAAGGCGATCTTCACGGCGCCGCGGCGGCCGGCCGCCGCGGCATGGGCGATGGCGTCGACGTGCTCGTCGAGCCGGTAGGTCGCCGAGAGCAGCCGTTCGATCCGAACGTGGTCGGCGGTCTCGGCGGCGAGGTCGAACGTGCGGGCCCGGCGGCCGTCGGGCAGGGTCTCGGTGCCGTAGGTGTAGGCGCCCTTCAGCTCGGTCTCGCGGTGCCACAGCCCGGTCAGGTCGAGCGTGACGTCGGCCGGCATCCCGAGCAGCACGACCCGGCCGCGGGGCCTGGTGATGCGCAGCGCGTCGGTGATCGACTCGCTGGTGCCGACGGCGTCGATCGTGACGTGGGCGCCCGAACTCAGCACGTCGCCGATCAGGTGGCAGCCGACCTCGCGCCGCACGGCCCGGTCGAGCCGGGGGGCCGAGACCACGACGTCGGCACCGAGCGCGGTGGCGAGCGCGATCTGGTGCGGGTAGCGGGCACCGACGACCACCCGCACGCCGGGCAGGTAGCGCTTGAGCCCGGCGATCGCGGCGAGGCCCATCGTGCCTGCGCCCAGCACGGCGACGACCGGATCGGTGGCGTCGGCCACGGTGGGGCCGGCGAGCAGGGCGGCGTGGATGCCGGCCGCCAGCGGCTCGATCAGCACGGCGCGTTCGTCGGGCACGTCGTCGCCGACGCGGTGCAGCTGCGATTCGTGGGCCCAGAACCAGGGTGCCCAGCCGCCGCCGGTCGAACAGCAGAACCCGGTCTGGATGCCGGGTTCGAGGCGGCCGTCGGTGGTGCGGGTGGCGAGGTGGGCGTAGTCGTCGCCGTCGCCGGGCGCGGCGCCCGGGAACGGCGGAGCGATGCCCCGCGCGGCGTGTCCGAGCACGGGCTCGATGACCACCCGGGTGCCGTCGTCGAGTTGGCCGACGACCTCGTGCCCCGGCACGAACGGGAAGCTGACGAAGTCGTCGAAGTAGGTCGATGCGTGGCCCTCGACCAGCGACAGGTCGGAACCGCAGATGCCGGCCAACCGGGTGTGCACGCGTTGCCAGCCGTCGCCGGGGCATTGCGGGTCGTCGATGGTGCGCAGCTCGAGCGGCCCGATCCGGGCGGCGGTGGCGGGCACGACCGCCGAGGCGAGTCGGGCCATGCCGAACCGCGCCGCGCTGCGACGGACCTGGAGCGCCTTCATCGCCCGCCCGCTCTCACGAGAACACCCGCCGACGCTCGCGCTCGACCATCATGTCGCCGATCGGCAACAGCGGCTTGGGTGCACCGCTCGCCTTCGACCAGTGCTCGACGAGCCAGCCACGCTTGCGGGCGATCGCCGCCAGACGGGTCTCGGGGTTGACGGCGACCGGAAACCCGACCGCTTCGAACAGCGGCAGGTCGCTCGACGAGTCGGCGTAGGCGACGCACTCGTCGAGCTGGAAGCCCTCGGCCGCGCAGTAGTCGGCGAGGATCTGGGCGCGGGCCTCGCCGGTGGGCGGCACGGTGCGCATCTCGCCCGAGTAGGTGCCGTCGGGCCGCACGCTCATCTCGGCGGCGACGATCTCGTCGAACAGCGGCCGCAGCCCGGCGACGGCGAAGTCGAGCGCGCCGGTGATCAGGATCGTGCGATGGCCGAGGGCGCGGTGCTGACGCACCCGGCGCAGGCCCTCGGGGAAGCTCTTGGTCATCAGCATCTGGTGCATCATCGCCAGCGCGTCCTCGTCGATCTGCTCGACGGGTGCGTCCTCGTAGCGACGGTAGAAGTGCCGCAGGAAGTCGGTGCGGTCGCGCTTGTCCATCTTCAGCAGCCCGGGCGCCTCGGCGAGGGCGCGCACGACGTAGCGGGCTCGTTCGGGCCCGTTCAGGCGGCGGGTCGCCAGGAACGAATAGCTCTCGACGACGTTCGACGCGATCAGCGTGTTCTCGAGGTCGAACGCCACCACCTGCCGTTTCGGGTCGAGCACCTGCTTGCGCAGGCGGGTCATGCGATCGGTGCTGCGCGACTTGCCGGGGGTCGACTTGACCCTGGCGTGCTGCACGATCGAGGGGAGGTGGATCTGGGTGATGTAGTGCTCCCAATCGACGACCCGCGGGTCGAAGTTGAAGTCGGCGCGGTCGGCGGCATCGAGGGTGTCCCACAGCGAGATCAGGTTGTCGACCTGGTAGATCGCCTCGCACTCGGTGTAGAGCCCGTACAGCTCGACGTACTGCAAGGCGGTCTCGACCTCGGTGCGCCGGGTCTCGAGCGTGGCGGTGAAATCGGCCTGGCGTCCCCGCAGGGGCAGCGCCTGGAGCGTCTTCTCGGTGCGGGTGAGGATCTTTTTGGCCCGGTTGAGCTGGCCCTCGACCCGGCCGCGCCCCGGGAAGTTCCACTCGGGCACCAGGATCGGCTGCCCCTCGGCGTCGTAGAGCGGGTGCTCGGTGAACCAGCCGCTGATGTAGTCGATCATCGCCCGGTACTTGAGCGGGTTGACGCCGCCCGAGGCCACCTGCGTGATCGCCGGGGCCCGCTCGGGGCCGGCCGCGGCGACGGCGATCAGGGCGGCGACGACGATGTCGACCGGGATCACGTCGACCGTACCCTCGGGGACGCCGGGGAACTCCTTGAGCAGCCCTCTGGCGTAGGAGATGATGACCGGCTCGGCCATGCGGAAACCGCGGATCCACCCCGGCTTGGGCTCGGCCCACGCCGACTCGATGATCGATGGCCGCACGATCGAGACCGGCACGTCGCCCTTGGTGTCGGTGAGCGCCTGCTCGCCGAGGGCCTTGGTGTAGGCGTAGGCGTCGGGCCAGCCGACGCTCGCCGCCCGAGCGCGTCCCGCCGCCACCAGCTGGTCCTTGACCCACCGTTCGCGGAGCTGCTCGGTCTTGCCGGCCAGCGCCGGCGCCCCGGCCGCCCCGAGCTCGCCACGCGCCTCCTTGCGGAACTGGGCGAGACGCTCGGGCTGGCGGCTGAGTGCTTCGGTGTCGCCCTGCAGCCGGCGGGCGGCGGCGACCTCGGCATGCCACGACAGCCCGATGTCGAAGGGACCTGCGCTGACGAGTTCCTCCGGGGCGTTGCCGCGCCGGTTGCCGGCGACGTAACACGTGCTGACGGCGATCAGGTGGGGTGTCACGCCGAGCTCGTGGCACAGCGCGGCGATGCGGGTCGGCCCGAGCAGGTTGATCTCGACGGCACGGTCGAGGGGTGAGTCGAACGACACGGTGGCCGCCGAGTGGATGATGACGTCGGCGCTCGCCCAGAGCGCGCGGTCGACAGGGCTGAGACCGAGGCCGTCGCTGCTGACGTCGCCGGCGACCGTGCTGATGCGGCGGGCGGTCATCTCGGCGAACGATTCGGTGGCGTCGGCCGCCGAGTGCTGCGCGCGCAGGCGGTCGAAGGCGTCGTTCTTCAGCAGTTCCCGCTCGATCCGGGCGGCTGCCGCGGTGCGCTGACCGTCGCGGACCAGCAGGATCAGCTCGCAGTCGGGGACGGCCCACAGCAGCCGCTCGACGAGCGCGGTCCCCACGAACCCGGTCGATCCGGTGATGGCAATACGCTTGCCGGCGAGCGATTCGGCGATCACACTGTGAATGTCTACCAAATGGTAGACAGTTCTGCCAGTCCTGGTGGCCGACCAATCCGAACGTTTCCGAAACACGCCGAATCATGCCGAATCGTGAGATCCCGACCCGTCAGCGCATCTTGGATGCGGCGCTCGACCTGTTCGGCACGCGCGGCGTCGACGCCGTCTCGCTCGACGAGATCGCCCGCCACGTCGGGGTCCGCAAGCAGACCGTGCTGTACTGGTTCCCGTCGAAGGACGAGCTGATCGACGCGGTGCTCGAAGCCGTCGCCGCCGAGATCGTGGTCGTGATCGACGCCGCCGTGCGGTCCGCCGATGACGACCCGCTCGAGCGCATCGACGCCGTGGTGCGGGCGGTGTTCCGCCCGGCGGTGCGGCGCCCGGCGATGCTCGGCCTGCTGCGCGAGATCAACCGCCTGCCCGAACCGCAGGCCGACCACCTGCGCCGCCACGTGGCGCCGTTGGTCGAGCGCTGCGTCGACTACCTGCGCGTCGAGATCGACCGCGGCCGGCTGCGCCGGGCCGACCCGGGCCTGCTGGTCGGGCTCGCCTACGCGACGGTCACCGGGATCGCCACCGAGCCCGAGGTGCTGCGGGCCGTCGGCTGGCAGCAGACGCCGGTGGGTCTGCGCCACCTGCGCGACGAGCTGCGGGCGTTCCTGCGGCGGGCGCTGACACCGTGACGCCACAGCACGAGCCGGCACCGTGAGCCGGCGCCCGGTGATCAGCGGGTGACGTCGACCGTGGTCTCGGCGACCCGGAACCGGAAGTCGCAGTGCCCGGCCCCGCCCATGATCGTCTGCGTGCGGGTGAACACGACGTTCGGGTTGAAGCCCTCGATCAGCGACCCGTCGCGATTGCACGACAAGGTGGCGCCGAGCTCCTCGAGACCGAGCGCCCGGTACATCTCGGCGTAGCGGCAGCGGGTGACGTCGAACGCGAAGCTGGTCTCGGTCAGCTCGATCACCTGCGACTCGAGCGCCCCGTCGGCCGACCAGGCCCCGAGGCCGCGGGCGAACGCCGGCAGCGAGTCGTCGCCGAGCTGGGCGGCGAGCGCCGCGCCCTGCTGGCGGGCGACGTCGGCGATCACCTCGCGGGCGATCGCGTACACGCCGTCGTCGTAGCGCTCGGCCAGCCGGCTCAGCAGCGGGGCCACGATGCGGGCCTCGATCTCGCGGCGGCTCAGCACGCCGACCGAGTTCAGCGAGTCGGCGATCGGGTCGCCGACCGCCGCCGGGGGGACGGTGAGTTCGTCGACGCCGGCGATGATCGCGTCGGCGCCCGGGGCGGCGCCGGAACGGTGGCCGACCGCGACGAAGGCCACCCCTGCCGCACGGGCCGCCTCGCGGTCGTGCGACGAGTCACCGATCATCAGCATCCGGTGGGTCGCGACCGACAGGCGCGCCGAGATGTGGTGCAGCCCGAACGGGTGCGGCTTGGGATGCTCGACGTCGGTGGCGGTGACCACGAGGTCGACCAGATGGTGGGCGGCGACCGCCCGCAGGAAGCCGAGCGTCGGCTCGCGCTCGTCGCTGGTCAGCACGGCGACCTTGAGGCCGGCGGCGGCCAGCGCCGTGAACAGCTCGGGCAGGTCGCCGAGCACCGTCGGCGCGGTGGCGGCGAGCACCTGCTCGAGCGCCGACTGGGCGCGTCGCAGGGCGTCGTCGATGTCCGGCCGCGACCACGACCGGGCGAGCGCCACGTCGGCGGTGGCGGCCCGGATCTGCTCGAGGGTGCCGGCGGCGACGATGCCGTCGGGCGCGAGCCGCCCGCCGGCGAGGTCGACGCCGAGCCGGTCGGCGAGCGCCGCCGTGACGTCGCCGTCGGTGGCCGCGACCGCGTCGATCCAGGCGACGGCGGCCGGGAACCACTTGCCGTCGAGATCGAGCAGCGTGCCGTCCTTGTCGAACACGACGGCGTCGACGTCGAACGAGCGGTCACCGGCGCGCACGATGGGCATCGCGACACGGTATCGGACGACGCGGAATCCGAACGGCCGGTCAGTGCTTGGTGTTGCGGCGTCGCCGGGCGTGCCGTTCGAGCGCCAGCTCGACCAACTCGTCGATGATCTCGCCGTACGACATGCCGCCGGCGATCAGCATCTTCGGGAACATCGAGATCGGCGTGAAGCCGGGCATCGTGTTGACCTCGTTGCACAGGAACCCGCGGGCGCGGCCGGAGGTCTCGAGGAAGAAGTCGCAGCGCGCCAGGCCGGCGCATCGCAGCGCGGCGTAGGCGTCGAGCGCCATCGCCTGCACCTGTGCCACCTGATCGGCGGTGAGCGGGGCCGGGATCAAAGCGGTGCTGGCATCGTTGACGTACTTGTCGTCGTAGCTGTAGAACTCGTCGCCCGGCACGATCTCGCCGGGGATCGACGCCCGCGGCTCGCGGTTGCCGATCACCGCGACCTCGATCTCGCGGCCGACGATCGCCTCCTCGACCAGCACCCACTCGTCGTAGGTGAGCGCGTGGGCGATCGCCTCGCGCAACTCGTCGACGTCGCGGGCCTTGTTCACGCCCACCGACGAACCCATGTTGGCGGGCTTGACGAAGCACGGCAGGCCGAGCTCGGCGACCAGTTCGGTGGTCAGGCCGGGGGTGAGCTCGTGCTCGGCGAAGGCGCGATGGCGGGCCTGCGGGATGCCGGCGGCGGCCAGCACCTGCTTGGCCATCGCCTTGTCCATCGCCACGGCCGATCCGAGCACGCCCGAGCCGACGTAGGCGACGTTGGCGAGTTCGAGCAGACCTTGCACCGTGCCGTCCTCGCCCATCGGGCCGTGCAGCAACGGCAGCACCACGGTGCGCTCGGGCGAATCGACCCGGCCGGCGAGCAGCTCGGACGCCGACACCGACTCGCCGGACGGCTCGAGGCGGGCGGGCAGCGCGCCGGGGCCGCTCGCCAGGGCGCGCGCCGCTTCGGTGGCGATCGCCCAGTCGCCCTCGGTCGTGATGCCGATCGGGGTGATCCGGTACTTCGCCGGGTCGGCGGCCGCCAGCACGTGGGCGGCGGTCGTGCAGCTCACCTCGTGCTCGGCGGACTGACCCCCGAACAGCACCACCAGGTGGATGCGCTCGCTGCTCACCCCCACGACGGTACCGTTCGACACCATGAGGTTGCTGGCATCCCAGGTCGCCGAGGCGACCGGCGGCACGCTGGTCGGCCCCGACGTCGAACTCGACGGCGCCTCGTTCGACTCCCGCACGACGCGGCCCGGGCAGCTGTTCGTGCCGATCGTGGCCGACCGCGACGGCCACGAGTTCATCGGCGCCGCCGCCGAGCGCGGCGCGCCGGCCCATCTCACGAGCCGCCCGGCCGGCTTGCCGGCGTCGGCCGGCACGGCGATCGTGGTGCGCGACACGTCGGCCGCGCTGATGGACCTGGCGGCGTGGGCGCGGCGGCGTCTCGACATCCCCGTGGTCGGCATCACCGGCAGCGTCGGCAAGACGAGCACCAAGGACCTCGTCGCCGCCGCGCTCGGCGCGACCCGGACGGTGACGGCCAACGAGCGCAGCTTCAACAACGAACAGGGCCTGCCGGTGACGATCCTCGGTGCGCCCGACGGCGCCGAGGCGCTGGTGGTCGAGATGGGCATGCGCGGTTTCGGCGAGATCGCCAGGCTGTGCGCGGTGGCAGCCCCGACGGTCGGCGTCGTCACCGCGGTCGCCGCCTCGCACACCGGGCGGGTCGGCGGCATCGAGGGTGTCGCCCTCGCCAAGCGCGAGCTGGTCGAGGCGCTCCCCGGGTCGGGCACCGCGGTGCTCAACGCCGACGATCGACGGGTCGCCGCGATGGCCGCCCACACGCGAGCGAGCGTGGTCACCTACGGGACGGCGGGCGACGTGCGGTGCCATGGGGTCGTGCTCGACGAACTCGCCAGGGCATCGTTCCGGGTCGACACGCCCTGGGGCGGTGGCCACGTCGCCCTGGCGGTCAGCGGCGAGCACATGGTCGCCAACGCGGCCGCCGCGATCGCGGTCGCCGGGGTGGTCGAGGGCCGCGTCGACGCCGCGCTCGCCGCGTTGGCGACCGCCCGCCTGTCGGCGATGCGGATGCAGGTCGATCGCGCCGCGACCGGTGCGATCGTCGTCAACGACGCCTACAACGCCAACCCCGACTCGATGCTGGCCGCGCTGTCGGCGCTCGCCGCGATGCGGGCGACGCGGCGCGTCGCGGTGCTGGGTCCGATGGCCGAGCTCGACGACCCGGCGGCCGGCCACCGGGCGGTGGTCGACGAAGCCCGTCGGCGGGGGATCGAGGTGATCGCGGTCGGCACCGACCTCTACGGGATCGAGCCGGTCGACGATCCGGTCGCCGCGCTCGGGCCACTCGGCGACGGCGACGCGGTGCTGGTGAAGGCGAGCCGGGTCGGCGGTCTCGAGCGGGTCGCAGCGGCGCTGCTCGGGCCCTGAGCGTCGGTGGGGCTCAGAACAACCGGTTGGTGTCGACGGGCTTGAACGGCTCGCCGCCCGACGCGACCGGCAAGAAGTCGTCGGCCTGCAACCGGCCGAGGTTGGCCCACCAGGCGAGGAACACGGCGAACGCCGCCCCGAACCCGAGTACCCAGCGGGCGCCGACGGCGTCGATGATCGGGCCGGCGATCAGGTTGCCGATCGGGATCGTGCCGCCGAAGGACATGAACCACAACGGCATCACCGAGGCCCGTTCGTGGTCGGCCAGATTCTGCTGCAGCACCGAGGACATGACGGTTGCCGACATGAAGTACACGAATCCGAGCGCAGCGGCAACCGGGAGCGCGACGCGCACCGACGACATGATCGCGAACATCCCCAGGAAGACGGCGAACGCGGTCATGCCCATCGGGAGCAGGCGGCGCTTGTCGAAGTTGGCCAGCCAGGTGCCGACCGCCAGGGCCCCGAGGAACGCCCCCAGGCCCCACACGATGTACAGCAGCTTGTAGCTGCTGCCGGTGGCCGGGATCCCGAAGTTGAGCCGGGCGACCGACGGGAACAGCCCGATGTAGGGCAGGCACACGAGCGAGAACATGCACATCGTCAGCAGCGAGCGGCTGAGCACCCGTCGCCGCCGCACGACGTTGATGCCGCTCATCAGCTTGCGCCAACCCCGCTCGGGCAGCTCGCCGATCGCCTGGGGCAACTTGACGAAGAAGAGCGGGGCGATCAGGAACAGGTAGGTGGCCGCGTTCACGAGGAACAGCTGGGCGATCGAGAGGCCGGCGGCGGCGAGCAACGCGGCGATCGCCGGCCCGAGGATCCGGGTGCCGTTGATCATCGCCGAGTTGAGGCTGATCGCCCCGGGCAGGTCGACCCTGGCGACCAGCATCGGGATGCTCGCGCTGAATGCCGGGGCGTTGACCGTGTTGGCCAGCCCGAGGGTGAGTTGGACGGCGAACAGCGTCCACAGCGGTGCATGCTGGGAGACCAGCACGGCGAGCACGATCGACAGCACCATCATCGTCGTCTGCATCGCGATCACCAGACGGGTGCGGTTGAGCCGGTCGGCCAACATGCCCGAGGGGATCGACAGCACGAGCAGCGGACCGAGCTGGGCGAACACGAGCAGGCCGACCAGCGATGCCGAACCGGTGCGATCGTCGACGTACGCCGGCAGGGTGAAGTTCTGCATCCACGTGCCGATGCTCGACAGGGTCGTGCCGATGAACAGGATCCGGAACCCGCGATACGACAACGCCGCTCTGGCCGTGCCGGGGGCGTGGTGGTGGGTCGGGGCGGAGGTCGTCATGGGGTGGGTGTCGGTGGGTCAACCTATCGCCCGGTGCCGAGCGGTCGGGTGCTTCGGGTGGGGCAGTCGGGTGGGTGGTCTCGGTGCGGTCCGCGCCCTGCGGGGGACGGCGCGCGAGACTCGCGGCACCATGTCGCAGCCGCCGAGGTCGCCAGCCGTCACCCGCCCCGCCGAGCCGGCGGCGCAGCAGTGCCGTTCACCGCTGGGTACCTACCCCGAGTGCCCGTTGTGCGGCGGCGCCCTGTTCCCCGAGCACGCCCACTTCAAGTGTGCGGGCTGCGGTTGGCGCGACAGCTGCTGCGACTGAGCGCGGCAGCCGGCCGGGCGTTCAGCCGTTGACCAGCTCGGCCAGCATCGCCAGCTGGTCGGCGCGACCGCTGAGCAGCACGGTGGTGAGGCAGGTCTCCTTCCAGCGCGCCAGGTCGTCGCGGATCTTGTCGACCGGGCCGACGAGGGCGACGTCTTCGACCATCGCCAGTGGGATCGCCGCCGCGGCCTCCTGCTTCTTGCCCTCGAGGTAGAGCGCCTGCACCTTCAGGGCGACCTCCTCCCAGCCCATCCTGGCGAACACGTCGAAGTGGAAGTTGGCATTTTTGGCGCCCATCCCGCCGGCGTAGAGCGCGACCATCGGGCGCATCAGGTCGGCGCACCGCTCGGCGTCGTCGCCGGGGATGATCGTCAGCATCGAGGCGACCTCGAAGCGGTCGGCCTTGTCGGCCTCGCCGCTGGCCTCGAAGCCGATCCGCAGCCGTTCGCGATACCAGGCGTCGTCGTTCGGTGAGAAGAACAGCGGCAGCCAGCCGTCGCAGATCTCGGCCGCCAGCGAGACGTTCTTGGGGCCCTCGGCGCCGAGGAAGATCGGGATCTCGGTGCGCAGCGGATGGACGGTGGCCTTCAGCGCCTTGCCGATCCCCATCCCGTCGTCGCCGGTGTACGGCATGTCGTAGTGCTTGCCGTGGAACTCGACGGGCCCCTCGCGGCGGATGATGTCGCGCACGATCTGCACGTACTCGCGGGTGCGCTCGAGTGGGCGCGGGTAGGGCTGGCCGTACCACCCCTCGACCACCTGGGGCCCCGAGGCGCCGAGCCCGAGGATGAACCGGCCGCCCGAGAGGTGGTCGAGGGTGAGTGCCGACATCGCCGTGGCGGCCGGGGTGCGGGCCGCCATCTGGGTGATCGACGTGCCGAGCTTGATCCGCTCGGTCTCGGCGCCCCACCAGGCGAGCGGCGTGAAGCAGTCGCTGCCGTAGGCCTCGGACGTCCAGAACGAGTCGAAGCCGAGCCGGTCGGCCTCCTTGATGGCGGCGAGGGCACCGGCCGGCGGGCCCGCCGACCAGTAGCCGGTGGAGTATCCGAGTTTGAAGTCCGTCATGGCCCCGATCGTGGCAGGCTGGCCGGATGAACGACGATCTGGTCGTCACCCGCACGGTGCGGATCCCGCGCCACGAGCTGCAGGTGTCGTTCAGCGCGTCGGGTGGGCCGGGCGGCCAGCACGCCAACAAGGCGGCGACGCGCGTCGAGTTGCGCTTCGACGTCGCCGGGTCGTCGGCGTTCGGCCCGGTCCAGCGCCAACGGGTGCTCGACCGCCTCGGTGCCGAGGTGCGGGTGGTCGTCGACGACGAGCGCAGCCAGCTGCGCAACCGGGTTCTGGCCGAGGAACGCCTCGTCGCCCGGCTGCAGTCGGCGTTGCACGTCGACCGGCCGCGGCGGCCGACCAAGCCGTCGCGCGGCTCGCAGGAACGCCGCATCCGGGCCAAACAGCAACGCGGCGAGATCAAACGCCAGCGTCGCCGGCCCGGCCGCGACGACTGAGTCGACCGGCTGCGCCCGAGGTCACGTCGGCGTGAAGCGGATCGGCAGGTGCTCGGGCCCGAAGATGCCCACCGTCGCCGGCTTCCAGACGATCTCGCCGGCCAGCTCGAGGTCGGGCAGCCGTTGCGCCATCAGCACCAGCGCCTCTTGCTGCTCGGCGCGGGCGAGCGCCGCGCCGAGGCAGTAGTGGATGCCCGAACCGAACGTGAGCTGGGGCTTGGCGGCCGGCTCCCTGGTGATGTCGAACGCTTCGGGTTCGTCGAACACGGTGCCGTCGCGGTTGGCGACCGAGATCGACAGCACGATGAACGTGCCGGCCGGGAACACCACGTCGCGGTACTCGATGTCGTCGCTGGCGAACCGCACCGTGCGGTGCACGGCGCCGAAGTAGCGCATCGTCTCCTCGACGGCGCGCGGCGCCAGCTCGGGGCGCTCGGCGAGCAGGCGCCACTGGTCGGGGTGGTTGGCGAACAGTGACACCGAGCACCCGAGCTGGTTGCGGGTCGTGTCGGTGCCGGCCATCAGTACCGCCTCGCAGAGCATCACCAGCTCGGCGTGCGTGAGGCGGTCGCCGTCGGCCTCGGCGGCGATCAGCGACGAGATCAGGTCGTCGGTCGGGGTGGCCCGCCGCTGCTCGATGATGTCGCCGACATAGGCGTCGAGCTCGTCCTGGGCCCGGATGATCGCCGGCATGTCCTCGTGCAGGTTGTTGTTGAAGATCCGGAAGATGTCGGTCGCCCACCCCGAGAACAGCTTCCAGTCCTCTTTGGGGGCGCCGAACAGCTCGCAGATGACCGGGATCGGGTAGCGCTCGCAGAACTCGACGGCCAGGTCGGCCTCGCCCCGTGACGTGAACCCGTCGAGCAACTCGTCGACGACCGTGCGCATGTACGGCCGCAACGAGTCGGCGTGGCGCGGCGAGAACGCCGGGCCGACGAGTCGCCGCAGGCGGGTGTGTTCGTCACCCTCGGCCGACAGGATCGAGGTGCGCCGCCGGGCGATCCACTCGGGGTTGTCGATGCCCGACATCTCGAGGATCTTGCCGGAGGCGCTGTGCCAGCGCTTGTCGCGCAGCATCGCCACGACGTCGTCGTAGTGCAGGATCGAGTAGCCGAACATGTTGCGGGCGATCCACGACTCGCGCGCCGCGGCCGCGGCGGCGTCGCGTGCGGCGTCGACCGACAGCGTGACACCGTCGAGCCCGGACAGATCGGGTATGTCGAGGGCGGACACCGCAACGGCCATGGTGCCCGACACTACGGGATCGGTGCCGTCGCCGTCGGGCCGGTCAGGTTCAGGCGCCGCGGCGCCGGCGCCTCGGAGCCGCCTCGGCGTCGGTCGTGCTGATCGCGTTGGTGAGCGGCCCCAGCGCGGCGACGATCGCGTCGAGCGACGGCGTCGGACCCGGCTGGTGCTCGGCGAGCCGCTGGCGCATCGCGGCCAGGTGGGCCGGTGACGTGCCGCAGCACCCGCCGATGATGCGCGCCCCGGAGTCGACGGCGAGGCCGGCATAGCTGCCCATCAGCTCGGGGTTGCCGCCGTAGACGATCTCGGCGCCGCGGAACTGGGGTACACCGCAGTTGCTCTTGGCGATCACGACCAGGCCGGGGCTGCACATCTGCTGCACCGCGACCAGCAGGTCGGCGGCGCCCACCCCGCAGTTCGCTCCGATCGCCGCCGGAGGCACCGCGAGGCCGGCGAACACGTCGACGAGCTCGTTCGGGCGCAGCCCCATCATGGTGCGGCCGGCGGTGTCGAACGATGCCGTGACGGTGTAGGGCATGCCGACGTCGATCGCGGCGCGGGCCGCGGCGCGCATCTCCTCGGCGGCCGACTTCGTCTCGATCCAGGCGACGTCGGCGCCACCGGCCCGCAGGCCGTCGACCTGCTCGCGGAACGCCTCGAAGGCCTCCTGTTCGGTCATCGTGCCGAGCGGCTCGAGCAGCTCACCGGTGGGGCCGACCGAGCCGGCGACGACGATCGGCCGCTCGGCGGCGGCGGCGACCTCCGAGGCGATCGCGGCGGCCCGCTCGGCGATCTCGAAGGCTCGGCCCTCGGCGCCGTGCAACCGCAGCCGGAACCGGTTGCAGCCGAACGTGTTGGTCAAGATGATGTCGGCGCCGGCGTCGACGAACTCCTGGTGCAGCTGGCGGACGCGTTCGGGATGGTGCAGGTTCCAGAGCTCGGGGGGTTCGCCCGGGCCGAGGCCGCGCTCGAAGTAGTTGGTGCCCGTCGCTCCGTCGGCCAGGAGGGTTCGCCCGGTGGCGAGGAGTTGCTCGAACGCGGTGCGCATGGTCGCACGAAATGATACCGACCGCGCTGTGTGCGGCGGCCGGACCTCAGGCGAGCGCGACCACCGGATCGACCGGTTCGACGCCGAGGAAGTCGGCGACCGGGACGCTGGTGATGTGCCCGGCGGCGGTGTTGACACCGAGTGCCAACGCCGGATCGCGCCGGGCCGCGCCGGCCGCGCCGTGGACGGCGACGTCGAGGATGTAGGCGAGCGTCGCATTGGTCAGCGCGTACGTCGACGTGTGCGGCACCGCGCCGGGCATGTTGCCGACCGCGTAGTGGAGCACGCCGTGCATCTCGTAGGTGGGGTCGTTGTGGGTGGTCTCGCGCGTCGTCTCGATGCAACCGCCCTGGTCGACGGCGACGTCGACGATCACCGCCCGGGGTTTCATCGCTCGCACCATGTCGTCGCTCACCACGACCGGGGCACGGCCACCGGCCACCAGCACCGCGCCGATCACGAGGTCGGCCTCGAGCACGGCGCGTTCGATCGCGCCGCGGTTCGACGCCACCGTGACGATCCGGCCGCGGTGGATCTGGTCGACCCAGCGCAGCCGGTCGAGGTTCTTGTCGATCAGCACGACCTCGGCCTCCATGCCGGCGGCGATCCACGCGGCATGCCACCCGACGTTGCCGGCGCCCAGCACGACGACCTTGGCCGGGCGCACGCCGGGCGCCCCGCCGAGCAGCACACCACGCCCCCCGTTGTGGCGCTCGAGGCAGTGGGCGCCCATCTGGGGGGCGAGACGACCGGCGACCTCGCTCATCGGTGCGAGCAGCGGGAGCGCCCCGTCGGCGGCCTGCACGGTCTCGTAGGCGATCCCGGTGGTGCCGGCCGCGGTGAGTGCGTGCGCCACGTCGGGGTAGGCGGCCAGGTGCAGGTAGGTGAACAAGGTCAGGTCGCGGCGCAGGAAGCCGAACTCCTCCGGCTTGGGCTCCTTGACCTTCACGACCATCTGCTGCGACCAGGCGTCGGCTGCCGTCGCCACGATCTCGGCGCCGGCCGCGACATAGTCGGCATCGGTGATCGACGCGCCCTCGCCGGCACCGGTCTCGACACAGACCCGAACGCCGTGCCGCTCGAGCTCGCGGACGCCGTCGGGGGTCATCGCGACACGGTGTTCGGCGGTCTTGATCTCGCGCGGGACGCCGACAGAACTGATGAGCGGTGCTGGCATCGGCCCATCATGCACCGAACACCTGCCCAGTGGAAGGATCGACGTCGGACCGGGCCGCGGTGTGGAACGTTCGGACCGGGATCTGCGTGACGGTCGGCGGGCGCCGCCGCCCGGCGTTCGGGGCGCCTCGCCGGCGCGGCGCATGCGAGCGACGCGAAGGCCCCTGGCGAGCGCCGCGCACGTTGCGGAGCGCACCGCCGAATCTGCTACACCTGTGGCCCATGAAGACCTTCAAGAACTTCGTCAACGGTGCATGGGTCGACGCCAAGGACGGTCGCACGTCGCCGGTCATCAACCCCTCGACGGGCGAGCAGTATGCCGAGGCGGCGCTGTCGGGTCCCCCCGATGTCGACGCGGCGATGGGGGCCGCTGCGGCGGCGTTCGAAGGGTGGCGCGACTCCACCCCGTCGGACCGCTCGCTGGCGCTGATCCGGATCGCCGACGCGATCGAGGCGCGCGCCGACGAGATCATGCACCTCGAGTGCGAGAACACGGGCAAGCCGTTCGAGGTCCACCGCGGCGAGGAGATCGGCCCGATGGTCGACCAGATCCGGTTCTTCGCCGGTGCCGCCCGCCATCTCGAGGGCAAGGCCGCCGCCGAGTACATGAGCAACATGACCTCGTTCATCCGGCGCGAGCCGGTCGGCGTGTGCGCCCAGGTGGCACCGTGGAACTACCCGATGATGATGGCGGTGTGGAAGTTCGCCCCGGCGATCGCCGCCGGCAACAGCGTCGTGCTCAAGCCGAGCGACACCACGCCCGCCACCACCGGCCTGCTGGCCGAGATCGCGGCAGAGTTCCTGCCGCCGGGCGTGCTCAACGTGATCTGCGGCGACCGCGACACGGGGCGGGCGATGGTCGAGCACGAGACGCCGGCGATGGTGTCGGTCACCGGCTCGGTCCGCGCCGGCATGCAGGTCGCCGAGGCGGCCTCGAAGAGCCTCAAGCGGGTGCACCTCGAACTCGGCGGCAAGGCGCCGGTGGTCGTGTTCGACGACGCCGACGTCGCTGCGGCGGCCGAGGCGATCGCGATCGCCGGGTACTTCAACGCCGGGCAGGACTGCACCGCGGCGACCCGCGTGATCGCCGCCCCCGGGGTGTACCGCGACTTCGTCGACGCCCTCACCGAGCAGGCCAAGGGCACCGGGGTCGGCGGTCCCGACGCCACCGACGTGCTGTTCGGCCCGGTCAACAACGCCAACCAGCTGGCCCACGTGTCGGGGTTCCTCGAGCGTGCTCCCGACCACGCCCGGGTCACCACCGGCGGCCACCGCATCGGCTCGGCCGGTTACTTCCTCGAGCCGACCGTGGTGGCCGACCTCCGCCAGGACGACGAGATGATCCAGCGCGAGATCTTCGGTCCGGTGATCACGGTCCAGCAGTTCGACGACGAGGACCAGGCGGTCGCCTGGGCGAACGGGGTCGAGTACGGGCTCGCCTCGAGCGTGTGGACCACCAACTTCGGCCGGGCGATGCGGATGGCCAAGCGGCTCGACTTCGGGTGCGTGTGGATCAACACCCACATCCCGCTGGTCGCCGAGATGCCCCACGGCGGCTACAAGAAGTCGGGCTACGGCAAGGACCTGTCGGCCTACGCACTCGACGACTACACGCGCATCAAGCACGTGATGGCCAACCTCGACAGCTGACCGGTGATCCTCCGGGGCGGTAGCCTCGGCGCACGATGTCGACATCCGAACCTCCCAAGATCGCCCTGGCGCCCGAGCCGGGCCCCGATTGGCTGGCCGACGCCATCATCGACGGCGGCGGCCAGATCGTGCCCCTCGCCGAGTGCGAGGCGATCGTCTGGGCGAGCTCGTCGGATGCCGACGGGCTGGCCGCTGCGCTCGCCGCGGCGCCGGGGGCGACGTGGGTGCAACTGCCCTGGGCCGGCATCGAGAACCTCGTGTCGGTGCTCGACGACGAGCGGGTGTGGACCTGTGGCAAGGGCGTCTACGCCGATCCGGTCGCCGAGCTCGCCCTGTCGCTCGGGCTGGCGGGCCTGCGCGGGCTGGGCACCTACGCCCGGGCCACCTCGTGGTCGGCGACGCGCGGCCACAGCCTGATCGGCGGGCGCGTCACCATCCTCGGTGGGGGTGGCATCGCCGAGTCGCTGGTTCGCCTGCTGCAGTCGTTCGACTGCCACATCACGGTGGTGCGGTCGAACGTGCAGCACATGGAGGGTGTCGACGTGGTGCTCGAGGCCGACCGGTACGCCGACTCGCTCCCGGGCGCCGACCTCGTCGTGCTGGCGCTGCCGCTCACCCCCGACACCGAAGGGTTGATCGGCAGGGACGAACTGGAGTTGATGGAGCCCCACGCCTGGCTGGTCAACGTGGCCCGCGGCGCCCACATCGTGACCGACGACCTGGTCGACGCGCTGCGCGGCGGGGTGATCGGCGGTGCCGGCCTCGAGGTCACCGACCCCGAGCCGCTGCCCGACGACCATCCGCTGTGGCGTCTCGAGAACTGCATCATCACCCCGCACACGGGCACCACCCCCGAGATGGCCCGCCCGCTGCTCGCCGCACGCGTCGAGGCCAACGTGCGCCGGTTCGCCGCCGGCCAGCCGCTGCTGGGGCTGGTCGACACCGTTGCCGGGTACTGACGCCGGGTCCCGACGCCGGCCTGGGCGCCACCGCCCGGCGGGTGCGCTCGCGTCGCCGGCCGTCGGGCCGTACGCTGCGGGGATCGCCACGCACTACGAGACCCTCGGCGTCGCCGCCGACGCCCCGCCGGCGGCGATCCGCGCCGCCTATCGCGAGTGCGCCCGCCGCTCGCACCCCGACCGCGCCGCCGGGGGCACCGGCGCGGCGTCTGCCCCGCTCGCCGACATGGCCGCCGTCAACGAGGCGTACCGGGTGCTCGGTGACCCCGGGCGGCGGGCGCTGTACGACCGGGGCCTGGCGGGCGACGTCGGCGACGTCGCCGAGGCGCCACCGCGCGACCACCCGGTGGGGGCCACCGCCGGGCGGGCCGGCGACCGGCTGGCGCCCGCCGGCCCGGCCCGGCTCCCCTGGAAGTTGATGGCGGTCGCCGCGACCGTCGGCTCGGTCGTCGTGTTCGTGACGGCGGCGTTCAACGACCCGCCCTCGGTCGAGCCCCCCGACGGCATCATCAGGGCGGGGTCGTGCGTCACGATCGAAGCCAACGGCGACGCCCGCGAGGTCGCCTGTGCCGGAACCCCCGACGACGTCGTCGTCGAACTGCTGATCACCACCGGCGCGACCTGTCCGCCGGGCCTGGCCGCCCATCGCGACCGGCTCGGGCTCGGTACGGCGTGCATCCCCTTCGACTGATGGCCCGACGGGTGATGGCGCCGGGGGACGGGTGATGCGGTGGACGACGGTGCTGATCGGCACCGTGTTGACGGTGTTCGCGGCCGGGGTGCTCGTACTGGCGTCGCGACCGTCGGGCACCGCGGTCGTCGACCTCGTCGTCGGCGAGTGTTTCGAGCTCCCCGTCGGGCTCGATGCCGGTGAGCGACCGGTCGC
The DNA here is from genome assembly GCA_036526035.1 of Ilumatobacter sp. Lineage (GTDB taxonomy): Bacteria > Actinomycetota > Acidimicrobiia > Acidimicrobiales > Ilumatobacteraceae > Ilumatobacter. Next base: position 17,906 of record DATCZG010000004.1, on the reverse strand, counting down.
GGTGGTCGCGGCGGTCGCGGTGGTCGACTGCGCGGCACCGCACGACGCCGAGGTCGTGCTGGTCGGGGTGGTCAACCCCGACCACGATCGCGAGTACCCGTCGGACGCCGAGCTGTTCGACGAGCTCGACCAACGGTGCGCCACCGTCGCCGGGCGGATCCGGCCGGGCTTCGGCGTGCTGCCGATCGGGCCCGACCTGGCGACCTGGCGCCGGCTCGAGGGTCGGTTCCACTGTGTCGCGCTGCCCCTGGGTGGCGGCCGCACCACCGCCGCCGCGATGGTCGACTGAAGGGCGCCGAACCCGGGCTGCGACCGGCACGCGCCGACGCCAGGACGGGACGAGCGGTTGTGACCCGGCGCTGCTAGTCTGCGACTCCCGCAGGGGCGATTAGCTCAGTTGGTTAGAGCACTGCCTTCACACGGCAGGGGTCGTTGGTTCGAGTCCAATATCGCCCACCAGCCACCGGCACGTCACGAACGTCTGGAATCCCTGGTCTGGCGAGGCGACCGGGTGGCCACCCGGGCACAGGGCGCGCCACGGCCCGCCCAGAGGGTCGTGCCCCCCGAACGGGCCGCCGCGATACCCAGCCAGAATCTCGGTCGACAGAATCTCAGTCGACCCGTCAGGCGAAATCTCAGGCGATGCGCTGGGCGTAGATCTGCGTCGCCCCCGGCAAGAAGAAGTCGCCGCCGCCGTTGACCTCGTTGGCGTACCGCTGCGACGACATCGTCGCCGCGATCGCGGCCTCGATGCTGGCGGGGTTGTCGTGCCGGACGAGCCAGGTCATCTCGCCCATCGCCCCGGCGACCGTCGACCCGACCGCGACGTTCAGCCCGGTCACCTCCGAGTACACATCGGCGATGTGCGCCGCCCAGGCGCCGGCTTCCGTCCATTTGCCGGGCGCCGCGTGTGCCGTCACGGCCCCCACGTACGAGCCGAGCGGTGCGCTGCCCACGATCCCGCCGTGGACGATCGCCAGCAGACGGTCGGGGTCGGCATCGGCGACGAAGTCGGCGCCCTTGGCCACCAGCGCCATCAGGTCGGCGTCGCCGGCCATCGACGCGTTCAGGTCATCGACCTGGCCCAGGGATTCGAGCCACGAGCTCCATCCGATGGTCCCGACCGGAGAACCGAAGGCACCTCGCCAGAGCGCGACCTCGCCGGTCGCGTGGCGGTTCACCCCGGCCGTCACCTCGGCGGCCCAGGCCGTCGCAGCGGCCCCACCGGTGGTGCGCAGCAATCGTTGGAACAATAACATGATGTACCCCTCTCTAGGATCTTTAGGATCTCTAGGCTGTCTAGGATCGGCCACTGCCCCCGCAGCCGCCGGAAGGCACCCTTTCACAGGTGCTCTCCGAGCGCAATGGCCATCGGTCGATGGCGAGCGGGTGGCGCCGCCACACGGGCCGCGCGCCGATGCCCGGCGGAGCAGCCGGCCCGGTGGAGCCGATCCCTGGGGCGACGGCGGCGGGCGGCTGCACCGAGAGGCTGGGCTCCGGGCCACGGTTCGGGTTCCCGGCGCCGCCCGACGCGCGGTACCGTCGGCCATGACCTTCTACCCTTGCATCGCCCGCTGCGACGCGCGAAAGCTGTGGTATGAGCAGCGCTGACCAGCCCCTCGCCCACCACTGGCTGCCCGACGGCATGGAAGAGCTGGGTGCCGCGGAGTGCTGGGGGCTGTTGCGGCGCGAAGAGGTCGGCCGGCTCGCCGTGTCGATCGCCGATCACCCCGACATCTTCCCGATCAACTATCTCGTCGACGGGGAGTCGATCGTGTTCCGCACGGCGGCGGGCACCAAGCTCGCGGCAGCGGTGCTCGGCAAAGGCGTGGCGTTCGAGATCGACGGCTACGACCCGATCGCCGGCGATGCGTGGAGCGTGGTGGTCAAGGGCCACGCCAAGGAGATCGAGCAGATGCTCGAGTACTTCGCAGCCGACGACCTGCCATTGTTCCCGTGGCACGCGGCGCCCAAGCCGAACATCGTGCGCATCACCCCCGACCTCGTCACCGGCCGTCGGTTCCATGTCGTCGAGCACGGCGAGCTCGAGGCCGCGCCGCCCGAGCACGACAAACCGTACATGCCGCCCGACTGACCGCCCGGCACGCCGGACCAGGCCTGACGGTCGGGCGACCGATTAGATTCGTGGCGTGACCAAGCTGTGCAGCCGGCCAGGATGTTCGGAGCTCGGAGCGGTCGCCTACGGCATGGTCACCGAAGACCTGCTGTTCTGGATCGCCCCCGTCCAGTACGCCCCGACCTCCGAGCCCAGCCTGCTGTGCCGCCGCCACGCCGACGCGATGGTCGTGCCGCGCGGGTGGACGCTCGACGACCGGCGCGAACCGATGCCCAGGCTCTTCAACACCCGGGCGTTCGTGGCCGGACGCGAGGCCGCGTCGCTGCCGCGGCGCCGCGACGGCCGGGGCGCCACCGCCGGGCCGCGCCCCGAGCAGATGCAGATCGACGGCACCGGCGAGATCGCCCGGCCGGAGACGGTCTCGGCTGCCGAGCCGCCCACCGAGCCGATCGAGCCGGCCGACGATCCTGGCGAGCCGGCTGCGCCGTGGCACGCCGGCTTCGACGAGGCCGACGACCTCGGCGGGCTGTTGCAGGTGGACAGCCCACTGCTGTCGAGGGCGTTCCGCGGCACCGACCGTCCGAAGAGTTAGCCGGTGCGAACCAGCGAATCGGTCGTGGTGCCGGCCGCACCGGCAGTCGTGTTCCCGCTGGTGTCCGACCTCAGCGCGTATCCGGCGTGGCTGCGCCTCGTCCATGCCGCCGCCGCCCTCGACGTGGCCGCCGGGACCGCACCCGCGTGGTCGGTCGAGTTGCGGGCGCGGGTCGGCCCGTTCGCCCGCTCGAAGCAGCTGCGGATGCAACGGTCGGTCGTCGACCTCGATCGACTGGTGGTGTTCGAGCGCGCCGAGGTCGACGGGCGCCAGCACGCCTCATGGATGCTGCGGGCCGAGCTCGAGTCGTGCGCCGAGGGGACGCTGCTCACGATGCACCTCGCCTACGACGGCGCGTTGTGGACCGGTGGCCTGCTGCAGCGGGTGCTCGACGACGAGATCCGCCGGGGCCGCACCGGGCTCGTGCAGCTCGTCAGCGGCGGGCCCATGCGCTGAGCCGGCCATCGGGCCGGCGTTCGAGCGCGAGCGGCATCCCGAAGCAGTCGCTGAGGGTGGTCGCGGTCAGCGCCTCGTCGAGGGGCCCGCAGGCGACGGCCACGCCGTCGCGCAACAACAATGCGTGGGTGACCCCGATCGGCACCTCGTCGACATGGTGGGTGACCAGCACGAACGGGGGCCCGTCGGGGTCGTCGGCCAACTCGGAGAGCGCCGCCACCAGCTGTTCCCGCCCGGCGAGGTCGAGTCGGGCCGACGGCTCGTCGAGCAGCACCACGCCGGGGTCGTTCATCAGGGTGCGGGCGAGGAAGACCCGCTGTTGCTCGCCCGACGACAGCGTGCCGAGCGTGCGGTCGGCCAGTCGGCCGACACCCATCCGTGCCAGGCACCTGTCGGCCCTGGCACGGTCGTCGTCGTCGTAGCGGTGCCACCAGGGCTCGAGGGCCGCGTACTTGGCGGTCATCACGACCTCGCGGGCGGTCAGCGCCGGGCGGAAGTCGGCGCTGAGCGCCGCCGACATGTAGCCGATACGGCGCCGCAGCTGGCGAACGTCGACGCGCCCGAGCGTGGCACCGAGCACCCGCACCGATCCCGAGGAGGGGTGCTCGTAGAGGGCGGCGATGCGCATCAGCGTCGTCTTGCCGCTGCCGTTGGCGCCCAGCACCAGCCAGTGCTCGCCGGCCGCGACGTGCAAGGTGATGTCGTCGAGGATCCGGCGACCGTCGCGCACGAACACGACGTGGTCGAGCTCGAGAGGGTGGTCGACCGGGGTCGGCACGGACGTCACGACCGTCTGTGTACCGGCGGCGACGACGCCCCGGCGTGCCCGTAACCCAACTGCAACGCACGGTACGATCCGTCCGATGGGGTCGGGAACACGCCACCGGGTGGTGGTGGCGCTCGCGGCGATGCTCGTTGCGGCGGTGCCCGGCCTCGGTGCCGATGCCCAGACCGACGACGATGCCGCCCAACGGGCGGCGCGCGAGATCATGGCGGCGCGCGAGCGGGCCAACCAGGCGGCCGACGACTATTTCGCGGCCGAGTCGCGCCTCGACGTGCTGCAGCGCGACCGCGCCCAGCTCGAGATCGAGCTGGGCGAGCTCGCCGTGCTCGTCACCGAGCTCGAAGGGGCCGTCGAACGGGTGGCGATCGCCCGGTTCCAGTCGAGCGGCGCGACCGGGATCCCGATCCTCACCGACCTGCGCGAGCCGACCGAACAGTTGCAGGCCGACGTCTTGGCCTCGGTGGTCGCCGAGTCGAGTGCGACGGCGCTCGACGACTACGACGAGGCCCTCTCGCAGGTGCGTGACAAGCAGCGCCGGCTGGCGGCGACCGAGGCGGCGGTCGAACGCCAGCAGGCCGAGCTGCTGCGGCTGCAGGCCGAGGCCGAGGCCGAGGTCGAGCGGCTGCGTGCCGTCGAGAGCCAGCGGTTGCAGGACGAGGCCGTGGCGGCCGTCGTGGCGGCCCAGCAACGCGAGGAGCAGCGTCAACGGCTCGAGCTCGAACGCCGCCAGGCCGAGGCGGCGCAGGCCGCGGCCGGCGGCCGTACCAGCGGGGGCTCCGGCACCAAACCCCGTTCCACCGGGGTCGGGTTCATCGACGGTGGCATCTTCTGCCCGGTCAAAGGGACGTCCGCCTACGGCGACTCGTGGGGGGCGCCGCGCAGCGGCGGCCGCCGTCACGAGGGCGTCGACATGCTGGCGCCCACCGGCACGCCGCTGCAGGCGGTCACCGACGGGTTCGTCACCCGTCGGAACAACGCCCTCGGGGGGATCACCGTCTCGCTCGCCGGCGACAACGGCAACCGCTACTACTACGCCCATCTCAGCGGGTACCAGGGGTCCGCCGGCCGGGTCGAGGCCGGGGCGGTGATCGGTTACGTCGGCGAGTCGGGCAACGCCACCGGCACGCCGCACCTGCACTTCGAGATCCGGCCGGGTGGCGGCATACCGGTCAACCCGTACCCCTCGGTGCGAGCGGCGGGCTGCTGAGCCGCGAACCTGTGCCCATGGCGACATCCGGCGAGCCATCGGCCAGCGACGACGTCGAGATTGCGGTGCGGGCGCTGCTCGGTGCCGCCGCGGTGAGCGACCTCGCCCGCTTGACCGGCGGCGCCTCGCGCGAGACCTGGACCGGCGTCGCCGACGGTGAACAGATCGTGGTGCAGCGGCAGCGGCCGGGCGCCGTCCACGACATGGCGGTCGAGGCCCAGGTGCTGCGGGCGGCGCTGGCCGCCGGCGTGCCGGTCCCCGAGGTGCTGGCGTTCGGCGGGGACGTGGGCGGCGCACCGACGTTGATCACGCGCCACGTCGCCGGCGAGACGATCGCCCGCAAGATCCTGCGCGACGAACGGTTCGCGGCGGCGCGGCCGGTGCTGATCGAGCAGCTGGCGCGGGCCGCCGCCAGGCTGCACCGCATCGAACGCCCTGCGGTGAGCGGCCTCGTCGAGGTGGATCCGCTGGTGGCGGCGCGCCTCCGGCTCGACGAGATCGGTGAGCCGCACCCGGCCTTCGAGTTGGCGTTCGACTGGCTCGAACGGCACCGGCCCGACCCGTCGTCGGCCCCGGCGGTCGTCCACGGCGACTTCCGCCTGGGCAACGTGATCGTCGGTGCCGGCGGCCTGCAGGCGGTGATCGACTGGGAGCTCGCCCACCTCGGCGATCCGCTCGAAGATCTCGGGTGGCTGTGCGTGCCCGCCTGGCGGTTCGGGTCGCCGCTGCCGGCCGCCGGTGTCGGCACGCGGCGGCAGCTGTTGGCGGCCTACGCCGACGAGTCGGGGCGTTCGGTCGACCTCGAGACGCTGCGCTGGTGGGAGGTGTCGGGCATCCTGCGGTGGGGCATCATCTGCGTGACCCAGGCCCACACCCACACCTCCGGGGTCGTGCGCAGCCACGAGCTGGCGGCGATCGGCCGCCGGGTGTGCGAGAACGAGCACGACCTGTTCCTGGCCCTCGACGGGCGGTGGTGATCGTGGCGATGCCGCACGACTCCCCGACGGCCGCCGAGCTGGTCGAGGCGGTGCGCGAGTGGATCGAGCGCGACGTGACGGCGGCGACGAGCCGGTTCCACGCCCGCGTCGCCGCGAACGTGCTGGCGATCGTCGAACGCGAGATCGAACTCGGGCCCGAGCAGGCGGCGCGGCACCGTCGGCGCCTCGACCGGCTCGGGGTGGCGGACGACCGCGAGCTCGCCGCCGCGATCCGCGCCGGCGGGTTCGCCGACCGGCTCGACGAGGTGCGTGCCCTCGTGTGGGACAGCGTCCGCGACAAGCTGCTGGTCGCCAACCCCGGCTACCTCGACCGCGTCGAGCAGTGACCCCTGGTGACCGTGTCACCCGGGGTGGCCCGGTGGCGGCGGTCGAGCGGTGTCAGTCGACGGGCGGCCGGGCCCGAGCGGTGTCGAGCGTGACGGGCTGGCCGGCGGCGAGCTGGCCGCACGCGGCGTCGATCTCGGTGCCCCGGTTCTGGCGCACCGTGGCGTTGGCGCCCAGCGACTCGAGCAGGTCGCGGAACTCGTGCACCCGGGTGAGCGGTGTGCCGCGTGTCGGGTAGCCCGGCGTCGGGTTGAGCGGGATCAGGTTGACGTGGGCGCGCGGGCGCAGCCGGCGGCACAGGGCGGCCAGCTCGGCGGCATCGCTGTCGCGGTCGTTGACACCGTCGATCATCGCCCACTCGAAACTGATCCGGCGGTTGCGGACCCCGAGGTAGTCGTGGCAGGCGGCGACCAGATCGTCGATCGGGTAACGCCGGTTGATCGGGACGAGCTCGTCGCGCAGCCGGTCGTTGGCGGCGTGCAACGACACGGCCAGGTTGACCGGCAGGGGGCGCTCGGCCAGCTTGCGGATGCCGGGGATCAGCCCGACCGTACTGATCGTGATGTGGCGTGCCGACAGCCCGATGTCGCCGTGGATCCGTTCGACCGACTGCCAGACGCGCTCCTCGTTGGCCATCGGCTCGCCCATGCCCATGTACACGATGTTCGAGACGCGGCGACCGGCCTGCCGGGCGCGACGCCCGGCGCGGACGACCTGCTCGACGATCTCGCCGGTGGTCAGGTGGCGCGTGAAGCCGGCCTGGCCGGTGGCGCAGAAGCCGCACGCCATTGCGCACCCCGCCTGGCTCGAGATGCACACCGTGGCGCGGTCGCGGTAGAGCATCAGCACCGTCTCGACCCGGCTGCCGCCGGCGAGCTCCCACAGGAATTTGACGGTGTCACCGTTGCGGCTGACCGACTCGGTGACCGGGGTCAGCGCAGCGGGCAACCGCTCGGCCAGTTCGGCGCGCAGCGACTTGGGCAGGTTGGTCCACTCGTCGGGCTCGGTGAACTGCTCGTACATGCCCTGCCAGACCTGGTCGACGCGATAGCGCGGGGTGCCGGCGAGCAGCGCGGTGAGCTGCTCGCGGGTGACGTCGTAGCGGGTGAGGGTGCTCATGCCGGTCGCGCCTCGTCGAGCGCCGGCAGGTCGGCCGAGAACGCGAGCCGGGTGCTGTGCACGGTGAACCCGAGGCGCTCGTACAGCGACACGGCGGCGACGTTGTCGGCGTCGACGTGGAGCATCGCGGTGGTGATGCCGCGCCCGGCGATCCAGTCGAGGCCGGCGAGGGTGAGTTGGCGGCCGAGCCCGGTGCCGTGGAAGTCGGGGTCGACGGCGATCACGTAGATCTCGCCGAGCGGTGGATCGGGGTGCAGTTTGGTCCAGCAGAACGCCGCCAGCCGGCCGTCGCGCTCGTGGAGGCGGAACCCGTCGGGGTCGAACCACGGCTCGCTCATCCGGGCGGTGAGCGTGTCGTGGGTCCACCCGCCCTGCTCGCCGTGGTCGGCGAACGCCCGGTTGTTGACCAGCAACCAGGCCGCCGCGTCGTCGGGCCGGAACGCACGGGTGGCGACGGTGGCGTGCTCGGCGATCGGCAACCCGAGGCGCATCTCGTGCAGCCGGCGCGCCGGTACCAGCCCCAGCCGCTCGGCCAACGCCCGATCGTGGTGGTCGGCGTCGTCGGCCCACCACCACAGGCGCCCTCCGCCGTCGAACCCGAATGCCCGCACCGCGGTCTCGACGAGGTCGTCGTGGACGGCACGGGCATCGGGGACACCCGGTCGCAGCACGACCTCGAGCGACGACGATGCGTTGGCCGACGAGACCTGGGCGATGCCGAGCAACCCGTCGGGATCGGCGACCGAGACCACGATCATGCCCTCGGCGTCACCGGTGGTGAGGTCGAGCCAGAGGTGGTCGCTGATCGGGCGGGCGCCGGTCGCCGCGCCGACCTGTTCGACGAAGTCGACCAGGTCGGCCCGTTCGCCCTCGTCGGGGCGACGGATGATCTCCACGACGCGCATCAACGGCAGGGTACCGCCGCGACGCCGTGCGATCCGTCGTGACCGGTCGGTGGGGTGGTGCCCGGCGAGGTTGCATCGCTCGCCCACTCCTGGCAGTATCGGCGCACCAGGTTCCCGCCACCTGGCTTGAGGCCAGCGCCGGGTCCGCCACCTGGCCGGCTCAACGGGCTCGGTGGCCCCCCGGTTCGCCGGGGGGCCACTCCCGTCCGCAGTGGCGGGCTCCCGACACCGGCCGTCGTGTCGCTGCCGTCGTGTCGTTGCCGGCTGAGCCGTCAGCGGTCGAGGGCCTTGATCGCCCGCCGCAGTGAACGGGTGGCGATCAGCAACTGCCGTTCGGCCTCGAGCACCATCGCCACCACATCGTCGCGGTCGGTGCCCAAGAACGGCTCGGCGACCGCCGCGACGCGGTCGCGTTGACGGTCGACGGTGTCGGCGATGACCTGCAGCTCGGCGGACGCGCTGGCGGTGGGGGGACCCGTCGATCGATTCGGCATCGCGACCAACCTATTCCGGTTCGGCGCGATGCGCTCGGTAACGTGCTCGGGGTGATCCCGGTCCGCGACGAGCTCCGCGCCCTCGAGGGCTATCACTCGCCGCAGGTCGACGTGCGCGTGCGGCTCAACACCAACGAGTCGCCGCTCGCCCCGCCGGCGGCGTGGCGCGAGGCATTCGTCGCCGAACTCGAGCGGGTCGAGTGGCACCGTTATCCCGACCGTCAGGCCACCGGGCTGCGGCGGGCGATCGCCGATCTGCACGGGGTCCCGCCCGAGATGGTGTTCGCAGCCAACGGGTCGAACGAGGTACTGCAGACGATCCTGCTCGCGTTCGCCGGCCCCGGTCGCACGGTGGCCACCTTCGAGCCCACCTACCAGATGCACGGCCACATCGCCCGCGTCGTCGGGGCGAAGGTCGTCGCCGGGGAGCGGGCCGACGACTTCACGCTCGATCCGCGCGAGGTGCGCCGCGTCGTCGAGTCGGCGCGGCCGCACGTCACGTTCCTGACCTCGCCCAACAACCCGACGGGGATGGTCGAGCCGGCCGGTCGGATCGAACAACTGCTCGCGCTGGGTGCCGGCCTGGTGGTGGCCGACGAGGCCTACGCCCAGTTCGCCGACTGGTCGGCGCTGGCGATGGTCGGCGAGCAGCGCCCGCTCGTCGTCACCCGCACGTTCTCGAAGACCTGGAGCATGGCCGGGGTGCGTCTCGGGTACGCGATCGGGCCGGCGTGGTTCGTCGCCGAACTCGACAAGGTCGCCCTGCCCTACCATCTCGATGCCGCCAAGCAGATCGCCGGGCGGCTGGCGCTGGGGTTCGTCGACGACATGGACGCCCGCGTGCGCAGCATCGTCGCCGAGCGCGAGCGGGTCTCGGGCGCGTTGGGGGCGTTGCCGATCGACGTCACCCCGAGCGGCGCCAACTTCGTGTTGTTCCGACCGCGCACGATGCCCGGCACCGCCGTGTGGCAGGGCCTGCTCGACCGCAGCGTGCTGGTGCGCGACTGTTCGGGGTGGCCGCGGCTGGCCAACTGCCTGCGGGTCACGATCGGGACCGCCGACGAGAACGACGCCTTCCTCACCGCACTCGGTGAGGTGCTCACGAACGGAGACGCAACACGATGAGCCGCACCGCCACCCGCACCCGGGCCACCAGGGAGACCTCGGTCGAGGTCTCGATCGACCTCGACGGCAGCGGCCGCACCGAGGTCTCGACGGGCATCCCGTTCTACGACCACATGCTCGACCAACTCGGGCGTCACGGGGGGTTCGACCTCGTGGTGCGGGCGCGAGGCGACCTGCACATCGACACCCACCACACCGTCGAGGACGTCGCGATCGCGCTCGGTGAGGCGTTCCGGGAGGCGCTCGGCGACAAGGCCGGTATCCGCCGGTTCGCGAGCGGCCGGTTCCCGCTCGACGAGGCGCTCGTCGACGTCGCGCTCGACCTGTCGGGCCGCCCGCACGTCGAATGGATCGTGCCGATCCCCGAGGTGTTGCCGTTGGGCGACCCGCCGTTCGACCCCCAACTCGCCGAGCACGCCGTGTCGTCGTTCGCCACCGCCGCAGCGCTCACCTTGCACGTCGAACTGGTGCGCGGCCGCAACGTGCACCACATCATCGAAGCGACGTTCAAGGGTGTCGCGCGGGCGCTGCGCGACGCGGTGCGGGTCGACGGCAGCGATGGTGTGCCGTCCACCAAGGGCGTGTTGTGAGCCCACCCGGCCCTGCTGACGACCGCCCGCTGATCGCCGTGCTCGACTACGGCATCGGCAACCTCCACTCGGTCCGCAAGGCACTCGAGCGGATGGGTGCCGACGCCCGCCTCACCACCGACGCCGGCCTCGTGGCCGACGCCGACGGTGCCGTGTTGCCCGGGGTCGGCGCCTTCGGGGCCTGCATGCAGGCCCTGCACACCGCCGGCCTGCACCGCCCGGCACTCGACGCCGTCGCGTCGGGCCGCCCGTTCCTCGGGATCTGCGTGGGGATGCAGATGCTGTTCACCACCAGCGACGAGCACGCCGGGGCGGCGGGCCTCGACGTGATCCCCGGGGCCGTGCGCTGGATCCCACCGGGCGTCAAGCGGCCCCAGATGCAGTGGAACCGTCTTTATCCGGTGCTGGCCGACGATCCGATGCTCGCCGACCTCGGCCCCGAACCCTGGGTCTATTTCGTGCACTCCTTGCACGCCGTGCCCGACGATCCGGCCGCGGTGGCGGCCACCTGCGAGTACGGCACCACCCTCAACGCCGCCTTCCGGCTCGGCAACGTGTTCGCCACCCAGTTCCACCCCGAGAAGTCGGGCCCGACCGGCCTGCGGCTGCTGGCCAACTTCGTGGCGACCTGCGACCGGGTCGGCGGGGAGACCCGGCGATGACGGCGACCGCCGAGCTGTACCCGGCGATCGACCTGCGCGGCGGGCGGGTCGTGCGGCTGACCAGGGGCGACTACGACGCCGAGACGGTCTACGGCGACGATCCGGTGGCGGTGGCCGAGGCGTTCGCCGATGCCGGCGCCCCGTGGGTGCACGTCGTCGACCTCGACGCGGCGCGCCACGGCGAGCCGGTCAACCGCCCGGCGGTGGCGGCGATCGCCGCCGCGTTGGCCGGCCGCGCCAGGTTGCAGAACGGGGGAGGGGTCCGCACCCTCGCCGATGCCCGTGCGCTCGCCGACCTCGGTGTCGACCGTGTGGTGATGGGCTCGGCCGCCGTGCACCGGCCCGACCTGGTGGCGGCGGCCGGCGAGGTCGTCCCGGTCGCGGTCGGCCTCGACCACCGTGACGGCGAGCTGGCGGTCCACGGTTGGACCGAGGGCAGCGGGATGCGCCTCGCCGACGCCCTCCACCGGTTCCCGACCGCGGCGGCGTTCGTGATCACCGACATCAGCCGCGACGGCATGCTCGTCGGCCCCGACCTCGCCGGTCTGGCGGCGGCGGTCGCCAGCACCGACGTACCGGTGATCGCCAGCGGCGGGGTCGCGTCGCTCGCCGACGTGTCCGCGCTGGCGGCGATCCCCGGCCTGGCCGGAATCATCACCGGCAAGGCGCTCTACGAGGGCCGGTTCACCGTCGCCGAGGCGCTCGCCGCGTTGGGGGCCGGCCGGTGAAGGTCGCCCGCGTGATCCCGTGCCTCGACGTGACCGGCGGACGGGTGGTCAAGGGCACCAACTTCGTCGACCTGCGCGACGCCGGCGATCCGGTCGAGCTGGCCGCCCGCTACGACGCGGAAGGTGCCGACGAGCTGGTGTTCCTCGACATCACCGCCTCGTCCGACGACCGCGACACCACGGTCGACATGGTGTTCAGGGTCGCCGAAGCGGTCTACATCCCGTTCACGGTCGGCGGCGGCATCCGTTCGCTCACCGATGCCCGCCGGATGCTGCGCGCCGGGGCCGACAAGATCAGCGTCAACACCGCCGCCGTGCAGCGCCCCGAGCTGATCACCGAGATCGCCGGCGAGTTCGGGTCGCAGTGCGTGGTGTGCGCGATCGACGCCAAGCGCCGCGACCGCGCCGACGGGTTCGAGGTGTACCTGCACGGCGGCCGCACGGCGACGGGCATCGACGCCGTGGCGTGGGCCCGGCAGGCGGTCGCCGCCGGGGCCGGCGAGATCCTGTTGACCTCGATGGACCGCGACGGCACCCGCGACGGCTTCGATCTCGCCCTGACCCGCACGATCAGCGAGGCCGTCGGTGTGCCGGTGATCGCGAGCGGCGGGGTCGGCACCCTCGAGCACCTGGTCGAGGGCATCGTCGCGGGCCGCGCCGACGCCGTGCTGGCGGCGTCGATCTTCCATTTCGGCGAGCACACGATCGCCGCCGCGAAGTCGGCGATGGCGGCCGCCGGCATCACGGTGCGACCACCCGGCGCCTGACGCGCCGGCCCGGCCGGAACGACGGGCGGCGCGCTGGGTACGGTGGTGAGACAGAGGCGTCATGTCGGCCACCCACCTGCTCACCGTCGATCTCGGCACGAGCGGGCCGAAAGCCGCCGTGGTCGGCATCGACGGGCGCGTCGTCGGCGCCGGGCGCGCCGCGGTGACCACGTCGTTCCCGGCCGAGGGGGCCGCCGAGCAGGACCCCGACGAGATCTGGGCGGCCACCCTCGCCAGTTGCCGTTCCGCCCTGGCGCAGGCCCGGTCGGTGGCCGGGGTCGGGCCGGCCGACGTGGCCGCCGTGATCCCGTCGGGCCAGTACTCCTCGATCGTGCCGGTCGGCAGCGACGGGCGGCACCTCGCCCCGATGGTGATCTGGATGGACCAGCGCGGGTCGCCCAAGCGGATCAAGCACCTCCCGGGGTATCCGAAGCGGCCCGACTCGCCGGCCGATCTGGCCCGCTGGCTGCGGATCCACGGGCTGGCGCCGATCGAGGGCGGGATCGCCCTCACCCACATGCGCTGGTTCAAGTACGGGCGGCCCGACGTGTACGCCCGCACCGCCACCCTGCTCGAGCCGGTCGACTTCCTGGGGCTGCGCTTCAGCGGCCGGGCAGCGGCCAACCAGTGCTCGGTGTTCATGTCGCTGACGGTCGACAACCGCACCCTGGGTGCCACCCGGCACCACCCGAAGCTGGTCGAGCAGTCGCTGATCGACCGCGACCGGCTGCCCGAACTGGTGCCGGTCGGGGCCGAGCTGGGGCGGGTGCTGCCCGACGTCGCCGCCCAGCTCGGGTTGGGTGGGCACACCGTCGTGCTGAGCGGCTGCAACGACACGCAGGCCGGGGCGGTCGCGGCGGGTGCCTTCCGGGGCCCGCACGCCGGGGTCGCGCTCGGCACCACCGGTGTGATCGTCACCCACGCCCCGAAGCGCAAGACCGATCCGTTCACTTCGATCTTCACGGTGCCCAGCCCGATCGGCGGCTGCCACCTGGTGTCGGCCGAGAACGGTGTCGCCGGGGTCGGTGTCGATCACTTCCTCGGCAAGCTGGTGTACGGCGACGATCCGTTCCGCACCGCCTCGGCGCCCGACGACGCCTACGCGGTGTTCGACGCCGCGGCGGCCGCCGCGGGTGTCGGCGCCCACGGCGTGATGTACCTCCCGTGGCTGCGCGGCGCGATCGCCCCGAAAGCCGACGCCCGGATGCGGGGCGGGTTCGTCAACGTCGGCCTCGACACCGACCGCGCCGATCTCGCGCGGGCGATCTGCGAGGGCGTCGCGCTCAACTTCCGGCGGCTGTGGGGCCCGGTGCAGAAGTTCGTCGGCCGCGAGTTCTCGCACGCCGTCTTCTACGGCGGCGGAGCGAACTCGCCGGTGTGGTCGGCGATCCTCGCCGACGTGCTCGGGGTGCCCGTCCACCAGCTCGCGCAGCCCCGCCACGCCAACGCGATCGGCACCGCGCTGTTGGGCTTCGAGCGCCTCGGCATGCTGACGGTCGACGAGGTGCTGCAGATCCCCGAGACCCGCACGGTCTTCGAACCCGACCCGGGGCGGGCCGCCCGCTACGACGAACTCGCCGCTCGCTTCGCGCAGGCGTTCGAGCGCACCCGGCCGCTGTTCGGGTCCCTCAACTCCCCGCCCTCCGGGGCCGACCGATCGGAGCCACCACGATGAGCCGCTTGTTCCCGTACGCCGAAGCCTGGGGAGTCTGCGACGGGATCCCCGCCGAGCCGATGGAAGACCACGAGATCCTCGGGCGGCTGCGCGAGGTCGCGGCGGCCGAGGACCAGCGCTGGGAGCACGGCAAGTGTTCGGGCACGATGTATTCCGGCGATCGCCAGCACTACGCCGTGCTCAACGAGGCCTTCGGCTACTTCTCGCACGTCAACACCCTCCAGCGCGACATCTGCCCGAGCATGAGCCACTTCGAGTACGAGATCATCCGGGCCACCGCCGACCTGCTCAACGGCCGGGCGGTCACCGCGCTCGACCCCGGCCAGCAGGTGTGCGGCGTGATCGGCGCCGGCGGCACCGAGAGCATCCTCAACGCCGTGCTCGGCTATCGCGAGTTGGCCCGCTCGAAGGGCATTCGCGAACCCCAGATGATCCTGCCCGACACCGCCCATCCGGCGTTCCTGAAAGGCGCCCACCTGTTCTGCCTGGAGGTGGTGGTCGTTCCCACCGACCCGGTCACCACGCTCGTCGACCCGGCCGCGGTGCGCGACGCGATCACCGACCGCACGGCGGTGATCGTCGGCTCGGCCGGCAACTACGCCTACGGCACGATCGACCCGATCGCCGAGCTGTCCGATCTCGCCGTCGAGCACGGGGTCGGCCTGCACGTCGACGGCTGCCTCGGCGGGTGGATCCTGCCGTGGGGCGAGCGGCTCGGCTACGAGATCCCGGTGTTCGACTTCCGGTTGCCCGGGGTGACGTCGATCTCGGCCGACACCCACAAGTACGGGTACGGACCCAAGGGCCTGTCGGTGCTGCTGTGGCGCGACGCCGAGTATCGCCGCCACCACTACTACGTCGAGCCCGAGTGGAACGGCGGGCTGTACGCATCGGCGGCGCTGCTGGGCAGCCGGTCGGGCGGCGTCGTCGCCGGCACCTGGGCGGCGCTGCGCCGCCTCGGCGAGCCCGGCTACCGTGCCAAGGCGGCGGCGATCTTCGAGACCGCGTTCGCGATGCAGGCCGCGGTGCGCTCGCACCCCGACCTGATCGTGATGGGCGACCCGACGTTCTGCTTCGCCTTCCGGTCGGAGGCGTTCGACATCTACCACGTCAACGACCACATGAAGCGCAACGGCTGGCGCTTCAACGGCCTGCAGCGGCCGCCCGCCCTGCACATGTGCGTCACCGGGCCGCAGACCCAGCCGGGGGTCGTCGAGGCGTTCGCCGCCGACCTCGCCGAGGCGGTCGCCTACGCCAGCGGGCGCGCCGCCGAGGCGCCCCGCAGCGGCTCGATGTACGGCGGCGCCGGGGCGCACCTCAGCGCCGACGACCGGGCGCTGGCGATCGACCGGATCTCTGGCTTCCTGGACATGGTCACCGACGGTCCGCCCTGACCACCGGCCGGGTCCGGTGCCCCGTCGCCGGCACCGCTAGCGTCGGGGCCATGGCGACCGACGGGCTGACGATCGAACGACGCGACCGGGTGATGGTGCTGCACCTCGACGACGGCAAGGCGAACGCGTTGTCGTTCGAGCTGATCGCCGCGATCCGCGCCGCGGTGCTCGACGCCGAGGCCGACGACGGGGTCGGTGCCGTGGTGATCCACGGGCGCGAGGGCCGCTTCTCGGGCGGGTTCGACCTGGCGGTGATGTACGGCGGCGACTTCGGTCGAACCGTCGCCCTGGTCGCCGACGGCGGCGACCTGGTGCGCACGTTCTGGGCCTGCGGTGTGCCGGTGGTGGCGGCCTGTACGGGGCACGCCATCGCGGCGGGGGCGCTGATGCTGCTCGGCTGCGACGTGCGGGTCGGCGCCGACATCCCGGCCAAGATCGGGCTCAACGAGGTGGCGATCAAGTTGGTGCTGCCCGATTGGGCGTTGACCATCGCCGCCGACCGGTTGAGCCGCCGCCACGTGCACCGTGCCACCGCGAACGCCCGCCTCACGACGCCGCGCGAAGCGGTCGACGTCGGCTTCCTCGACGAGGTCGTCGCGCCCGACCGGGTGCTCGAGCGGGCGGTCGAGGTGGCCGCCGACCTGGCCGCCACGCTCGACCCGGCGGCGTACGCGCGCACGGTGGCGAAGGTGCGCGGACCGGTGCTCGATCTGATGGCCGCCCAGATCGCCGCCGACCGGGCCGCGGGCGCCTCGCTCTGACCGTTTCGCGGTGGCCGCCGGTGCGAGCGCGCGGTACCCGCGCTCGGTAGGGTCGCCGGCATGGCGATCCCCAACGAGAAGATGGAATACCGACGGCTCGGCAACACCGGCGTCAAGGTGAGCGTGCTCAGCTTCGGCAGCTGGGTCACGTTCGACAACCAGCTCGACACCGACCTGGCGCTCGACTGCATGCAGGCCGCCCACGATGCCGGCTGCAACTTCTTCGACAACGCCGAGGCCTATGCCGGTGGCAAGAGCGAGGCGATCATGGGCGACGCCCTGCGCCGGCTGGGCTGGCCGCGCTGGTCGTACCTGGTCACCACCAAGCTGTTCTGGGGCCTCCACGGCAACGACCCGAACATGCGCTACACGCTCAACCGCAAGTACCTGTCGCAGGCGATCGACGCCTCGCTCGAGCGGTTCGGCCTCGACTTCATCGACGTCGTCTACTGCCACCGTGCCGATCCGAACACCCCGATGGAAGAGACGGTGTGGGCGATGAGCGACATGGTGTCGCAGGGCAAGGCGCTGTACTGGGGCACCAGCGAATGGTCGGCCGACGAGATCCGCCACGCGATCGAGATCGCCGACCGGCACCACCTCCACAAGCCGGTCACCGAGCAGTCCCAGTACAACCTCGTCGAGCGGGGCAAGGTCGAGCGCGAGTACGCCCGGCTCTACGCCGACACCGGCTACGGCAACACGATCTGGAGCCCGTTGGCGTCGGGCCTGCTCACCGGCAAGTACCGCGACGGCATCCCCGAGGGTTCGCGGGCGGGGCTCGCCGGATACGGCTGGCTGGCCGAGCGGCTGACCGACGCCGAGGCGATCGCCAAGATCGAGAACCTGCGGCCGATCGCCGACCGGCTGGGCTGCTCGATGGCCCAGCTGGCGTTGGCGTGGTGCACCAAGCACCCGATGGTGTCGACGGTGATCACCGGGGCCAGCCGCCAGCAACAGGTCGTCGAGAACTTCGAGGCGCTCGACGTGATCCCGTTGCTGACCGACGACGTCAAAGCCGAGATGGAGGCCGCCGTCGGCTGAGCCTCAGGTGGCCAGCACGGTCACCAGGCCGGTGTCGCCGTCGACCTCGATCAGCGCGCCGTCGGGGATCGACCGGGTGGCGTCCTTGGCCGACACCACGCAGGGCAGCCCGAGTTCGCGGCTCACGATGATCGCGTGGCTGAGCGCGGCGCCGACGTCGACCACCACGGCGCCGGCGGTGACGAACAGCGGCGTCCAGGCCGG
>DATCZG010000003.1:0-2061 GCA_036526035.1 Ilumatobacter sp. | reverse complement strand
CCACACCGTTGCCACCAAGCTGATCGGCCGATCGGCCACGCTCATGGAGGCACTTACATGAGTCCGGTCGCACGCGCGCTGCTCGTCTTCGCCGGCCTCACCACGGCGGCCGGCGTGCTCACCTTCGGGGCCGGCTCACCGCCCGAGAACTGCCCCGACATCTCGGTCGCCGACACCGAACGAGCAGCGGCAGCAGCCGTGGCCTGGTTGGTCGACAACCAGCAGGCCGACGGCACCTGGCTGTACGAATACGACCGCATCGGCGACGTGGAGTCCGACGACTACAACATCGTGCGTCACGCCGGTGTGATGTCGGCGCTCTACCAGGCTGGCGCACGCGGCTACGAAGGTGCCTTCGACAGCGCCGAGCGGGGCCTCGAATGGACGCTCGACAACATCGTCGAGCGCCACGGCTGGGCCGGAGTCACCACCAGCGACACCGTGCAGGCGGGCACGAACGCGCTCGCCATCGCGGCGTTGGCCGAGCGCCGGCTGTTCACCGGGGACGACAGCTACGACGAGTTGATGGCCGCCCTCGGCCGGTTCCTGACCAGCCAGGTCGAGCCGTCGGGGGCCCTGCTCGCCTACTACGACCTGCGACCCGACCAGCCGCGCCCCGACACGTACTCGATCTACTACACCGGCGAGGTGTACTGGGCGTTGGGGCGGTTGCACCGCCAGGACCCGTCCGCCGGCTGGGGGGCGACGGCCGACCGGATGGGTCACTACATGGCGACCGTGCGCGACGACGCCGAGGACATCTGGCCGCCGCTCGCCGACCATTGGTCGGGTTACGGACTGGCCGAGACGGCTTCGTTCCCGGAGCGAACGGTGCGGCAGCCGTTGACCGACGACGAACTCGCCTTCGTGCGCCGCCAGGGCGGCTTGATCGGCCAGCGCGTTCGTTCGATCAGCCAGCGCTTCGGCCCGTGGGGCGTGGCCGTGCGCGGCACGTTTACTCCGCGCGGTGGCGGGTACGGCGTGTTCGGCGAAGGGTTGAGCGGGCTCTGGCAGGCGGCCCAACTCGACGATCGCCTGGCCGACGAACGGGGCCAACTCGGCGAGCGGGCGGTGTGCATCGCCGGTCTGGCGATCGACGCCCAGGTCTCTGCGCAGGCGGCCAGCGCCTACGCTACGCCCGGCAAGGTGGAAGGAGCCTGGTTCATCGACGACCTGACCCGAATGGACGATCAACAACATGCACTCAGCGCACTGCTCATGACCATCCCGATCCTCGAAGCCGGCGCCCTCGACGCAGGGCACACCGCCCCGTCCGCATGGTTGTGGTTGCTGGTGGCGATCGCCGCCCTCAACCCGGTCCGCGCCGCGCTCGCCGTACCGCGCCGCGACAGCCGGTCCGATCGCCTCGCGATGAGCGGTCTCGGCGGCTTGCTCGGTGCGGTCGGGCTGCTGCTCGTGGGTGCCGCCAGCGGCTGGCTGTTGGATGTCGCCGATGTCAGTCGGCCGTCGATCCGCCTCGCTGCCGGTGGCTTGTTGTTGCTGTCGGCCGGCGCCGACCTCGTGGGCAGACCGCCCACCGAGGTTGCCTCGCTGGCCGGCCGTGGCGCCGCCGTGGTACCGGTCGCGGTTCCGTTGTTCGTGCGTCCGGCGATGGTGATCGCCGGGCTCAGTCTCGTCGCCGACCACGGATTGGCGCTGTATGCCGCAGCGCTGCTCGTGGCCGCCGCCGTGGTGACGATCAGTTCGTCGGGCGCTGTCATCGAGGGCGCTCGGCGAGTAGCGATGAGCTGGCTCGCCCGGCTGCTGTCGGCGGTCGCCGTCGGTGGCAGCATCGCCTTGATCGCCCACGCCGTGTTCGACCTGTAGGCCGCGCCGGGCCGGTCGCCTCAGGCGAAGAAGCCCTGGATCGCCTCGGCCATCCGGGCCCGCACCGGTGCACCCGAGATCATCTGATCGACCGCTGTGAGCGAGGTGTGGACGTGCCCACGGCACTGCTCGTGCCGCACCGTGACGCCGGCCTCGGCGAGCGCCGACGCGTAGGCGTTGCCCTGGTCGCGGAGCGGGTCGAACTCGCAGGTGAAGATCGCCGCCGGCGGCAGG
>DATCZG010000002.1:0-89342 GCA_036526035.1 Ilumatobacter sp. | reverse complement strand
AGCCGGCGACGGTGATCCAGATCGGGTCACCACCGCCACGGTTCTCCGGCTCGCCGAGCCGCTGCACCATGTCCCAGGTGTGCGGCATGGCACGGTCGGAGGTCTTGGGGATCATCCGCACCCCCAGCAACGAGCCGCCATCGTCGGGGCCGACCAGCTTGTACAGCTCCCAGGCGCAGGCGACCAGGAACAGCGAGACGCAGAACAGCCCGGTGCGGCGAGCAGCGCGGCGGATCATGACGGGTTCAGCGATCTCGACGAGTCGTGGTCACGACTTGGCGAGTCCGTGCTGGTTGAGGGCCGGGATCACGTGCTCGCCGTACTGCAGCAGCGTGTCGTCCTTGCCGTCGTGCTGCAGGTAGATCGCGAACTGGTCGACGCCGAGGTCGCGCAGCTCGCGCAGTCGTTCGAGCTGGGTCGCGACCGGACCGAGGATGCAGAACCGGTCGACGACCTCGTCGGGCACGAACGCGGCGTGGGTGTTGCCGGCCTGACCGTGCTGGTTGTAGTCGTACCCCTCGCGGCCCTTGATGTAGTCGGTGAGCGCCTGCGGCACGGGGGCGTTCTCGCCGTAGCGCATCACGATGTCGGCGACGTGGTTGCCGACCATGCCGCCGAACCAGCGGCACCGATCGCGCATGTAGGGCAGGTCGTCGCCGACGTAGGCCGGTGCGGCGACGACGATCGTGAGGTCGTCGGGGTTGCGTCCGGCCTGTTCGGCGGCGGCCCGCACGCTCGTGATCGTCCACTCGGCGATCTGCGGGTCGGCGAGCTGCAGCACGAAGCCGTCGCAGGTCTCACCGATCGTCTTGAGGGCCTTGGGGCCGTAGCCGGCCCCGAGCACCTCGAGGCGCGACTTCGAGGCCCATGGCAGGGTGATCGTCGAGCCGTTGTACTCGACGCTGCGACCATTGGCGAGTTCCCGGATGACATGGACCGATTCGGCCATGGTGGCAAGGGTGGTCGGCTTGCCGTTGGTGACCCGCACCGCCGAGTCGCCGCGGCCGATCGAGCAGATCGTCCGGTTGCCGTACATCTCGTTGAGCGTGGCGTAGGTGCTCGCCGTGACGGTCCAGTCGCGGGTGGCCGGGTTGGTGACCATCGGGCCGACGATCACGTTGCGGGTCTCGGCGAGGATCTGGCTGTAGATGACGTACGGCTCCTCCCACAAGATGTGCGAGTCGAACGTCCACACGTGCGAGAACCCCAACGATTCGGCGCGCTTGGCCAGTTCGATCACCCGCAACGCCGGGGGTGTGGTCTGCAGCACGATGCCGATGTCCATGGAAGTCACCTCACGAATCGATGGTCGGGTTGATGGTCGGTCGAGTTGATGGACCGGTCGGGCCTGCGGTCAGCGGGTCTCGGGGAAACCGAGGTCGATCGAGCTCTTCGCGGGGTCGGGCCAGCGGCTCGTGACCACCTTGCCCCGCGTGTAGAAGTTGATGCCCTCCGGCCCGTACATGTGGGTGTCGCCGAACAGGCTCGCCTTCCATCCGCCGAAGCTGTAGTAGCTGACCGGCACCGGGATCGGCACGTTGATGCCCACCATGCCGACCTCGATGTCGAACTGGAACTGTCGGGCCGCCCCACCGTCACGGGTGAAGATCGCCGTGCCGTTGGCGAACTGGTTGGCGTTGATGGTGGCGACACCGTCCTCGTAGCCGTGCACCCGCATCACCGACAGCACCGGCCCGAAGATCTCGTCGTCGTAGCAGGCCATGCCGGGACGCACGTGGTCGAGCAGGGTGGGCTTGATGAAGTAGCCCGACGGGGTCTCGGCCGGGCGCCCGTCGACCACCACGGTCGCCCCTTCGTCGGGGGCCCGCTCGATGTAGCCGGCGACCCGGTCGCGGTGCTCGGCGGTGATCAGCGGGCCCATCTCGCTGTCGGGCTCGTTGCCGGGCCCGACCTTGACCGCCGGGATCCGCTCGGCGATCTTGGCCACCAGTTGGTCGGCGATCGAGTCGGCGGCGAGCACGACGCTGATCGCCATGCAACGCTCGCCGGCCGAGCCGTAGGCGGCGCCGATCGCGGCGTCGGCGGCCATGTCGAGGTCGGCGTCGGCGAGCACCAGCATGTGGTTCTTCGCACCGCCCAGCGCCTGCACCCGCTTGCCGTTGGCGGTGCCGGTCTCGTAGATGTACCTGGCGATCGGGGTCGAGCCGACGAAGCTGACCGCCTTGACGTCGGGGTGCTCGAGCAGCCGGTCGACGGCCACCTTGTCGCCGTTGACCACGTTGAAGCACCCGGCCGGCAGCCCGGCCTGGGCGAGCAGTTCGGCGAGCAGCAACGAGACCGACGGGTCTTTCTCGCTGGGCTTGAGCACGAACGTGTTGCCGCAGGCGAGCGCGTTGGCGAACATCCACATCGGCACCATCGCCGGGAAGTTGAACGGGGTGATGCCGGCCACCACGCCGAGCGGCTGCCGGATCGAGTACACGTCGACCCCGGTCGCCGCCTGCTCGCTGAAACCGCCTTTGAGCAGGTGCGGCACCCCGCACGCGAACTCGATGTTCTCGAGGCCCCTGGCGACCTCGCCCATCGCGTCGGACAGCACCTTGCCGTGCTCGCTGGTGAGCAGGGTGGCGATCTCCTTGCGGTTGGCGTCGACCAGTTCGCGCATCCGGAACAGGATCTCGGCCCGCTTCGACAGGCTGGTCGCCCGCCAGCCCGGCAGCGCGGCACGGGCCGCCGCCACGGCGGCGTCGACCTCGTCGACCGACGCCAGCGACACCCACCCGGTCTGCTCACCCAACGCCGGGTTGAACACCGGCGCGGTGCGACCGGAGGTGGACTCGATGATCCGCCCGTCGATCCAGTGGTGAATGTTGGTCATCTCGTTGCTCTCTCTCGTGGGCCCAGAGGTCGTGCCGCTCGGGCACCGGCTCGTCGCCGGGCCGTCATCGGCTGCCGGCGGATGGGCGCTGCCGGCCGGTGGTTTCGGGGTCAGTGCAGGTAGGTGCTCAGGCCGCGCTTGACGTACTTGCCCCAACCCTTCGCACCGGTGAACGTGTCGTGCTCGACGATCACCCGGCCGCGGCTGATGACCGTGTCGACCTTGCCGTCGATCTCGAAGCCCTCCCACGCCGAGTGGTCCATGTTCATGTGGTGCTTGTCGTTGATGCCCAGCTTGGTGTGGCCGTTGGGGTCCCACACCAAGATGTCGGCGTCCATCCCCGGCGCGATCGCGCCCTTCTTGTCGAGGCCGAACATGCGCGCCGGCGTGGTGCAGCACGTCTCGACCCACCGCTCGAGGGTGATCTCGCCGTTGACGACCCCCTGGTACAGCAACTCCATGCGGTGCTCGACCGAACCGATGCCGTTGGGGATGGCGGCGAAGTTTCCGAGCCCGAGCTCCTTTTGGTCCTTCATGCAGAACGGGCAGTGGTCGGTCGACACGATCGCCAACTCGTTCATGCGCAGACCCTTCCACAGGTCGCTCTGGTGGTGGGCGTGCTTGGTGCGCAGCGGCGTCGAGCAGACCCACTTGGCGCCCTCGAAGCCGGGCTGCATGAGCTGGTCCTCGAGCGACAGGTAGAGGTACTGCGGGCAGGTCTCGGCGAACACGTTGAGACCGGCGTGCTGGGCGGCGGCGACCTCCTCGAGGGCCTCGGACGCCGACATGTGCACGATGTACAGCGGGACGTTGCCGGCCACCTTCGACAGCTCGATCGCCCGATGGGTGGCCTCGCCTTCGAGCTCGGCCGGCCGGGTGAGCGAGTGGTACATCGGGGCGGTCTCGCCGCGGGCGAGCGCCTGGGCGACGAGCACGTCGATCGCGATGCCGTTCTCGGCGTGCATCATGATCATCGCCCCCGACTCGCCGGCGTTCTGCATCGCCCGCAGGATCTGGCCGTCGTCGGAGTAGAACACCCCGGGATACGCCATGAACAGCTTGAAGCTGGTGATGCCCTCGTGGTCGACCAGGTAGCTCATCGCCTTGAGCGAGTCGTCGTCGACGCCGCCGACGATCTGGTGGAAGGCGTAGTCGATCGCGCAGTTGCCGGCGGCCTTCTCGTGCCAGGCCGCGAGACCGTCCTGGACCGGCTCGCCGGTGCGCTGCACGGCGAAGTCGATGATCGTCGTGATGCCGCCCCAGGCGGCCGCCGTGGTGCCGGTCTCGAACGTGTCGGAGGCGAACGTACCCCCGAACGGCAACTCCATGTGGGTGTGGGCGTCGATGCCCCCCGGGACCACGTACTTGCCGGTGGCGTCGATCGTGCGGTCGGCGGTGACGCCGAGCGCGGCGGCCTGGCCGGGGGCCAGGATCGCGACGATCGTCTCGCCGTCGATCAACACGTCGCCCGACGAGCGTCCGGTCGCCGACACGATCGTGCCGTTGGAGATCAGGGTGCGGGTCATGTCGAATGCCTCCTCGGGATCGATCAGCGGTCGGTGATGGCGCCGTACGCGTCGGGGCGCCGGTCGCGGTAGAACTGCCAGCCGTTGCGGACCTCGCGGATCAGGTCGAGGTCGAGGTCGCGCACGATCAGTTCGGGGTGGTGGGGGTCGCCCTTGGCGCCGACGTACTGGCCGCGCGGGTCGACGAAGTAGCTCTGCCCGTAGAAGTCGTTCTCGCCGAGCGGCTCGATGCCGACCCGGTTGATGGCGCCCACGTAGTACATGTTGGCGCACGCCGCGGCGGGTTGCTCGATGCTCCACAGGTACTCGGACAGGCC
Source organism: Ilumatobacter sp. (assembly GCA_036526035.1). GTDB lineage: Bacteria > Actinomycetota > Acidimicrobiia > Acidimicrobiales > Ilumatobacteraceae > Ilumatobacter. The sequence goes on along the minus strand of DATCZG010000002.1, from coordinate 84,660 downwards.
GCGGTGGGTGGCCGACGGGTTGAACACGATCTCGGCGCCGCCGAGGCCGAGGCACCGCCAGCCCTCGGGGAAGTGCCGGTCGTAGCAGATGTACACGCCGACCTTGCCGACCGCGGTGTCGAACACCGGGTAGCCGCCCGAGCCAGGGGTGAAATAGAACTTCTCCCAGAAGCCCTTGACCTGCGGGATGTGCTGCTTGCGGTATTTGCCGAGATAGGTGCCGTCGGCGTCGATCACCGCCGCAGTGTTGTAGTAGAGGCCGGTCTGCTCGATCTCGTACATCGGCAGCACCAGCACCATGCCGAGCTCTTTGGCGACGCTCTGGAAGCGCTGGGTGGTGGGCCCGTCGGGGATCGACTCGGTGTAGGCGTAGTACTCGGCGTCTTGCACCTGACAGAAGTAGGGGCCGTAGAACAGCTCCTGGAAACACATCACCTGCGCACCCTGGGCGGCGGCGGCACGGGCCTGCTCCTCGTGCTTGTCGATCATCGACTCCTTGTCACCGGTCCAGTCGGTCTGCAACAGGGCTGCTCGAACGATGTTGGCCATGGTGTCCTCTCGCTGTCGGGCTCTCGGCGCGTCGGCTGCGCCGGCTGAGAACCACCATCCTAGTGAGGCCGCCGGCACGACCTTCATCCGTGCCGCAGCTCGCCGCGCCGCGGCCGTCGACCGAAAACCGACGAGGGAGCGGGGGCGGCACCAGCCGCTCCCGCTCCCTCGTATCGAAACGCACGCCGGATCGGGCGATCAGGTCATCGCGACGATCCGACCAGATGCGTCAGGACGATGCCTCGCTGTCCTTCGGGTTCCACAACAGACCGAGGAACGCTCCGTAGATCAGGTGCCAGACGAGGATGCCGAACGGCAGCTTCCAGCCGTCGGGGCCATCGAACAGGAACAGACCGTAGCCCTGCTCGGGCACGTACGCGTAGGGCACCAGCAGGCCGGCGCTGATGATCGTCATGATCACGCCGTACAACAGACCCTTGGCGAGGTTGTTCTTGACCCACTTGTGGACGTCCTCGCGGAACATGATGCCCCACAGCATGGCGAACACGACGCCGTTGACGAAGTGCAGCGAATGGCCGACGAAGAACGCGTCCGACGACACGGCGAAACCCGCCGCATCGGCGACCGCCCCGTTGTAGCCGTCGACGATCGTCGAGCCGAGGATGCCGTTGTAGAGCGGCCAGGGCAGGACGGGAAGCCCCACTGCCGGGAACACATACCCGAAGTAGGTACCGAGTTGGGTGGCGATCACGCCGACGACGAAGAGACTGAGGATCGGCTTGTGAGAGACCCAATCCTGCCAACGCTTCGACGGCTCGCCAGGGCTTGTATAGGACATGTGGTGTTGAACCCCCTTTGGTGGGCCCGATGCCCACCTGGTGGCCACATTACCGATCTGCGGACGCCCTGCAAGTAATCGGGCCCACGGACGGCCGGCGCGGCTGATCGCGCGAGAGGCGATCGACCGCACCACGGCGCGCACCGACCCCCGTTCCGACCCGGGCGGTCGCCCGGTCAGGGCCGGTAGTCGGTGTTGCGATCGACGTTCATGTAGATGTCGTTGGCGATCGGGTCGACGATCTCCTCGGCGAGCTGGCCGAGCAGGCCGGCACAACGGGCCAGGATCGCGGCGCCACGCGCCACCCCGAGCGGGAAGTCGATGTCGGCCAGCACCGCCCCGCACACCCCGGCCCCGTTGAGGGGCAGGTGCCGCCCGAGCACCTCCTGCGCCACCCGGCCGATCGCCTCGAACAAGGCGAGGTGGGCGCCGAAGACGCCGTGCTCGCGAGCCAGCTCGAACAGGCGCGGCGTGCGCGGATCGCCCTGCTTGTGCACCGGGTGACCGAGCCCCGGCACGAACCGGCCGGCGGCCTTGGTGTCGGCGACCACCCGTCGGGCGACCGCGTCCCAACCGGCGGCGTCGATTGGCAGGTCCTCGAGACCGGCGATCACCTCGGCGAGGAAGTTCGCCGAGTTCTCGGTGACGCCGAGAAACCGCGACCCGCCACCCAGAAGGCCGGCGGCGATCGCGCCCTGCAGCGAGTCGGGGGCGCTCAGGAACGTGACCCGGGCCGCGATCGCAGTCGGCGTGAACCCGTGGTCGGCGAGCGCGACGAGCACCGCCTCGAACAGCACCCGCTGGCCCGGTGTCGGCCGCCGCTTGGTGACCATCCAATAGGCGAGCTCTCCGAAGGTGATGTTGCCGAGCAACTCTCCGGCCAGGTCGTGGCCGAGCAGCCAGATGTGGTCGGCGTCGGACGCGCCGAGACCGGTGCGATAGGTCGGGTGGCCGGGGGTGGGGTTCGTCACGAGAGCTCCTGTTCAGGCCGGCTTCGACAGCCAGGCGCGGATGACATCGGTGTGCTCGCCGAGTTCGGGCGGCGGGGCGCTGTAGCGCGGCGCCGCCGCCGAGAAGGTGATCGGGTTGCGGACCAGGTCGACCTGTCGCTCACCGTCGCCCACGGTGACCCGAGGATGCAGACCGAGCCGTTCGGCGAGGGCGACGCCCTCGGCGATCGAATTGATCGGCCCGCACGGCACCCCGGCCTTGTTGAGCGCGATGAACAGATCGTCGGCCGACCACTCGGCGAGACGCTCGAGCAGGATCGGATGCAACTGTTCGCGGTTGGCGGTGCGGTCGGCGTTGAGCCGGAACCGTTCGTCGAGTGCGATCTCGGCGATGCCGAGCACCTCGCACAGCGCCTGGAACTGGCGGTCGTTGGCGGCGGTGATGATGACGTCGCGGTCCTTGGTGGGCATCGGCTGGTAGGGGTACACGCTCGGGTGAGCGTTGCCCATCCGGGTCGGCACCGTGCCCGAAGCGGTGTAGGCGCCCGTGTGGTTCACGAGGCCCGACAGGGCCGACGACAACAAGTTGACCTCGACGTGCTGGCCCTCGCCGGTCTGGTTGCGCTGCTGGAGCGCGGCCAGCACCCCGATCGTGCCGTGCAGCCCGGTCATCACGTCGAACACCGAGATGCCGGCCCGATACGCCGGCCCGTCGGGCTCGCCCGTGAGGCTCATCAACCCCGACACCGCCTGCACGACGAGGTCGTAGCCGGGCAGCCAGGCGCCCTCGGCGGTGCCGAACCCGCTGATCGACAGATAGATCAGCGCCGGATTGATCGACCGGGCCGTCTCGTAGTCGAGCCCGAACTTCACGAGGCCACCCGGCTTGAAGTTCTCGAGCACGATGTCGGCGCGCCGGAACAACTCGTGGACGACGGCGATGTCGTCGGGGTCGGTGAAGTCGAGCACGACCGACTGCTTGTTGCGGTTGATCGACAGGTAGTAGGTGGCGACCCCGTTGTGCTCGGGCGGCCGCCACGTGCGGGTGTCGTCGCCGGCGGCGCTCTCGACCTTGATGACGGTGGCACCGAGGTCGGCGAGCAGCATCGACGCGTACGGGCCCGCCAGCACACGGGAGAGGTCGGCCACGATCAACCCGTCGAGCGGGCCGCGCCCCGGGGCATCGGTGACCGAGGTGTCACCTTCTGGGCTGTTCGTCATCGGTACCCTTTCAGCAGTTGGAGAGGTGGTGACCAGGCAATGAGTGACCGGTTCGGCTCGAGGCCGAGACGCAACACCGAGTTCGTCGAAGCATTGGCGCGCGGCCTCGACGTGATCACGGCCTTCGACCCGACCGCCGTGGCGATGACGGTGAGCGACGTCGCGGCCCGCACGGGTCTGGCGCGGCCCACCGCCCGCCGGCTGTTGCTGACCCTCGAACAGCTCGGGTACGTGCGATCGCTCGACGGCGTGTTCTCGTTGACCACCAAGGTGCTGCGGCTCGGGACCGCAGGGATCGCCGCCCAGGGGATCTGGGACGTCGCCCGGCCGCACCTGGCGGCGCTGGTGCGGTTCACCGGCGAATCGAGTTCGATGTCGCAGCTCGACGGCAGCGACATCGTGTACACCGCACGCGTCCCGGTGGCCAAGATCATCGCGTTCTCGGTCAGCATCGGCACGTTGTTCCCGGCGGTCGCGACGTCGATGGGCAAGGTGCTGCTGTCCGACCTCGACCCCGCCGACCTCGATGCCGTGCTGGCACTGCCGAGCCGCTCGGGCATCATCCCGCGCCTCGCCCCCACCCGTGCCCAGCTCGACGACGACCTGGCACAGATCCGGCACCGCGGCTGGGCGCTGTCGGACGAGGCGTTGTCGATCGGCATCCGTTCGGTCGCGGCGCCCGTGCGCAACAGCTCGGGGCGCACAGCGGCGGCGATGAACGTGACCGTGCACGCCGCCGAGACCTCGGTCGAACGCCTCGTCGACGAGTACCTGCCGGCCCTGCTCGAGACGGCGGCCGCCGTGACCGACGAGTGGGCCGACCTGGCCCGCTTGCCGGTCATCGCGCCGCTCCAGACCATCGGAGCACGCCGGACACCGCGGCGTCAGCGATAGGGGTTGTTGCCGGTGTGATCGCCGGCCAGCCAGCGCTCGAGCGTCTCGTGGGCGTCGACGCGACGAGCGGCGTTGATCTCGTCCATCTCCGGCACGTCGACGGTGAACTCGAGCAGCATCCCGTTGGGGTCCTCGGTGTAGAGCGACCGGCAGTAGCCGTGCTCGAGGACGTAGGTGCCCTCCGGCTTCCAGTTGGCCTCGGTGAGACGGCGGTGGAGTTCGGCCTGCCCCTCGGCGTCGACCCGCAGGGCGATGTGCCGGAACGGCGACGGGGCGAGTTCGGGGTCGAACAAGTCGGCGTCCTGCTGGTTGGCGAACTGGAAGAACGCCAGCGCCGACCCGTCGGCGAGACCGAAGAACGTGTGGCAGTAGACCCGGACGGCACCGAACAGTTCGTCGGCCTCCGACCAGGTGGCGAGCAGCGGGAACCCCAAGATGTCCTCGTAGAACGCCCGCGTCGCGGCCTGATCCTTGGTGACGTATGCGGTGTGGTGGAGCCGCTTGGCCAAGGGGGCCTTCGGCATCGTGTCGTTGGTTGTCATCATTCCTCCTCGGGACCTTTGCACGTTCTGGCCATCCTACGGACGGAAAGCCGCTGTGCGTACAGTAGTGACTCGGGGGTCGCCCCCCGCCACCGAGCATCCTCAGCAGGCATCCTCAGCAGGCATCCTCAGCGGTGCGGGCCGACCGCCGCCGGCACGTCCACGCCGTCGGTGGGTTCCACCCGGGCCGGTTCACCACCATACTCGCGCGTCCGTCCGGCGATTCCCGTCGCCGGCCCAACGAGAAGGTCACCCGATGAGCACCCACACGATTCGCAGCACCCACACCGGCAGCCTCCCCCGCCCCGACCGGTTGATCACCACGATGTGGGCGGCCGCCGATGGGGTGCCGGTCGACCAGGCGGCGCTCGCCACCCAGATCGACGACGCCGTCGACGAGATGGTGCGCCGCCAGGTCGAGGCCGGGATCTCGGTCGTGAACGACGGCGAGATGTCGAAGCCGTCGTACGCCACCTACGTGCAGCATCGGCTGAGCGGCTTCGGCGGCGAGTCGGTGCAGAGCTACCACTTCGCCGACCTCGTCGACTATCCGCGCAGCGCGGCGATGGTCGCCGAGAACCCCGGCCGGCGCAAACGGTCGGCGCCGGCCTGCAACGCGCCGATCGCGGTCAGCGACCTCCAGCCGGCGATCGACGACATGACACGTCTCACGGCCGCCGCCCACCGGCACGATGCGCCGGCGATCTTCACGAGCGCCGCGTCGCCGGGCGTCGTGTCGCTGTTCTTCGGCAACGAGCACTACCCCGACCACGAGACCTACGTGTTCGCGATCGCCGAGGCGATGCGCGCCGAGTACGAGGCGATCGCGGCGGCGGGAGCGACGGTGCAGGTCGACTGCCCCGACCTGGCGATGGGGCGCCACTCGGCGTACGCCGAGATGAGCGACGACGAGTTCCGTCGCACGATCAACATCAACATCGACGCCCTCAATCACGCGGTGCGCAACATCCCGTCCGAGCAGTTGCGGATGCACCTGTGCTGGGGCAACTACCCCGGCCCCCACCACTGCGACGTGTCGATCGCCACGATCGCCGACATCGTGTGGCGCGCCCGCCCGCAGACCGTGCTGTTCGAGGGGGCGAACCCCCGCCACGCCCACGAGTGGAAGGTGCTCGCCGAGACCGGGGTCCCCGCCGACAAGATCATCTGCCCCGGCGTCATCGAGCCGCAGTCGAACTACATCGAGCACCCCGAGCTGGTGGCGCAGCGGATCGGGCAGTGGGCGACGGTCGTCGACCCCGAGCGTCTGATGGCCGGCGTCGACTGCGGGTTCTCGGTGCATGTCGGGATCCAGGGCATCGACCCCGACGTGGCGTTCGCCAAGCTCGCCTCGCTCGCCGAGGGCTGCGAGATCGCGGCGTCGCGGGTCTTCGCCTGAGCCTGCCGGCCGCCCGCCGTCGCCGCTCGACGCCGCACGGCGACGATCCGGCCGTGCGGCGGCATCGTCGAGGTCGGGGTGCGATCGCCGGCGACGGCCGCCGTGCCGGTGCAGCGCCTCGCGGGTGATCGCCTGACGTTCGCGCTCGACGGGTCACGATCACCGGCGTCGGCCGAGGGCTCAGCCGGCTGCGATGGGGTCGCGACCGGCCGGGGCGCTAGAACGGTGGCGTGCTGATCGTCGTGTCACCCGCCAAATCGCTCGACTTCGAGTCGAAGCTGCCGACCCGCAAGCACAGCGAACCGATGCTGCTCGACCGGTCGCGCCAACTGGTGTCGATCCTGGCGACGAAGTCTGTCGACGACCTGGCGGCGATGATGTCGATCTCGCCGGCGCTCGCCGAGCTCAACTTCGAACGTTTCCAGGACTGGCAGCCCCCGTTCACACCCGCCAACGCGCGCCCGGCGGTGCTGGCGTTCAACGGCGACACCTACCTCGGTCTCGACGCCGCCAACACGTTCGCCGAGCGCGACTACACCCACGCCCAGAAGACGCTGCGGATCCTCTCGGGCCTGCACGGGGTGTTGCGCCCGCTCGATCTGATCCAGCCGTACCGGTTGGAGATGGGGTCGAAGCTCGACCACCCCGGCGGCCACGACCTGTACAGCTTCTGGGGCTGCGAGGTGAGCGACGTGCTCGCCGCCGACCTCGCCGCCAGCCCCGGCTCGCGGGTGCTCGTCAACCTGGCCTCGAACGAGTACTTCGCCGCCGTCCGGCGCGATCGCATCGACGCCCGGGTCGTCACCCCCAAGTTCCTCGACGCCAGGGGCGACGGCGACCACAAGATCGTGAGCTTCTTCGCCAAGCGGGCGCGCGGTGCGATGGCCGGGTGGATCATCCGTGAGCGGATCGCCTCGGCGGCGGCCCTGGTCGGCTTCGACGGCGGCGGCTACCGCTACGACCCGGCTCGCTCCACCGACGACGAGCCCGTGTTCGTACGCCGCGACGGCCGCTGACGGCCCGGCCGCCGGGTCAGGAGGCGGCGTTCCTGATCGCCACCCGCGGGTCGCGGTTGGGGTCGCCGATCGTGCCGAGCGAGTTGCGGAAAGCGGTGAGCGCCACGTTGCGCTCGTCGTCGGTGAGTTCGGCATCCATGATCCGAACGACCGAGGGCGTGAGGTCGCCGAACTCGGTGACGATCTCGTGCGCCAACTGCTCGTTGGGGGCCAGGTCCTCCACCGGGGTCGTGCCGTTGTGCCAACGGGAAACAGGAGGCTTGCGTTTGGCCATGGTGACTCTTTCTGGGATGGAGGTCCGGGGTGCCAGCCAGCAGACCGAATCGGCGCCGCGCCACACCGGGGCCGGAAGGTTCCGGCCTCGGGCGGAGACGACGAGCCTGTACGGGGCGACAGCGACCGGCCGTCCTGCCCAAACGAGGCGACTCGCCCGAGAACCCCCAGGCTACCAGGTTCGGCCGGCGACGGTGGGCCCGAAGGTCACCCGACCGCACCGGCGCGTCGAGCGGTCAGGCGACCGCGCAGGTCATGTCGGCGCCGCAGCACAGCGGCGACTTGATCTTGCCGTGTCCGTTGGGGCATTTCGACACCTGCACCGACGAACCGTCGGCGCGTTGGATCGTGTCGTTCACCAGGGCGGCGTCGCACGCCCCACAGGTCGCGTTGACGGACATTCCACATGTCGGACATGAATAGGTAGCCATTCCCCCAACCTATCCGGGCCCGCTGCCCGCGATCGCGTTCGGACCGCCGAGTTCTGCGACGGTCTTCGACGCCTTCGCCGGGCAGCCCGAACCCTAGGCTCGGGCCGGCATGGGGCACTCCACCGACTCTCCCGCCGCCGGGAACCCCGGAATCAACCTGGCATCGGCCTGGGAGGCGATCGCCGACCATCGCGGCGAGGCGCTCGCGTTGCACTGCGGCGGGGTGTCGCGCACCTGGTCGCAGTTCGAACGGCGGGCCGCCCGACTGGCGGGCGCGTTGGCCGACGCCGGCGTCGGGCCCGGCGCCAACGTGGCGTGCGCGCTGTTCAACGGCAACGAGTATCTCGAGGCCGAGTTCGCGGCGTTCAAGGTGCGTGCCGCGCCCTGCAACGTGAACTACCGCTACGTCGAGGCCGAACTCGAGTACCTGATCGACAACAGCGACGCGCAGGCCGTGTTCTTCGACGCCGCCCTCGCCGAACGGTTCGGCAACGTGCGCGAGCGCCTCGGTGACGTCCGGCGGTGGATCCAGGTCGGCGGCGGCGAGGTGCCCGACTGGGCGGTCGACTACGAGACGCTGATCGCGGCGACGACGCCGGCGCCGCGGGTCGAACGCCGCGGTGACGACCTGTGGATCCTGTACACCGGCGGCACCACCGGGCACCCCAAGGGGGTGATGTGGCCGCACGCCAACCTCGTGGCGATCAGCCGGCGCACGCTCGAAGCCCTCGGGGTGCCGCTGCCGGCGTCGCTCGCCGAGATCCCCGCCATGATCGACGCGATCGACGCCACCGGGCGCACACCGCGACAGTTCGCGGCGTCGCCGTTGATGCACGGCACCGCCGGCATCGGTGCCCTGATCACGCTGTTGGCGGGCGGTGCCGTCGTCACCACTCCGAGCCGCCACCTCGACGCCCACGAACTGTGGCGCACGGTCGAGCAGCTGCGCTGCGCGACGGTGTCGATCGTCGGCGACGTGTTCTGCGCCCCGATGGTCGACGCACTCGACGAGCGGGCCGCGGCGGGTGACCCGGTCGACCTGACGTCGGTCCGGACGGTCAGCTCGTCGGGTGTGATGTGGAGCCAGCCGGTGAAGGAGCGGCTGCTCGCCCATGCCCGCGCCGGCGGGTCGGCGTTGGCGTGCTACGACGGACTCGGATCGAGCGAAGGGGTCGGGTTCGCCGCCAAGGAGTCGCGGGTCGGCGGCAGCGACACCGAGACCGCGACGTTCGCGCTCGGGCCCCACGCGGCGGTGTTCACACCCGAGGGCCGCCGGGTCGAACCCGGGTCGGGCGAGCAGGGCCAGCTCGCCGTGACCGGCCCGATCCCGCTCGGCTACTACGGCGATCCGGTGAAGTCGGCCGAGACGTTCCGGGTCATCGAGGGTCGCCGCTGGTCGATCCCGGGCGACTGGGCGACCGTCGCCGCCGACGGCACGATCACCCTGTTGGGACGCGGATCGGTGTCGATCAACACCGGCGGCGAGAAGGTCTACCCCGAGGAGATCGAGGAGCAGTTGAAGCTGCTCGACGCGGTGGTCGACGTCAACGTGGTCGGCGTCCCCGACCCGCGGTGGGGGTCGGCGGTGACGGCCGTCGTCGAGCTCACGCCCGGTGCCGAGATGACCGACGAAGAGCTCGTCGACGCCCTGCGCGGCAGGTTGTCGGGCTACAAGCTGCCCAAACACATCGTGCGCGTCGAGCGCCTGTTCCGCAGCCCCAACGGCAAATCCGACTACAAGTGGGCGGTCGCCACCGCCCGCGACGCGCTCGGCATCGACTGAGCCCGAGGGGACCGACCCGGGGGTCGGTCGCAGCGGATCGGTCGCCGTGTCGTAGCCTGGCCCAGCGGTGCTTCGCGGGGCCGGTGGGCCGTCGCGCAGCGCGAAAGGAAGGACGACATGGACATCCGGGCCCTGGGCTACCTCGTCATCGACGTCGCCGACATCGAGCGGTGGCGCCAGTACGCGGAGATCCTCGGGATGATGGTGCTGCCCGACGGCGACGGCCTGCTGCTGAAGATCGACGAGCGCCCGTACCGGGTGGCGGTGCGGCCCACCACCGGCGGTGAAGGCCTCGCCGCCACCGGCTGGGAGGTGCGCGACGCGGCCGCGCTCGACACCGCCGCCGCCGAACTCGCCGCCGCCGGGTACGCCACCGAGGCCGGTTCGGCGGCCGAGTGCGCCGAACGCCGGGTGCGCGGCCTGGTGCGCACCACCGACCCGGCCGGATTCACGGTCGAGGTGTTCCACGGCGCGATCCACGATCACCGGCCGTTCGTGTCGCCGAACGAGGTCAGCGGGTTCGTGACCGGCCTGCAGGGGATGGGCCACATCGTGCTCGGCACCCCGCATCTCGCCGAGACCCTCGACTTCTACACGTCGTTGCTCGGCCTGCGGGTGAGCGACTTCTGGCGACCCGGCGGCACCACCGACGTCGTGTTCTTGCGTTGCAACCCGCGCCATCACAGCCTGGCGCTGGCCCCGGCCCGCACCAGCGCGCTCAACCACTTCATGGTCGAAGCCGCCACGCTCGACGACGTCGGCTACGCGCTCGAACGTCACCACGACAGCGGCACACCGATCTCGTCGGGGCTCGGCCGCCACACCAACGACCGGATGTTGTCGTTCTACAGCCGGTCGCCGTCGGGCTTCGACGTCGAGTTCGGGTTCGGCGGCCTGCTCGTCGACGAAGCGACGTGGACCGTCGCGCAGGTCTCGCGGCCCAGCTTCTGGGGCCACCGCCGACCGGCCTCGTAGCCGATCCAGCAACCCGGCGAGTCAGACTCTGACCATGGCGTCGATCCCGACCGTGTGGGTGCTCGGCGACCAACTCGACCGGCACGACGGGGCGCTGGGGCGCTGCTCGCCCGGCGACTGCCGGGTGTTGCTCGTCGACAGCGCCCACCGGATCACCGCCAAGCCGTGGCACCGCCAGCGGCTCCATCTCGTGTTGTCGGCGATGGCCCACTTCGCTGCCGAGCTGCGCGACGCCGGCTTCGAGGTCGACCACCGGGCGGCGACGACGCTGGCACAGGGGCTGCGCGACCACGTCGTCGAGTTCCGCCCCGACCGCGTCGTCGCCACCGAGCCGACCAGCTGGGACGGCCACGCGCTGATGCGACGGCTCGGCGTCGAGCTCGTGCGCAGCGGTCGGTTCCTGTGCCACTACGAGGAGTTCGCAGCGTGGGCCGAGGGTCGCCGTCAGCTCAAGATGGAGGACTTCTACCGCTGGCAGCGCGTACGGCTCGACGTGCTGGTCGAGCCCGGCCCGGGCGGCCCCGAGCCGGTCGGCGGGCAGTGGAACTTCGACCACGAGAACCGTGAACCTCCACCCCGCGACGGCCGCTCGTGGCCGGCGATCACCCGGTTCGAACTCGACGCGATCGACCGGGCGGTGATCGGTCGGCTGCCGGCCGGCACCGTGGGCGCCGATCCGGACGGCACCTGGCCGGTCACCCGGGCGCAGGCCCTGGTGCGACTCGGCGAGTTCGTGGCCACCGGTCTGGCGGCGTTCGGCCCCCACGAGGACGCCATGCTGGCCGCCGAATGGAAGTTGGCCCATTCGGTGCTCTCGTCGTCGATCAACATCGGCCTGCTGCACCCCCGCGAGGTGGTCGCCGCGGCCGTCGACGCCTACCGCGCCGGGTCGGCCCCGATCGGCTCCGTGGAGGGGTTCGTCCGTCAGGTGATCGGCTGGCGCGAGTACGTGTGGGGGGTCTACTGGCTCTGGATGCCCGGCTACCGCGACCTCAACCACTTCGCCGCCCAGCGCCGCGTCCCGCCGGCGTTCACCGGCGCGGCGAGCACCGAGATGGCGTGCGTCGCGAACGTCGTCGGCCACGTCGACGACCACGGCTACGCCCATCACATCGAGCGGCTGATGGTGCTGGGCAACCTTTCGCTGACCGCCGGCGTCGACCCGTGGGCGATGACCGAGTGGATGTGGGCGACCTTCGTCGACGGCGCCGAATGGGTGATGCTGCCGAACGTGATCGGGATGGCACTGTTCGCCGACGGTGGGCGGATGGCCACCAAGCCCTACGCCTCGGGGGGCGCATACGTCGACAAGATGAGCGACTCGTGCCGGTCGTGCCGGTTCGACCCCCGGCGGCGCACCGGGGACGACGCCTGCCCGTTCACCACCCTCTACTGGGATTTCCTGGCCCGCAACGCCGATGCGCTCGCCGGGAACCACCGGATGGCCCGCCAGCTCGCCGGGATGCGCCGGCTCGCCGATCTGCCGGCGGTGCGCGAGCGGGCGGTCGAGGTGCTCGCCCGGCTCGACGCCGGCCGGCTGTGAGCCGCGCCGGCACGCCGCCACCGGCAGCCGGTGATGCGCCCTCAGCCCGGCAGTGCGGTGTAGGACAAGTCGGCGTAGGACAAGTCGGCACCGGTCAGATCGGCACCGGTCAGATCGGCATAGGACAAATCGGCGGCGCGCAGGTGGGCGCCGGTCAGATCGGCGCCGGTCAGATCGGCATAGGACAAGTCGGCGTTGGACAGATCGGCGCGCGACAGATCGGCGCGCGACAAGTCGGCGTTGGAGACGTCGGCGTTGGAGACGTCGGCGTCGGAGAGGTGGGCGCCCCTCAGGTCGCAGTAGCCCAGGTCGGCCGAGCGCAGGTTGGCGAACGCCAAGTCGGCATCGGACAGCTCGGCGTAGGACAAATCGGCGTTCGACAAATCGGCGCTCGACAGGTCGACACCGGGCAGATCGGTCCAGCGCAGGTTGGCGTTGGACACATCGGCACCCGACAGATCGGCGCCGGACAGGTCGGCCAGGTAGAGGTTGGCGTTGGACAGGTCGACGTGGCTCAGCCGGGCGCCGCTCAGATCGGCGAGGTGCAAGTTGGCGCCGGACAGGTCGACCCCCGACAGATCGACCCCCGACAGAGCGGCCTCCGACAGATCGACCCCCGACAGAACGGTGGCGTCGTCGAACAGGGCCCCGGACACGTCGACGCCCGACAGGTCGACGCCCGACAGGTCGGCACCCGACAGATCGGCAGCGGTGATGTCGGTGGCGTCGTCGAACAGGGCCCCGGACACATCGGCGCCCGACAGGTCGGCGCCGGAGAGATCGGCCCCCGCCAGGTGGGCAGCGGTCAAGTTCGCCCCGGCCAGATCCGCCCCCGACAGATCCGCCCCCGACAGATGGGCGCCCGACAGATCGGCACCCGACAGATCGGCAGCGGCCAGGTCGGCTCGGCCGAGGTCAGCGCCCGGGAAATGCGCCCCCGACAGATCGGCGGCCGACAGATCCGCCCCCGACAGATCCGCCCCCGACAGATCGACCGTGGGCGGGCAGATCCAGCCGCCCGCCTGGCGGCATCCGGCGTCGATCAGGCGCTGGGGTGCTCCCCGCGGTTCGGTCGGCTGGACCACGCCGCTCTCGGACCCGCCGTCTCCTCCGCTGCAGGCACCCAGCAGGACGACGAGGAACACGGCCAGTGAAGCTCTCGATGTTCGCAGCACGCCACTGCCCCACTTCCTGGTGTGGTTCTGACGACCGGCTCGACGCTAGCCGCGGCGGCGCGCACGGCGGCCCTCCGGTGTTGATACCGTCCGGTCGACGACGAGAAGGAGGTCTCGACGGCAAAGGGGTATTTGGTCGCCCACATCCGAGTCGACGACGCCGAGGCGTTCAAGCAGTTCGGGGCGATGTCGGGTGCCGCGATCCAGGAACACGGCGGGCGGGTGCTGATCCGCAACCCGTCCGGTGAACTGCAGGAAGGATCGATGAAGCCGCTGACGATCGTCGTCGAGTTCGACGACCTGGCGACGGCTCAGCGCTTCTATCACTCGGCGGCCTACACCGAGGCCCGACGACTCCGAGAGGCATGCTCGGAGACCGACCTCGTCCTCGTCGAAGGCCTCTGAGTCGGAGGCGGGGCCGAGCCTGCTGCGGGTACGGCTCGTGCCACCCGGGGTTCACGAGCGCGACGGCTCGATGACCACCTTCATCGCGGTGTCGGCGGCGAGAGCGGTGTCGATGGCGGCCTGGGCGTCGTCGAGCGGGAACACGTGGGTCACGATCCGTTCGAACGGCACGTCCCGGTGGTGCTCGGCGAGCATGGCGAGGCTGCGGTCGTAGATGCGGGCGTCTTCACCGGCGACACCGACGATCGTCAGGTTGCGGCCGAGGATCGACGCCGGGTTCACCGCGACGGTGCCGAGATCGACGAAGGCACCCACCTCGACGAGCGTGCCACCGTCGCGGAGCAGTTCGAGCGAGGGCGCGAAGCTCGCCGGGTGACCGGTCGCATCGACGACCACATCGACGCCGCGGCCGCCGGTGGCCTCGCGCACGATCGCCATCACCTCGTCACTCCCCGCCCTCGCCGCGACGGTGCGGGTAGCGCCGACGGCGGCGTTGAGCGCCAGCCGTGGCGCGAACGGGTCGACGGCGATCACCTCTGATGCTCCCATCAACCGCGCCTTCGCGGTGTGCACGATGCCGACCGGCCCGGCGCCGACGACCGCCACCGTGTCGCCCGGACGGAACCCGCCGGGGCGCGGCATCCGAGCCACCAACTCGAGGCTGTGCGTCACCCCGAACAGTTCGGTGAGCACGGCGACGCGGGTCGGCAGCTCGTCGGGGACCCGGAACACAGGGGTACCGGGCCGCAGGTACAGCAGCTCGGCCCATCCCCCGAACAGGTGCGGCGGCTCGTCGGCGGTGAGCGAGTTGCCGTAGTTCTCGAGCCGCCGGCAGAAGTAGTACGGGAAGTCGTCGCGGCAGTACTCGCACGCCCCGCACGCCCGGTTCGGGGCGGGTACGACGCGATCGCCTTCCCGCAGCGGGGTGCCGTCGAACGTCGTCGCACCGCCGTCACCGACCGCCACGACGACGCCGACGTTCTCGTGGCCCTGGATGATGGGGAACGGCGTCGACGATGCGTGGTCGGTTCCGGCGTACTGCTCGGTCTCTCCCCGGTACGTGTGCTTGTCGGTGCCGCAGATGCCCGAGGCGAGCATGCGCAGCAGCACGGCGCCCGGCTCCAGATCGACGGGGTACGGGTATTCGCGCAGCTCGAGCCGGCCCGGCGCGACGAGGGTGGCGGCGCGGACGGCTGCGGGGGACGGTTTCATGCGACGGGCTCCTGAGCGGGTTCGGCGTCGACCTCGCGGACGAGGTCGACGAGCTGGGCGATGGTGTCGAGACGGTCGGGGCCGGAGACTTTGGCCTGGAGGGTGCTGATGCCGACGTCCCGGTATCGGCGCACCCGTTCGCGGATCGTGTCGGGCGGGCCGAGCAGGTTCGTCTTGGCGCCGATGTCGAACGGGACGCGGGCGGCCGCCTCGTCGCGGCGACCCGCCTGCCAGAGCTCGTGGACGGCGGCGACGTCGTCACCGTAGCCCTGCGCCGCGAAGGCCCGGTTGTAGAAGTTCTTGCCGGGGGCGCCCATCGCCCCGATCGTGAACGCGTAGCCGTCGGCGTGGCGTCGCCCGGCCTCCTCCGGGTCGTCGGTCACCTCGACGGCGACCGGCATCACCAGCTCCAGCGCGTCGATCGAGCGGCCGGCGCGGGCGCAACCGGTGCGGATCGGGTCGAGGAACACCTCGGCGTGCTCGGGCATGAACGCGTTCCCGAGCCAGCCGTCGGCCACCTCGCCCGTCAGCTCGAGGCTCATCGGGCCGAGGGCGGCGATCACGATCGGGATCGGCTCGACCGGCGGCACCATCGACCGGATGCCGCGGGCCGTCGCGTCGGGCGGGAGGTCGTACACCTCGCCGTGGTGCTCGAGCCGTTCGCCGGCGGCGATCCGTCGGACGATGGCGATCGTCTCGCGCATCGTGGCGACCGGCTTGCGGAACGGCACGCCGTGCCAGGCCTCCATGATGCGCGGCCCGCTCGAGCCGAGCCCGAGCACCAGCCGGCCGCCGGAGAGCTGCTGCACCGACATCGCCTGCATGGCGAGCATCGCCGGCGTGCGGGCGCCGACCTGCACGATGCCGGTGGCGAGTCGGATCGTCGAGGTGACGGCCGCCAGGTGGGCCAGCGGCGTGAGGGCGTCGTACCCCCAGGCCTCCGGGATCCACACCGAATCGACCCCGAGGCGCTCACAGTCGCGGACGAACTCGACATCGTCGCGGGACGACACGGCGGCGGCGACACCCACCTGCATACGGTTCCACCGTACGTGTCGGCAGGGGCCACCACATCAGCGAACCGACCGCGGCGGGTGGCCGATGGCGGCGTCGCAGCTCTGGTCCGACGACGGGTCAGAGCGTTTCGATGGTGCGCACGGCGCCGGTGACCGCCGCGACGAAGGCGTCGCAGTCGGCGTCGGTGACCGCCGCCGACACCGCGACGTAGCCGCGCGGGGCGAGGTAGCACCCGCGGTCGACCAACTCGTGGAACAACAGCTGCTTGAGGTCGGGGTCGCTCGCCGCCAGGTCGCGCGGCGACGACACCGGTCCGGCGACGGTGTGGATGGTCATCAACGACCCGAGCCCCGTCACGCACAACGGCAGCGACGACGACGCGAAGACCTCGCCCAGCCGCCGCTGCAGCTCGTCACCCCGCCGGAACAGCGCGTCGAGCACCTCGGCCGACAGCAATTCTCGCATCGCGACGGCGCCGGCGGCCATCGTCACCACGTTGTTGTTGAACGTGCCGCCGTGGGCCAGGGCGCCGCCTCGCGCCGGGTCGAACGCCGCCATCACGTCAGCCCGCCCGCCGAACGCTCCGAACGTCATGCCGCCGGCGAGGTACTTCCCGAGCGTCGTCAGGTCGGGGATCACCCCGCAGCGCGCCTGCTGGCCGCCGGCGCTCATCCGGGAGGTCATGACCTCGTCGAACACCAGCAGGGCACCGACGTCGTCGCAGCGGGCCCGCAACGCTCGGAGGAACTCGGCCGTCGCCGGGATGCAGCCGGCGGCTCCCATCATCGGCTCGACGAGCACGGCGGCGACGTCGGCACCGATCGATGCGACCCCGCCGACGTCGTTGAACTCGATCCGCTGGTAGTCGAACGGGGCGAGCAGCGCTTCGCCGCCGTGGCCGAAGTAGAGCAGGCCACCGTGGTAGGCGAGGTCGCACACGACCACCCGGTCGCGTCCGGTGTGGTGGCGGGCGAGCTGGATCGCCATCAGGTTCGCCTCGGTGCCCGAGTTCGTGAACCGCACCTCGTCGATCGACGCGAACCGCTCGACGACCGCCTCGGCGAAGCGGATCTCGTCGGTGTGCACACCCCCGTAGCTCCAGCCCCGGTCGAGGGCCGCCTTCACGGCGTCAGCAACCGGTCCGGGGTCGTGGCCGAGGAGTCCGGCCGAGTAGTCGCCGAGCAGGTCGAGGTACTGGTGGCCGTCGACGTCGGTCAACCGCGAGCCACTCGCCGACGCGATGCGGAACGGGAACGGTTTCACGTCGAGCACCGATCGGGTCGAGCCACCGGGTAGCACGGCGCGGGCGCGCCCGAACAGTTCCGCCGACCGGGGCCGCTTCTCGGCGTAGCGGCGCTCGGCGGCCGCGACGTGTGCTGCGAACCGCGACTCCACGACCGCGACGTTACGAGTTGCGATGAGCAGACCTCGCATCGGTGCAGGTCACCGGTGGTGGAGACGATGGGACCCGAACCCACGACCGCCTGCTTGCCGCGCAGGGCGAACGACGCCCCTGCCGGCCCGCTGGGGCTATGCCGGGACCGGGTGATCGTTGCCGGTGGCTGCCCTAGGTGCCGATGGCTCCTTCACACAACGGCGGTGCCTCGTCGAGGGTGTACCGCCCGCCACATGTGGCGCCGAAGAGCTCATCGTCGCTTCCGAGCGGTGACGAGAAGTACAAAGCGTCGCATGCAGCACCCGATCCGGTCGCGCATTCGTCACGAAGCGCCTGCGGCTCGGCTTCCGACGCGGTTGGTGGGACGTCAGGCCCAGCCACTCCACATGCACCCATTGCGTCGAAGACGCCGCCCATGAACGTGAGCGGTGGAACTGCGTCTGCGCCGGACAATGCGAACTCGGAGAAGACGGCCATGGTCTCGGGCCCCCCACTCGACACGATCTCGGTCGCGATGCAGTCGGCATCCTCAACATCGAAGCCAACGCCCTGTTCCAGGACGAGCGCCCAGAACGCGATGGTGCCCTCCTCATACGCCGCAACGGTCTCGACAGCGTCGCTCAGGTCCGCTTCAGCGGACGCGACATCGTTCTCGGCGATGGCCAGAGCCCGTTCGGTTTCTTCCAGCCACTGCTGAGCGCTGGACAGGGCGGCGTCAGAGCCCGAGAGCGCCTGTTCCGACTCCTCCAACGCCAGCTCGGTCGCAGTGAGTTCACCGACCACCTCGTCGTAGTCGTTCTGCGACACCGTCGAACTCAGCAACCACCAGACGCCACCCACGATGACGACGGCGACAATCACCGTCGCGACCACCAGCAGGGGCCACCTCTTGGGGGCCTCCGGCGCGGCAGGCGGAGCAAGCGGTTCCACCAATCTCTGGAACTCATCGGTCTGGGTGTCGAGTGGTTGTGTCTCTGGCCCTTCATGTATCAGGGACATCACGCACCCCCTTCTCTGTCGCCTAATCCCCAGCGTTTGCCCGCCGCCCTCGCTACCGCAAGGGGCAAAGGACCTTCATCGCCAGGCAAGGCGGCGCCGTATCCATCATCGGGCGGAGTGGTGCACGGCGACGCCCGACAATGCCGCCAACGCGAGTCAGCGTCGCGAGGGTGTGAAACGGCGCGCTTGGGACGGTGCGGGTAGAGCGGCCAGAAATAGCCTCTGACCCGGGGAAACGTTGTGATTCCACAACGAGTGGAGACGATGGGACTCGAACCCACGACCCCCTGCTTGCAAAGCAGGTGCTCTAGCCAGCTGAGCTACGTCCCCGTGTTCGGGGTGCGCTCAGGATAGCGGGCTGGTCGTCCGGCCCGACCCGCCGGATGCGGGGACGGGCGGGCGCCGGCGGGCGAGCGGGCGCCGACCGGCAGCGGCTAGTCGTCTTTCAGCGCGACGGCATTGGGGGTGACGTTCATCTTCGGCTCGTACTCGGCGACCTCGACCACCCGGCCCTCGCTCACGAACATCGCCCGCAGTTGGCTGCGGCACGGCTCGCACGGGCCGTAGAAGCGGGCCTCGGTGGTGCCGTGGCATCGGGGACAGGTGAACTCCACGACCATCGACTGTACCGTGCCGGCTCACCGCCGACCGCCGCCCGATCATCGTTCGATCGCGGCGCGATTGCGCCTGCGACTGCCTACAGTCTGGAGCGATGTCCGACCGGTCAGCCACACCGTCACCCGGTGGCGAAGCGCGCCCACCGGCATCGGCGCCCCGGCGGCCGACACCGAACTACGCCGCCCGGCGCATGCTGTTCACCACGATCGGCATCACGGTCGTCGCCGCGATCGGCCTGCTCGGATGGCGGCTGCTGCGCGACGACCCCACCACCCCCACCGCGACTGCGGCGACGTGGAACCGCGTCGCCCTGATCGACCGCACCACCGGCGCTGTCGTCGCCGTCGACGTCGCCGGCGCGGCCACCGCCGAGATCCCCGGCACCGGCCGCGTCACCGCCGTGCACGCCCACCAAGGGCACCTGGCGTTGGTCGGGGTCGGGCAGATCACGATCATCGACATCGCGGCACCCGACGCCCCAGCGGTGCTGGTGCCGATCCCCCCGGCCAGCACCGTGACACCGATCACGACACCGGCCACGATGCACCTGCTGGTCGGCTCGCCGACCGGGGGCAACGTGTTGATCGTCGACATCACCGACGGCAGCGTGCTCGACGTCGCCGCGCTGGCCGCACCGTCGAACCCGCTGATGTTCCCCGAGACCGTGCGTTGGGCGGCCGACGGGTCGGCGTTCGCCGTCGCCGACGCCGCCAACTTCCAGACGATCGTCGTGCGGCCCGGCCATCCCGGTGCCGTGTTCCTCGCCGACCAGCCGATCGCGATCGCCGACGGCCTGGTCGCCACCAGCCAGACGGTCGGCCTCGAGGCCGATGTGGCGCTGGTCGACCTCGAACGCCGCCGGCTCGCCTCGGTGCCGTCGCCGATCCCCGCCGGCGGGGCGATCCTCGACGGTCGCCTGGTGTACGTGTCGACCGACGGCGCCGTGCTCGAACTCGGGCCGGACGACGAGACGGCCGACGAACTCGGCCGGATCCCGCTGCCGCCCGACGGACGGGTGCGCTGGGTGCGCCCGGCGCTCGACCGGTTCGTCGTCGCCGGCGACAACTTCGTCGCCGTGATCGGCCAGGCCGGTGGCACCCTGTTCGACGCCACCGTCGAGGCGCCGATCGAGATCCCGCTGCCGGGCCCCGACTGGACGTGCCTGACCTTCGGCGGCGCCGGACGATCCGAAGCGCTGATCTCGCTGACCAGCGGCGAACGGCTCGCCGACCTGACCGGGCTCGTCGTCACCGGCACCTCGGCCGACGGCTGCACCGTGATCGGCACCCGCGCCGGCGTCACCGAGATCGTCTCGGCGACCGGCACCGTGTCGCTCGGCCGGGTACGAACGGCCACGCTGTCGCCCGACGGCCGCTCGGTCGTCACCACGTCCAGCGACGGCCGCACCGAGCTGCGCACGCTCACCGACGGGTTCGCGCTGTCGCAACCGGTCGACCTCACCGCCGCCGCGGGGTCGAGCCCGGCGATCGCGTTCCTGGGCAACTGACGCCCGGCGAAGCCGGCGCGGCCCGGCGCCCCGTAAGGTTCACGGGTGTGACGACGGTGGTGAGGCGTGCAGTGGCCGATGACCTGCCGGTGCTGTTGGAACTCGTCGCCGAGTACTGCGCGACCGACCGACACCCCTTCGACGAGCACGTCGCCCGCCGCGGCCTCGAACCGCTGCTCACCGACGACACCTTCGGGGCGATCTGGATGATCGACCCCGCCGGGTCGACCGCCGACGGGTACATCGTGGTGACCTGGGGCTGGTCGATCGAGATCGGTGGGCTCGACGTGGTGCTCGACGAGTTCTACGTGCGCACCCGCAACCAGGGCAAGGGCAGCGCGGCGCTGCGGGTGATCGAGGCCGACTGCCGGGCCCGCGGCGTGCGGCGGATCTTCCTCGAGACCGAACTGGTGAACGAACCGGCCCGGCGGCTCTACGCCCGCCACGGTTACATCGCCGACACGTCGGTCTGGATGTCGAAGGAGTTGTCCTGAACCGGCCGCAGCCCCCCCGACGCCGCCGGCTCGGCACCGGCGCGGCCGCGGTCACCGCAGTCGTCGGGTTCTCGCTGCTGCTGCCCGGTTGCGCCGCCGACCCCTCGAGCGCCGCGGTCGGCATCGTGGTCGAGGCCTGCCGACCCGGCCACAACACCGGCAGCGGTGCGCTCGTCGCACCCGGTCTGGTGCTGACCGCCGCCCACGTCGTGGCCGGCGCCTACGACATCGAGGTCGTGCGCAACGGGCGCTCGGTCAGCGCCGAGGTGGTGGCCTTCGACCCCGACATGGACCTCGCCTACCTCGCCGTCACCGGCCTCGGCGGCCGACCGCTGCCGGTGTCGAGCACCCAGGTCGCCGCCGGCGACACCGGATCCGCCTACGTGTGGCGGTCACTCGGGCTCGAGGTGCTGCCGGTGACCGTGAAACGCCGCATCAACATCAGCACCGAGGACATCTACATCGAGAACGACACGCTGCGGCCCGGCTACGAGCTCGTCGCCGACATCGAACCCGGCGACTCGGGAGGCGCCGTCGTGATCGGGGGCCGGGTGGTTGGCGTGCTGTGGGCGCGCAGCCGCCAGGCCGATCAGCGCGCCTACGCGATCGACCCCGACCGCGCCGGCGAAGTGATCCGGGCGCAACGGCGTACCGGCACGATCGGCGACGAGATCGACATCGACAAGTGCCCTTGAGCCGGCGGCCCGCTCAGGCGAGTTCGGCCCGGCTCCAGAACCCCGGCAGGGGCCGGTCGGCCCCCGTCGCGTACGCCGCCAGGCGCTCGAGCGCGTGCTCGTCGAACACGTCGATCACGTCGAACATCGCCGACGGGCCGGCCGAACGCAGCGCCTGATCCAACTCGGTGCGGCCACGCGGCACCGCGGAGGTGAGCACGAGCACCCGCTCCCCGAGGCCGCGCAGCACGTGGGCCCGGCCGAGGGTGCGCCACACCGCGTCGCTCGAGGCGAGCCCACCCCGGTGGCGCAGGAACGGGCCGCCGAGCTCGATCACCCAGCGGCCGCCGGCACCGTCGGTCGCGACGGCGTGCACCGTCAGCCCGCTGCCGGGCAGCCGCACGTTCGGGCCCTCGATGCCGAACCCGGCGGCGTTCAGCACCTCCTCGATCCGCTCCTTCGACCCGGCGAGGTGCTCGGGGCCGACCGCCGGCTGGAATCCTTCGTCGGCGACCCGCTGCCTCGCCAACTCGACATAGCCGGGGTCGAGGTCGTAGCCGACGTAGCGCCGGTTCGTGCGCGACGCCGCCACCAGCGTCGAGCCGCTGCCCATGAACGGGTCGAGCACCAGGTCGTCGGCGAACGTGTACAGCTCGATCAGCTTCTCGGGCAGCTCGACCGGGAACGGCGCCGGGTGCCCCACCCGCCGGGCACTCTCCGACGGTGTCTGCCAGACGTCGAGGGTGAGCGCCATGAAGTCCTCGGTGGCGATGGTGGCCGCGTGCGGCAGACCCCGGGCCCGGCGCACCTCGACGGTGAGCGCCCGCTGGAAACGGCCCTTGCTGGCCACGATCACCCGCTCGGTCACGTCGCGCAGCACCGGGTTGGTCGGGCTGCGGAACGAGCCCCACGCGCACGACCCGCTGGCGCCGGCGCCCTTCTGCCACACGATCTCGCCGCGCAACAACAGGCCGAGCCGGTCCTGCAGGATGTGGATCACGTCGGCGCCAAGACTGCGGTACGGCTTGCGGCCGAGGTTGGCGACGTTGACCGCGATCCGGCCCCCCGGCTCGAGCACCCGCACGCACTCGGCGAACACGTCGTGCAGCAGTTCGAGGTACTCGAGGTACGAGCTGGGCACCCCGTCGCGCTCGAGCTCCTCCTCGTACTGCTTGCCGGCGAAGTACGGGGGCGAGGTGACCACCAGTGCGACCGACCCGTCGGCCAGGGTGTGCATGTCGCGGGCATCGCCGCACACGAACGGCTCGGCGATCGGCGTCGGCGGCAGCACCGTGTCGTCGCGGTCGACCAGCGGCGCGTCGAAGCGGCCGTAGAACCCCGACGCGTCGTGCGACTCGCGGCGGCTGACACCGAAGTTCGACGTGGTCGTGCGCCGACGACCCGAGACGCGCGCCACCGGCGGCTGATCCGACATTGCCGCTCAGGCTACGCGACCCGGCGCGCGCGCCGCGCGACCCCACCACGACCGGGCGTCGCCCGCCGACCACACCACCCCGTCACGGCGACTCGGCGTCGGCCAGCCACGCCAGCGCGCTGCGCGCCGCCAGCACGCCGGTGCTGAACGACGCCTGCAACAGGTAGCCGCCGGTGGGCGCCTCCCAGTCGAGCATCTCGCCGGCGACGAACGTCCCGGGCCGCGCCGCCAACATCAACCCGGCGTCGAGTTCGTCGAACCGCACCCCGCCGGCGGTCGAGATCGCCCGCTCGATCGGCATCAGGCCGTCGACCCGCAGGGTCGTGTGCTTCACCAGCCGCGCCATCGACCCCGGATCGGCCGGCAAGTCGTTGCCGGTCGCCTCGCGCAGCAGGCCGATCATCACCGGGTGCAACCCGACCGACCGCTTCAGCCACGTCGAGGTCGAGTCCTTCGGACGCCGCCGCGCGAGCAGCGCCGCGACCTGCTCGACCGATCGGTCGGGGTGCAGGTCGAGCACCAGTTCACAGCCCCCGGTGGTGGCGAGCGCCTCACGCACCGCAGCCGACACCGCATAGACCGGGCCGCCCTCGAGCCCGGCGGCGGTCACCACCGGGTCGCCGCGCACCGCCGCGCCACCCGGGGCGGCCGGCACGGCCACCGCCACGTTCTTGACCGGCGCGCCCGCGAAACGGTCGGCGAACCCCTCGCTCCACGCCACCCGCACACCGGCGTTCGAGGCCTGCAACGGGGCGACGCCGATGCCGGCCTGCTCGAACGCCGCGACCCATCCGCCGTCCGATCCGACGCGCGGCCAGCTCGCCCCGCCGAGCGCGAACACCGTCACGTCGCTGGTCACGGTCGTCTCGTGCCCGTCGACGCGGAACCGGTGGGCTCCGTCGTCGTCCCAGCCCAGCCAGCGCGCCCTGGTCACGAACCGCACGCCGAGAACGTCGAGGCGCCGCAACCAGGCCCGCAGCAGCGGCGTCGCCCGGAACGACCGTGGGAACACCCTGCCGCTGCTGCCCACGAACGTCGGCTCGCCCAACTCGGCGCACCAGGCCCGCAGATCGTCGGGCCCGAACCCGTCCAGAGCGGCCGCCAGATGGGCGGCGCCGCCGCGATACCGGGCGGCGAACCGGTCGAACGGCTCGCTGTGGGTGATGTTGAGGCCGCCGCGCCCCGCCAACAAGAACTTGCGGCCGACCGACGGGGTGCGGTCGAACACGGTGACCACGACCCCTGCCCGGGCCAGCCGTTCGGCGGCGATCAAACCGGCCGGGCCACCCCCGACGACGGTCGCGGTGGGCGGCGGCGTGGGGGCCGGCCGCCTCGCCGCGGCATCGCGTTCGGTCATCGCACGACCGTAACCGTCGCACCGGCACGCCCCCTACGATGAGGCGATGAGTACCGCGCCGACCGGCACCACCGAGACCGTCAACGGGGTGTGCCACCACGACTGTCCCGACTCGTGCGGCTGGACCGTCACCGTCGACGCGTCCGGCCCGCGACGCGTCGCCGTGAAACTGCGCGGCAACCCCGAGCACCCCTACAGCTATGGCGAGCTGTGCCCGAAGGTCAACCGGTTCCTCGACCGGGTCTACTCCCCCGACCGCGTGCTGCACCCGCTGCGGCGCACCGGCCCGAAGGGCAGCGGCGAGTTCGAGCAGATCACCTGGGACGCCGCGCTCGACGAGATCGGCGCCCGCCTGCGCGCCGTCGTCGCCGAGCACGGCGGCGAGGCCGTCATGCCCTTCAGCGACGCCGGCAACCAGAGCATCCTGGCGACCCAGGGCATCTCGTCGCGGCTGTTCCACCACATCGGGGCGACCCGGCTGTTGCGCAACATCTGCGGGCCGACGGTGGGCGCCGGGGTGCAGATGACCAACGGCACCGGTCTCGCCGGCGACCCGCTGCAGCTCGAGCACGCCCGGCTGATCCTGTTGTGGGCCACCAACACCAAGCTCACCAACCGCCACCTGTGGCCCGTGATCGAACGGGCCCGCGCCCAGGGCGCCAAGGTCGTGGTGATCGACCCGATCCGCACCGTGACCGCCGACGACTGCGACCAGTTCGTGCAACCGCTGCCCGGTACCGACATCGCGATGATGCTGGCGATGATGCACGTCATCATCCGCGACGACCTGGTCGCCCACGACTGGGTGACGCAGCACACATCGGGGTTCGACGAGCTCGCCGCCGCGGTGGCCGACTGGACGCCGCAGCGGGCCGCCGCGGCGTGCGGCGTCGACGCCGGCGTGATCGAGACGCTGGCCCGCGAGTACGCCACCACCCGCCCGGCGGCCATCCGCAGCCTGATCGGCGCCGAGCACCACGAGAACGGCGCGATGTTCTACCGCACGATCGCCTGCCTGCCGGCGCTCACCGGGGCATGGGCCGAGCTCGGCGGCGGGCTGTTCCGCAGCGTCGGTTCGTGGCAGGACGAACTGGTCGACGAGGCTGCGCTCGCCCGGCCCGACCTGCTCGCCGGCCGCCAGGTGCGCACCTTGAACATGAGCCGGCTCGGCGAGATCCTGCTCCACGAACAGCCGCCGGTGAAGGCGATGATCGTGTGGAACTCGAACCCGTTGGTGATCGTGCCGAACGCCGAGGCGGCCCGTGCCGGCATGGCCCGCGACGACCTGTTCACCGTGGTCCACGAGCAGTTCCTCACCGACACCGCCCGGTACGCCGACATCGTGCTGCCCGCCACCACCCACATCGAGGCCAGCGACGTCACCACCGCCTGGGGCCACCTGTGGATGGGGTGGAACGAAGCCGCGATCGAACCGCTCGGCGAAGCCGTCAGCAACACCGAGTGCTTCCGACGGATCGCCCGGGCGATGGGCCTCACCGAACCGTCGCTGTTCGACGACGACCTCACCATCTTGCGCGACTGCCTGCCCGACGTCGACCTCGACGCCCTGCGCCGCGACGGCTGGCTGCGGGTGCCGTTCCCCGCCGACGACCGGCCGTGGGCCGACGGCGGCTTCCCGACCCCGTCCGGCAAGGTCGAGTTCGCCAGCGCCACCCTCGAGGGCATGGGCCACCCGCGCCTGCCGGTCTTCGTGGCGCCGCGCGAGGGCCCGACCGGCCCCGACGCCCACCGCTTCCCGCTCCAGTTGATGACCCCCAAGCACCACACCCGGTTCCTCAACTCGGGCTATGCGCACCTGCCCGGCCACGGACCCGCAGAAGGCGGGCCGTTCCTCGAGCTCGACCCGGCCGACGCCGCCGCCCGCGGGCTCGCCGACGGCGACGGCGCCCGGGTGTTCAACGACCGCGCCAGCCTCGAGTTGCCGGTGCGCATCACCACCCGGTTGCGGCCCGGCCTGGCCTCGATCCCATGGGGCTGGTGGCGCGACCACCATCCCGACGGCAAGGTCGCCAACAGCCTCACCAACGACACCCTCACCGAATGGGGCGGGGGCGTCGCCTACAGCGACACGCTGGTGCAGGTCGAGCGGCACTGACCGCCGTCACCACCTGAGAGCGGCGCGTCCCGGCTCGCCCGGATCGGCGGTGCCGAACCAGGTCGGCCGGTAGTGTTCGCGGTATGGCAGGCGAGCTGATCTACGCGTTCCGGGTGATGCGCCTGCCGCTGCTCGACGCCGGCGGCGCCGAGATCGGCAAGATCCAAGACCTCGTGGTCGTCCCCGGCCGGCAGGGCGACGCACCGCGGGTGGTCGGCTTCGTCGCCACCAGCCAGCGGCGGCGGATCTTCGTCAACGCCGCCCGCATCGCCGACCTCAACGGTGACGGCGCCCGGCTGCGCAGCTGGGACGTCGACCTCAACCCGTTCAAGCCGCGCCCCGGCGAGACCCTGATCGGCCAGGACCTCATCGACCGGCCGTTCGGCGACGAACGCGTCAGCGACGTCGGCCTGCTCGAGGCCGACGACGGCCGCAACCGGCGGTGGGAGGTCGCCAAGGTGCGCCTGTCGCGCCGCACGTCGCTGCGGCGGCGGCCCAGCTACCGCCTGATCGCCTGGGACGAGGCGCCCCAGCTGTTCGCAGCTCCCACCGAGGCCGCCGCCGAGGCCGCCCGGCTGCGCGACATGCACCCCTCCGACGTCGCCGGGGTGGTGCGCGCCCTGCCGCTGTCGCAGCGCCGCCAGCTCGCCGAGGCGATGGACGACGAACGCCTCGCCGACCTGCTCGAAGAACTGTCGGAGGAGGAGCAGCTGCGGCTGATCGAGGGCCTCGACCTCGACCGGTTGATCGGTGTGCTCGACGAGATGGAGTACGACGACCTCGCCGACCTGCTCAACGAGATGCCGGCCCACCAGCGCACGGCGATCCTCGCCGCGATGGACGACGACGAGGCCGAGGTGGTCGCCCGGCTGCTGTCGTACGAGGAGGCCACCGCGGGCGGCATGATGACCCCCGAGCTGGTCATCCTCGGCCCGACCGACACGGTCGCCGCCGCCCTCGCCCGCATCCGCGACCCCGACTGGACGCCCAGCATCGCCAGCCAGGTGTTCATCTGCCAGGCCCCGCTGCAACCGCCCACCGGCAAGTACCTCGGGGTGGTCTTCATGCAGCGGCTGCTGCGCGAGCCACCGGCGATGGAGTTGCGCCACTGCATCCGCCAGGTCGCCACCGTCGAGCCCGACACCCCCGATCGCGAGGTGTTCGAGCAGTTCGCGTCGTACGACATGCTCACGATCCCGGTGCTCGACGAGAGCCGGCGGCTGCTCGGCGCGATCAGCGTCGACGACGTCGTCGACCGCATGCTCGGCTCGGGGTGGCGCCAGCGGGCACGCCGGCGCCGCGACACCACGATGGTGACCAAGTGACGGTGACCAAGTGACGGTGACCAAGTGACGGTGCGCCGATTCTGCGAGGTCGTTTCGCCGTGAAGCGCAAATCAGAGCTCAGCCAACCGCGGCCGCGCAACCGCTTCGACGTCAGCTACGACGCCGAGGCGTTCGGACGGTTCAGCGAGTCGATCGCCCGCTATCTCGGCACCGCCCGGTTCCTGGTGTGGCAGTCGGTGCTGATCGTGGTCTGGCTGGGACTCAACCTGATCCCGCCCAGCAAGTGGCAGTTCGACCCGTGGAACCGCGGGCTCGTGCTGCTCACGTTGGTGTTGTCGCTCCAGGCGTCCTACGCGGCACCGCTGATCCTGCTCGCCCAGAACCGCCAGGAGCGTCGCGACCGGGTCGCCGACGAACTCGACCGCAACGTCGCCGAACGCACCCAGGCCGACACCGAGTTCCTCGCCCGCGAGATCGCCAGCGTCCGCCTGGCGCTCGCCGACGTGGTCACCAACGAAGAGCTCAGCGACCAGCTCACCGAGCTGACCCGCTCGATCGAGCGCCTCACCGAGCGCCTCGAGTCGGCGGCCGGCCCCACCGACGCACCGCGGTGACACGCGGCGGGGCGGCGCTCAGCTGCCCTGCGGGACGCCCGTGAACTCCTGCAGGCGGGCACCGAACCCCTGGGCCCTCACCAGCAGGTCGGTCGTCGGCAAGCGGGGGTCGCCGGCGATCGCGACGCCGGGGTCGAGCCGGTCGTCGAGCAACGCCGTGACGAACGCCGTGATCGTCGCCCCAGTCGCCGTGCCGACCAACTCGGCGAGGCCGGCGATCAGGCACTGCCGGCCGCCCGAGGCGTCGGCGCCACGCACCTCGACCCGCAGCGCGCCGATGCCTCCCTCGGGGTGCGGCGGGCTCAGCATCGGCAGCCACGCGGTGAACCGGTCGCGTCGCCGGGCCGACCGGCGGCCGCTGATCCGCTGCACCGACGGGAACACCTGGTGCACCAGCAGCGGGGTCGCCGTGCGGGCCCGATAGCAGTCCTTCGCCCCGATCGGCTCGGGGAACCAGCACAGCTCGCGTCCGCTGCCCCCGACGTGATCGACCCACGTCCCGTCGTGCAGGCCGGTCGCCAGACCGCTCAGCGAACGGTGGTGCACCCGGGCACACGCCGGGCCGGCGGTGCCGTGCACGGCGACGTGGATCTCGTCGACCGTCTCGAGCTGGTCGACGAGGTGGCGGGCGATCAACCCGGCGAGCCCGGGTGACATCGCGGCGCCGACCACCAGCGTCACCCCGGCACCGGCAGCGTCGATCCCGAGCAGTTCGGTGACGTCGTCGACCTGCTCGCCGACGGTGACGACGTGCGCCCCGCGCGCCACCAGCGCCGCCGCCATCGCGGCCTGCGGGCCCCCGTGCGCGAGCACCACGACGTCACCCGGGTGGGTACCGGTGACGGCGGGCCACCGCGAGTCGTGCAGCATCACCGGACGGGCCCGCAGCATCGTCTGGACGCGGTCGGCGACGATGCCCCGGCCGACGATGTGCACCGTTCGCACGGCGGTCAACGACCCGGCGGTTGCGTCGGCAGCTCGAGCGGACGCCACCCACCGTGCTGGGGCGGGATGCCCCCCGAGCCCTTCAGCCGGATGCCGGCGGCCGCGATGCCGGCCATGCCGAGCGCGGCCAAAATGCGGCGCAGCAGCTTCACGACGGGCTCGCGATCGGGTCGATTCGCTTCATCGCGTCACGATACGCACACATCGCGGTGCGCACCTCAGGCGCCGTACTCGGCGCGCAGCGGGTTCATCACCTGCTCGACGAACCGCAGCACCGGTTCGGTCGACAGCGGGTGGCCGAAATCCATCACGAAGTGCCGCACGCCCAACTCGGCCTTGTGGGCGAGCAGCGCGAGCAACTCGGCGGCCTGGGCGTCGTCGTCGGGCAGCGGTCGCTCGAGCGTGGTGCTGATCTCGATCTCGGCCGGGTCACGGCCGGCGGCGACGGCCGAGCGGTGCACGATGTCGACCCGCCGCCGCCAATCGTCGTCGGTGCCCCGCGACGAGCCGTTCCAGATGTCGGCCAACCGGCCCACCAACGGCAACCCGATCTGCTCACCCGACGCGCCGATGCAGATCGGTGGCACCACCTCGGGCAGCGGCGGGGCGGCGGCGCCGGCGATCCGGAAGTAGGTGCCCTCGTAGCTGGGGTCGGGATCGGTCCACATCAGCCGGCAGATCTCGATCACCTCGGCGAGCTGGGCGAACCGCACCGCCGGCCGCGGGAAGTCGTAGCCGTAGGCGCGGTACTCGTCCTCGCGCCAGCCGGCGCCGATGCCCAAGATGAAGCGGCCGCCCGACAGCGTCTGCAGCGTGGCCGCCATCTTGGCGGTCAGCGCCGGCGGCCGGTAGCCGTGGCCCAGCACGTGATGGCACAGCAGCACGTCGGGGAACTTGGCGGCGAGCCAGGTGAGCGTCGTCCATGCCTCGAGGAACGGATCGGTCTTGGCGTCGAAGCCGTAGAAGTGGTCGGCGATCCACAGCGAGTCGAAGTGCGGCAACGCGGTCGGCAAGATGTGGTGCTCCTGGTGCACCACGATCGGCTGGTGGTCGCTCCACCGGTTGCCGATCACCGGCGACAACCATCCGAATCGGAGGCTGCTCGGAGGACGCGGGGCGGAGGCGGCGGGCGTGCTCGTCGACATCGCGCCGACCGTAGCCCCCCGGCGGTTGCACTCTTCACCCCGGACGGCCGCCCGCCGGCGCCCCGTGAGGACCGTTCGGGCGGTCGCCGTGCGGCGACCGTGCCGGCGACCGTGCTGGTGGGGCTAACAAGAATCGAACTTGTGACCTCCGCCTTATCAGGGCGGCGCTCTAACCGACTGAGCTATAGCCCCGGCAAGGAAGCGAGGCTAGCGGCGCGGCGGCCGATTCCTCAACCGCACCCCGCCGCTCACCCGTCGTCGACGCTCCAGTCGGCGGCAGGGGCGTCGACCACGGCGGGCTCGGCCCGCCGCGTCGCGGCACCGCCCTCGGACGGCTCGTCATCGTCGACGCTCCAGTCGGCACCGCGCACGTCACCGACCGCATCGACGTCGGCCGGCCGCCGCACGACGTAGCGCCGGGTCGACGACACGGTTCGCTCGACCACTTCCTCCTCGAGCACCGTCACCCGCACCCCGCCGACGATGTCGCTGACCAGGTTGAACAGCGTGACGAGCAGCACGGCGCCACCGGTGAAGGCGGCCGCCGCGAACAGCCCGATGATCCAGGCGTTGTGGAAGATCTCACCGCCCTTCAACTCGAACGTCTCCCACCCGAACTGCGTGAACCAGCGCTCGACGTTGGCGAGCGTGCCGGTGCTGTCGGCGACCCGCCACAGCAGCACCCCCGAGGTGAGCAGCGTGACGTACGCGACCAGGCTGAACAACACGGCGACCTTGAACGTGCTCCACGGGTCGATGTGGCGCACGACGCGGGTGACGCGGCGCACCCGCGGCCGGCGACGGGCAGCCCGCAGCACGACACCGGGGGCGGCGGCGACACCGGGGGCCGCGGCCGGCGCCGTGCCGTGGCGGACCACGGCGGCCTCGGGATCGACGCGGTCGCCGTCACCCGGCTGCCAGACGACGCGGCTCACCGGCTGGGTCGCCGGCCCGCCCTCCGACCCCACGTCGTCGGGGTCGTCACGCACGGCCGGCACGATCTGCGGCAACGGCTGGGGCATCTCATCGTCGTCGACCCACTCGGTGACCGGCAGTTCGCGAGGATCGATCGGCGAGTGACCGCCCGACCCCACCGCGTCCGACACACCCGTTGGCGCATCGTCGGAGTTGCTCATCGGGTCGAGTGTAGGCAGCGGTCAGGGTTCGTCGGTGGCGCGGGCCGTCACGCGCTGCCCGCCGACGCGCACCTCGACGATCACCCGGTGCCCGTCCCGGGACCAGCCCACCAGTTCGGCCCCGTTGGCGGCGGCGAGCGCCGCGGCTGCAGGGCGGCCGCCGGTCACGCCGGCCAACGCCGCCGCATCGGCCGCCGATCGGGCACGCTGGTGGTCGATCAAGCCGGACAACACCGGCACCAGAGCGAACGTGACGGCGGCGACGAACGCCAAGGCGACCGTCATCACCACCACCGACATCGCACCCCGGTCGCGCACCGGCCACCTCCACCGCAGTGGGGGCCGTCGCCCACCCCGGCCGGGAAACCGGCGGCGGTCAGTCGTCGTCTTCGGCGATGATCGGGGCGACCGAGGCGACGGTCTGACCCTCGTCGAGGTTCATGATGCGCACCCCGGTGGCGTCGCGGCCCTGCGACGAGATGCCACGGACCTCCATGCGGATCGTCACCCCGCCGCTCGACACCGCCACGATCTCGTCGTCGAGGCCGACCATGAACGCGGCGACGACGAAGCCCTTCTTGCCGGTCAGCTTGATGCCGCGCACGCCCTGTCCACCGCGCCCTTGCCGGTTGAACTTGTCGAGCTGGGTGCGCTTGCCGTAACCAGCTTCGGTCATCAACAGGATCGCCGTGTCGTCGCGGGCGACGTCGCACGACACGACGGCGTCGTTGCCGTTCTTCAGCTTCATGCCGCGCACGCCGCCGGCGCTGCGTCCCATCGGGCGCACATCGGTCTCGTGGAACCGGATCGTCATGCCGTCCTTCGACACCATGAAGATGTCATCGCTGCCGCTGGTCTCGATCACCTTGACCAGCTCGTCGTCGTCACGGAGGTTGATCGCGATGATGCCGTCACGGCGGCTCGAGTCGTAGGCGTCGAAGACGGTCTTCTTGACGGTGCCCTGGCGGGTGGCGAAGAACAAGAAACGCTCGCCGGCGAAGTCGCGGGTGTCGATGATCGCCTGGATCTTCTCGTCGGGCTGGAGCGGCAGCAGGTTGACGATCGGCATGCCCTTCGCGGTGCGTTCGCGCTCGGGGATGTCGAGCGCCCGCAAGCGGTAGACCTTGCCGCGGTTCGAGAAGAACAGCAGATGCGCGTGAGCCGTGGTGAACAGCACGTGGCGCACGATGTCGTCGGCCTTGAGCTTGCCGCCGCTGACGCCGCGGCCGCCGCGACCCTGGGCCTTGAACGACGAAGCCGGCACCGACTTCACGTACTGTGCCTCGGTCATGACGATCACGAGCTCTTTGTCGTCGACGAGGTCTTCGACCGACATGTCGCCCGGGTCGTAGGTGATCTCGCAGATCCGCGGCGTGGCGAAGCTCTCCTTGATCGCCAGCATCTCTTCGCGGATCACCTGGCGCAACAGCGCGTCGTCGCCGAGGATCGCCTCGAGTTCGCCGATCGTGGCGCGCACGTCGGTGAGGTCGGTGTCGAGGTCGATGCGGCTCAGCCGGGTGAGCTGACGCAGCTGCATGTCGAGGATGTCGACGGCCTGGACCTCGCTGAACTCGTACGGCTCGGCCATGAGGGCGGCCTTGGCCGCCGCCGCGTCGTCGCTGGCCCGGATGAGGGCGATGATGGCGTCGATCACGTCGAGCGCCTTGATGCGGCCCTCGAGGATGTGCTCGCGGCGGCGCGCCTTGGCCAGGCGGAACTCGGACCGGCGGGTGACGACGTCGATCTGGTGCCGCATGTAGCCCTGCAAGGCGGTGAGCAGGTTGAGGGTGCGCGGCACCCCGTCGACGAGCGCCACCATGTTGATCGAGAAGCTGCTCTGCAACTGGGTCAGCTTGTAGAGGTTGTTGAGCACGACGTTCGCGTTCGCGTCGCGCTTGAGCGTGATGACCAGGTTGGTCTTGCCGCCCGCCGACCCGTCGTTGACGTCGGCGATGCCCTCGAGGTCGCCGGCGGTCACCAGCTCCTCGATGCGGCCGGCGATCGACGAGCAACTGGTCTGGTAGGGCAGCTCGGTGACGACGATCTCGTACCGGCCGCCCTTGCCTTCCTCGATCGATGCCCTGGCCCTGGTCTTCACGCTGCCGCGCCCGGTGCGGTAGGCGTCGATGATGCCTGCCCGGCCCAGGATCTGGCCGCCGGTCGGGAAGTCGGGACCCTTCACGTACTGCATCAGGTCGTCGACCGTGGTGCCGTCGGGGTCGCCCAGCAGGTGGATCGTGGCGTCGATCACCTCACCCAGGTTGTGGGGCGGGATGTTGGTGGCCATGCCGACCGCGATGCCCTGGCTGCCGTTGACCAGCAGGTTCGGGAAGCGCGACGGCAGTGCGGCGGGCTGCTCGGTGGTGCCGTCGTAGTTCGGCACCATGTCGACGGTGTCCTCGTCGATGTCGGCCAGCAGCTGCATCGCCAGCGGATGCAGGCGGCACTCGGTGTAGCGCGACGCGGCCGGGCCGAAGTCGGGCGACCCGTAGTTGCCGTGGAAGTCGATCAGCGGGTGACGTACCGAGAACGGCTGGGCCATGCGAACCAGGGCGTCGTAGATCGCCGAGTCGCCGTGGGGGTGGAACCTGGCCATCGTGTCGCCGGTGACGCGGGCGCACTTGACGAACGGCCGGTCGGGGCGGAACCCCTGCTGCTCCATGTCCCAGATGATGCGGCGGTGCACCGGCTTGAGCCCGTCGCGCACGTCGGGCAGGGCGCGCGACATGATCACCGACATCGCGTAGTCGAGGAACGAGTTCTCCATCTCGTCCTGCAGGGCGATCGGCTGGATCGAGTTGTCGTCCATGCCCTCGTCGTCGACGTCGGTGGGCGGGTTCGGGATGTCACTCATCGTTGGTTCGTTTCGCTTTCAGGGGGAGGCACCGGCTCGACGTGCGGCGGCGGTCAGAAATCGAGGTTGCGGACGTCGCGGGCGTTGGTGGTGATGAAGTTGCGGCGGGACTCGACGTCGTCACCCATCAGCACGCTCATGATCATGTCGGCCTCGGCCGCCTCCTCGACGGTGATCTGCAGCAACGTGCGCGACGAGGGATCCATCGTGGTGGACTTGAGCTCCTGCCAGTCCATCTCGCCGAGGCCCTTCAGGCGGGCGAACTCTTTCTTGTGGTTGGGTCGCTCGGCCAGGAACCGGGCCTTGGCCACGTCGTCTTTGAGGTACACCTTCTCCTTGCCGACCTCGGTGGAGTACAGCGGCGGCTGGGCGATGTAGACGTAGCCGGCTTCGACCATGTCACGCATCTGCCGGAAGAAGAACGTGAGCAGCAGCGTGCGGATGTGGCTGCCGTCGACGTCGGCGTCACACAGGGCGATGATCTTGTGGTACCGGGTCTTGCCGACCTCGAACTCCTCGCCGACGCCGGCGCCGATCGCCGTGATCAGGGCCTGGATCTCGTTGTTCTTCATCATCTTGTCGATGCGGGCGCGCTCGACGTTGAGGATCTTGCCGCGGATCGGCAGGATCGCCTGCACCCGCGGGTCGCGGGCGTCGATCGCGGTGCCGCCCGCCGAGTCGCCCTCGACGATGAACAGTTCCGACTCGTCCGCGTCGCGCGACGAGCAGTCTTTGAGCTTGTCGGGCATGCCGGCGCCCGACAGCGCCGTCTTGCGGCGGATCGCATTGCGGGCGTT
Organism: Ilumatobacter sp.; assembly: GCA_036526035.1. GTDB lineage: Bacteria > Actinomycetota > Acidimicrobiia > Acidimicrobiales > Ilumatobacteraceae > Ilumatobacter. The sequence goes on along the minus strand of DATCZG010000002.1, from coordinate 49,103 downwards.
CTTGGCGGCGACGCGGGCCTGGGCGGCGGCGAGGCCTTTCTTGACCACCTTGTTGGCCTCGGTGGGGTTCTCGGCGAGCCATTCGCCCATGCGCTCGTAGGTGACCTTCTGCACGAACGACCGCATCGGCACGTTGCCGAGCTTGGCCTTCGTCTGCCCCTCGAACTGTGGGTCACGCAACTTCACCGAGATGATCGCCGTGAGCCCTTCGCGGATGTCCTCGCCGGTGAGGTTGGGATCCTTCTCCTTGAGGAGGTTCTTCTCGCGGGCGTACTTGTTGACGATGCTGGTGAGCGCGGTGCGGAACCCCTCGACGTGCATGCCGCCCTCGATCGTGGAGATGCCGTTGGCGTACCCGTGGACCCCCTCGTGGTAGCCGGTGTTCCACTGCAGGGCGATGTCGAGCATCTGGCCGTCCTCGTCGGCATCTTCGAAGTTGCAGACCTTCGAGAACAACGGGTCTTTCGAGGCGTTCATGTGCTTGACGAAGTCGATCAGGCCGCCCCTGTACTGGAACGTGACCGACTGCTCCTTGTCGGGGCGCTCGTCGGTGAAGACGATCTCGAGGCCCTTGTTGAGGAACGCCATCGTCTGCAGGCGCTCGAGCACGGTGCGGGCGACGAACTCGACGCCTTCGGCCTGGAAGATCACCGGGTCGGGGTAGAACGTGACCGTGGTACCGGTGGTGCGCCCGCGCTTGGGCGTGTCGGCGACGACTTTCATCTTGCCCTGCGGTTTGCCGCCCTTGGCGTACTCCTGGAAGTGGCGCTGACCGCCGCGGTCGACCTCGATCGTGAGGCGTTCGGACAACGCGTTGACCACCGACACGCCCACGCCGTGCAGGCCGCCCGACACCTTGTAGCCCTCGCCACCGAACTTGCCGCCGGCGTGCAGCACCGTCAGCACCACCTCGGCAGCGCTCTTTCCCTTGTGGGGACCCGACGGGTAGGGGTCGACCGGCACGCCGCGCCCGTTGTCCTCGACCCGGCACCCACCGTCGGCGAGCAGGGTGATCGAGATCCGCGTGCAGTGGCCCGCCATCGCCTCGTCGACCGAGTTGTCGACGACCTCCCAGATCAGGTGGTGCAGCCCGGCGAGACCCGTCGACCCGATGTACATGCCGGGCCGTTTGCGGACCGGATCGAGGCCCTCGAGCACCTGGATGTCCTTGGCGGCGTAGCTCGGGCTGGCAGGTTTGGCGCCGGCTGCTGGGGTGGCCTGTGTGGTCTCAGTGGACACGCGGTACCTCGTTCGCTTCGCTGGTGCCGGAGCGGTGGCTCCGGAACGTTCGGGGCTCGATCACGCGTTCGACCCGACCGCAAATTGCATGGATGTGATTGTACCAGCAGGGGGTCGCAGCGAGGGGCTCATCGGGCCCTGAAATGCCCGAGAATCAACGAAATCAGCGGCTCCGGGGCCCCGCCGCGCCGGCCTCCGGGACGATCCCCCCACCGGCCGCCACGACCCCGGGCGGCCAGGCCTGCCACCGGGGCCCGGTGGCGGGCCGTCAGCCGGTGAGGCGGGCCTTCACGAGCGCCGCGATCCGCCCCCCGTCGGCGGCGTCACCGACCCGGTCGCGGACCGCCTTGATCACCATCCCCATCGCCTTGCCGCCCTCGGCCCCGGCGGCCGCGGCGCGCCCGACCTCGTCGTCGACGATCGCCGCCAGCTGGTCGTCGGCCATCGCCGCCGGCAGGTAGCGCTCGATCACCGCCAGCTCGGCACGCTCCTTGGCGGCCGACTCGGGGCGGGCGTTCTGCTCGTACACCTCGGCCGCCTCGACGCGCTTCTTCGCCTCCGATCGCAACACGGCGATCACCTGCTCGTCGGTCAACTCGACCGCCGATTCGCCGGCCACCTCGGCGGTGGTGATGGCCGCCCGCACCATCCGGATCGTCGAGGTGGTGACCTCGTCGCGGGCCTTCATCGCGGCGGTGAGATCGACCTGCAAGCGGGCCTTCACACTGGACTCGGGGTTCGTCATCGCCCCATCATGGCGCACCGGCCCGGCCCGACGGCGCGGTGGCGTGGCTAGGTCAGTCGGGCGCCGCGGGCCCCGCGCCGCTCGACGCGCACCTCGATGCGTTCGACGCGCACCTCGGCGATGCTCGCCAGGCGCTCGGTGATCATCGGGGTGAGGAACTTGACCTGCGTCGCCCACGCCGGATCGTCGACCTCGACCACCAGCACGGCGTCATCGAGCTTGACCGGGGTGACGTGGGCGGCGACCTGCTCCCCCACCGCCTCGGCCCACCGCCCGAACACGCCGCCGACCGCCCGGCGGCCGGGCCCGCGCAACGACCGGATCACACCGTCGAGCGAACTCGAGATCGGCACCGGTTCACGTCTGGTCATCGTGTTCTCGGTGATCGGGGTCTCGGTGATCGGGGTCTCGGGGATCGGGGTCTCGGTGATCGGCGGGTGCCGGATCGCAGCCCACCCGGCGGTCGCCGGTGCTGTCGCCCACGACCGTACCCGAATCGATCTCGATCACACGGTCGGGATGGGCCGCCGGGGGCAGCGGCGATGCCGAGGTGATCACCACCTGTCCGCAGGGCAGGTTCGCCAGCAGTGCGGTGGCTCGCGCCGGGTCGAGTTCGGAGAGCACGTCGTCGAGCACCAGCACCGGGGTCGTGCCGGTGCGCTCGGCGACGAGACGATGCGCGGCCAACCGCATCGCGAGCGCCAACGTGCGCTGCTCCCCCTGCGATGCGTGGGTGCGGGCCGGCATCCCGTCGAGGCCGATGTGCAGTTCGTCGCGCTGGGGCCCGACCAGCGAGGTGCCGCGCCGCAGGTCCGCCTGGCGCGACTCGGCGAGCGCGACGGTGAGTCCGACCCGTCGCCAGTGCGGCTCGTACACCAACTCGACCGCGGCCGGCTCACCGGCGAGTTGCTCGTACGCCTCCGCCACCATCGGCCCACAGCGCGCCACCAGCGTGGCCCGGGCGTGCCCGAGCGGCTCACCGAGCTCGGCCAGCCGGGCATCCCACACGTCGAGCGTCGCGGCGACCTCGTCGGTCAGGCGGCCGCCCGCCTGACGGAGCAGGCTGTTGCGCTGGCGGATGACCCGGTCGAGCTCGAGGCGCATCTCGTCGTAGCTCGTCCGCAGCGCCACCAGCGCGTCGTCGAGGAAGCGGCGACGGTCGGCCGGCCCGCCCTTGACGATCACCAGGTCGTCGGGGGCGAACACGCTGACCCGCAGCACGCCGAGCAGGTCGCGCGTCCGTGCCAGCTTCTGACGGTTGACCTGCACCCGGTTGCGGCCGACCCGCGACAGCTCGGCCTCGATCAGCACCTCGCGCCCGTCGTCCTCGCGCACCGTGGCCCGGATGACGCCCGCCTCGGCGCCGGTGCGCACCAGGGCGTCGGGTGGCGCACCACGGAAGCTCGCCAGTGTCGCCAGATAGGCGAGCGCCTCGGCGAGGTTCGTCTTGCCCTGCCCGTTGCGGCCCAGCACCGCTGTGGTCCCGGCGGTGAGATCGAACGTCGCCGACCGATAGTTGCGGTAGTCGACGAGTTCGAGCCTGACGACGATCATGACCGGCCGAAGACGCGGCGGCCGGCGGTGGTCGACCACGGTGCGCCCATCGCGGACCTACCGATCACGGCGATCGGCATCGGGGCCGATCAGGGCACCCTGACCGGCATCAGCAGGTACAGGTACTCGTCGTGGCCGACGCCGCGCAGCACGGCCGGTTTCATCGGGTCCATCGTGGCGAGGGTGACCTCGTCACCATCGACCGCATCGATGCCGGCCACGAGATAGTCGGGGTTGAACGCGACCGTCATCTCGGCACCCTCGTAGTGGGCGTCGATCTCCTCGGCGGCATTGCCGACGTCGGTGGTGATCGCGGTGAGTTGCAGTGTGTCGCCGCCCAGGGTGAGACGTACCGGTGTCGAATCCTGGGCGAGGATCTTGACGCGGCGCAGTGCCTCGAGCAGTGCCTCGCGTCCGACGGTCAGCAGGTTCGGGTACGACGACGGCAGCAGGTTGCGATAGTTCGGGTACTCGCCTTCGATCAACCGGGTGGTGAGCCGCGTCCCTCCGGCCTCGAACACCGCCTCGCGGGCGCCCAGCCGCACGGTGAGCTCGGTACCGCCGTGCAGGATGCGTTGCAGTTCGGCGAGGGCCCGGCCCGGCACGAGCACCTTCTGCCCGGCGGCCAACATCTGGGGCAGGTCGCGCACCGCCAGGCGGTAGGAGTCGGTCGCCACCAGCTTGAGGCCGTCGTCCTCGGCGGCGATCAACACGCCCGTCAGCACGGCCCGGGCGTCGTCGGTCGAGGCCGCCCGCACGACCTGGCGCAAGGCGTTCGACATCTGGTCGCCGTCGAGCGTGACCGGCTCGACGTCGGACACGACCTGGGCCGGGTAGTCGCCGAGCGACAGCGGGCGTACCGAGAACTGCGAACGGCCGGCGCTGATCGCCATCTCGTCCTCGGAGAGGCTGACCTCGACCGCGCCGGCCGGGAGCGCCTTGACGATGTCGGCGACCAGGCGCGCCGGTACGACCGCTGATCCGTCCCGGTCGCTGTGAACCGGCACCGACAGCCGGATCGTCAGTTCGAGGTCGGTGCCGGTGACCGTCAGCTCACCATCGCTGACGTCGAGGCGCACCCCCGACAGCACCGGCAGCGACCCGCTCCGGCTGGCAGCGGCCCGACCGGCCGTGGCGAGTGCTTCGGCCAGGATCTCTCGTTCGCAACGGAACTTCACAGTGCAGCCCTTCTCCCCAGTGAGTGATATGTCGAATTAGCAGTAGTAGTAGGTGTTGTGGATTGTGGACAACCCACGATCGTCCCAGCGTAGAACGTCCGGCCCGGCGCGCGTGGTTGTCCACCGTGATCCCCAGCGCGCGGATCACACCGGTGTCGTTCGGTGGACAACCCGGCGCTGTCCACCGCGTCGGCCGCCTGCGTCCCCGAGTTGTCCACACCTTCGGCACACCCGGCACGGTTGCCGTGCGATCGAGCGGGCCGCTCGACGGTGATGCAGGTGGGGGTCACAGCTTCAGTTTCTGCAGGACGTCGGTGACCTGCTCGTAGATCGCCTTGCGTTCGCCCATCTGGCGCTGGATCTTCTCGACGGCGTGGATGACGGTGGTGTGGTCGCGGCCGCCGAACAGGCGGGCGATGCTGGGATAGCTCAAGTCGGTCTGCTCACGGAACACGTACATCGCGATCTGGCGGCCGGTGACCAGCGGCCGCTGGCGGCTCTTGCTCTTGAGGGCCTCGACCTCGAAACCGAGGATCGCGGCGATCTCGGCCAGCAGTTGGGCGTCGGTACGCGGTTTGGCCTCGGTCTCGGTCAACAGGTCGGCGAGCTGTTGCTGGGCGAGATCGGTGGTGATCGGTGCGTTGCTGAGGCTGGCGTAGGCCGTGACCCGGATCAGCGCACCTTCGAGTTCGCGGATGTTCGTCGTGATCTTCGACGCGATGAACTCGAGCGTGTCGGCAGGGACCACGACCCGTTCGCGTTCGGCCTTGTTGCGCAGGATCGCCAGCCGGGTCTCGAGGTCGGGCGGCTGGATGTCGGTGATCAGCCCCCACTTGAACCGGCCGCGCAGGCGCTCTTCGAGCGTCGGGATGGCGTCGGGCATCCGGTCCGACGAGAGCACGATCTGCTTGTTGGCGCCGTGCAGCGAGTTGAAGGTGTGGAAGAACTCCTCCTGGAGGCCTTCTTTGCCCTCGAGGAACTGCACGTCGTCGATCAACAACACGTCGATCTCGCGGTACTTGCGGCGCAGGCCGGCCATCGAGTTCGAACGGATCGCGTCGACGTACTCGTTCATGAACGTCTCGGTCGACACGTACCGCACGATGTGGTGCTGGTAGTTGCTGTGGACGTAGTGGCCGATCGCGTGCAGCAGGTGGGTCTTGCCGAGACCGGCCGAGCCGTAGATGAACAAGGGGTTGTAGCTGCGTGCCGGGGTCTCGGCGACCCGCAGCGCGGCGGCGAGCGCGAACTGGTTGGAAGCGCCCTTGACGAAGGTGTCGAACTCGTAGCGTGGGTTGAGCCCGGCGGCGTCGAGCGCATCGAGCAACCGACCGTTGGATCTCGCCGCCGCCTGCTCGTCGCGCGACACCGACTCGGTCGGCGTCACCCGGTCGTCGGCCGCCTCGGCCTCGGAGCCGCCGATGACCACGTCGAACACCCGGTCGCCGACGCCGACCTCGGCCATCGCGTCGGTGATCTGCGTCTGGTAGCGGCTCAGGACGCGGTCCCGGGCCAGCGTGCTGGGCACCTGGATGACCAACATCGTGCGGTCGTCGTCGACCTGGGGGACCACCTCGGCAAACGTGGAGTACCAGACGGATTCGGTGAGCCGCGCACGAAGGAGCTGGGCGACCGACGCCCAAACCTCCAGCTGATCACTCACACGAACCTCCCGACGACCAAGCGATCCACGTCCACAGCCTTGTCCACAGGTGTGGACAAGGGTCGCAGTCGGATCAGGCGTTGAAACCTAGCAGGTCGCAACCAGGCCCCGAAATTCGACCGGACCCGGATGCTGGTTGCCGTGAACGGTCTCGTGCCCCTAGCCTTGTCAGGTCGAGGTGCGGTGACCCGCACATCGCACGGAATCAGCCATTGCACCAGATCGCGACGACCCACACTGCATCGGGGTCGGATGCTCGAGGAGGACGACGTGAAGCGAACCTTTCAGCCGAACACCCACCGGCGTGCCAAGAAGCACGGCTTCCGAGCGCGCATGAGCACGCGGGCCGGCCGGGCGGTGCTCAAGAGCCGCCGCCTCAAGGGCCGCGCCCGCCTGTCGGCTTGATCGGCCGCGTCCGCGAGCGCAGCGCGTTCGCTCGTCTCGAGCGCGAAGGCGTGCGGATCCGCCGTCCGGCTCTTTGGTGTACCTGGTGTCCCGACCCCGACTCGAACCACCCGTCCGTGGCGTTCGCGATCGGTCGCGCCTACGGTCCTGCGGTCAGCCGCAACCGGATGCGGCGGCAACTGCGGGCGATCATCCGCACGATCGATCGTGCCGACCCGATCCCGCCGGTGCTGCTGCTGGTCGGCGCCTCGCCACGGGCGATCGAACTGACGTTCGATCAGCTGTCGAACGAGCTCACCGCGATCCTGGGGCAGATCCGCAGTCACCGGCCGTGAACACCGCTGCCGCCCCGACCGAGCGCTCGGATTTCCATCTGGCCGACGTAGAGCGCGCACCTGGCCGCGTAGAGCGCGCACTGCTGCGTTCGATCGACTGGTACCAGCGCGGCGCCGAGGGCCGTCCGTCGCCGTGCCGCTTCTTCCCGGGTTGTTCCGAATACGGGCACGAGGCGATCGCCGTGCACGGTCCGGTTCGCGGCGTGCTGTTGACGCTGCGGCGGCTGCTGCGGTGTCGCCCGTTCGGCCCGTCGGGCTTCGACCCGGTCCCACCCGGCCGGGGTGACGTCCGGCGTGACCCTCTCGCCGTGTCACTCCCCGAGGAGAACCGATCATGATCGCTGGCATCTTCGAAGTTCCCGCTGCACTCTTGGCCTGGTTGTACGGCCTGACCAACAGCTACCTCACCGCGATCGGGCTGATCGCCGGCCTCGTGATGCTGCTGGTCACCCCGCTGATCCTGAAGAGCACCAAGGGCATGCTCGAGATGCAGCGCCTGGCGCCCGAGATGCGCAAGCTGCAGGCGGAGTACCGCAGCGATCGGCAGAAGCTCAACGAAGAGATGATGAAGCTCTATCAGGAGCACAAGGTCAACCCGATGGCCTCGTGCCTGCCCCTGCTGGCACAGATGCCGGTGTTCATCGTCATGTTCCGCATCCTGACCGGCCTCACCTACGAGCCGACCGGCGGCAAGGCCCTGGTGGCCAGGGCGGTGCTCAACGCCGGCGGCGACACCGATCCGATCGGGTTCCTCCCCCGCTACGTGTCGAAGACCTCGGTGCTCTACGAGACCCTGGTCCGCAGCACCAGCATGGATTCGCTCGGGCTCGACCTGTCGTTGTCGCCCGCCGAGATGCTCGGCGAGAACTTCGGACGGGGCCTGATCTACGCCGCGCTGGTGGCCCTGCTCGGCGCGCTCTACTTCTTCCAGCAACGGATGGTGGCCGCCCGGGCCGCCGTGAGCCCGACGATGTCGGCGTCCCAGCAGAAGCTGATGCAGTACCTGCCGGTGGCGTTCGCGGTGTTCCAGATCTTCTTCCTGCTCGGTCTGGTCGTGTACTACATCGTGCAGTCGACGCTGCGGATCCTGCAGCAGTTCTACATCACGCGACGGTTCTACCACGGCGACGAATCACTCGGCCGCCAGGCGCAGGCCGCCAGCGAGCAGGCCCGCGAACTGGCCAAGAAGGATGGCGGGGGCGGACCGCTCGCCCAGGCCCGTCGTGACCTCACCTCTGCCAAGTCCGGTGCCGGTGACAAGCGGCCATCCGGCGGCAAGAAGGCGAAACCGGCGGGCCCCAAGACGGTGCCCGCCTCGAAGCGAACGACACCCCCCAAGGGCCGCCCGACCCCGACGGGCAAGCGCAGTGGCGGCCGCCCGGCCGGGCGACCGGGCTCGTCGAAGCCCCGCAAGCGCACCTAGCAACACGAGAGGACCATCTGATGGAATGGGTCGAAACGACCGGCAAGAGCCTGCAAGAGGCCAAGGATCACGCCCTCGACCGGCTCGGCGTCGCCGCCGACGAGGCCGAGTTCGAGGTGCTCGAGGAGCCCCGCAGCGGCCTGTTCGGCCTGATGCGCGGCGAGGCACGCGTCCGGGCCCGGATCATGCCCACCGCGGTGCGCCCCAAGCAGGAACGGCGCGGCCGCGGCCGCGACACGGCGAAGTCGGCCGGCGGCCGGAGCCGGGCGAAAGCCGGTTCCGCCGAGACATCCGCCGAGACATCCGACGAGACATCCGACGAGACACCCGAGCGGGGTTCCGACCGGCGCAGCGCTTCGGGCGGGCGACGTTCGGGCGGGTCCGGTGCCAGTGAACGCACCAGCCGGCAGCGCCCACCGAAGCAACACAAGGAGCAGACCACGATGGACGACCACGACGAGTCGAACGAATCCCCGGTGTCCCCCCAGGAGGTCGGTGACGCCGCCGTGGCGTTCATGGACGGGCTGGCCAGGGCGCTGGGGGCCGATCCGACGACCACCCTCGAGATCGACGGCACCAACCTCGAGGTCCGGGTGACCGGCTCCGATCTGGGCCTGCTGGTCGGCCCGGGCGGCCGTACCCTGACCGCGGTGCAGGATCTCGTGCGGGTCGCCGCCCAGCGGCGCCTCGGCGACCACGACACCCGACTCCGGGTCGATGTCGGCGGCTACCGGGAGAAGCGCCGCGAGGCGCTCGAACGGTTCGCCGCGGCAGTCGCCGCCCAGGTGATCGAATCGGGGACCCCCAAGGCGCTCGAGCCGATGGCTTCGGCCGACCGCAAGACGGTCCATGATGCGATCGTCGAGATCGAGGGGGTCACCAGCCATTCCGAAGGTGACGACCCGATGCGCCGGGTGGTCATCACACCCGCCTAGGTCGCCGTGGACGACGAACACCTGCTCGAAACGCTGCGCGAGGCGCAGCGTTTCGGCTTTTTCGGCCCCGGCCCGATCGACTCGGCAGCCGCCCATTCCCGGCGCTTCGTGGAGGCCCTGGGGCAACCCGGCCCCGCAGCACGGGTCGTCGATCTCGGCAGCGGGGGCGGCCTTCCCGGTCTGGTGATGGCCGCGGCGTGGCGTCAGACCGAGATCCTGCTGATCGACCGCCGCCAGAAACGAACCGACTTCCTGACGCGGGCGGTGACCAGGCTCGGGTACGGTCACGTGACGGTCCGATGCGCCGATGTCGCCGATCTGGTCGCCGAGGTGGCGAGCGCCGCCGCTGCGCCGTTCGACATCGTCACCGCCCGCGGGTTCGGCCCCCCCGAGGACACCCTGCGAACCGCCGTCAAGCTGCTCTCGGCGACCGGGCAGGTGGCGATCAGCGAGCCCCCCGACGGCCGCGACTGGCGCCCGGATCTGCTGGCTGAGCTGGGGCTTCACTCCGTGCGATACCCAGCGGTGCGGGTTTTTCGACGCTGACCACGGTGGCCGTCTCGATGTTTCACGGGAAACATCGGGGGTTCGGCGGGGTGCCGTGCCGACGGTTCGGAACCGCTCGGTGAGGGGCGCGATGTTTCCCGTGAAACATGCGGCCGGCGGCTTTCGCCGCTGAGGTCGAGCGGCGCGTCCGGGCCTCGTCGGCATCCGCGCTTTTCGGCTCGTGATCGGCCAGACTAGGCCCGATGAATGCCCCCGCCGACGCCCGGCCCCCCGTGCGTCCACTCCCCCGCGTGATCGCCGTCGCCAACCAGAAGGGCGGCGTCGGCAAGACGACCACCACGATCAACACCGGCGCCTGTCTCGCCGAGATGGGTCTACGCACCCTGGTGGTCGACCTCGACCCGCAGGGCAACGCCTCGACCGGCCTCGGGATCCCGAACCGCGGTCTCGAGGTGTCGATGTACCACGTGCTGATGCACGAGGTGCCGCTCGAGAACTGCATCGAGCCCACCGACGTCCGCAACCTGTTCGTCGCCCCGGCCAGTCTCGACCTCGCCGGTGCCGAGATCGAGCTGGTGCCGGCGTTCAGCCGCGAGACACGCCTGAAAAAGGCGATCGAGTCGGTGCTCGACGACTACGACTACGTGCTGATCGACTGCCCGCCGACCTTGGGCCTGTTGACGGTCAACGGTCTCGCCGCGGCACACGAGGTGATGGTGCCGATCCAGACCGAGTACTACGCGCTCGAAGGGCTCGGGCAACTGCTGCGCAACGTCGACATGGTCAAGCGCAACCTGAATCCGCAGCTCGAGGTGTCGACGATCGTGTGCGTGATGTACGACGCCCGCACGAAGCTGTCGGACCAGGTGGTACAAGAGGTTCGCGATCACTTCGGCGACAAGGTCGTGCGGGCGACCGTGCCGAGATCGGTGCGCCTGTCGGAGGCCCCGTCGTTCGGTCAACCGATCATCATCTTCGATCCCCGTTCGCGTGGTGCGGTCGCGTACCGCGATGTCGCAAAGGAGTTGCACTATGGCTCGCCGTAGCGGTCTGGGCAAAGGCCTCAGTTCCCTCATCCCCCCGGCCGAGACCGAACCCGGTGCGCCGGCCGACGGGGCATTGCTCCGCGAGATCCAGGTCGCGGACGTCACCCCCAACCCGAATCAGCCGCGGGTTCACTTCGACGAGGAGTCACTCGCCGAGTTGACGGCGTCGATCCAACAGATCGGGGTGCTCCAGCCGATCCTGGTGCGACCGCTCGGCGACGGATTCGAGTTGATCGCCGGCGAGCGTCGTTGGCGGGCGGCTCGCCGGGCGGGCCTGGCGACGATCCCGGCCCTGGTGCGCACCACCGACGACCTGTCCTCGGTCGAGCAGGCCCTCGTCGAGAACCTGCACCGCGAAGACCTCACCGCCCTCGAGGAGGCGGCCGCCTATCTGCAGTTGATCGAAGACTTCGAGTTGACCCACGAGCAAGTCGCCGACCGGGTCGGCAAGAGCCGGTCGGCGGTGACCAACACCTTGCGGTTGCTCGGTCTGCCGCCGGCGATCCAGCGTCTGCTCGCCGACGGTCAACTGTCGGCCGGGCACGCCCGGGCGCTGCTCGCCACCCCCGACCGGGTCCTGCAGGAGGCATTGGCGCAGCGGGCCGCCGAAGAAGGGTGGTCGGTGCGTGCCGTCGAGGAGGCGGTCCGTCTCGGGGGGATCCCCGAGACGTCGGCTCCCGGGACAGCCCCCGGCCCCACCAAGCCGGCGCCGAGCCACGACGGGGCAGGAATCGTTCCGACGACCCGCTTGCGGCCGCCCGGCCTGCTCGAACTCGAGGAACTGCTGGCCGAGCACCTGCAGACCCGGGTGGCGGTGCAGATGGGAGCCAAGCGGGGCAAGATCGCGGTCGAGTTCGCCGATCTGGAGGATCTCGAACGGATCTACCGGGCGATGACCGGTCAATAGTCCGGACATTTAGCGGGGTCGACCAATGGTCGATGCTGAAGCCGCGCGTCAGGTTCAACCACAGGGTGGGGAGAAATCTGTGGATAAACCCTGGAGTTCAGGGTGACTCCATCACCCTGTGGATAACGTCGAGCCTTGCGCCCAGCGTTCGAGGGCCGTCACCAGGATCTTCACCAGGTGCGGTGCCTCGTCGAGCACCGCCTGGACCGGGCCGAGGGTCAGCAGCACCGCCGGCATCCGGGTCTCACGCAGCACCGGGAGCCGCAACCCTTGCACCACCGGCCGCAGCGAGGGCGCCCCGCTCCGGCAGCCCTCGGCGATCAACTCGGCCAGCGCCCGCCCGCCGGCGGACTCGAACTGCGGCACGGCGTAGTAGTGGAGCGTCGCCGTCGGGTCGGGATGGGCCTCGAAACCGAGGTACACCGTGGCCGCGAACTGGTTGGCGGCACCGGCCTGGGCGGCGGCATCGGGCTCGTCGGTCGCCACCACGGTCGCGCTGTGGGTCCGCAACGCCTGCACGAGCTGGCGCGACAGGGCGCTCAGGCCGCCGAACTGGCCGACCACGACGCGCAGCTCGGCCAGCGACCGCGCCCCCGCCGTGAGGGTTGCCAGTTCGCGCACCGCCGTCACCCCCGGCCCGGTGCCGCTCTGGCGGGCCAGCACCTGCAGGGCGCGCACCGTGTCGGGGCCGCAGACGCCGTCGACGTAGAGCCCGCAGTTGTGCTGGAACTCCGAGACCGCCCGTTCGGTGCCGGCGCCGAAGATCCCGTCGACACGCCCGCTGTCGAAGCCCAACCTGGCCAACAGGGCCTGCAACTCGTTGACGTCGTCGCCGCGCAGGTTCGGCCCGACCAGCATCAGGAGGCGGTCACCGAGCCGCCACGATGCCTCGACGATGGTCCGCCAGGTGTCCTCGTCGCACCGGCCGGTGCCGCGCAGGCCGCGCCCGGTCTGGAACGCGACGAGCGCCTGCTCGGTGGTCGCGCAGAAGAACCCCGGCTCGGCGACGGTCGACAGCAACCCGGCGGCCAGCAGGCGACGCTGGAGGTCGCGGACCGCCTCGCCGCGCTGGCCCGGCGTCAGCGGGAAGTAGTCAGAAATTCGTCGAGCTCCTGCAGAAGCGCACCCTTGCCCTTGGCGCCGACGATCTTCTTCTTCACGTCACCGTCCTGGATGACGAGCAGGGTGGGGATGCTCATCACGCTGTAGCGCATCGCGATGTCGGGGTGTTCGTCGACGTTGAGCTTCGTGATGTTGATCCGGTCGCCGAGTTCGCCGGCGAGTTCCTCGAGAATCGGGGCGATCTGCTTGCACGGCCCGCACCACTCGGCCCAGAAGTCGACGAGCACGGGGGCGGCCGAACCGGCGACGTTCTCATCGAAGGTCGCACTGGTGAGGTTGGTGATCCCGTTCGCCATGAAGACATCCTTTGTTGCGTTGCGTGGTCGAGTCAGGGTTCGCAGTGTACCGACAACCCACCCGCTGGTCGCGTCACCGCAGGTGGCAGGCCCGGCGGCCTAGTGCTGGGCCTCGAGCCAGCGCTCGGCGTCGATCGCCGCCATACAGCCGCTGCCGGCGGCAGTGATCGCCTGGCGGTAGGTGTGGTCCTGCACGTCGCCGCACGCGAACACACCCTCGACGTTGGTGGCGGTGGACCCGGGGCTGGTGTGCAGGTAGCCGTTGTCCTCCATGTCGAGCACCCCGGCGAACAGGTCGGTGTTGGGCAGGTGCCCGATGGCCACGAACAGCCCGGTGACCGCCAGATCGCTCACCGTGCCGTCGACCGTCGAGGTGACCTGGACGCCCTCGACCTTGTCGGTGCCGTGGATCGCGCTGACCGTGTGGTTCCACAGGAACTCGATCTTCGGGTTGGCGAACGCCCGATCCTGCATGATCTTGCTGGCACGCAATTCGTCGCGACGGTGGATGATGGTGACCTTCGAGGCGAACTTGGTGAGGAAGGTGGCCTCCTCGATCGCCGAGTCGCCGCCGCCGACGACCGCGATCTCGTGGCCGCGGAAGAAGAACCCGTCACAGGTGGCGCAGGTCGACAACCCGTGGCCGATCAGCCGCGACTCCTCGGGGAGGCCGAGCATCAGCGAGCGGGCGCCGGTCGAGACGATGACGGCGTCGGCCCGGAACTCCTGGTCGCGCACCCACACACCGAAGGGCCGTTGCGAGAAGTCGACCCTGGTCACCTTCTCGGTGAGGAACTCGGCCCCGAAGCGTGCGGCCTGGGTGCGGAAGTTCATCATCAGCTCGGGGCCCATGATGCCGTCGGGGAAGCCGGGAAAGTTCTCGACCTCGGTGGTCAACATCAGCTGGCCACCGGGTTGATCGGACGTCGACGACGGCTCGCCCTCGATCACGAGCGGGGTCAGGTTGGCCCGTGCGGTGTAGATCGCAGCGGTCAGACCGGCGGGACCCGACCCGATGATGATCACGTTGCGGACGTCGTCGGCCATGTCAGTGCTCCAAGTGGTGGGGGTGGTGGGCCGGGGTCACGCGTCGGTGCTGTGCCGCTTCGACATCAACAGCAGCCCGATCGCAGTGAGGAGCCCGCCGACGATGAAGTAGCTGAGGTACACCGACTTGTCCCACGCGAACCAGATGTCGAGCAGCGACTGCAGGCCCCGGGTCGAGATGATCAGCAGCAACACGATCGTGACGATGCCGAGGAACATGCCCAGCAGGCCGAACACGACACCACGCACGACCTTGATCGCGTTGTTGGTCGTGGCGTCACGGACCTTGCCGACGACCGAGGTGATCTGTTCGGTGAGGTCGGACGCCCAGTTCGGATCGGTCAGCGGATTGCCCGGCATGCCCGAGACTGTAGTAGCAGCCGAGCCGGCTAGGACAAGGGGCCTTCGATCACGGCGTCGCAGGTGGTGGGGTCGATCCCGAGCACGACACCGACCTCGGTGTCGACGGCGACCAGCAACAGCATCGCTCGACCGTCGACCAGGTACTCGACCTCGGCGAGGATCCGGGGCTGCGGGCACCTCGTGTTCGGCGTCGGTGGCAGGGCGCCGGCGGCCTCGCGTTCGATCAACGACCCGGCGAACGAGGCGAGCTCGGCGGGGGTGCCGAACGGCTGCTCGAGAGCGACCGGTGCCTCGGCCGCCGGGGCCGCCATGGCGTCGGCGGTCGCCGACTCGGCGGCGGGCGACTCGGCGGCGGGCGACTCGGCGGCGCGCTCGGCCTCGGCTGCCGGGGCGGCTTCGGCGATCGCCGGTGCGGCCTGCAGCGCCAGGCCGTCGTCGGCCGGTTCGTCGACGGCGGCCGATTCGGTGATCTCGCCCTCGCCGGCGTCGGAGTTGAGCGCGTTCGTGACCACGACCCCGAGCGCACCGACCGCCACGGCGGCTGCCGCGAACCCGAGGTAGCGCACCGACCAGGGGCGGCGCCGGAACGTGAACGTTCCACCGGCGGGCGCGCGGCGGGCGGGTGCCGCCGTGAACCCCTTCATCGCCGCTGCGATCGCCGCCTCACGGACCCGCGGCGCGGGGGCGACGACGTCGCGTACGGCGGTGCGGAGCGCGGCCAACCGGTCGATCTCGGACGCGATGTCGGGATCGGTTTCGGCCGCGATGCGCTCGGCGGCGGTGAGTTCACCGTCGAGGTAGGCGCTGGCGAGGAGGAATTGCTCGTCGTTCATGGTGATGGGTTGTCCGTTTGACGTTCGTCGGGGCGGTCGGGGTTCCCGAGTTGTTCGATCAGCAGCCGGCGACCCCGCGCGATGCGCGACTTGACGGTGCCGACGGGTACGTCGAGCGCCTCGGCGATCTCGGCATAGTCGAGGTCACCGACGTCGCGCAGCACCACCGCGGCGCGGAACTCGGGCGGCAACGCAGCCAGCGCGGCGTCGATCGCGATGCGGTCGACGACCCCGTCGACGTGCCGATGGGCGAGCTCGTCGACCGGCTCGCGGGGCCTGGCCGCGTCGTCGTCGTCGACGACGTGGAGCTGCGGGCGGCGCTTGCGCTTGCGCAGTTCGTCGAGCGCGGTGTTGGTGGCGATGCGGTAGATCCAGGTGCCGAACGACGACCGTCCGTCGAACCGGTCGATGCTGCGCACCACCCGGATCATCGCCTCTTGGGCGGCGTCGTCGGCGTCGCGGGTGCCACCGGCGATGCGGCGACAGATCGCATGGACGCGGTCGTAGTGCCGGCGCAGCAGTTGGTCCATCGCGTTCGCGTCGCCGGCACGAGCGCTGGCGACCAGCTCGGTGTCGGTGCGGGCGGACCCTGTCACGGCCGGAAGGTGATCTCTCCGAGCCGGCCGCGGTACGGATTGGCCGAGCTGCAGGCGTCGTCGGGGCCGAGCTCTTTCAGCCAGACGAGCAGGTGGGTCGCCGCGTCGTCGATCTCGACGGTGACGGTGCCCGGCTGGTCGCCGAACTGGGTGTTGCCGACCGGGTCCCACGACTCGAGTTCGGCGGGGGAACCCTCGAGGGTGGTGCGGAACACGTCGATCTGGTACGGGGCGTTGAGCGTGTCGAGCGTCAAGGTGCCCGCCGCCGGCGTCGACAGGTCGAGGATCAGGCCGACGCCCCGCTTTCCGCCCAGGTATTGGTTCTGGTAGCACTCGGTCGACCAGGCCGTGCTGGCGCTGCCGTCGGCGAGCGCCAACGGTGCCTGGGCGTTGTTCTCGTCGCCGTTGGTGCCGAACGGATCCCAGGCCTGGATCCCGACGATCTGTGCCGTCGCCGGATCGGCCGGTGGTGCGGCGTCGTCGACGGGGCCGTCGTCGGCCACCGCGTCGGCCGTCGCGGCGCTCGCGCCGGCGGGGGTGTCGGGCACCAGGGTGACGTCGGTGAACTCGCTGCCGTCGTCGCCGCGGCTGACGCGCACGAACAGCGCCAACGCGACGCTCAGGGCGATCACGAGCAGGCCGCTGACGACGACCAGCGATGGGGTCCAGCGCTGCTGGTGACGCCGTGCCGGCGTGCCGCGCACCGAGGCCGGCGCCGCCGGGGTGTGGTCGTGCGGTGCGGGGGCGGCGGGTGCCGGGGGCCCGGTGCGCCGCGTCGCCGGGAGGGCACCGGTGACGTGCGGCTCGCCGGGGATGCCGGGGCCGGCCCCGAGCGCCCGGGTCGGTGGATTGGCGATCCGTGGTGGCGGTTCGGCAGGGGTGCCGTCGATGTGGGGCGGGGTGGTGTCGACCGCCAGCAGCGCCGCCCGCAGATCGGCTCCGGTCTGGGGCCGATGGGCGGGGTTGCGGGCCAGCGTCTTGTGGATCAGGTTGACCAGCCCGATCGGCAACGTGGGCCGCAGGTGGCCGAGATCGGTGGGGTCGCGCTGCAGCCGTGCCAGTGCGGTGTCGGCGTCGGTCTCCCCGAGGAACGGCACCCTTCCGGCGAGGCATTCGTACAGCACCAGGCCGAGCGAGTAGAGGTCGGCGCGCCCGTCGAGTCGGCGGCCCCGCACCTGTTCGGGGGACAGGTACTTCGCCGTGCCCATCATCACGTTGTCGCTGGTGAGGTCCTCGTCGCCGGGTTGGAGGCCCTTGGCGATCCCGAAGTCGGTCAGCAGCACCCGCCCGTCGGAGGTGACGAGGATGTTGCCGGGCTTCACGTCGCGGTGCACGAACCCGGCCCGGTGGGCCTCGTCGAGCGCTCCGGCGATCCCCGCGCCGATGTGGATCGTCAGCTCGGGGCCGAGCCGCTTCTGCGAGTCGAGCAACTGTCGCAGGCTCTTGCCGTCGACGAGTTGCATCACCACCGCCTGGCGGCCCTCGTGCACGACGACGTCGTGGACGGCCACGATGTTGGGGTGACTCAGCCGGGCGACGGCGATCGCCTCGCGGCGGAAACGTTCGGCGACGACCGGGTCACCGGCGAGGTTGGTCTTGAGCCACTTGACCGCGACCTTGCGGTCGAGGTCGCTGTCGGTCGCGACCCACACCTCGGCCATTCCACCCTGGCCGATGCGCCGTTCGAGCAGATAGCGGCCCGCGAGCGCTTCGCCGGCGGGCGCGGGCGGTGGGGGTGGGGAGACCGGGGGCATGATCGCTCGTCACGCTAGTGGTGTCGCGGCGACCGGACCCGTCATTGCGGCACGAATGCGACGATCGCGTGTGGGCCGAGCCGGATCAGTCGGTGATGTCGAACGCGACGCCGATCGTGCCCCGGCCGGCGTGGGTGCCGATCACCGGTCCGATCTGGCCGACCACGATCTCGCCGTCGTAGAGCGGGCGCAACATCGCGACGAACTCGTCGACGTCGCTGCAGGCGGCGTGCAGCACGGCGAGGTCGCTGATGCGGCCCTCGAACTCGCGCACCCGGTCGACGAGGAAGCGCAACGCCTTCGATCGGGTGCGCTGCTTGCCGCCCTGTTCGACCTGTCCGTCGATCACCTCGATGATCGGCTTGATCGCCAGCGCGGTGGCGAGCAGCGCCCTGGCGTTGCCGATCCGGCCGCCCTTCTTGAGGTTGTCGAGCGTGTCGAGCGCGCCGATCACCCTGGTGTGCTGGGCACGGCGGGTGGCGAGCGCCTCGACCTCGTCGAGCGAGGCGCCCTGCTCGGCGAGGCGGGCGCAGGCGAGCACCATCGTGCCGACCCCGAGGCTGACGGTGCGGCTGTCGACGACCCGCACCGGGATCACGTCGGCGACGGAGCGCGCCGCGAGCTGGGCGCTCTGCATGGTGGCCGACAGCGCGCCCGACAGCGACACGACCACGATGCCGGTGGTGCCCTCGTCGGCGAGCTGGCGGTAGACGGTCTCGAACTGGCCGGGTGCCGGGGCGGCGGTCTCGGGGAGCGTGTCCTGCGAGGCGCAGCGGGCCCAGAACTCGTCGGTGCCGAGCTGTTCGCGGTCGATGAACTCCTCGTCGCCGAACCGGATCGTGAGCGGCACGACACGGATGCCGTGGGCGTCGACGACGGCTTGGGGCAGGTCGCAGGACGAGTCGGTGACGATGCGGATGCTCACAGGTACTCCAGCCTAGCTGCCGGGAGGTTCGGCGTCGGGGCCGTCGGCGCCCGGCCCGCCGGTCGCGCTCGGGTGGCGGGCCCGCGCCCTCGCCACCCCCGGATCGGTGCGCCGGCGCCGGAAGTAGCTGAACCACCACGTCAGCAGCACCAACAGCGCGCCGACCGTGAACACCCGGCCGAGCCCGGCGAGGGTGTTGACCCGTGCCGTGAACGCCACCGGTTCGGTCAGGGCGACCCCCTGCGGTGTGAGCACCTCGACCGTCACCGGGAACACGCCGTTCGATCGGGCCGTGACCGGCACGAGCACGGAGGTGACCGACTCGGGCTCGAGCACGGCCTCGATCGTGCGGGACGGGAACGTCAGCTTCTCGGCCGTGAGCCGTACCTGCACGCTCAAGGGCGTCGGGCCGGTGTTCTCGATCAGGATCGGGATGCTGGTGTTGCGGCCGGTGATCGTCAACGAGAACGCCTCGGGCCGGCGGACCGCCCGGAAGATCTCGGCGACGGCGTCGTCGATCGAGCGGATCAGCGCGTCGGCGTTCGCCGGGCTGCGCCCGGTCGACAGCGCCGAACCGAGCCCGGCTCGCCAGGTGACCGGACGCGGGTCGCCTTCGGGCAGCATCGGTGCGACGTCGTCGACCCGTTGCCGGCTGACCGCGACGCTCTGGGCGCGGGCGATCAGCGACACCGCCGGGGCGTCGTCGAGGGAGGCCACCACGAGGCGGCCGTCGAGGAACGCCGAGTTGGTGATCGCCGGGATGCGGTCGACCGATTCGAACGAGTAGTTCGGGTCGTCGGCGACGAACCGTTCGAGTCGTTCGAGCACGTCCGGATCGGGCACGCCGAGGTCGGGCGCCGTGAGCACCAACGTGCGCAGGTCGGGGTCGAACTCGTAGCGCATCACCCCGGTGGTTGCCATCAGGCGGACCGCCCGCTCGGCGGGTGTGCCGGCCACCGTCCGGCCGGGGCGCAGGAGGGCGTTGATCCGGTCGACGACGATGATCTGGATCGCCTCGCCGCCGGGGGTCGTGGCGTTGAACAGCAGCGAGGTGTCGTCGGGCGCGGCGCCCAGGTACGAGGCCGCCCGCTCGAACGGCACGATCAGCAGCGGGACCCCGAGGTCGTGCAGCAGCGCCGCGCCCGCCGGGGTGATCGGCGCGTCGACCGGCCAGGCGCTGCGGGTCAGCGGCTCGGTGGGGAACGCCGCTGCCAGCAGTTGGCCACCCCGGTCGAACTGGTTCGCCAGATCGGCCGCCAGGCCGGCCTCGGCGGCCGCCGACGGGTCGAGCGGCTCGTCGGGGAGCGCGACCAGGCCGTCGCTGGGACCCAACGCCGAGTTCAGACCGGCGGACAACTCGGCATCCGACGCCACCACGGCGCGGATCAGCGTCGGCGGGATCGCGAACGTGAGCGGGGCGTTCGACCGGTTCGCGAGCGCCTCGACCAGCGCCAGAGCGCGCCGGGCGGCGTCGAGTTGTGTCTCGTCGGGTTCCGGTCCGGGGTCGGGGAGTGCGGCGAACACGGCGAACCGGAACGGGCCGCGCCCGACCCCGGCCTCGTCGAGCACGTCGATGAAGGTCGTGGCCGATGCGACCGGCGCCGAGTCACGGCGGATCTCGACACTGATCGGGTACACGCCGGGCTCGAACAGGTCGAGGGCTTCGACGTCGGCGGCGCCGGTGGTGATCGACACGTCGAGGTCGAGGCGGCGCCGGCCGGTGGCGTCGTCGAAGCTGCTGACGGCGGCGAGTTCGAACTCGACGATGTCGATCACCGGTCCGGGATCGCCGGCGACGGCCAGGTCGAGCCCTGCTCGGGTGGCGAGACGCCGGTGGGCCCTGACCTGCACGATCATCTCCGGGCCGGGCGGCAAGGTGGTCGTGGTCGTGGTGGTGGCGTCGGTGGTGGCGTCGGTGGTGGCGTCGGTGGTCGGCGCGGACCCGCCGGCCGGTGGTGCCGACGGCGGCTGGGCGCCCACGACGGTGGTGGTCGTGGTGGTGGTCGTGGTGGTGGTCGTGGTGGTGGTCGTGGTGGGGGCGATCTCGGGCACGTCGGCGCGTACGACGAACTCGAAGTGGGCGGTGCCGCCGGGGCGCACCGAGTAGGTCTGGGTGTCGAGCGCGAGTCCCCCCGGATCCGGCTCGGCCTGGCTCGGTGCACCCGGCGCCTGCGAACTGGCCGTCGTCCAGGTGCCCACCGTCGCCAGGGCGCCGAGCAGCACCGCGACGGCGGCCGGCCGTGACGGTCGTGTCATCGCCGTACCACGTCGTCGTTCATCGTCGGAAGCGGCGTTCCGCGATGACGAGCTCGTCGTCGAGGGCGACGAATCGGAACTTGTCGTACAGCGCCAACGCGGCGGCGTTGTGCACCCCGGTGTTGACGAGCGCCGCCGTCAGGCCGCGCCCGTACATCCAGTCGAGCGCGTCGGCGACGAGCTTCGTGGCGATGCCCCGGCGGCGCTGGTCGGCAGCGACCGACAGCCGTTGCAGGTACCCGCGGTCGAGGGCCGCGCCGGAGATCGCGAACCCGGCGACACGGCGGCCGACGGTGACGACACCGGCGCGGTGGTGCGGCGTGGCCCGGCGGATCTCGCGCAGGCCGGGGCGGTCGTTCGCCCACATCGGACCGAACGCCTCGCGGTCGACGACCACCGACGCCGCGAGGTGCCACCGACGCATCGGCTGCACGACCGGCGTGTCGGGCCGGATGTCGGGTGGCCCGCCGAGGGTCCGCCGCAGCAGCTCGAGCCGGTCGACGGGTTCGAACCCGTGCGCGGGTGGCGGGCCGAGCTCCCGGCGCAGCAGCACCAGCCGGTCGATCGGCTCGAACCCGCGGGCGGCGAACATCTCGGCGAGCTGCGGATACAGCGCCGAGGTGCGCACGGCGCGCGCCCCGCTGCGTCGGGCGCGGTCGATCGCGGCGTCGACGGCGTCGGCCGTCGGCAACTCGACCTGGTCGAGGATGATGAGGTGGGCGACCGTCGGATCGCCCGGCCAGGCGCGCAGACGCCACTGACGCGACGACCGCGCCGCAGTGGTCAGGACCGAACCGTTCACGATCGCGACGGTAGCCGGGGCGACGGCGGCCGGCCCGTCGTCGCGGTCGCGCCGCACGGTCGCAGCGCGGTGCTCGTGACGCCGCCTAGCCTGGCGACGCCATGATTCCGGATCGATTCGTCCCCGTGCTCAGCGAACTGTCGCCGTTGGCGGCGCGTTTCGGGGCCGCCGGGCACCGGCTGTACCTGGTGGGTGGCACCGTGCGCGATCTGATGGTCGGCACCGCGCGGGCAGACTTCGATCTCGATCTGACGACCGATGCCAGGCCCCCCGACATCAAGGCCTGCCTCGACGGTTGGGCCGACGCGGTGTGGACGCAGGGCGAGCGGTTCGGCACGATCGGAGCCCGCTTCGGCGAGCGCACCATCGAGATCACGACGTTCCGCGCCGAGTCGTACACCGACGACTCGCGCAAGCCGCACGTCACCTACGCCGACGACGTCGAGACCGATCTCGGCCGACGCGACTTCACGGTCAACGCGATGGCGCTCGAGCTCACCGGCGAGGGCACCCCGGTGCTGGTCGACCCGTACGGCGGGGCCGCCGACCTGCTGGCCAGGGTGCTGCGCACCCCGCTCGGCCCCGAGATCAGCTTCAGCGACGACCCGTTGCGGATGTTGCGCGCCGCCCGCTTCGTCGCCGGGTACGAACTCGAGCCGACCGAGCAGCTCGTCACCGCCGTCACCGCGATGGCGGAACGCCTCGAGATCGTCTCGGCCGAACGGATCCGCGACGAGTTCGACAAGTTGATGACCGTCGACCATCCGGCGGCCGGGCTGTGGTTCCTCTACGACACGGGCCTGGCCGACCAGTTCCTCCCCGAGCTGGCGGCGATGCGGCTCGAGCACGACCCGATCCACCGTCACAAGGATGTGCTCAGCCACACGATCGCCGTCGTCGAGAACGTGCGGCCGCTCGCCGAACTGCCGGCCGGCCGGCCCCCGTTCGATTTCCGGCTGGTGCGGCTGGCGGCGCTGTTCCACGACATCGGCAAGCCCCGCACGCGCGGCTACGTCGACGGCAAGGGCACGACGTTCCACCACCACGACGCGGTCGGCGCCCGGATGACCAAGCAGCGGATGGCGCAGTTGCGCTATTCCAACGACGACGTCGCCAAGGTCACCGCGCTGGTGGCGTTGCACCTGAGGTTCCACACCTACCGGCTGGGGTGGTCGGACTCGGCGGTGCGGCGCTACGTGCGCGACGCCGACGACTTGTTGCACGAGCTCAACGTGCTCACCCGCTGCGACTGCACCACCCGCAACGAACGCAAGGCGGTGCAGCTGTCGAAACGGATGGACGATCTCGAGGCGCGGATCGACGCCCTGGCCGAGGCCGAGGAGCTGGCGTCGATCCGCCCCGAGCTCGACGGGCGGGCGGTGATGGAGCACCTCGGGCTGGCACCCGGCCCGGCGGTCGGCGAGGCGCTCGAGTTCCTGCTCGAGATCCGTCTCGACGAGGGCCTCATCGGTGAGGCCGAGTCGCGCCGCCGCCTCGATCAGTGGTGGGCGAACCGCTCGACGTGACATTCGGCCGCCCGGGTCGAGCCCGCCGCGTGGCGCAGGCATCGCCGATCGGGTGGGCGTCGCTGATCTAGCCTCGTCGCGTGAGCACGAGTGCTGATCTGCTGGTGATCTGCTTCGGCGCGGCGTCGATCGCGGTGCTGTTGATCAGCATCTGGCACTCGCGCCGTCAGGCCCGCCAGATGCAGGGCCGGCTCGACGCCGTCGAGGCCGCCGAGGGCGAGGTCCGGCGGTTGCTCGACGAGTTGCCGGAAGCCGTGTTGCTGATCGACGGCGACCACGTCGTGCACAGCACCAACGCCGCGGCCCAGACGCTGTTCGACCTCGATCGCGCCGACCTGATCGACAGCGACCTGCTCGAACACGTCGACGGCGACGAGCAGATCGAGCTGGCCGCCGCGATCCAGCGGGCCTTCGAAGGCGACCCCGTCGATCCGATCCAGATCGAGGTGATCGCCGGCGCGCTGTACCGGGTCGTCGTCGAGGCGTCGTTCCACCTGCCGCGGCACAGCCCGGTGTTCGACCAGGAGCGCCGGCTCGTCGTGCGGCTGCGGGACGTGAGCGAGCGCGAGCAGCAGAGCAGGGCGCTCGACCAGGCGCGGCGGCGGTTCCACCAGGCGTTCCAGTCGGCGCCGACCGGCATGGCGTTGGTGCGCCTCGACGACGGTCGGATCGTCGACGCCAACCAGTCGCTCGCCGAGATGCTGCGCCGCGACGTCACCGAACTCGTCGGGTGCACGCTGCGCGAGTTCACCCACCCCGACGACGTCCGGGCGGCACAGCCCCATCGCGCCAGGCTCGAACTCGGCATCGTCGACTCGTTCCGCATCGATCAGCGCTACCGGCGTCGCGACGGCGAGTTCATCTGGGCCCGCACCCGGGTGAGCACCACCGAGGACGACGGCGTGATGCTGGCGATCACCCACATCGAGGACGTCACCGAGCAGCGCCGCGCCGCCGAGCAGTTGCGCTATGCCGCCCGCCACGACGAGCTCACCGGGTTGCCCAACCGGGCCTACCTGATGCACCTGCTCGAGGATCGCCTGATCACCAGCGAGGTGGGCGGGGTGGCCGTGCTGTTCGTCGACCTCGACCAGTTCAAGGTGATCAACGACAGCCTCGGTCACGAGGTGGGCGACCAGCTGATCCAGGTCCTCAGCGAGCGGTTGCGCTCGGTGTTGCGCGAGGAGGACGTGCTGGCCCGCTTCGGCGGTGACGAGTTCATCGTCGTGCTGTCCGGCGACCCGGTCGACGTCGCCGAGCGCCTGCGCCGCGCCGTGCACCCGCCGGTGGTGATCGGCGAGCACGAACTGTTCGTCACCGCCTCGATCGGGTACTCCGCCAATCACGAACCCGGCATGTCGCCGAACGACCTGCTGCGCGACGCCGACGCCGCGATGTACCGTGCCAAGGCCCGCGGCCGCGACTGCGTGGAGGCGTTCGAGGCGGGCGGTCACGAGACCGGGGTGCAGGCGCTGCGCACCGCCGGCGAGCTCCGGCGCGGCATCGAGCGCGGCGAGATCGTGCCCTACTTCCAGCCGATCGTCGATCTCGACTCGGGCCGGGTGCTCGGCTACGAGGTGCTGGCGCGTTGGCTGCACCCCGATCGCGGGCTGCTGCCGCCCAACGACTTCCTGCCACTCGCCGAGGAGACCGGCCTCCTGATCGATCTCGGCGCCAAGATCCTGCGCGACTCGCTGGCCCAGCTGGCGCAGTGGCGGGCCTCCGGCCACCCGTTCGCCAACTGCGCGATCTCGGTCAACGTCGGCACCCGCCAGCTGGTCGACCCGAACTTCTACGACACGGTCACCGCGGCCCTGGCCGAGACCGGCATCGACGCCGACTCGCTGTGGTTGGAGATCACCGAGACGTCGCTGCTCGCCGACGTGAAGGCGGCCACCGTCGCGCTGCGCGAGCTGCGCAGCCTCGGCCTGCACCTCTCGGTCGACGACTTCGGCACCGGCTATTCGTCGCTCACCTACCTGAAGCGGTTCCCGGTCGAGGCGATCAAGATCGACCGGACGTTCGTGAGCGGTCTCGGCATCGAGCAGGAGGACTCGACGATCGTCGAGGCGGTCATCCGGCTCGGGCAGGCGCTCGGTTTGACCGTCGTCGCCGAGGGCATCGAGTCGCCGTTGCAGCTGAGCCGCTTGCGCGAACTGGGCTGTGACCGCGGTCAGGGCTACCTGTTCGGGCGCCCCCGCCCGGCGGCGCTCGTCGAGGCCGAGCGCGCCGGCGTCTGATCGGTCAGTCGCCCTCTTTGCGGGCGCGCAGCACGAGCGTGGTGGGGACGGGCGAGATGTCGCTCACCCCGAGTTCGAGGATGTGGTCGACCCGGAAGTTGGCCCGGCCGAGCTGCACGTGCCATTCGCCGATCGTGCGACCCACCGTGCCGTAGGGGAGCACCTTCGAGCCGTAGTTGTCGGTGGTGTGCACACCGGCGAACGGGTGCGGCACCGAGATCACGAACGGGTGGCTCGACTTGAGCACCCGGTGCACCTGACGCAGCTGACGGCCGAGGTCGTCGACGTCGCCCAGGGTGTGGTTGGCGACCACGAGCGAGACCGAACCGCTGGTCGCGAACTCGAGGTCGGCGAGCTCGCCGACGTGGCACTCGACGCTCACCTCGGCCTTCGCGGCCGCGACGCGCAGACGCTCGACCGCGGCCGGGTCGGGGTCGACGGCGATCGCCTTCGCCCCGGCCAACGCGAACGCGATCGCGTTGTGTTCGCGGGAGATTCCGAGTTCGAGTGCCCGTTTGCCGCCGCTGATGTCGCCGCACAGGCGCAGTTCGCGTTCGTCGGGGAGGTCGCGACCGAAGGAGATGGGAGGGTTCGTCACACCCCCAGTCTCGCGGATCGCTAGCTTGGGGAAATGGGATTCTCGTTGGGAGCGTTGCGCGGGGGTGCCGAGCGCCGCGGCATCGTCGACCATCGACTCGCCCGCCGGATGCTGATCAACCAGGTCCGGCTGGGTCGCGTCAGCCTCACCGAGGTGTGCGACGCCCATCCCGAACTGATCCGGGCCGCCCGCAACGTCGGCACCGAGACCTCGGCCGACTGCCCGATCTGCGAGCTCGACAAGCTGCGGATCGTGACGTACGTGTTCGGTCACCGACTGCCGGCCTCGGGGCGGTGCGTCACCAGCCGGCGCGAACTGCGCCAGCTCGGCGCCACCGCGCAGGGTGAGCTGACGGCCTACGTCGTCGAGGCGTGCCCCGAGTGCCGGTGGCATCACCTGCTGCGGGTGCTGCCGGTCTGAGCCGGCGGGCGGGGTGAGCGGAGCGAACCAGCCGACGTCAGCGGGACGCCACGCCGAGCCGTTCGCGGTGGTGGGGGGCGGCCAGCGCGGCCAGGCGGACGGCGCGTTCGCGATCGCCGGCCCCGCGCAGGTCGGCGACCCCGTGCTCGGTCACCACCACGTCGATGTCGCTGCGCTGGGTCGACACGACGTCGACCCGGTCGACGATCGTCGATGACCCGTCGGCGGCACACGACCGCAGCGCGACGACCGAGATGCCGCCCGGCGAACGTGACGCACCGGCGCAGAAGTCGGAGTGGCCGCCGACCGCGGCGATCACCCGCGAGCCGATCCGCTCGACGTTGACGGCGCCGTCGAGGCCGACCTGCAGGGCGGTGTTGCAGCCGATGAACCGCGGGATCGCCGAGATCCGGGTCAGGTCGTGGGTGACGGTGGCCGACCGGAGCGCCAACCCCCCGGAGGCGGCCAACCGTTCGACGGGTGCGCCACCCCAGGTGTAGGCGGCGACGGCGGGGGAGTCGAGCAGCCCGCGGTCGGCGAGCGATGCCACGGCGTCGGTGCACAGGCCCGACCAGATCCGCACCGGGCGGTCGAGCGATCGGGCGATGCCTTCCCCGATGCCACCGGGCCCGAACTGGAGCGTGGCGGCATCGGGCACGAGGGCGGCGACCAGGGCACCGATCCGCAGGTCGATCTGGTCGGCGGGCCGCGCGGTGGCGGGCGGCGAGCCCGACCGGGCGGGCCGCGCCACCGTCGCCACGACGTTGCCGTCGACGTCGGGGCCGCCGAGATCGGCGCCGTGGTCGTCGACCTCGAGCACGACGCGCCGGGCGACACCGGCCAGCACGTCGGCCCATCCGACCGAGCCCGCGAACGCGTACCCCCGCCCGCGCCGCACCACCCCGATCACGGCGAGATCGGGTGGGTCGCCGACCAGCATCGGCGCCACCGCCGACAGGCGCACCGGGAGCGGGGTGACCCGGCCGTCGTCGACCGCCCGGGCGAGGCCGTAGCCGGCCAGCACCGTCGCGCACCGCAGCCCGGGCTCGCGCACCGGGTCGTCGAGCCACTCGGGCGGCTCGATCGTCCACCCCAACAGCACCTCGGCCGGCCCGTCCAGGCCGGCGGCCTCGATCGCGGCGCGCGGCGCGATGCGTGCCGCCCCGGGGCCGTCGGCGTAGACGACCCGGGTCGTGCTGCCGCCGGCGGTCACAAGCCGGGTTCGTTGGTCTGGCCGTGCGCCGTCCAGTAGGTGTTGATCGCGTCCTGGATGCGCACGTACCAGATGATGTTGCCGATCAGGGGCAGCAGGAACCACAGGCCCCACAGCGTGGTGATCGGCGGCTCCTGGCCGTCGGCCCGGTACAGCTGCTCGACCTCGCCGGCCATCAGGAACATCGTCACCGGCGACACGAACAAGGTGATCAGCAGGTACCCGACGCCGCCGATCCCACGGTTCGACCAGCGGTTGAGTTCGTCGCCGTTCTGGTACGACCACACGATCGTCCAGATCCCGCAGGTGACGATGCTGAGCAGGATCACCAGCCCCGACGAGCGCCGGTTGCCGAGCGGTGGCGCGCCGCCGGGGGTGCCGGGCGCGGCGCCGTAGCCGGTCGGTGGCGGATAGGGGTCGCGCGGCGAAGGGGGCGGCAGGTTCATGGCCCCACCGTAGATCGTGGGCCGGTGTCGATGCGGCCGACGGCGGAGCGCTCGCCGGTCCGAGCCCGTACCCTTGCGGCGTGGCAGACGCGTGGTTCGAATCGGTGGCGGTGGCGCAACGCAGGGCGAAACGGCGCCTGCCCAAGTCGTTGTACCTGCAACTCGTCGGGGGTTCCGAGCGTGGTCTGTCGATGCACGACAACGAGGCGGCGTTCGGCGAACTCGGCATCCGGCCGGTCACGGCCGGCCAGTCGCCGACGCGCGACATGAGCACCGAGATCATGGGCCAATCGATCTCGATGCCGGTGCTGGTGTCGCCGACCGGCGTCCAGGCGGTGCATCCCGACGGCGAGGTCGCCGTCGCCCGGGCGTGCGCGGCGCGCGGTATCGCGATGGGGCTCAGCTCGTTCGCCAGCAAGCCGCTCGCCGAGGTCGTCGCCGCCAACCCGCAGACGTTCTTCCAGATGTACTGGGCCGGCGACCGCGACTCGATGTTGGGCCGGATGGAGCGGGCCAGGGCGGCGGGCGCCCGCGGCCTGATCCTCACCCTCGACTGGTCGTTCGCCACGGCGCGCGACTGGGGGAGCGTGATGGTGCCCCAGTCGGTCGACCTGAAGACGATGATCAAGTTCGCACCCGAGGTGGCGCTGCGGCCGGCCTGGCTGCTCGACTGGTTGCGGGCCGGCGAGCTGCCCACCTTCGGCGTGCCGAACTTCGTCGCCGGTGACGATCCGGTCCCGGGGTTCTTCGGCGCGTACGGCACCTGGATGGGCACCCCACCCCCGTCATGGGACGACGTCGCCTGGTTGCGCGAGCAGTGGGGCGGAGCGTTCATGGTGAAGGGCATCTGCCGGGTCGACGAGGCCCGCCGGGCGGTCGACGCCGGCGCCACCGCGATCTCGGTGTCGAACCACGGCGGCAACAACCTCGACGGCACGCCGGCGCCGATCCGGCTGCTGCCGGCGATCGCCGCCGCGGTCGGCGACCAGGTCGAGGTGGTGATGGACGGCGGTGTCCGGCGCGGCAGCGACGTGCTCAAGGCGCTGGCGCTGGGTGCCAAGGCGGTCATGATCGGGCGCGCCTACCTGTGGGGCCTGGCAGCCAACGGGCAGGCCGGCGTCGAGAACGTGTTCGACATCCTGCGCAGCGGCATCGACTCGAACCTGCTCGGCCTCGGCAAGGCGTCGATCCACGAGTTGAGTCCCGACGACCTGATCATCCCCGCCGACTTCGCCCGCTGAGCGCGCCGGCCCGGTGCCCCGCCACGTGCTGGTTCGGGTGCCGCCGGTAGCGTCGCTGGTCATGGCTGCATCCACGTTCCGCGCGTTCCAGGCCGTCACCGACGGCGAGTCGGTCGACCGGGGAGTCACCACGATGACCCTCGACGAGCTGCCCGACGACGGTGTGCTCGTCGAGGTGCACTACAGCAGCGTCAACTACAAAGACGGGCTGGCGTCGACCCCGACGGGCCGGGTGGCGCGGATCTCGCCGATCGTGCCGGGCGTCGATCTGGCCGGCGTGCTGGTCGAGGACGCGGCGGGGATGCCGGCGGGCACCGAGGTGATCGCCCACGGGTACGCGATCGGTGTCGCCCGGCACGGCGGGTACGCCCGCTACGCCCGCGTGCCGGCCGAGTGGCTGGTCGCCGTGCCCGACGGGTTGTCGACGCGCGACGCGATGGTGATCGGCACCGGCGGCTTCACCTCGGCGTTGTCGGTGATCGCGCTGCAGCAGCACGGCATCACCCCCGAGTCGGGGCCGATCCTGGTGACCGGCGCCACCGGTGGCGTCGGTTCCACGGCCGTCGACATGCTGTCCAACCTGGGCTACGAGGTGGTGGCGAGCACCGGCAAGCCCGACGAGGCCGGCTTCTTGCGGGCGCTCGGCGCGAGCTCGGTCATCGACCGCGCGGTGCTGGCGGACGAGAGCCCCCGCCCGCTCGACAAGACGCAGTGGGCCGGCG
The DNA here is from genome assembly GCA_036526035.1 of Ilumatobacter sp. GTDB lineage: Bacteria > Actinomycetota > Acidimicrobiia > Acidimicrobiales > Ilumatobacteraceae > Ilumatobacter. The sequence goes on along the minus strand of DATCZG010000002.1, from coordinate 18,766 downwards.
CCGTCGACTGCGTCGGCGGGGTCACGCTCGCCAACGTGCTCAAGCAGATCCACTACGGCGGGTCGGTGGCGGCGAGCGGGCTGACCGGCGGCCCCGGTCTGTCGACGACGGTGTTGCCGTTCATCCTGCGCGGCGTCAACCTGTTGGGGATCGACTCGGTCGAACTGCCGATGGACCGGCGCCGCGCCGCCTGGGCACGGATCGCGACCGACCTCAAGCCGAGCAACCTCGACCGGATCGGCCACGACATCACCCTCGACGACCTCGACCAGGTGCTGACCGACATCCTCGCCGGCCGGGCGCGGGGTCGCAGCGTCGTCGGCCTCGCCGACTGAGCCGCCGGGTCACCCGGCGAGGTGGGCGGTGACGATCGCGACCAGCGCGTCGGGGGCGATCGTCGATTCGCCGTCGTGGTGCAGTTGCGGATCCAGGTCGTCGGGTGCCCCGGCGAGCCAGGCGCCGCCACCGGTCTCGAGTTCGGTCAGCCGTGCCGCCAGGGGGCGCATGTCGACGCGTGGCGCCACCGGGCGGGAGCGGTACTGCACCCAGCTCTCGTAGCGGTCGACGTAGCGGTAGCGACGACCGTGCACCACCAGCAGCCGGAACCGGTCGGTGGCGTTGTGGATCGCCATCGGGTGGATCCCCTCGAAGGTCCCTTCGCCGAACCGGTGCCCGGCGCGCGCCGGTTCGTCGTCGGCGATCGTGACGATCGCCAGGTCGAGCTCGGGGCGCTCGGCGATCGTCACCCGGCCCGTCGCCACGGCGTGCTCGCCGGCGGTCAGCGCGGCGTCCTCGTCGCCCCACAGCTCGCGGTACCGCTCGGGTTCGAGCACGATCGACATCAGCCGCGGCAGCAGCTCGGTGTAGAGCCGGTCGGTGTGCTCGCTGTAGCTGCACGTCGTCTCGGCGGCGGCGAGCCGCGACAGCGCCATCGACGCCCGGGCCGCCCGGCGGTCGCGGTAGGTGCCGAAGTCGCCGGCGGCCGCGACGTCGACGAGCAGGTCGCGGTGGGCGAGGGAGATCTCCGGTTCGACGAGGGCATGGATCGACACGATGCCGTCCTGGTCGAAGTGGTTGTTGGTGACGACTTCGGCCGCCGGTTCGCCGGCCCCGGCGGTGTGATCGAGATAGGCGAACGCCATCTGGGCCGACAGGTCGCGGGCCAGTCCGGCGGGTGGCGCGGCGCCCGGCCAATGCGACAGCGTCAGCACGGTGGCCTCGTTGGCCGAGCCGTCGACCACGATGTTCGCCACGGTGCGGCTGGCTTCGTAGTCGAGGTAGCGCAGGGTCATGTGGCCGACGCTACGCCGCAGCCGGCGTCGCCGCCGGGATAATTGGGCCTTGTCCGGACGATTGAACCGGTGCATAGTGTCACGATGGATGTGCTCCCGGATCGACTTCCGTGGTTCATCACCGGACCTCTGCTCGGCCTGTTGGTCGTGGGGTTGTTCTTGGTGGCGAACCAACCGTTGGGCGCCAGCGGCGCCTATGTGCAGGCGTTGAAATCCGCCCGCCGCGACCACGACGTCGTGGTCTGGCGGGTGTGGTACTTCGGGGGCATCTTCGTCGGCGGCCTGCTCGCCACGGTGCTCGGCTCGGGCGTCGAGGTGCGTACCGGCTACGACGCCATGTCGGCGGCCGGCTGGTCGAAGCCGGTGATGGCGATCGTCGTGTTCGTGGCGGCGACCGTGATGGGCTACGGCGCCAAGATGGCGGGTGGGTGCACCTCGGGGCACGGCATCTGCGGCACCGCCCAGCGTTCCCCGGCCAGCTGGGCTGCCACGGCGACGTTCGTCGTCACGGCGGTGATCGTGACGTTCCTGCTCACGTCGTTGACCAGTCTCGGCGACCTCACGATGCAGGACGGGGTGTTGACCAAGTGAAGAACCCCATGAACCTCATCGGTGGTCTGTTCGGGGCCGGTTTCGGCTTCGTGCTCGCCGCCAGCCAGCTCCACGAGTTCGACACGATCCACAAGACGCTGCGCTTCGAGGAACTCGACGTGTTCTTGCTGATGGGCCTCGCGATCGGCGTGTCGCTGCCGTTGTTGTGGATCCTCGAACGCCGCGGGGTGCGCACCGTCTACGGCGGCCCGCTGCTGCTCTCGCGTTCCAAGATCGAGCGTCATCACATCGTCGGCGGCGCCCTGTTCGGGGTCGGCTGGTCGCTGGCGGGCACCTGCCCGGCCCCGGCCCTCGCGATGCTGTCGTCGGGGGCGATGTACGGCGCGATCGCGGTGACCGGCCTGTTCATCGGCCTGCACGCCCACGACGTGCATTCGTCGGGTCCGCAGCGCGTCGGCGACGGCGAGCACCGCGAACTGGTCGACAAGCCCGCCTGACCTGCCGGTTCACCGCGGCGCGGGCAGCCGGCGCATCGCCGGCCTCAGGCCGGTTCGTGCGGATAGTGCGTGAGGCAGGCCAAGCACCAGTGCTCGACCTCGTCGAGCAGGCGTTCGCCGTCGGCCTCGAGCAGGTACTTGCGGTGCACCGCGATCACCTCGGCGACTTCTGCGCCACACGACTCGCACGTCATGGGCGCACCTTACGCGGCGAGCGTTCCGGATCGACCGTCGCGCCCGGCGTCCGGTGCCGCCTAGCCTGCGGGCATGTGGCGACTGCTGGCCGTGCTGGTGCTCGCCGCCGGTTGCGCCGACGTCGACGCGCCGGTCGCGGTGCCGCCCCGATCGGTCACCCCGACCGCCCCCCACAGCGCCGACACGGGGGCCGATGCCGGTGACGTCGGGGACGCGACGGTGATCCCGGTCGGGTTCGACTCGGTCGCGGCGACCGCCACGGCGCCCGACGGGTCGACGTGCGAGCTGTGCCTGTGGTTGGCCGACACCCCCGACCAGCGCAGCCGCGGCCTGATGGGCGTCAACGCGCTGGGGCCCGCCGACGGGATGGCGTTCCGCTACCCGGCGCCCCATGCGACGTACTTCTGGATGAAGAACACGCTGCTGGCACTGTCGATCGCGTTCTACGGCGCCGACGGCGCCTTCCTCGACGCGTTCGACATGGAGCCCTGCGTCACCCCGTCGTGCCCCCGCTACCCGACGCCGGCCGACTTCGTGGTCGCCGTCGAGACGACCAGCGGCGGGCTGGCCGCGCTCGGTCTGGTGCCCGGCAGCCGCCTCGAGCTGTCGGACCTGCCCTGCGGTCGGGACGCCGCGGACCGAGCGGGCTGAGGCGCGGTGCGGCGTCGGTCGTGATGGCCGCACCGGGCGGGCGGGGTCAGCTCGACGTGGCGGAGAGCCAGGCCTCGTACAGCCGCTGGTAGGTGCCCCCGGCGCCGATCAGCGCCTCGTGCGGGCCGTCCTCGACGAGCCGGCCGCCCTCGAGCACCAGCACCCGGTCGGCGCGGGCGGCCGTCGAGAGGCGGTGCGCGATGGCGATCGTCGTGCGGCCGGCCGCCAGCTTCGCCAGCGCCCGCGAGGTGCGCACCTCGGTGAGCGCGTCGACCGACGAGGTCGCCTCGTCGAGCAGCAGCACGTCGGGGTCGGCGATGCCGGCCCGCAGCAGGGCGACGAGCTGACGCTCGCCGGCCGACAACGAATCGCCCCGCTCACCGACGCGGGTGTCGAGGCCGTCGGGCAGGGCGTCGACCCAGTCGCGGACCTCGATCTCGTCGACGATCCGTTCGGCATCGGCGCGCGTGGCATCGAGGCGGGCGAACAAGATGTTGGCCAGCACGGTGTCGTCGAACAGGAACGGCTCCTGGGCGACCACCACCAGGCGCCGTCGCAGTTCGTCGTCGTCGACCTGCACGAGCGGGACGCCGCCCAGCCGCACGGTGCCCGTGACCGGGTCGGCGAGCCGGGCGATCAGCCGTCCGAGCGTCGTCTTGCCCGACCCCGTCGCCCCGACCAGGGCGACCTGCTGGCCGGCCGGGATGTGCGCCGACACGCGGTCGAGCACGATCTCGTCGCTGGTGCCGCGGCCCGACCGGCTGCGGTACGAGAACGTGACGTCGGCGATCGTGAGGTCGAGCCGTCCGGCCGGCAGCGGGCGCGGCGACTCCGGCGGCGGGGGACCGGCGGGGATGTCGAGCACCGTCAGCACGCGGCGCAGGCCGGCGACCGCGGTCTGGGTCTGGTCGAGCACCTCGGTGAACTCGGCGATCGGCTCGAGGAAGCGGTAGGTGAGGAAGATGAACCCGACGAGCGCCCCCGCCGTGAGCCCACCGCCGGGTCCGAGGGCGACGCCGACGGCGACGATCGTGGCGATCGTCACGACCGAGAAGACCTCGCCGAGCGGGAACAGGAAGGCGCCGATCACGCCGGCGCGGATCTGGGTGTCGGCCCGGCCCTTGACCGCCGCCCGCGCCCGCTCGGTGAACATCGCGGCGGCGTCGTACGCCCGGATCGTCTCGGCGCCGCTGACCAGCTCGGTCATCGTCGCCAGCATGTTGGCGTTGCGGTCCCTGGCCCGGTCGTAGGCGGCCACGAGGTATCGCTGCACGATCCGCAGCGCCAGGAACAGCGGGATCGCGATCGCGATCGCGATCATCGCCAGCAGCCAGTTGTACGCCAGCATCACGGCCGCCACGATCAACATCAAGGTGCCGTCGATCAGCCACGCCAGCCCGCCCCAGCGGAAGAACTCGGCGAGGGTCTCGATGTCGCTGGTGACGCGGGCGACGAGCGCTCCGCGGCGTTCCTCGTTGTGGTCGGCGAGGCTGATCCGGTGGATGTGCCCGATCAGGCGGGTGCGCAGGTCGCTGAGCGCCTGCTCGCTGCGGGTGCCGAGCCGGATGATCGCCGCCCGTTGGCAGATCGCCGCCGCCACCTGGGCGACGACTCCGATCACGGCGCACCACACCACCACCCGCAAGTCGATGTCGTCGGCGCCGGCGATGCCCCGGTCGATCGCCTGCTGCACCACGATCGGCACGATCACGCGGCCGCCGGCGCCGCCGGCGGCCAGCAGCCAGGTCACGCCGAGACCTTGCCGCAGCACGGGGGCCTCCTCGAGGCCGCGCCCGATGGTGCCGGCGGCCGAGAACCGTCCGATCGGCTCGGTCACGGGCGACCCCCCGAGAACGCCCGCGAGGCGGCGTCGAACTCGTCGCCGCCGCGATCGGCTTCGAACGCCTCGACGAGGCGTCGGTAGGCCGGGCTCTCCTGCATCAGCCGCTGATGCGGGCCGTGGGCGACGATGCGGCCCTGCTCGACGAACAACACGTCGTCGGCGAGGGCGATCGTCGACGGCCGTGACGCCACCATCACCACGGTGGTGCCGGCGAGCGACGTGCGCAGGTTGGTGAGCACGGCCAGCTCGGTCGCCGGGTCGAGTGCCGAGGTGGTGTCGTCGAGCAGCAGCAGACCGGGGCGCCGGGCCAGCGCCCGCGCCAACGCGATCCGTTGTCGCTGCCCCCCGCTGAGGGTCACGCCGCGTTCGCCGACCAGCGTGTCGAGGCCGTCGGGCAGTTCGCCGACGAAACCGTCGGCGCAGGCGAGACGCAGGGCATCCCACACCCGGTCGTCGTCGAGGGGTTCGTCGAGGCGGACGTTTTCGCGGATCGTCCCGCCGAACAGGAACGCCTCCTGGAACACGACGGCCCGCCGGCCCACCGGCAGCCGTACGGTGCCGGAGGTCGGCTGCAGCAGCCCGGCGAGCAGGTCGATCAGGGTGCTCTTGCCCGCCGCGGTGGGCCCCACGAAGGCCGTCACCGTCCCGGGCGCGATCCGCACCGACGCCTCGCGCACCACTTCGGTGGTGTCACCGTGGTGTACGAACGACACCCGGTCGAGCACCACCGCCGAGCCGTCGCCGGGCACCCCGATCGAGTTCACCGGGTCGTCGTCGAGGGGATCGTCGAGCACTTCGCGCACCCGCTGGTAGCCGGCGTAGGAGTGGGGCAGCTCCGACAACGCGTAGCCGACCAGGCGCAGCGGGAAGATCAGCAGGGTGAACATGTAGACGAACCCCGACAGCTCGCCGATCGTGACGGCGCCCGACCTGACGCGCACCGCCCCGAGCACCACGAGGCCGATGTTGGCGAGCGACGGGACCATCTCGAGCAGGGCCTCGAACGTGCCGCGCAGGTGGACGGCGCGGATGCGGGCGTCGCGGATGTCGTGCGCCAGCGCCGACAGGCGCTCGGTCTCGCGGCGTCCGGCCCCGTAGGCCTTGACCAACTGCACGGCTTCGAAGCTCTCGTGGACGGCACCCGAGAAACGGCCGAGCGCCTCCTGGGCGTCGTCGAAATGCCGGTCGACGCGGTGCTGGTACACGACGTTGGCGATCATCAGCAGCGGGAACACGGCGACCGCGGCGACGCCCATCACGACGTCGGTCGCGATCAGCCAGACGGCGGCGACGACCATCATCACGATCGTGCCGGTCGCGAACGGGATCGGCCCGAGCACGCTGATCGTCGTGTCGACGTCGACACCCGCCCGGGCGACGAGTTGACCCTCGCTCTGGCGACGGTGCCAGCTGGTGGGTTGGGTGAGGTAGCGATCGGTGATCTCGTTGGTGACCGACTCGGCGACCCGCCACGAGGTGATGCCGGCGAACGACCGGCGCACGACGACGCCGCCCGCTCGCAGCAGCCCGATGCCGACGATCATCACGCAGCCCGCGGCCACGGTCGACACGGCGACGTCGCCCTGTTCGAAGCGGGGCACGATCACGTGGTCGATCACCCACTGCACGGCGACGCTGGAGGCGACGGTGCACACGGCGAACACGAAGGCGCCGGCCACGGCCGTCGCGAACCTTCGGGGATGCAACGTCACCAGGGTTCGCACGAACCGCGTGTAGGTGCGGGCCCGGCTGGAGCGCGGTGGCGGGCCGTCGTTTCCCACGACGTGTTTCTACCATCGCCCCCGGCCGATCGCCTCGACGGTGGCGATGTCACACCCCCCGGTCACGCTGGGAGCATGTTCGTCCAGCCACCGCTACACTTGCCGGGTCATATTCACCCTGCTCTGTCACGTCGATGGGGCCACAGGCAGCAGCTCACCCCGGGCCGTTGCCGCAGTCCGAAGGGAGTGCAACACGCATGATGCGTGCTTATGAGTTGATGGTGATCATCGACGGCGACGTCGACGATCCCAAGGCCCAGACCTGGATGAAGTTCGTCACCGACGAGATCGCGAAGGCCGAGGGCGCGGTCCACGGCAAGCCCGACTGGTGGGGCAAGCGTCCGTTCGCCTACCCGATCAACAAGAAGGAATCGGGCTACTACCTCGTCGTCCAGTGCCTCGCCAACGGCGGTGCCCTCGACGAACTCGAGCGCCAGCTCCGCATCGCGGACGACGTCGTCCGCCACAAGCTCATCCGGCTGCCCGACGGCGAGGCCACTCGCCGCGGTATGACGGTCAGCACTGCCTGACCGGGCAGACGTCCCACGAAGGGAACCAGCACATGGCAAACGACAACTTCGTACAGATCATCGGCAACGTCACCCGCGACCCCGAGTTGCGCTTCACCACCAGCGGTGCTGCGGTCTGCTCGTTCGGCATCGCCTGGACGCCGCGCCGGCGCAACGCCAACGGCGAGTGGGAAGACGGCGAGACGTCGTTCTTCAACTGCTCGGCCTGGCGTGATCTCGGCGAGAACATCGCCGCTTCGATCACCAAGGGCGCCCGGGTCGTGGTCACCGGTTCGGTCCGGTCCCGCGACTGGGAAGACCGTGACGGCAACAAGCGCACGTCGATCGAGATCGACGTCGACGACTGCGCCCCCAGCCTCCGTTGGGCCCAGGCCAAGGTCGAGCGCACCGAGCGCTCGGGCGGTGGTGGCGGCTTCTCCGGTGGTGGTGGCGGCGGTGGCGGCGCGAGCCGGGCCCCCGATCCCGTGTACGGCGACGAAGAGCCGTTCTGATCAGTTGAACCTTGATCCGGTCGCCGACCGACCGGGTCGTTCCGGCCCGGGGCTCCGCCCCGGCCACCCCATCGTCCAGGAAGGACCTGAATACACATGGCCAAGAAGCCGCAACGGGGTCGCGGGAAGCCCGAGAACCCCCGCAAGTTCAAGAAGAAGACCAGCCCGCTGCTCATCGAGAAGGTCGAGTACGTCGACTACAAAGACGTCGACCTGCTGAGCCGTTTCCTGAGCGACCGCGCCAAGATCCGCAACATGCGCGTCAGCGGCAACAACCGTCAGCAGCAGCTCGAGATCGCCAAGGCGATCAAGATCTCGCGCGAGATGGCGTTGCTGCCCTACGCCAAGCGGGTTGCGTCGACGGGCCGGCCCGGCCGCGGCCGCGACGGTGGCCGCGACGGCGATCGCGATCGGCGCCCGCCGCGCGACGAGGGCACCCCGAGCCAGGTCGACGCCCCCGAGGTCGACGAGTCGATCGACGAGTTGGAGACCGAGGGAGCCGAATCCTGATGATCCAGTTGATCCTGCGTTCCGACATCGAGGGCCTCGGCAAGCGGGGTGACATCGTCGAGGTGTCCGACGGTCACGCCCGCAACTACCTGTTGCCCAAGGGCAAGGCGATCAAGGCTTCTCCTGGTGCCGTCGCCCAGGCCGCGAAGATGCGCCGGGCCCGCGACCTGCGCGACGCCAGCGACCGAGACGCCGCCACCACGGTGGCGTCGACGCTGGTGCCCAAGATCATCTCGATTCCGGCCAAGGCCGGGCTCGAGGGCAAGCTCTTCGGTTCGGTCACGTCCGCCGACATCGTGGCGGCCGTCGAAGAGCAGACCGGCATCAAGCTCGACCGCAAGGTCGTGCACCTCGACGAGCAGATCAAGTCGACCGGGCAGCACACGGTCACCGCCTCGCTGCACGCCGACGTGTCGTTCCCGATCACCATCGAGGTCGTGCCGAGCTGACCTCGATCCGCCCGCCCGCGGGCTCAGGCGTGCCGACGGCCCCGCACCCTCGCGTGCGGGGCCGTCGCGCGTCCGGCAGCCCACCGTGTCCGACCGACCCGGCAGCGGTCGGGGGCCCGATTGCCGGTCGGTCGTCACACCCAACGGTCAAGATGTCCACATGGGCGTCCCCAGACCACGGCGGTGTTATCCACGACATTGCTCCGTCTGTCCCCAGAACTTTCGGGTTGTCCCTCTTCCTCCACACAGCCGATCTGGGGCAGGGTTGAGTGCTCATGGCTGGTGACGAGTTCTTCCCGATCGATACCTCGTCCGACGACATCCGTCGCGACGACACCCGTCGCCACGACCGCTCGGGTGGCCGCTCGGCGGCGTCCCGGCCGTCGTCGAGCCGTGGGCGTGTGCCGCCGCACAACATCGATGCCGAAGAATCGGTACTGGGTGCGATGCTGCTGTCGCGCGACGCGATCGGCGTGGTCAGCGAGATGGGGCTCAGTCCCCACGACTTCTACCGGCCGGCCAACCGCCACATCTTCGACGCCATCCGGTCGCTCTACTCGAGCGCTTCGCCGGCCGACACCGTCACCGTCGCCGACGAGCTGCGCCGCAGCGGGCTGCTCGCCGAGGTGGGTGGGCCCGAGGCACTCCACGAACTGCAGAACGCCACGCCGGCCATCTCGTCGGCCGCCCACTACGCCAAGATCGTGCAGGAGACCGCCCTGCTGCGCCAGCTGATCTACGCCGCCGGCGACATCGCCGAGCTCGCCTACAGCGAGCCCGACGACGTGGTCAAGGCGCTCGACGAGGCCGAGACCAAGATCTTCAACGTCGCCGAGCAGCGGGTCACCGACTCGACGCGCACCATCGAAGAGCTGTTGCCAGAGGTGATGGACCACCTCCAGGAGACCTACGACCGCGGCGACATCATCACCGGGGTGCCGACGGGCTACCAAGACCTCGACGAGCTGTTGTCGGGCCTTCAGCCGAGCGCGCTCTACATCGTCGGGGCCCGGCCGGCGATGGGCAAGACGGCGTTCGGGTTGGGCATGGCGGCCCACGTCGCCCAGCACTCGACCAAGCCGGTGCTCGTGTTCTCGCTCGAGATGGGCCACCAGGAGCTGACCCAGCGCATCTTGTCCAGCGAGGCGAGGGTCGACTCCACCAAGATCCGCACCGGCAAGCTGGCCGAGGCCGATTGGGCCAAGATCGGCAAGGCGATCGGGCGTCTCGAGGTGCCGCTGTTCCTCGACGACAACCCTCGGGTCACGGTCATGGAGATCCGGGCCAAGGCGCGCCGCATCAAGGCCCGCTTCGGGGGCATCGGGTTGATCGTCATCGACTATCTCCAGCTGATGGGCGGCAACGGCAACTCCGAGAACCGGCAACTCGAGGTCAGCGAGATCAGCCGCAACCTCAAGATCCTGGCCCGCGAGCTCGAGGTGCCGATCGTGGCGCTCAGCCAGCTCAGCCGCAATCTCGAGTCGCGCGGCGACAAGCGTCCGATGCTGTCCGACCTGCGCGAATCGGGTTCGCTCGAGCAGGACGCCGACGTCGTGATGTTCCTCTACCGTGACGAGGTGTACCACCCCGACTCGCCCGACAAGGGCTCCGCCGAGGTGATCGTGGCCAAGCATCGCTCGGGGCCGATCGGCATCAAGCGGCTCGTGTTCCTCGGCCAGTACACCCGTTTCGACAACGCTGCCCGCAGCGTGTGATGGTTCCCGACATCACCGGTCGGGCGAGTGCCGACCTGCCGGGTCCGGCACGTGCCGCCGGCCCTGGACGCCGCACCCCGCCGGACGTAGCCTTCGGGGCGTGACGCTCACCGATCCGATCGCCCGCCGACCCGTCGACATGTCCGAGTCCGAATGGGAGACCCGCGTCGCCGTCGCGGCGTGCCACCGGCTGCAGGCGCACTATCGGCTGACCGATCTCACCAACGGGTTCATCGCCGGACGGATCCCCGACGAACCCGACTTCTGCGTGGTCACCCGATATGGCCATTTCGCCGACGAGGTGACCGCATCCAACCTCGTGCGGATGTCGATCCATCACACCGACGACGTGTTGCTCGGCGTCGACGTCGTACCGGCCGCGGCGCCGTTGTTCCAGACCCTGTTCCGCGCCCGCCCCGAGGTGAACGGCATCGTCCATGCCCACACCAAGGCCACCGAGACGCTGTCGTCATTGGGGTGCCGGATCCTCCCGATGAGCCATCCCGGGCTGATGATGCACGCCAGAACCGGCTACGTCGACTACGCCTACGAACACGACGAACCCTTCTGCGCCACGATGGTCGAGGCGTTCGAGGGCAACGTGTGCCTGTTGATGCACAACCACGGCATGATCGCCCTCGGGCGTTCGCCACGCGAGGCCTTCTACAACACCTTCACGTTCGATCAGGCGTGCCTGATCCAGCTCGAGGCCTATCAGTCGGGCCGCCAGATCCTGCTTCCCGACGACGTCGACATCATCAGCGCCGCCTATGCCGCCGACGCCGCAGCCGGCGTCGACTGGGACGGGTCACGCGAGTGGCCGGGCTGGATCCGGATGCTCGACCGCACCGACCCGTCGTACCGCGACTGAGTCACCGGGGTCGTTCGCGGATCGCCGTCACACCGACCGTCGGATCTGGGAAGATCGGTTCATGCAGTTCCAGTTGCGCAGCGTGGTCACCGCTGTCGTCGCCGCGGCGACGGCGGTCTGCGGCCTGCTGATGCTGGGCGGTGTCGGCCCAGCAGCCGACGATGCCGCGCCCACCGGCGACCGGTTGCCGCTGGTGGCCGCCGCCCGACCGGCGTCGTTCGCCGAGCAATCGGCGCCGTCGGGTTCCGCCGATCCGCCGGCCACCGAGTCGACGAGCGTTCCCGACACGTCGGTGCCCGACGTTCAGGGGCCGCTGCCGGTGTCGGTCGCTGCCTCGGGGCCCACGGTCGGTGCCGGTGGCCCGATCACCTTCACCGGTGAGTGCCCGGTGGTCGCCGGCGAGGCGGCCGGTCCGGTCGTCGTGTGGGTGATCGCTGCCACGACCGACGCCGTCGACCGCATCGACACCGGTGTCACGGCCGCCGACTGGACCTACCGGTGGACGGCCCCCACCGATCCCGGCCTGATCGGTTCGTATTCGTTCCAGTTCTGGTGCGGTGAACCCGACGGCTGGCAGGGTGGTTATCCCTCCGAGCTGCAGATCACGATCGACATGGTCGCCCAGGTCGCACCGGCCGCACCGGCCGCACCGGCCGCACCGGCCGAGTCGATCCCGGTCACCGGTTGATCCGACCCCGTCGACCGGCGTCCGCCCCGCCCGTCACGGCGTCGCCGGCGTCGGGCTCGGTGGTCAGTCCGGGATCAGGCTGGCGGCGTCGAGATCGAGCGCGGCGCCGAAGGAGCGCACCGCCATGTCGGTGACGAGCTGCATGCCGCGTTCGTTCGACGGGTCGAGCGTCCCGCCGGCGACGACGCCGTACACGGTCATGTTGCCGGTGGCGGTGCGGTAGTCGGTCCACGCCTGTTCGGCCGGGTAGCCGGCCGGCGGCCCGCCGAGCGCCGAGCAGAGGGCGTCGTACCAGGCGTCGACGCACGACCGCTCGTGTTCACGGCGGTCGTCGAGGGTCATCGACTGGGTCAGCAGGTAGCAGATGTCGCCGATCCCGCCGGCCCGATAGGCGATCTGCCAGTCGAGGATGCCGACGTGGTCACGGCCGGCGGTCTGGTCGTCGAACATCAAGTTGTCGGCGCGGAAGTCGCCGTGCATCAGCGTCGTGGGGGTGCGCTCGTACAACGCGACCGTGGTCGACTCCCAGGTGGGACCGACCCGTTCACCGAGGGCGATCGAACCCTCGGGGAGCCGGTCGCCGAACAACTCGACGAAGTGCGGCCATGCCTGGCGGTAGCTCTCGCCGGCCTGGATCACCCGCATGTCGATCGCCCTGGGCATCCAGTCGAGTGCGCCGAGCTGCGGCGCCTCCCAGTACTGGGCGTGGACCCTCGCCAACGCCCTGACCGCCTCGGTCGCCCGTTCGACGTCGATGCCGGCGATCTGGCTGACCATGGTGCGTTGACCGAAGTCCTCGAGCAGCAGCGCGAACTCGTTGGCGGCGACGTCGATGTGGTTGAAGTAGCAGTGCGGGGCGCGGGCGGCGAGTGATTCGGCGAGTTCGGCGTAGAAGCGACCCTCGCGCTCGTAGAAGCCGAAGTGGTCGCCGACCCCACGGTTCTCGGGCAGGTTCGACGGAACCTTGAGGATCACGCTCGACGGTGCGCCGTGGGCGGCGCCGCGGTACCGCAGCGTGAGACGCGCCAGGTTGCACATCAGCCCGACGCCTTCGCCGATCCGGTCGTGCTCGACCTCGGCGACGCTGGTGTCGGCGTCGATCACCCCGGTCGAACGCAACGCCGCGGTCACGAACTCTGGCGAGGCATCCTCGGTCAGGTGCGGAACGGTGATCATGGGACCCCCTTCATGTGGTCAGCTGCATCGGTCGGGCCGACGGCCCCCGCCGCGACGCCGCCAAGCTAGCCCATGGGGTCGAACCCCAGCGACGGCGGCAGCGGTGCCGCCCCGACGGGTGGGTCGTCACCCGGCCAGAGCTGCCGCTGCCAGTTCGCGCAGCCGGACCTTCTGGATCTTGGTGCCGTTGGCGCTCGGTGTCGTCGGGAACCGTTCGATCGTCAGTACCCGCACGGGCACCTTGAAGCGGGCGAGCCGCAGCCGGCAGTGGTCGATCACGGCGCGCTCGTCGACACCGTCGGGGGCGATCACGAACGCCACCGGCCGCGCCCCGCCGGGCCGGTCGACGGCCACGACCTGTGCCTCGTGGACGCCCGCCACCTCCATCACCACCTGTTCGATCTCGGCCGGGCTCACGAGGAAGCCGCCGATCCGCAGCGCGTCGCCGATCCGCGCCAGGTACTCGAACGTGCGCTCGTCGTCGACCGCCGCCAGGTCGCCGGTGCGGAACCAGCCGTCGTCGAAGTGTCGGGCCGTCAAGTCGTCGTCGAGGTAGCCGCCGCCCTCGGCCAGGTAGCCGGCGAACAGGCTCGGGCCGCGCAGTTGGAGTTCGCCGTCGACCACGCGGAACGCGGCGTGCGGCGAGGCGAGCGTGCCGCCGGCCCGCGAGCGCCCGTCGGCGTCGTCTGCCGGGTGGCGCACCGCGAACAGCGCCTGGACCTCGCTCATGCCGTAGAGGCCGGTCAGCGTCGCGCCGGCGGCGTCGGCGCGCGCCACGATGCCGTCGAGGCTGGTGTTGAACCGGGCGTACCCGCCGAGGCGGATCGACGACAGGTCGGCGCCGTGCTCGAGCAGACGGTGGAACATGTCGTCGCTGCCGTTGACGCCGGTGACCCGGTGCTGCGCGATCAGCCGGCTCGTAGCGGCGGTTTCGAAGTCCGTCACGATCACCTGTGCCCCGGCGGCGACCGCGGCGGTCAGCGAGGCCAGCCCGAAGGTGCCTCCGAGCGGCATCGCCACCAGGATCACGTCGTCGCGGCGGTAGCCGAAGGCGGCGGCCGCATCGACGGCATGGTCGGCGATCGAGCGCTGGTGGTGCAGCACCAGCTTGGGGCGGCTGGTGGTGCCCGAGGTCGTGAACACGACGAAGGGTGCGTCCCGCCGGGTGATCGCCGGTGCGGGGTCGAACTCGGGCCGACGCCCCCAGGCGTCGTCGTCGCCGGCCAGGCCCGCCACCAGCTCGGGGTCGGCGGCGCCGGTGCGGTGTACCAGGTCGCGCACCTCGTCGGGGCGGTAGCGGGTGTTGACCGAGACGGCGACGAGCCGGGCCGCTGCGCACGCCAGCAGGGCACGCACGTACCCGGCGCCGTTGGGCATCGCCAGCGCGACCCGGTCGCCGGGGCCGACCCCGGTGTCCACCAGCGCCGTGGCGAGGCGCCGCCCCTGCTCGACCAACCGGGCGGCGTCGATGACCCGGCCGTCGTCGAACGAGAAGGTGGCACCCGACCCGGCGACGAGGTCCAGCACGTCGTTCACCGCCCCAGTGTCGCACGGTGGCCGTCGCGGCTGCCCGGCGGGCGATGGACGGGTGCGGGTCGGCGGCCGGCGTTTGCACGGGCCGGTGCCGTGCGGGCCGGCATGAGGCATGATGCGGGGATGTTCCTGGGCGAGGACCTGATCCTGTGGCTGTTGCTGGCGCTCGGCGGGGCGTTGTTCGCCGGCAACCTGATGGCGTTGGTGCGGCCGCCGTCACGTCAGCGCGACGAGGCGAACCTCGAGCGGGCACCGGTCGGGCGCAGCCTGTTGTACGCCGGCCTCGGGCTGATCGCCGCCGTCTGGGCGCTGGCCTCGCTGATCGCCGGTTAGGCCGACCCGGCCGGGCAGCGCTGGGCTCGGCCGTACACTGCCGGGATGGCTGGACGACCCCTGCAGATCAGGTTCGTGTCGTCGGCCAGCCGGGTCGACCAGTTGCCCGACAGCGCCGCCGAGGTCGCCTTCGTCGGCCGGTCCAACGTCGGCAAGTCGTCGCTGATCAACGCGCTCGCCAACCAGCGGCAGTTGGCGCGGGTGTCGAACACGCCGGGCCGCACGCAGCTGATCAACCTGTTCGAGCACGCCGGCGGCGGCACGCTGGTCGATCTGCCGGGCTACGGGTACGCCAAGGTGCCCGGCCACGTCCGCAAGCACTGGGGCCCGATGATCGAGGGCTACCTGCTCGAGCGTGACGGGCTCGAGATGGTGTTCGTGCTGGTCGACGGGGCGATCGGCCCGACACCGCTCGACCAGCAGATGCTCGACTGGTTGCGCGACCACGAGGTGCCCCACACCGTGGTCGCCACCAAGATCGACAAGGTCAAGTCGTCCCGGCGCCGCACCCGCAAGGCCGAGTTGGCGGCGGGCTGCATGCTCGAGGTCGGCGACATCGTCTGGGTCAGCGCCGCCAAGGACGTCAACATCGACCAGCTCCGCTCGCTGGTGACCGGTCATCTCGCCGGGGCGTGAACCGCCGCCCCGGGTGCGCCGCGTGCCTCGGCGAGCCGTGACCGGGGCGGGTGACCGGCGGCGATGCCGCGGTGGCCGTCAGCTCTCACGCGGCTCGCGCCGCAGCACCTCCTGGGCGATCGTCGCCACGTGTGCGCCGGCCGCGTCGAAGACATGACCGATCGCCAGGCCCCGGGCCCCGGTGTAGTGGTGGCAGGTGAAGTCGTGCAGGTGCCAGCGGTCGGCTCGCATCGGGCGATGGAACCAGACCGTGTGATCGAGGCTGATGCTCGACATGCGCACGTCGGGGTCGCCGCCGTACACCGTGAGATGGGCGGCGCGCACGGTGTCGCTGGCGAGATCGTCGGACACGTAGGCCAGCCAGCACTGATGGAGGAACGGTTCGT
This sequence comes from Ilumatobacter sp., assembly GCA_036526035.1. Lineage (GTDB taxonomy): Bacteria > Actinomycetota > Acidimicrobiia > Acidimicrobiales > Ilumatobacteraceae > Ilumatobacter. Next base: position 2,637 of record DATCZG010000002.1, on the reverse strand, counting down.
CGTCGGGGGTGACCTCGGGGATCGGGTCGAGCACCCGCATCCAGGCGGTCACCCGGCCGGCACCGTCACGGCCCGGGCCCCGGACGTCGCCGGGTTCGATGAAGCGACGGTCGAAATGGGCGGAAAAGGAGGTGTTCTCGATGTCGTCGGGAGGCGGCACGATCGGGAACCCGACCGACTGAAGCGACGCCGACTCCTCGGGCCGCTGGAACGAACACTCGGCGTTCAAGATGGCACCAATGGCCTGGCGGGCGATGACGCGTCTGGTCAGAAAGCTGCGCCCGTTGCGGGTGCGATCGACCTCGTATCGAACCGGTTCGGTGTGGTCGCCGGGCCGGATGAAATAGGCCCGGATCGAGTGCGGCAGGAACTCGTGATCGACCGAGAGACCCGCTGCACGCAGGGCCTGGGCGACGATCTGGCCGCCGTAGAGGCCGCCCCAGGGATAGCGCGGGCCGGTGCCGACGAACGTGTCGGCGCCGTGCGCCTGCAGATCGAACATGCCCCCACGATATTGCGCGATATTCGTAACGCTGTATCGTGGTGATATGGCTGCAACACGGGGACCACGAACCATGACACCAGAACACAAAGCAGCGCTCGAGCGCGGTCGTGCCGAAGGCCGCGCCGTGCGCGACTATCTCGAAGGTCTGCGCGCCAACAAGCCCAAGCGGGGCCGCAAACGCAGCGCCGACACCATCACCAAGCGCCTCGCCGCCATCGAGCGCGAGCTCGCCGACGCCGGCCCGGTCGCCGAGCTCGGCCTCGTGCAGGAACGCCGCGACCTGCAGGCCGAGCTGGCCGCCGGCGACACCACGGTCGACATCACAGCGCTCGAGGAGGCGTTCGTCGCGGTCGCCAAGTCGTACGGCGAGCGCAAGGGCATCTCGTACGCCTCGTGGCGCGAGGTGGGTGTGCCGGCCGGCACGCTCGCCCGTGCCGGCATCAGCCGCTCGTCCTGACCGGCCCGCCGACCCGCGCCTTGCTGTCGCCGGGCACGGCCGGTGATCGCACCGCGCCAGTGACACGCGAGTGACATTGGCCGGCCGGCGGCGTAGGATTTGGCGATCGGGCCAGCACACTCGGGCGCGTCGAACCGGAATGAAGTGAGCAACGATGATCTCGCAACTTCGTGTTTCATGGCGACTGGCGATGGTGGCAGGCCTCCTCGTGGCCGGAGGTCTGGTGTCGGCGGTCGCCGCCGCGCCGCGCTCCGCCGTAGCGAAAGGTTCCGGTGCGGCTTACGTGGCCGACGAGGTGATCGTCCAGTTCCAGCCGGGCACCTTGCGGTCCGAGCGGGCCTCGGCGCGCCAGCAGGTCGGCGCGACGTCCAGCGAGCCGCTCTCGCCGCTGGCGACCGACGCCGAGGTGTTCAAGCTCGGCAACGGTGCCACGGTCGAGGGCGCCATCGAGGGTCTGCGGCGCAACCCCAACGTGGTGTTCGCCGAACCGAACTACCTGGTCGAAGCCGAACCGAGTTTCGTCTCGGACGATCCGAAGTTCACGAACGGCACGTTGTGGGGGATGTTGGGTGACTCGTCGACACCCGCCAACGCGTACGGCAGCCAGGCCGCCGAGGCCTGGGCGGCGGGCCATGTCGGGTCGCGCAACGTGTACGTCGTGGTGATCGACGAAGGGTTCCAGACCACTCACCCCGACCTCGCCGCCAACGCCTGGACGAATCCACACGAGACGCTGGGTGACGGGACCGACAACGACGGCAACGGCTATATCGACGACATCCACGGGTGGGACTTCTACTCGAACGACAACTCGGTCTACGACGGCACCGGCGACGACCATGGCACCCATGTCGCCGGCACGATCGGCGGGGTGGGGGGCAACGGCCTGGGGGTCGCCGGTGTCAACTGGAACGTCACGATGATCTCGGCCAAGTTCCTCGGCCCGTCCGGCGGGTCGACCGCCGACGCCGTACGCGCCGTCGACTACGCCACCGACCTCAAGATCCGGCACGGGCTCAACATCGTGGCGACCTCGAACTCGTGGGGCGGCGGCGGGTTCAGCCAGTCGCTGCTCGACGCCATCGAGCGCGGCGGCGACCGGGGGATCCTGTTCGTCGCCGCTGCCGGCAACAGCAACACCAACAACGACTCGGCACCGCACTATCCGTCCAACTACTCGTGCGATCGCACCGCCACCGGCGCGACGCGGGGCTGGGACTGCGTGATCTCGGTCGCCTCGATCACCAACACCGGGGCGCGGTCGTCGTTCTCGAACTACGGGACGACCTCGGTCGACCTCGGTGCGCCGGGCTCGGCGATCGATTCGACGCTGCCACCCGACACCTACGGCACCTACAGCGGCACCTCGATGGCGACACCGCACGTCAGCGGCGCCCTGGCGTTGTGCGCCTCGATCGACCCGTCGCAGACGGCGTTCATGCTGCGAGCCGCGCTGCTCGACGGCGCGCAGCCGACCACGTCGCTGGCCGGCATCACCACCACCGGGGGCCGGTTGGACATCTCGGGCATGCTGTCGAGTTGCGCGCCCGTCACCGCGCCCGTCAGCGGCGCCCCGTCGAATCTGGCGGCCACCGCCAGCGGACCGACGCGGGTCGCGCTGTCGTGGACCGACGGGTCGACGAACGAGAAATATCACGAGATCCAGATCAGCAGC
>DATCZG010000001.1:0-29709 GCA_036526035.1 Ilumatobacter sp. | reverse complement strand
GGTCCCGGCATGACGCGCCGCCACTGGTTCGCGGTCGCGGTGGCGCTGCTCGCGATGCTGCTCGCCCTGGCCCCGCCGCTGTGGGTGCGCAGCACCGGACACGAGGTCACGCTGCCGATCCGGCCGGTCGACCCGCTCGCGATCTTCCGGGGCAACTACGTCGACCTCGTCTACGACATCTCGCTGCCGATCGGGCCCGACGAACGCGACCGGTCGGTCTACGCCGTGTTCGCCGACGGCCGCCCCGGCCGGCTCGTCAGGATCTCCGACGACCGTCCCGAGCTGGCCGACGGCGAGTTCTGCATCCGGGCCCGCACCGGCTACGACACGGTGGCGCTGCCGCACCTCGAACAGTTCTTCGTCACACCCGAGCGGGGCCGCGAACTCGAGATGCACCTCACCGAGCTGCTGGCGGTGATCAAGGTCACCGACGGTTGCCGCGCCGTGCTGGTCGACCTCGAGCCGCGGTCGACCACCGGCTGAGCGGGCGTCAGCACAGCGTGGCGAGCCACTCGGCGACCCGCTGGGCGATGGCGGCGGTGTGGCCGACCAGGAAGTGGTCGCACCCGGTGATCTCGTCGAACTCGCCGGTGGGCCAGCCGGCGACGATCGCGCCGGCCTGACCCGGCGGGCAGAACTGGTCGTGGGCGGGCGTCAGCACGAGGGCCGGCACGGTCGGCACCGGCACCTGCATCATCGTCAGCGGGGGAGCGACGGCGGCGATCGCCGTGACCCGCCGGTCGGTGGTGGCCAGCGCGACCGCTGCGCCGAAGGAGTAGCCGGCCAGCGCCAGCGGCCCGCCGGTGCGCGCCGCCACCGCGTCGAGCGCCGCCTGCAGGTCGGCGTGCTCGCCGCCACCGCCGGCGCGGAAGTCGAACCGCAAGGTGACGAAGCCGGCGGCGGGCAGCGCCTCGAACAACGCGGCGACCATCGTGTTGAAGCGGTCGCCGCCGTAGGCCGGGTGCGGGTGGCACACGGCGACGGCGCCGCGGGTGTCGCCGGGCGGGGCGGCGACGTCGGCGGCCAGCGTGTGCCCGTCGCTCGTCTCGAGCCGTATCGTCTCCAGCCGTATCGACTCCATCGGCCCGACGGTACCCTCGTGGCGTGGCCGGCACCGATCAGAAGATCCCGATCAAGATGCTCAACGACCGTCTGCTGGTGAAGCTCAGCAAGGAGGACGGCGAACGCACGTCCACCGGCGGCATCTTGATCCCGGCGACGGCGCAGATGGCCAAACGGCTGGTGTGGGCCGAGGTCGTGGCGCTCGGCCAGAACGTGCGCAGCGCCGAGGTCGGCGACAAGGTGCTGTTCAGCCCCGACGACCGCTACGAGGTCGAGGTCGGCGGCGAGGACCTCATCATGTTGCGCGAACGCGACCTGCACGCCGTGGCCGCCCAGCGCATCGAGTCGAGTACCGGCCTCTACCTGTAGGCGCCGGCCCGCCGTCCGTCGGGCGATCGTTGGGCGTCGTTTCCCGTGGCGCCGTAGGCTGGGCCCATGCCGGCCGGGATCCGCATCGACGCCACACCCGGGCAGATCGCGCGCGTCGCGTTCGACCGCGACGGCCTCGTGCCGGCGATCGCCCAGGACGTCGCCACCCGCGAGGTGCTGATGATGGCCTGGATGAACCGTGACTCGCTGGCGCGGACGTTCGACGAGGGCCGCATGGTGTACTGGTCGCGCAGCCGCCAAGAGCTGTGGCGCAAGGGCGACACCAGCGGCGACCGCCAGTTCGTCCGCGCCGCCTACTACGACTGCGACGGTGACACGTTGCTGTTCCTCGTCGAGCAGGAGGGTTCCGGTGCCTGTCACACCGGGGCCCGCAGCTGCTTCTTCCGGGCGTTCGGCGACGCCGGTGACGGCGGCTGACCCGGTGAAGACGCAGCCTGCCCGCGACGAGTTCAAGGCGCTCGCCGCGCGTCACAGCATCGTGCCGGTGTGGACCGAGGTGCTGGGCGATCTCGAGACGCCGGTGGCGGCGTTCGTCAAGCTGGTCGGCGATCAGCCCGGGTTCCTGCTCGAGTCGGTCGAGCACGGCGAGCGCTGGAGCCGGTTCTCGTTCGTCGGCCGTGACCCGTCGGCCACGATGGTGCTGCGCGACGGCCTGCTCACCGTCACCGGCGACCTGCCGGCGTCGATCCCGACCGACCGGGGCATGCTGGCGGCGATCGAGGCGCTGCTGCAGGCCTACGACAGCCCGGCGTTCGCCGAGCTGCCGCCGATGCACGGCGGCATCATGGGCTACCTCGGCTACGACGTGATCCGCGAGGTCGAGCACCTCCCGAACGTGCCGGCCGACGACCACGGCCTGCCCGACGCGATCATGAGCGTGATCGGGTCGCTCGCCGCGTTCGACCACTGGCGCCAGCGGATCTACATGATCGAGAGCGTGCCGACCCACGGGCTCTCCGAGGCGCAGCTCGACGCCGCGTACGACGCCGCGGCGGCGAGGGTGCACGCCAGCGTCGAGCGGCTGGCGCAGCCGCTGCCGTACGTGCCCGTCGAACCACCCACCAAGCACGACGAGCTGCCGGCGTTGCGGTCGTCGATGCCCGACGGTCTGTACCAGCACGCGGTCGAGGCCGCCAAGGAGTACATCCTCGACGGCGACATCTTCCAGGTCGTGCTGGCCCAGCGCTACGACATCGAGCTCGATGCCGACCCGTTCGACGTCTACCGGGTGCTGCGGCAGGTCAACCCCAGCCCGTACATGTACTTCCTGCGCCACCCCGAGATCACGATCGTCGGCTCGTCACCCGAGCCGATGGTGCAGTTGCTCGACCGCAAGGTGATCAGCCGCCCGATCGCCGGCACCCGCAAGCGGGGCGCCACCGACGAACACGACCGCCGCCTGGCCGCCGAACTGCTCGAGCACCCGAAAGAGCGCGCCGAGCACGTGATGCTGGTCGACCTGGCCCGCAACGACGTCGGCCGGGTCGCGAAGTACGGCACCGTGCACCCCGACGAGCTGATGACGCTCGAGCGCTACAGCCATGTGATGCACCTCACGTCGCAGGTGTCGGGCGATCTGCGCGACGGTCTCGGCCCGATCGACGTGCTGCGGGCGACGCTGCCGGCGGGCACGGTGAGCGGTGCCCCCAAGGTGCGGGCGATGGAGATCATCGACGAGCTCGAGCCGGTGAAGCGCGGCCCCTACGCGGGCGTCGTCGGCTACGTCGACTGGTCGGGCAACCTCGACACGGCCATTGCGATCCGCACGATGTTCATCCGTCCCGACGGGGTGATCGCCAGCCTCCAGGCGGGTGCCGGCATCGTCGCCGACAGCGTGCCCGACGACGAAGACCTCGAGTGCCGCAACAAGGCGGCCGCCCTGCTGGCGGCGATCCCGGCGGCGCGACGGATGACGGCTGCCCGCCGGGCGGCCGGCACGTCGGCCTGATCGGCCGCCCGGGGCGTCACAGCGCCAGGGCGACCAGGAAGATCACGCCGAGGAAGCCGAACACGGCGGTGATCAGCAGCGCCGGCAGCACCAGGACGGGGAGCCCGGTGACCGCCCGTACGGCGGCGCCGAGCCGGGGCGGCCGTGCGGTGCCGCGGTCGGCCAGGTCGTCGAAGCCGTGCATCTGCCGCGACCACACGATCGCCGAGGTGCCCCCGGTTCGCGGCCCGGCGCCGTCGGCGTCGATGCCGAACGTCTCGATCACCGTGCGGGTCGATTCGTCGCCGCGACCGAGCAGTTCGCGCAGTTCGTCGGCCAGTTCCGGCGCGTGCCGGGCGACCGAGCCGAGGCGCCACCACGCCCGGAACGTCCCGATCACGGCGATCGCGCCGAACACGGTGCCGAGCACGATCCACACCTGCTCGATACCGTCCGACAGCGCGGCGACCCCGAGCAGGAACCCGCCGGCGCACACGGCCGTCACCCCGAGCAACACCCGCCCGGTGAAGCGGGCCGCCCGGCCGGCGATCGTCGTGATCGAGTCGACGCCGCGTCGCACGAGTTCATCGAGATCGGTCATCGCTCGACGAGTGTGCCACGCCAGACTGGGGGCATGGAACTTCCAGCCGACCTCGATCGCCTCCTCGGGCCGCGCGACCTCGTCACCGTCGAAGGCGCCGACGCCCAGAAGTACCTGCACTCGCAGGTGTCGCAGGCCCTGCTCGACCTGCCGGTGGGCGGCTCGCGCTGGACGTTCGTGCTCGAGCCGACCGGCAAGATCGACGCCCTCGCCCGGGTCACCCGCACCGCGCAGGAGCGGTTCGAACTCGACGTCGACGCCGGGTTCGGCGCCGGGCTGCTGGCCCGGCTGAACCGCTTCAAGATCCGGGTCGCCGCCGAGACCCGGCTCACCGAGGCGACCGACCCGGCGCCCGATGCCGCTGCCGAACACGACCGGATCGTGTTCGGCTGGCCGCGGATGGGCGCCGAGATCGTCCCCGGCGAGTCGATCCCCGCCGGCACCGGGCTCGGCGGGGTCGCGGTGAACTTCACCAAGGGCTGCTACCCGGGCCAGGAGCTGGTCGAGCGGATGGACAGCCGGGCCGCCGAGGCGCCGAGGTCGCTGCGCCGGCTCACGGTGGCCGCCGGGGCCGCCCCGGGCGATCCGGTGCTCGACGGCGACACCGAGGTCGGGGTGCTCACGAGCGTGTCGGGCAGCGCCGCGCTCGGGTGGGTCAAACGCTCGAGCGAGGTGGGCGAGGTCGTGTCGTTCGCGACCTGAGGGCCGCTACGTCAGGGTGGCGCGCAGCGTCCGCAGCCCGGGGTCGTCGCGCAGTGCGGCGAAATCGGGCGACTGATCGATGATCCGGCCGAGCAGGGCGCTGTAGCCCTCGGGTTCGGAACGGGTCGCCTCGGCGGCGGCGTGCAACCAGCTCACGGCGTTCGCCTGGTCGCCCGTGCGTGCCGCGGCGCGGGCGACGACCACGGCGAGCGGAGAGCTGCGGTGCTCGGCGAACACCGCCGCCGCGAACTGGCCGGCCCGCTGCGGCTCGCCGACCGCCAGCAGGATGTCGGCCAGCACCCGCGAGCTGTACTCGTTGCCGGCCGGCAACTCGCGCGGCAACACGTCGACGATCGCTCGCAGCTGGGCCGCCGGCGCGGCGGTGGGTGGCGTCCAGCGCGGCGGCTTGGTCGACCGCAGGTCGGCGAGGATCACGCCCATCGCGCCGCCCACGTCGCCCTTGGTGAGCGCGACATGGGCGTCGAACCACGGCGAGAGGCGCTGGCCGGGTTCGAGCATCCCGGGTTGGCCGGTCTGCCAGGCGCGGGCCTCGGCGTCTTGGTAGCGGGTGACGGGATGCGCTGCGCTGCCCGGCTTGGACGTGCTCTGCAGCAGCTGGAACTGGTTGATCAGCAAGAAGGCGACGAAGATGCCGAACCCGCCCCGGCCGGTCGCGAACATGACGATCGCCCCGCCGCCGGTGAGCACCAGGCTGAGGACCACCATCGTGCGCAGGGCCTTGTCGCCGAGGGCGCCTTCGAGGCCGGTGAGGGCGAGGTGGCCGCCGTCGAGCGGCAGCACCGGGATCAGGTTCAACATCCCGATGATCGGGCCGGCCCACCACACGGCGAGCGCGACGTCTGACTGCCGGGCGCTGTCGAGCGACAGCGGGTCGACACCCATCGCCACCAGCACGGCGATGCTGATCGCGATCTGGGTGCCGGGCCCGGCCGCCGAGATGATCGCCCGGCGGGCACGGCCGATCGGTCGCGCCGGGTCGGGCCGGAACGACGTGTACCCGGCGAGGAAGTCGAGCGAGATCGAGGCGTCGGCGCCCGCCGAGCGGGCGGCCACCGCGTGCCCGAGCTCGTGCAGCAGGGTGAACACGGCGAGCGAACCGGCGAGCCACACGCCGAAACCGTCGGAGTAGAGGAACACGATCAGCCCGAGGAAGATCAAGAAGCCGGTTCGGACGTGGACGTCGAAGCCGAACAGCCGGAACATGGGGAGGATCCTACGCCGGTTTCCTGGTCGCCCCCGGGGGCACGGGGTGCTCGACCCGTAGACTCTCCCGCCGTGCCTTACGTCTACGCATTCGATCACAAACATCGCAAACCCCCCATGAGCTACAAGGACTTGCTCGGCGGCAAGGGGGCCAACCTGGCCGAGATGACCTCGGTGCTGAAGCTGCCGGTACCTCCGGGCTTCACGGTGACCACGGATGCGTGTCGGGCGTACATGCACGGCGGGTGGCCGGAGGGTCTCGACGAGGAGATCGCCGACCACGTGTTCAAACTCGAGAAGGCGATGGGACGCAAGCTCGGCGATCCGTTCGACCCGTTGCTGGTCAGCGTGCGCTCGGGCGCCAAGTTCTCGATGCCCGGCATGATGGACACGGTGCTCAACCTGGGGCTCAACGACGTCAGCGTCGAGGGCCTCGCCCACGCCACCAGCAACCCGCGGTTCGCGTACGATTCGTACCGGCGCTTCATCTCGATGTACGGCCGGATCGTGCTCGGTGTCGACGGCGCGGTGTTCGAGCATCCGCTCGAGGCGGCCAAGGCCAAGGCCGGCGCCACGAACGACGCCGATCTGTCGGTCGCGGCCCTGCAGGCCCTGTGCAAGCAGTACCTGGCGGCGGTCAAGAAGGCCACCGGCCAGCCCTTCCCGCAGAAGCCGCGCGATCAGCTGCGGGGGGCGATCGAGGCCGTGTTCAAGAGCTGGAACGGCGCCCGCGCGATCGCCTACCGGGTGCGCGAGAAGATCAGCCACGAGCTGGGCACCGCGGTCAACGTGCAGACGATGGTGTTCGGCAACCGTGACGACAGCTCGGGCACCGGGGTCGGATTCACCCGCAACGCGGCGACCGGAGAGAACCGGTCGTACGGTGACTTCCTGGTCAACGCCCAGGGCGAGGACGTCGTCGCCGGCATCCGCAAGACCGAGGATCTCGACCGGATGGGGCACCACTTCCCCGAGATCCACAAGGAGCTGCTCGACATCTTCGTGCGGCTCGAGGCGCACTACACCGACATGTGCGACACCGAGTTCACCATCGAACAGGGCAAGCTGTGGATGCTGCAGACCCGGATCGGCAAGCGCACCGGTCGCGCCGCGCTGAAGATGGCCGTCGACATGACCAAAGGCACCAAGGACGGCCGGGGCGGCCGGTGGAAGATCACCCGTGAGGAGGCGGTCACCCGGGTCAGCGAGGAGCATCTCGATTCGGTGTTGCACCCGCAGTTCTCGACGTCGGGCGCCGTGCTCGCCAGGGGCCTCGGCGCATCGCCGGGGGCCGCGGTCGGCAGGGTCTACTTCACCGCCGACAGTGCCGAGGCGGCCTGGAAGCGGGGCGAGGACGTGATCCTCGTGCGCATGGAGACCAGCCCCGACGACATCCACGGCATGATGGCGTCGAAGGGCATCCTCACCGCCCGCGGCGGCCTCGTCAGCCACGCCGCCGTCGTCGCCCGCGGCTGGGGGACCCCGGCGGTCGTCGGCGCCGAGGCGATCAGGATCGAGGGGCCCCAGTTCATCGTCGGTGACACCGTCGTCAAGCAGGGCGAGTGGCTGTCGATCGACGGCACGAGCGGTGACGTCGTGGTCGGCAAGCTCGAGATGGTGGCCTCGAAGCCGCCCGCCGAGTTCGACGTGCTGCTCTCGTGGGCCGACGCGATCCGCAAGGGCAAGCTCGCGGTGCGGGCCAACGCCGACACCGGCGAGGACGCCGCCAACGCCCGGGCGCTCGGCGCCGAAGGCATCGGGCTGTGCCGTACCGAGCACATGTTCCTGGCGCCCGACCGCCTGCCGATCGTGCGCGAGATGATCCTCGCCCGTACGCCGAAGCAGGAGCAGAAGGCGCTCGAGAAGCTGTTCGCCGCGCAGCAGGCCGACTTCGAGGAGATCCTCGACGCGATGGACGGCCTGCCTGTCACGGTGCGCCTGCTCGACCCGCCGTTGCACGAGTTCTTGCCGTCGGTCGAGGAGCTGCGCGTCAAGCAGGCCAAGAAGGGCCTGTCGAAGAAGGAGCAGCAACTGCTCCACGCCGCCGAGTCGTGGTCGGAGCACAACCCGATGATCGGCACCCGTGGCGTGCGGCTCGGCGTGATCAAGCCGGGCCTCTACGCGATGCAGGTGCGGGCGCTGATGGCGGCTGCCGCCAAGCTGCGCGAGGCCGGCAAGAAGCCGATCGTCGAGATCATGATCCCGCTCACGGTCACCCGGGAAGAACTCGCCCTCGCCCGCAGCTGGGTGCAGGTCGAGGTCGACGCTGCCCTCGCCGGGATGCGACGCAAGCCGCACATCACGATCGGCACCATGATCGAGACGCCGCGCGCTGCGATCCGGGCCGACGAGTTGGCCGAGGTGTCCGATTTCTTCAGCTTCGGCACCAACGACCTCACCCAGCTCACGTTCGGGTTCAGCCGCGACGACGTCGAGAGCCGGATGATGCCGGCGTATCTCGAGCAGGGCCTGCTCAAGCGCAACCCGTTCGAGACGATCGATCAGACCGGTGTCGGCGATCTGGTGCGAATGGGCGCCGAGCGCGGCCGGGCCACCAAGCCCGAGCTCAAGCTGGGGGTGTGCGGCGAGCACGGTGGCGACCCCGAGTCGATCGAGCTGTTCTACCGCGCCGGGCTCGACTACGTGAGCTGCTCGCCGTTCCGGGTGCCGATCGCCCGGCTGGCGGCCGCCCAGGCGATCGTCGGCGCCAGCGAATCCCAGAAGTAGCCCGGTTCCGGGTCACCCGGTTCATGTCGGCGAGGGCCGGTGGCCTCGGCCACCGGCCCTCGGTGCTCCCCGGTACTGTTGACGGCATGGAGATCTCGACACGCCACACGCCCGCCTACGGGGTCGCCCGTCTCTCGCTCGCCGGGGGCGAGCAGGTCCGTGCCGAGTCGGGGGCGATGATGGCGATGTCGACCGGCGTCGCCCTCGCCGCCAAGGCCGAGGGCGGCGTGATGAAGTCGCTCAAGCGGGCGGCGCTCGGCGGCGAGAGCTTCTTCGTCTCCACCTACACCGCCCCGCCCCAGGGCGGCTGGGTCGACGTCGCCGCCCGGCTGCCGGGCGACATCGCGTCGTACCGGGTCGGCCCCGGCCAGGCGTTGTTCGTGTCGAAGGGTTCGTGGATCGCGAACGAGGGCACCGTCGAGATCAACACGCGGTGGGGTGGCTTCAAGAACATGTTCGGATCCGAGGGCGGCTTCGTGCTGCGTGCCGAGGGCGATGGCCAGATCGTGTTCGCCTGCTACGGAGCCCTCGAGGTGTGGAACCTCGAGGTCGGTCACCACATCACGCTCGACACCGGGCACATGGTGGCCTACGAGGAGTCGGTCCAGATGTCGATCCGCAAGGCGACCGGTGGCCTGGTGCAGACGTTCAAGAGCGGCGAGGGGCTGGTGTTCGACTTCGAGGGGCCCGGGCGGGTGTGGACCCAGACCCGCAACCCCAACGAGTTGCTCGGTTGGATCTCGGCCGCGGTCGGCTCGGGCAGCGGCAGCGGCCCCGGTCAGGGCATCGCGGGCAGCCTGTTCGGACGCGGCTAGGGCCTGACGGCCGCCACCGCGGGTCGGGCGTCGGGCGAGGCCGTCCGTCCTCACGGGATGGGTCGATAGCGTGTGCGGCATGCCCTCGCGCCGTGGTCGCCGCCGATGATCGCCACCTTGCTGGGAGCCGAACCCACCAGCAGCGACTTCGCGGTGCTCGACGTCGAGTTGTGGCACTGGGTGGTGTTGTTGGTCGTCATCATGGTGCTGCTGTTGATCGACCTGCTCGTGATCCACAAGGAGGCCCACGAGGTCAAGACCAAGGAAGCGGCGATCGAGAGTGCGGTCTGGATCGGTTGCGGCTTGGCGTTCACCTTCGTGGTGTGGTGGTGGTTCGGCAGCGTCGCCAGCGGCGAGTACGTCTCGGGCTATCTGATCGAGAAGAGCCTCAGCATCGACAACGTGTTCGTCTGGGCCCTGATCATGGGCTACTTCAAGGTGCCGTCGAAGTACCAGCACCGGGTGTTGTTCTGGGGCATCTTCGGCGCGTTGGTGATGCGAGCGATCTTCATCTTCGCCGGCATCGCGGTGATCGAGCGGTTCGACTGGGTGCTCTACGTGTTCGGCGGCTTCCTGTTGTACACCGCCGGAAAGCTCGTCTTCACCGACAACGACCACGTCGACCCGAGCGAGAGCAGGTTCCTGGCGTTCGTCAACCGATTCGTCAAGACCAGCGACGAACTCGACGGCCAGAAGCTGTTCACCCGCCGCGACGGGCATCGGCTCGCCACGCCGCTGTTCTCGGTGTTGCTGCTGGTCGAGGCGACCGACGTGCTGTTCGCCGTCGACAGCGTGCCCGCCGTGCTGGCCGTCAGCCGCGAGCAGTTCATCGTGTTCGCCTCGAACGCCTTCGCGATCCTCGGGCTGCGGGCGCTGTACTTCCTGCTGGCCGACATGCACGGCCGGTTCGTCTTCCTGCAAGAGGGCTTGGCGATCATCCTGGCGTTCGTCGGGGTCAAGATGTTGATCCACAGCTGGTACCACATCCCGACCTGGCTGTCGCTCACGGTGATCGCGATCGTGATGATCGCGGCGATCGGGTTCTCGATGAAGGTCGAGCGAACCAACGCCCAGCGAGAGCTGACGCGGCAGGCGTTCGAACACCACGAGACGCCGCCCCGGCCGTCCGAGCGTTGACCGGCGCGTCGACCGGCGCGTCGACCGGCGCGTCGAGGGCGACCCGGCCCCGTCCACGTCGACCCGTGCGCCACTAGATTCGTTCGTATGGCGATCGCTGATGACGACATCGAACGGATTCGTTCGACGGTCTCGGTGGTCGATCTGATCAGCCAGCACGTGCAGCTCAAGCGCACCGGCCGCAACTGGGTCGGGCTGTGCCCGTTCCACGCCGAGCGCACACCGTCGTTCAACGTCCGCGAAGAGACCGGCCGCTACCGGTGCTTCGGGTGCGACAAGTCGGGCGACGTGTTCACGTTCGTGCAGGAGATCGAGCACACCGACTTCGTCGGTTCGGTCGAGTACCTCGCCAACCGGGCCGGGATCCAGCTGCAGGAGTCGTCGCCGGGCCGGTCGAAAGAACGCGCCCGTCGTAAACAGCTCGTCGAGGCGATGAACGCCGCCGTCGAGTGGTACCACCAGCGCCTGCTGACCGGCGCCGACGCACGCGCGGCGCGCGACTACCTGCGCCAGCGTGGGCTGAGCGGCGACATCGCCCGCCAGTTCAAACTGGGATGGGCGCCCGACGACTGGGACGCGCTGGCGCGCGGTTCGGGCATCGACGAGCGGTCGTTGCGCGACAACGGCCTGGTGTTCCGCAACAGTCGCAACCGGTTGCAAGACTCGTTCCGGGCGCGGGTGCTGTTCCCGATCTTCGCCGAGAACGGCGACGCCGTGGCGCTCGGGGGGCGGATCCTGCCGGGGTCGACCGACCCGGCGAAGTACAAGAACAGCTCCGAGACGCCGATCTACACCAAGTCGAAGACGCTCTACGGGCTCAACTGGGCGAAGGCCGACATCGTCAACGCCAACCAGGTGATCGTGTGCGAGGGGTACACCGACGTCATCGGCTTCCACCAGGCGGGGCTGCCCCGCGCCGTCGCCACCTGCGGCACGGCGTTCACCGAGGAACACGTCCGGTTGCTGAAGCGGTACGCCAGCCGCGTCGTGCTGGCGTTCGACGCGGATGCCGCCGGGCAGGGCGCCGCCGAGCGGTTCTACGAGTGGGAGGAGAAGTACCAGGTCGAGGTCAGCGTGGCGGCGTTCCCGGGCGGCAAAGACCCCGGCGAGTTGGCCCAGACCGACCCCGAGGGCCTGGCGAGGGCGGTCGCCGAGGCCAAGCCGTTCCTCGGATTTCGCTTGAGTCGGGTGATCGACCACAAGGCGCCCGGGTCGCCGGAGGCGATCGCCCGTCTGGCCGAGGCGGCGATGGCCGTGGTCAACGAGCATCCCAACGTGAACATCCGCAAGCTCTACGCCGGCCAGATCGCAGCCCAGGTGGGGATGCCGGTCAACGATCTGGTGGCGCTCGCCGAGCGGCGGGTGCGCCGGCCGCAGGTCAACGTGGCCAGGCCGCGACAGCGCCAGGAGCGGCGTGAGAACGCCGAGTTCGTGGCGATCGCCCTGTTGGTGCAGAACTGGGACGCGATCGCGTCGTGGCTCGTCGAGGCGCTGTTCGCCGACGAGGTCTACCGTCGGGCGTTCCAGGCGGTCGCCGAGGCCGCCGGTGTGCTGACCGTCGCGCTCGATCTCGCCGACCCCGACGCACGTGATGTGCTCGAGCGGGCGGCGGTGATCGACATCGAGGTCGACCCCGAGGCCGAGGCCCGCAACCTGATCGCTGCCGCGGTGCGCCGCGAGTTGCAGGCCACCGCCGCCACGTCCGAGCCGACCCGGATCCGCGACGATGCCGAGGCCCGGGTTCGGATGGAGGCCCTCAGCACCGACGAGCAAGGCCTCGAAGCAGCCGGCTGGTTGCTAGGTTGGCTGGAGGGACGCAGAGAAGGACGCGATGGCGAGACGTGACCAGATCGAGATGACACCGGTGCCGGCGCCGTTTCCTGGCGTGGACGGCGACGAGTGGGACGCCTTGGTCGAGCGCGGGCGCATCGACGGTGTGTTGCACGCCGAGGCGATCACCCATGTGCTGCGCGACGTCGAGTTGACCGGCGAGGCGCTGCACATCGTCCACGAAGCCCTGTCGAAGGTGGGTGTGTCGGTCGACGACGCGCTCCACGACGACGACGACGAGCCGGTGGGCGACGGGTCGCACCGCACGGTCGTCGACGACGACGAGCGCCTGCTCACCCGCCGTCGTCAGCGGCGCGGTATGAAGCGTCAGGGCCGGCTCGACGGCGGCACCGCGGACACGGTGCGGTTGTACCTGCGCGAGATCGGCCAGGTCGATCTGCTCACCGCCGAGGACGAGCGTCGTCTCGCCCAGTTGATCGAGGCCGGCCACCAGGCTGCGACGCTGATCGACGCCGGTGCCACGGTCGACGAGGAGCGCGCCTTGTTGCGGGCGGTGCAACGTGGCGAGCGGGCCAAGAGCGAGCTCACGCAGGCCAACTTGAGGTTGGTCGTCAGCATCGCCAAGCGTTACTCGGGGCGCGGCATGCAGTTGCTCGATCTGATCCAGGAGGGCAACCTCGGGTTGATGCGGGCGGTCGACAAGTTCGACCACACCAAGGGCTTCAAGTTCTCGACCTACGCCACCTGGTGGATCCGCCAGGCGATCACCCGCTCGATCGCCGACCAGGCGCGCACGATCCGCATCCCGGTGCACATGGTCGAGCACATGAACCGGCTCACGCGGACGCGCCGCCAGATGCACCAAGAGCTCGAGCGCGAGCCGACCGTCGACGAGTTGGCCGAGAAGCTGCAGATGGAGCCCGAGAAGGTGCGCGACCTGCTGCGGATCTCGCTCGACCCGCTCTCGCTCGACTCGCCGGTCGGCGAGGAGGACGAGTCGAACCTCGGCGATTTCATCGAGGACTTCAACGTCGACAGCCCCGCGGATGCCGCCAACAAGACGATGTTGCACGAGGCGGTCGAGGAGGTGCTCGGCGAGTTGACCGACCGCGAGCAGGAGATCGTCCGGATGCGGTTCGGCCTCGACGGCGAGCGCGCCAAGACGCTCGAGGAGGTCGGCAAGGAGTTCGGTGTGACGCGCGAGCGGATCCGCCAGATCGAGGCCAAGACGCTCGCCAAGCTGCGCCACCCGCAGCGTTCGCAGAAGCTGCGCGAGTTCCTCGAGGCCGAGTAGCCGGCCCCGGGGGTGTCCACGGGGTCTCGGGCCCGAGTGGCCCGGCCGGTCGCTCGACGGGCACCGGTTGCTCACCGGGCTGTGGGCGGTATCGTGACGGTTCGCCAATCCGGGATAGCTCAGTTGGCAGAGCGGCTGACTGTTAATCAGCATGTCGCAGGTTCGAGCCCTGCTCCCGGAGCCACCCGACAGGGTCCCGTCTGTGGGACCCTGTTGTGCGTTTTCGGGGCGGTAGCTCAGTGGTCAGAGCAAGGGACTCATAATCCCCGGGTCGTGGGTTCGATCCCCACCCGCCCCACCAGGTCAGACCAGGGACGTCGCGTGCATCGGCTGGTGCCATACCTGCGGTGGAAGGTGACGTAGTGTCGGCGCCCGGGCTCAGCAGGAACGGAGGTGTCATGACAGCGCTCTGCATCGTGTACGAACGAGTTCACGACGAGGACGAGTTCGCTCGATATCGCCGCTCGGTCATGCCGACGCTCGAACCGTTCGGCGCACGGTTCCTCGTCCGCGGCGGTGCCTTCACCGTGCCCGAGGGTGACATGCCGTTCACACAGATCGCGGTGTTGGAGTTCCCCTCCCGTGAGGCCGCCGAGTCGTGGTACGACTCCGACGCCTATCAGGCCGTGTTGCCGATCCGTCTGGGGGCCGCCACGTGCCAACTCGTCATCGTCGACGCCGTCGAGACCGCCTGAGGTCCTCGGGCGGCTCGCCGCGCCCGCAACTGACGCGTCCACCCGCCCCGCCCACAACCGCCCGCGGTCCGCTGATATCGGTCCGGCCTTCGGGTCGGGGGTCGACCGTCGCGGCTACGGGCAGGGCGTCAGGGTTCTCACCGACGTGCCCAAGGTCGATATCCCGCCGAGCACCGTGATGGTGTCCGGATCGACGTTGAGGACTCGGCCCGGTTCGCGCGCCTCACCCAGACCTACATCGCCAGCCTGATTCTCAGCCTGGAAGACGACGGCCACCAAACAGCCGACGAGCCCTCGGCCGGAGTTCTCTCCGGGCGCGACGTCGACGAAGGCGACACCGTCACCCGGCGTGTACCAGCGACACGGCCTCGGCCATCCAGGCGAGGGAGTCGGTGCGGGCGGCGTCGACCGGTGAGCGGAGGTTGAGCCGCACCTCCTGGAACCCGAGCTCGCCGAACGCCAGCAGCTCGTCCGCGATCTGGGCGGGCGTACCCGAGATCTGGAGCAGGCCGTCCTCGGGCTGGACGTCGGGCACGCCGGGGACGGCCACCGAGAAGACGTCGAGCGAGCGCCGCAGCGTCGCCGGATCGCGCCCGACCTCGTCGCAGGCGCGTTGCAGCTCGTCCACCAGCGGGCGAAGGCTCGATTGCGGATCGGCCTCGGCCACCCACCAGTTCCACTCGTCGGCATAGCGGGCGGCCAGTCGGATCGCCTTCGGTCCGCCCGCCGCGACGACCATCGGCGGCCCGGCGGGACGGGGGCCCCTCAGCACCAGCTCTGCCCCCTGGGCCCGGTGGTACCGGCCGGCGAACTCGACCCGCCCCTGGCGCAATAGCCCGTCGACGATCTGGATCGTCTCGACGAAACGCGCGTAACGCGGATCGGCATCGACGCCGAAGGGCTCGTAGGCGTCGGGAGTGTTGCCCAGGCCGATCCCGAACGTGTAGCGGCCCCCGGAAATCTCGTCGAGGGTGTTGGCGGCCTGTGCCAACAACGCCGGGTTGCGCAACGGGGCGTTGATCACGGCGTGCCCGATCCCGATCGTCGACGTGCTGGCGGCGAGCGCAGCCGCCACCGAGACCGACTCCCAGACACCGAAGTTGCCGGCCTCGTCGGGCGCCCACACATCGTCTTCGAGCACGACCAGGTCGAAACCGGCCGCCTCGGCGGCAAGGGCCTGATCCCGGATCGAGGCCCAATCGGGAGCCGGCGGTTGGGACTCTGCCCGCCCACCGAGTCGCACGTACACACCGATCCTCATCGTCAACCTCCTCAACCGATCGTCGGCGCCGAGGCTAGCCCGGGGGCTGCGAGCGGGCCACTGCGACCCGCAGCGCCCGATGCCGTCGAAGCCGGCGTCCAGGCATCAGGGTCTGGCCGTTCGGGTGGGGCCACGCGGCTCGGGCAGCCGGTCAGGCGACGAGCGCTTCGCAGCCGGTGCCGGCGAGTACGGCGTCGACCCGGGCGCGGTCGCCGTCGGACAATGCGCCGTAGTCGCCGCGCAGCCACTCGAGGCACTTGGCCTGGTACTTGAACGGCGCCTGGCGGTACTCGCGGCCGTCGATCTGGCAGGCGACCTCGTCGACGCCCGACCCGAGCGCCCGGGCGTTGGCGATCATGAACGGCGCGTACGTGCGGCCGATCTCGGCGAGCAGCTCGCGGGTCGCGTCCGACAGCGCCTCGAGGGCGACCCAGCCGTCGTCGCCGGTGACCGGCAGCCACGACAGATCGTCGACCCGGTCGACCCAGTGGATGACCTTCGGGGCGGTGTCGACGGCGACCGCCACCGCGGTCGGGTCCCACCGCACGAGCTGGGTGAGCTGGCCGTACAGGCCGAAGTCGCCACGGCCAGGACGGTCGCCGAGCACGAAGTCGCCCTCGGCGAACCGGGCCTGGAGGATCGCCAGCACCCGCCGGTACGACCCCTCGATGATCGGGGTGTTCCAGTCGGTCGAGCCGACCAGGGCCCGCCGGCCGATCTGGCGCCGGGTGACGAAGTCGAATGCCTGGCGGGCGCGGTCGGAATCGAGTTGGAGGCTGCGGCCGAGCGGCAGCAGCTTGCCGGCCTTGTCGATGTCGCTCTGGTACGTCCAGCGGTAGTGGTACATCGCCTTGGTCAGCCACTCGTCGGCGAAGTCCTCGATGAGGGCATCGACGAATGCCAGCGCCGGGTCGGCCGGTACGACGCTGCGCCCCTGGTACTCACGTTCGAGCCGCATGATCTGCGGGGACGAGTCGACGGTGACGTCGCGGTAGCCGGTGCCGGTGTCGTCGGGGTAGGCGATCACCGGGATGATCGCCACCGGCGGGGCGGGCAGGTCGTCCCACTTCGAGTCGCGCAGCACCCACCGGAACGGGACGTGTCGATAGCGCAGCACCGCCCGCATCTTGAGCGAGTACGGCGAGCCGTACTGGCCGGCGAGCACGATCGGGTGCCCGCTCATGACAGCACCCCCCGGCGCATCGCCAGCACATGGCCGACGCTCGGGTCGACCCGGCCGTCGAGCAGGGCGCGGTACACCGCCTCGACCTCGCCGATGCCGCTGTGGTGCTCGACGGTGAGCCAGCGGGAGGCGCCGTCGAGGAACTCGTGGAACGCGCCGGTGAGGCGGGTGGCGAGGTCGTCGGCGGCGGGTTCGCCGGAACGCTGGGCGAGCGCGGCGGGCGCGAAGAAGAATTCGGGCCGCGGTCCGGGCAGCGGCTGGCCGCCACCTCCGTGCTCCCAATGGGTCGCGCCGACGGCGAGCGAGATCGCGAGCCGGTCGGCGAAGTGGGTGTGGACGGCGGTGCGCACCGGGCCGCTCCCTGCCATGTCGACGAGCACCGACGGCACCGACGGGTCGAGCCCTGCCACCTCGTCGTAGGTGATCACCTGGTCGTACACGCCGAGGCCCTCGACGAAAGCCCGGTTGCGCTCGGAGGTGAGGCCGACGCTGCGTTGGTCGGGCCGCCGGGCGAGGCAGGCCGCGAGGCTGATCGAGGTCTTCGACGAGGCACTGGTGATGACGGTCTGGCGGGCGCCGAGGAAGCCGCGTCCGGCGAGGTGGTGGTCGGCCAGGAACGCGGTCGTGAACAGCGCCCACAGCAGCAGGTACTCGTCGGCCTGGGCGGGCCGGAACATGGCATCGGTCGTGACGTCGCGGAAGTCGGTGTAGAACACGGCGTGGTCGGCCCGGTGGGCGCCGACGTCGCGGAAGCCGTTGCGGCGCGGTTCGGCCCGGATGACGACCTCGTGGGCGATCGGGGTGAACCCGAAGTAGCGGCCGCCGGTGGGGATGTCGGGGTGGGCCGACTCGGCGACCGAACTGAGACCCATCACCGGGATCCGTCCCCATGGCGCCTCGGCCGGGAAGAAGCCCCAGTAGCCGAGCAGGTCACCGGCGACCGCGTAGCTGATGTTGTTGGCGGTGAGCGCGAACCGTTCGGTCGCCAGGCGGATCTGGCCGGGTTCGAGCGGGGTGGGGGAGGCCGCGACGACGCGGGTGGTGCGGAAGTCGCGGCGGTCGACCTCGAGGGTCGACACCGGATCGTTCAGGCGCTCCTCGTCGCTGGGATGCTGCATCGCCGCACCCTAGCCGGGGACGTGTATTGCCAGTAGAACCGGCATTTCGGTAGGGTCGTCGGCGTGCCCGGGAACCCACGACGCGACGCCGCCGGAGGGTCGCCCTCGTCACGATGAGCCGGCTCGCCGACCAGCAGCAACCGGTCGACGGGCGCGTCGCCCGGCGCGAGCGCAACATCGCCGCCGTGCTCGACGTGGTGTTGGAGATGTTCGCCCACGACATGATGTTCCCGACGATCGAGCAGGCGTCGCGACGCTCGGGGCTGTCGTCGCGGTCGCTGTACCGCTACTTCGCCGACCCGGGTGAGCTGATCGAGGCGGCGATCCGGCGCAGCAACGACCAGGTGACCGAGTTCGCGCATCTCCCGCACATCGGCCAGGGCGGGTTCGACCGGCGCCTCACCGACTTCGTGGCGCTGCGCCTGCGGCTGCACGAGGGTTTCGGTGCGATGTACCGGGCGACGCTCCACAACGCGACCGCCCACCCGCGGGTGGGCGACGAGTTGCAGCGCAACCGTGAGCGGATGCGCCGCCAGTTCGAGCGACAGTTCGCCCCCGAGTTGGCGGCGCTGCCGTCGCCGGTGCGCGCCGCAGCGGCCGAGGCCGGCAACCTGCTGACCCAGATGGATGCGCTCGACCTGCTGCGCCGCCACCGCGCCCTCACCGTCGCCGAGACCGGCGCCGTGCTGCGCGACGGCCTGGCCGCCCTGCTCGTGCGCCGGGGGTGACGACGCCGGCCGTCCGCCGGGCCGTCCCGGGCCCTGCGCCGGGTGGGCCGACCGACGCGGTTGCGACGGCCGGCACCGGATGGGCAAGGATGGCGACATGAGCGACAGCGGTCGGGCAACCCGCGGCGACACGGCGATGCGGGTCTACGGCGTGAAGCAGGGTGTGCCGACCTTCGAGTCGACGGCCTTCACCGTGCTCTCCAAACCCTTGTCGCAGGCTCGGGTCGCGATCGTCACCAGCGCCTCACTGCACCGGGGCGACCAGGATCGCTTCGCGCTGGCCGACACCAGCTTCCGGGCGCTCGACCGCACCGACCGCAACCTGGTCATGGGGCACTGGAGCCCGAACTTCGACCACTCGGGGTTCTGGATCGATCTCAACGTCGTGTACCCGATCGACCGGCTCGAAGAGCTCGCCGCCGCCGGGGTGATCGGTGACGTGGCGCCGCGCCATTTCGCGTTCGCCGGCAACCAGCCCGAGACGGTGAGCGAGCTGCGGCTCGACACCGGTCCGGCGTGCGCCGCCCAACTGGTGGCCGACGGCGTCGACGTCGTGTTGCTCACCCCGGTTTGACCCGAGTGCACGCGTACCGTGTGTACGCTCGCCCACGTCTTCGAAGCCGCCGGTCTCGCCACGGTCGCGTTGGCGTCGATGGCCGACGTCGCCGAGCGGATCCGACCACCACGGGTGTTGGTGTGCGATTTCCCGCTCGGCCGCCCGCTCGGCAAGCCCGGCGACGCGGCCTTCCAGCGCGACGTGATCGAGCGGGCGCTCGGCCTGCTGTCGGCGATCGAGCCGGTGCTCGAACGCCACCCCGCGGTGATCGAGTCCGACGAGACGCCCCTCGCGTGCGCGTTGCCGCCCCGCCACGACCCGACCGCACCCCCGGCGGTCGACGAGGCCCGCGGGCTGCGTTCGGCCTACCGGCGGGCGCTCGCCACGAGAGGGGTCACCGCGGTCGGCCGGGCGATCGACGCCGACACCGTGCCCGCCGCACTCGAGGTGCTCGATCGGTGGGCGCAGGGCGCCTCCTGGGAGGAGGTCCCGCTGCCGGGCAAGAACACCGTGGCGGTGTGCCACGACATCCGCGCCTACTACCTCGAGGCCGCCCTCGAGCTGGTGGGCGACATGGCGCCCGGGGGACGCGCCGTCGACGCCTGGTTCTACGAGGTGACCGAAGCCGGGCGCACCCTCATGGCCGCCCGCAGCGCCCTCCGGGAACAGGGCGCCCCGTTCCCGTTCTGGTTCTACATGTCGGCCGGACACCGCTGACGCACATGTCGCAGCCGTCGGTCGGACATCGGTCGTGAACGCCGACCCGCACGGCCCCGAGGGGTGCCCGTGATGCCCGCCGGCGAGCCGGCGGCGCGGCTGTCGGTGCTCGACCGCTACCTGCCCGTGTGGATCGGCGCCGCGATGGCGGCCGGAATCCTGTTCGGTCGAGCTTTCCCCGACCTCGACGACCGGCTCGACCGGGTGAAGGTCGACACGGTGTCGCTCCCGATCGCGATCGGGCTGCTGGCGATGATGTACCCGGTGCTCGCCAAGGTGCGCTACGACGCGATCGGGCGGGTGCTCGACCGGCGATCGCTCGTCACGTCGCTGGCGCTGAACTGGCTGATCGGGCCGGCGGTGATGTTCGCCCTCGCCTGGATGATGCTGCCCGACCTGCCCGAGTACCGCACGGGGTTGATCGTCGTCGGCCTCGCCCGCTGCATCGCGATGGTGCTGATCTGGAACGACCTGGCCGGTGGCAGCCGCGAGCTGGCGGCCGTGCTGGTCGCCGTCAACTCGCTGTTCCAGATCGCGGCGTACTCGTTGCTCGGCTACTTCTACCTCGAGTTGCTGCCCGGTTGGTTGGGTCTCGACAGCGACGGGATCGACGTGACCGTCTGGGAGATCGCCAAGTCGGTGCTGATCTTCCTCGGCGTCCCCTTGCTCGCCGGGTTCCTCACCCGCACGTTCGGCACCCGCGCCAAGGGCGTGGACTGGTACGAGCAGCGGTTCCTGCCGCGGATCGGGCCGCTCGCGCTGTACGGCCTGCTGTTCACGATCGTGATCCTGTTCGCGCTGCAAGGGGAACGGATCACCGACCAGCCCTGGGACGTCGCCCGCATCGCGCTGCCGTTGTTGGTGTACTTCGCGATCATGTGGTTCGGCTCGTTCGCGATCGGCCTGTGGCTCGGGTTCCCCTACGACCGCAACACCTCGATTGCGTTCACCGCCGCCGGAAACAACTTCGAGCTCGCGATCGCGGTGTCGATCGGCGTGTTCGGCGTGTCGTCGGGCCAGGCGCTCGCCGGTGTGGTCGGCCCGCTGATCGAGGTCCCGGTGCTGGTCGGCCTGGTGTACGTCGCGCGTCGGGCGCAGCGCCGTTTCGCCTCCGTGAGCCGATCAGAACAGGTCGTCGCCCCGCCGCCGGGGTGACCTTCGCACCTATCCGCCCCGGGCCGGGCGCCGTAGCGTGGGGGTCGTGGAGGATCGTTCCGCTCCTGCGGGCGGCGAACCGGATCGTGCGCCGGTCGAGTGGATCGACCTCGGCGCCGGGCGCACGATGGAGATCCGGCCGACGACCGCCGCCGACGGCCCCGTGATCTGCGAGCTGTTCGCCGCGCTGTCGGTCGAGGACCGGTACCGGCGGTTCTTCGGGGCCTTCCAGCCCGACGACGAGTGGTGCCGCAGCTGGGCGGCGGTCGGCGAGCGGGGCGGCAGCGGGCTGCTCGCCCTGGTGCACGACGGCGATCGGGCCACGGCGGCCGGCGAGGCCGGCTACGCGCTGCGGGCCGACGGCGACGGCGACCTGGCGGTGACCGTGGCGCCCGGGTGGCGGGGATGGCTCGGTTCGTACCTGATCGAGGTGCTCACCCGTCACGCGGCGGCGAACGGAATCCGCAACCTGCAGGCCGAGGTGATGCTCGACAACCGCCCGATGCTGGCGGTGCTGCGGCGGCGGGTGACCGTCAACCTCGAGCACTCGATCGGGATGGTCCGGCTGTCGATCGGCACCGGGGGCCGCCAACCCACCTGGCCGCCGGTGGCGGTGGGCCCCAGGGTGCTCATCGAGGCGGCCGGCGGGCGTTGGTCGGGCGAGGCCGACGCCGCCGATGCCGGGTTGGTGTCGGCGGTGTGTCAGGGGCCGGGGCGCCGCCGTGAGCCCGGTTGCCCGGTGCTGCACGGCGAGGCGTGTGCGCTCGCCGACGAAGCCGATGCCATCGTGATCCTGCTCGACCCGCACGACGACCAGACGCAGCGCCTCGCCGCGCTGCATCGTGCCCGTCGGCCCGGTGTGCCGGTGCTCGTCGCGGGCGCTAACGGAGGCGGCCCGTCGACCGAGCCCGGCTGCGCGGGGATCGCGCGGTCCGACGGGGTGTCGGTGACCCGGCTGCTGGCCGTGATCGGCCACCGCCACGTGGCGAGCGATGACGCAGCGGCGTCCGGCGACGAGGCTCCGGCCGGGGCGGCGTCGACGAACCGGCGCTGACCGGCGGCGCGCCCGCCGCGGACTCGGCCGGTGGATCAGCCGGCGACGGGCGGTTCGCCGCGGGGCCACCTTGGCCGGATCGCGCTTCGTTGGCGGCCGTCGTGGCGGATCGGCGATACTCCGACCATGTCCTCCCGGAGCCGCCGTGATGTCACGACCGTTCAGGTGTGGGCCGACGTCACCTGCCCGTTCACCCACGTGGGGCTCAAACGTGTCGTGCACCACATCGCCGAACTCGACCACCCGGTCACCGTGCACGTGCGGGCGTGGCCGCTCGAGTGGGTCAACGGGGCGGGCCTCGAGATCGGCGCCGTCGAGTTGAAGGCGAAGGCGCTCACCGAGCAACTCGGGGTCGACGACTTCGCCGGGCTGCGGCACGACCACTGGCCGACGAGCACGCTGTCGGCGCTCGCGCTCGCCGCCGAGGCCTACCGTCGCGACATGGCGACCGGTCTGTCGGTCAGCCTCGAGCTGCGGATGGCCCTGTTCGAGCACGGCATCGACGTCGGCGACCCCGACGTGCTGGCGCAGATCGCTGCCAACCGGGGGCTACCGCCCCCTGGCCCCGTGGCGAGCGCCGCGGTGCAGGCCGACTACGACGCCGGGCGGCGACGCGGCGTCACCGGGTCGCCGCACTTCTTCGTCGGTGAGGACGACTTCTTCTGTCCGGCGCTCGACCTCGGTCACGACGAGCACGGCAACCTCACCGCCCGGTTCGACGCCGCCGGGCTGGCGGAGTTCTTCCGGCGGATCGACGACTGACCGCGCCCGCCGGGTCGGCCGGGCGGCTCAGGCGCCGGTGTGGCCGGCCTCGGTCGTCCCGGTGCCGGTCGTCCCGGTGTCGGTCGTCCCGGTGTCGGTCGTCCCGGTGCCGGTCGTCTCGGTGCCGGTCGTCTCGGTGCCGGTCGGACCTGTGCTGGTCGGCGCGGTGGCGCCGGAGGAGAACTTGCGCGCCGCCTGATCGATCTTGGAGGTGATCGACGACGACTTGCCCTTGGTGACCTTGTCGACCTGGTCGGTGGCCTTGCCCACCAGGTCACCGACCTTGTGACGGTTGTTCTGGAGGAGTGCCTTGGCCTTGGCGATGTTGCGCGCGTTCATGAGTCCCATGGGCCCCATGCTAGCGAGGGCCTCCGCCGCGCCCCCGGGGCCGCCGGTCAGGCGCCGCTCGGTTGCAGCCGCGCCGTGAGGTAGTCGCTGAACCGGTCGATCGTGACGATCCGCGGGTAGTCGCTCTCGGGCACATCGATGCCGGTCGCCTCCTGCACCGCGGCGAGGACGCCGAGGAAGTCCATCGAGTCGAGTTCGGCCTCCTCGCGGAAGTCGACGTCCGGCGCCAGGGCGGCGGTGTCGACCTCGGGGGCGATCCGTCCGATCGCGGCGAGGACGATGTCGCGGGCGTTCGTCACAGCTCCTCCAGGATGGGTCCGTCGAGCAGCACCTGCAGCCGGGCCAGCAGGCGCGAGCCGGTCAGCCCGTCGATCGCCCGGTGGTCACCACCGAGCGACGCCTCCACGACCGGCCGTACCGCCGGCGCCCCGTCGGCGACGACGACGGCGTCGTGCACCGCACCGAACCCGACGATCGCGACCTGCGGCGGATGGATCACCCCGTTCACGGTGTCCGCGCCGCGGTCGCCGAGGTGGGTGACGGTGATCGTGGCCCGGCCGACGTCGGACGCCCGCAGCCGGCCCTGGCGGGCACGTTGCACCAGCTCGGACAGGCGGGCCATCATGTCGGCCGGGGTCAGTCGGTCGGCCCGCTCGATCGTCGGCACCAGGATGCCGCCGGTGCGCAGCGAGAGCACCACGCCCAGGCCCACCTCGGGGGCGGGCTGGAACGCCCCGTCGAGCCACCAGCCGTTGCACGCCGGTACCGCCGCCGCGGCGCGTGCCGTGGCGCACAGCATCAGCGCCGCCGGCACGATCCGGTCCTCGAGCGATCGGGTGTCGTTGGCTGCCGCCAGCCGCCGGGTGGCGGCGGTGAGGTCGAGGCGCCTGGTGAGATGGAAGTGGGGGATCTCGTGCCACGAACGGGTCATCAGTTCGGCGATGTGCGTGCGCATGGTGTCGGCCCGCCCCGGCGGCGCGGTGTCAGGCGGTGCCGGTTGCGGTGCCGTCGGAGCGGTGGCCGCCAGCACCGCGTCGCCGGTGACGGTGCCGCGCCCGGTGAACGACGCCGGATCGAGGCCCCGTTCGTCGATCAGCCGCCGAGCGCGCGGGGTGATCCGTGACGCCTGCCGGTCGGCGGGCAACCGGGCGGGCAACGCGACCGGCAACGCGACCGGCGACGCGACCGGCGACGCGACCGGCGCGGGCGGCGGCCCCGATGCCGGTGCCGGCCCGGCGTCGTCGCCGTTCGCCGGCAGCAAGCGCGCGATCGGTGCGCCGACCGGCACCAGGTCGCCCTCGTCGGCCAGCAGTTCGACGACCGTGGCGGGCTGGAACACCTCGACCTCGATGTCGGACTTGTCGGTCTCGACCACCACGATGATCTGCCCGCGCTCGACGTGGTCCCCGGGGCCGACCCGCCACCGGGTGATGCGCCCGGCGTCCATGTCGGCGCCGAGCGAAGGCATCGCGAACACGGTCGCATCGCGGGTGGCGGTCGTCATCGCCCCACCTCGGACTCGTCCACCGCGCCGCGCATCGCGACGTGTGCCGCCCGCACGATGCGGTCGACGCCGGGCAGCGCGGCCAACTCGAGATGGTGCGGGTAGGGCAGCGGCACCTCGGCCGCGCACACCCGACCCACCGGGGCGTCGAGGTGGTAGAACCCCTGCTCCATGATGCGGGCCGCGATCTCGGCCGAGATCCCACCCGATCGCCAGCCCTCGTCGACCACCACCGCGCGATGGGTGCGGCGGACCGACTCGAGGATCGTCGCGTCGTCGAGCGGGCGCAGCGAGCGCAGATCGAGCACCTCGGTGTCGATGCCCGCCGTCGCCAGTTGGTGGGCGGCGTCGAGGCAGATCGGCAACGTACCGCCGAACGCGATCAGGGTGAGGTCGCGGCCCGGCCGGCGCACGATCGCGCGGGCGAGCGGCAGGCCGGGGTCGGCGACCGGCACCTCGCCGGCGACCCCGTAGAGGCCGCCGTGCTCGAAGATGATCACCGGGTCGGGGTCGGCGAGCGCCGGGGCCAGCATCCACCGGAAGTCCTCGATGGTGGCGGGTGCGACGATCTTGAGGCCGGGGATGTGGGCGTACCAGCCGTCGAGGCTGTGGCTGTGCTGGGCGGCGAGCTGCCGGCCGCCCCCGGTGGTCATCCGGATCACCAGTGGCACGCCGAACTGGCCGCCCGACATGTGCCGCAACGTGGCGGCGTTGTTCACGATCTGGTCGAGCGCCAGCAGGCTGAAGTTGACGGTCATGATCTCGACGATCGGCCGCATCCCACCCATCGCGGCGCCGATCCCGGCGCCGACGAAGGCCGATTCGGACAGCGGTGTGTCGCGGATCCGGTCGGGGCCGAACTCGGCCAGCAAACCCGCCGACACGGCGAAGCAGCCGCCGTAGCGGCCGACGTCCTCGCCCATCAAGAAGACCCGGTCGTCGGCCAGCATCGCTGTGCGCATCGCCTCGCGCATCGCCTCGCGGCCGGTCATCTCGACGGTGGCGGGCGCCGGCCCGTTCGACCGCTCAGCGTCGAACCCGTCGTCGGCCCCGTCGTCGAACCCGTCGTCGAACCCGTCGTCGTGCTCGTCGTCGAACTCGTCGAGCAGGTCGTCGCGCCCGGTGTCGGGCAGCATCGTGTCGCGGGTCATGCCGGCACCTCCTCGCGGTCGGGGGCGTAGACGTGGCGTTCGAGCGTGGCGACGTCCTCCCAGGGCGATGCGTCGGCGAACTCCACCGACCGTTCGATCTCGGCGTCGGCGGCGGTCTCGATCGCCGCCATCGCGTCGGGATCGATCTCGCCGTCGGCGAGCATGCGGTCGAACAGGAGGCGGATCGGGCCGTGCTGGCGCCATTCGGCGACCTCGCCCTTGTCGCGATAGAGCTCGGGGTCGTACATCGAGTGGGCCCGGAACCGGTAGGTCCGGAACTCGAGGAACACCGGCCCGGCACCCGAGCGGATCGCCGACAGCGCCTCGCCGGTCGCCGCCACGACCGCTTCGACGTCCATGCCGTCGACCGCTCGGCTCGGCATGCCGTACCCGGCGGCCCGCATCGCCAGATCGGTCTCGGCCTCCGACCGCTCGAGGGCGGTGCCCATCGCATACCGGTTGTTCTCGCAGCAGAACAGCACCGGCAGGTCCCACAGCGCCGCCAGGTTCATGCTCTCGTGGAACTCGCCCTCGGCCATCGCGCCCTCGCCGAAGAAGCAGGCGATCACCCGGTCGGTGTCGTTCATCTGCTCGGCCAGGCCGAGGCCGACCGCCAGCGGTAGCCCGCCGCCCACGATCGCGTTGCCCCCGTAGAGACGGTGCTCGGCATCGAACAGGTGCATCGACCCGCCGCGGCCGCCCGAGCAGCCGTCGACACGGCCGAACATCTCGGCCATCACCGCCTCCGCCGACACCCCTTTCATCAGCGCGTGGCCGTGTTCGCGGTAGGTGGCGACGATCCCGTCGTCGGCCCGCAGCAGATGGCACACCCCGGCGGCGATCGCCTCCTCGCCCACGTACAGGTGCAGGAACCCGCGGATCTTGGTCTCCTGGTACAGCTGGGCGCAGCGCTCCTCGAAACGCCGCACGAACACCATGTCGCGCAGCAGCGCGGTGCGGGTCGCCGTGTCGAGCCGACTCATCGGGTGCTCCCTTCGGTCGTGGACTCCTCGAGTGTCGACAGGTCGCCCTCGGGCAGACCCAGTTCGCGCGCCCGTAGCACCCGTCGCATCACCTTGCCGCTGCGGGTGACCGGCAGCCGGTCGACGGCGACGATCTCGCGCGGTGCGAGGCCGGCGCCGAGGCGCCGCCTGGCGTGGGCCATCACCTCCGCGATCGTCGCGTCGCCGGCCTCGACGCCGCGATGCAGCACGATGCGGGCGTGGACGACCTGCCCGGCGACCGGGTCGGGCACGCCGTAGACACCCGAGCCGGAGACGGCCGGGTGTGCGTTGAGCACCGCCTCCACCTCGAACGGCCCGACCAGATGGCCGGCGGTCTTGATGACGTCGTCGGCGCGACCGACGAACCAGAACCGCCCGAAGCGGTCGCGCCGGGCGAGATCGCCCGCCAGGTACCAGCCGTCGGCGAAGCAGCGCCGATAGCGGTCGTCGTCGTCGAGGTAGGCCCGGAACATCGACGGCCAGCCGGCGCGCAGGGCGATCATCCCGATCGCCGCCGGATCGTCGAGTTCGACGACCCTTCCGGTCTCGTCGCGGGCGACCTCGCCGGTCTCGGTGGTGGCGAGCAGCGTCGCTTCGACCCCGCAGACCGCGCTGCCCATCGAACCCGGTTCGACGGCGCCGCCGGCGGGGTTGGCGATCATGACCGCGCCGGTCTCGGTCTGCCACCAGGTGTCGCGGAAGGTGATCCCGAGGTGCGCCTCGCCCCACCGCACCGCCTCGGCACCGAGCGGCTCACCGACGCTGAACGCGCTGCGCAGGCCCGACAGGTCGAACCCTGCGGCCCGTTCGGGCCCGGCGTGGATCAGCATCCGGATCGCGGTCGGGGCGGTGTACCACACGTCGACCCGCTGCCCTTCGAGGATGCGGTACCACCGCTCGGCGTCGAACTCGGCCTCGTCGACCACCATGGTGGCGCCCACCGTGAGCGGTCCGATGACGCCGTAGCTGATGCCGGTCACCCAGCCCGGATCCGCGGTGCACCAGTACACGTCGCCGCGCCCCAGCCCGAACACGTCCCCGGTGGTGGCGTGGTGCATCGCCACCGCGTCGTGCACGTGCAGCGCCCCTTTCGGGGTGCCGGTGGTGCCCGAGGTGAAGTGCAGCAGCGCCGGCGTCTCGGGCGCCGTGGGCGCGATGCCGAACACGCCGATCGCGCGGTCGAACAGGTCGCCGAAGGCGAGCGTTCCGGGTGGAGCGTCGGCCTGGTCGTCGACGTCGAGCGCGATCACGTGGCGCACCGGCAGCCGGCCGCGCATCGGGGCGATCTTGCGGCGGTACAGCGAGGCGGTCGTGACGAGCACGGCGGCCTTGCCGATCAGCATGCGCTGCTGGATCGGCTCGGGCCCGAAGGCGGCGAACAGCGGGCACACGAGGTGCTGGCCCTTGAGCGCCCCGAGGGCGGCCACGTACAACCGCGGGACGCGTCCGGCCAGCAGGTACACGGTCTCGCCGGGCATCACCCCGAGGCCGCGCAACACGTGGGCGAAGCGGGCGGTCTCGACCGCCAACCGCTGGTAGGTGTAGACGGTGCCCGGCGCGTCGGGGTCGTCGCCTTTGGCGAGAAAGCGCATCGCCGGCTGCGATCCGAAGCCATCGGCGACGTGCCGGTCGACGGCCTCGTGGGCGATGTTGACGCCCTCGTGGAAGGGGAGCCCGGCGAGTCGGGCCCGCATCGCCTCCCACGGATCAGGTGGCCCACCGGTCGCCGGCGGCGGCGCGGCGCGGGGCGCGCCGGTGGAGGGCGCAGCGCGTTCCGGGGCGGTCGCGGCGTGCATCGGGCGCTCCTGTTCGTGCGCGGGGGCGACGCCGCCGAAGGTGCGGAGACTCCGCCTCCGTCTCGAACCTAGGCCGGTGGGCGGGGCACCGGAAGGGGCGAAGGTCACTAGGCCGGCCGCCAGCTCGCGCCGCCCGCCGACGCGGCACCGCCGCGCCGGGCTGTTGCTGCCCGGCGCTATGCGGACAGCCCGGCGTCGATCACCAACTCGGTGCCCGTGATGTACGACGACTCGTCGCCGGCGAGGAACAGCACCGCGTTGGCGACGTCGAGCGGTGTGCCGAGCGCACCGGTCGGCACGGCGGCGGCCGCGATGTCGGCGGCGTCGAGCTGGCCGCCACCGGGCACCAGCGCACCGGCCTGCATGCGGGTCCAGATCGGGGTGTCGATGATGCCGGGGTGGATCGAGTTGACCCGCACGTTCCAGCGCGCCCGGGCGCATTCGAGCGCGACGCCCTTGGTGAGCAGGCGCACCCCGCCTTTGGTGGCGTTGTAGCCGGCGAGCCGGGCGCTGCCCTTGAGGCCGGCGACCGACGAGACGTTGATGATCGAGCCGCCCCCGCCGTCGCGCATCACGGGGATGCAGTGCTTGAGCCCGAGGAAGACGCCGTCGAGGTTGATCGCCTGCTGGCGCTGCCAGTCGGCGAGGGTCATCTCGATGATGCTGGCACCGATCGCGATGCCGGCGTTGTTGACGAGCACGTCGAGGCCGCCGTGGAGCCGGCCGACCTCGGCGACCACTTCGATCCACTCGTCCTCGGAGGTGACGTCGTGGTGCAGGTAGTCGGCGCGGTGCCCGGCGGCCCGGATGTCGGCCACGACCCGCGCCCCCGCATCGTCCTCGATGTCGGTGACCACCACCGCGGCGCCCTCCTCGGCGAGCCGCGCCGCACATGCCCGGCCGATCCCGGAGGCGCCGCCGGTGATCAGCGCCACCTTGTCGATCAGTCGAAGGGTCACGCCGTACGGCCTCTCGTGTCGCGTCGTTCGCCGGACTCAGTGGTCGTG